>PAXL01000018.1 GCA_002714465.1 Gemmatimonadota bacterium | reverse complement strand
GTCTATTCGAAGGTGAAGGCGGCGACGCACGGCGAGGAAGTACTGGCGGATCTGAAGCAGATCGTTTAGACCAAGAGGCTTTCCAAAAGTGCGAGGCCCCCGCGTCAACTCATCGGCACGAGTGCTTTTGCGAAGTCGGCGGGTAGCCATGGACCGCCTGCCAGGATGAGCGTGATGCGTTCTGTTTGTCTTGGTAACGACGGCTATGCGCAAGAGCGGGGATCGTGGGGAAGGCGATGTGATCTCGAAAGATCCACGGAAGCTAACTCCTCTCGCGGTCTAGTCCATCCAGTATCTGTAGTTATCGCCAACTTGGACCGCGAACTTGATATCATCTTCCATATTCATTGGCGGAGAGCCTCGCGCCGACTGGCATACCACCGGAGATCTCACGAACGCGATCTAAGAAGCGGGGAAAAGTCCTGGATGGTAATGAGGTCCTCGAAGTTTGGCAGCTACACAACTTGCCCTAAGGGTCCGTGGCAACCCTCTGTAATTACCTTGGTTGAGAACGATGAAGGCGTGGGATCAGGATATCGCTGTCCTGATCGTGCGGTTGCCCTTCCCAGTGCGCGTCTTCGCCGGCGTCATCGCGGTCACGATAGGCGTCCATCGCATCGGGCACCCTCAGGCGGTGGAATCGACTCTTGAACCAGCCGTCGTCAGTCAGCGTAATCTCGCGGAATCCGAAGGGATATCCGATTAGGCAAGAGGTGTCAGCGATAAGAAAGTCCCGGTAGGCAGATATGCGGTTCAGGTGTCGATGGCCCGTCAAAATGAGCACAACAGATTCACACGCCGAGATCGTATCGAGCAGCCGTTTCGCATCGACCACGCATCCTTGACCGTGTGACCCGGGCTCGGTCTGCGTATCAGGCAAGACCCACGTATGGAGGCAGAGAATAATCGATTTCCCGGCGGCCTTGGCAGAGGAGTTCGCCTCGCGAAGCAGAAGGTCGTGTTCGTCCATCCATTGACCGGTTCCGTGGGTTTTCGTGTCACCGAGGAAGACGTTGGCTCGCCCGACCCTGAGAGTTTCCCCGATATCGTCCAATCTCAGGATGAAGTCTGTGTCGTAGACGGCGTGAAAGCTGTCGAAGGACCAAGTTTGCCCGTCGCAGTCGTGGTTGCCAGGAACTGCGTAGAAGGGGGACTGGATCTGGTCATAGTAGCCGCGGGTGTCTCGGATAGATTCCTCAAAGACATCGGTCGGAAGGTCGAAGGAGCTCCCGCCGCAGAGGAAGTCGCCACCATGCAGGACGAAGTCCGGCTCCAGCGCGTTGATTGCGGAGACCATTGCTTCGTGGATCGTACGCCCTTGGGTCAGCATCTTCGGAGCGCCATAATCGGCCGGTGCGTTCGGCCAGTAGTGGGTGTCCGTGAGGAATACGAATCTGGTCATAAGACGAAAGACTGACTATGAAGACACAAAAAACGAAGGAAACGGCAGGTTCGGCACCGCTGATTTGACCCCCATGCGGCTTTTTGGTACTCTTCGGATTTACTAGACAAGATAAAGGTGATTTCGCTGATGGATCAAGCAGCACTCTCCTTCAACAACGTTTCGAAGGTCTACGAAACGGCAGAAAGCGGACCGCGTGTCGTGCTCGATAAACTGACCTTCAAGGTTGAGCAGGGACAAACAGTCGCGATTGTTGGTCGAAGTGGCAGCGGGAAATCCACGCTGCTGAATCTAGCCGCCGGGATCGATATTCCTTCCGAGGGAGAAATCAGTCTTTTTGGGCAGTCGCTCTCGCGTCTCGGTGATGAGGAGCGGACCCTTCTCAGACGGGACAACGTTGGTCTGATCTTCCAGTTCTTCCATCTCGTACAGCATCTGACGGTGCGGGACAACATTTCATTGCCTGCCATGATTTCGGGAGAAAAGCCGCGCGCTTTTCTTCCCAGCGTTGATCTTCTCCTCGATCGTGTCGGGCTTGGTGACAGGGGTGGCGACCGTGTTCAGAAGCTGTCGGGTGGGGAGATGCAGAGAGTTGCGATCTGCCGCGCGCTATTGATGAGCCCAAGGCTGCTTTTGGCCGATGAACCGACAGGGAACCTGGACGACAAGAACGGTCAGCGTGTGATGGAACTGATGCTGTCCCTCGCACGCGAAGAGCAGATGACGCTCGTGTATGTGACGCACAGCCGAGAATTTGCCGATATGGCTGATCAGGTCTGGGAAATTCACGGAGGGAGAATCGAGCGGGGGAGCAGGGAACAGAGATCCCAGCGGAGCAGCAGAGGGCGAAGAGTTCGAGGATGATCCGATACTTCGCCAGGTCCCTGGGAGAACACTTTCGTGCCGGTCGGAGTCTCTACCTGCTGACCGTGTTTGGTGTCGCTCTCGGCGTGGCATCTGTTCTGTCGATACAGATCATCAACCGGAACGCCTTGGCTGCTTTCAAGGGCAGTGTGGCTGCCGTCAGTGGTGAAGCAGACCTGTCGGTGATGGGCCGGACACCCTCATTCTCTGAAACGCTTTACCCTCGTTTACTCCAGACGGCCGGTGTGCGCGCCGCTTGGCCGCTGTATCGCGTCGAGGTAATTCTTGATGACGGACGTGAGGCACAGAGCCTGACTGACCGATTTTTTCTCGAGGTCATCGGGCTCGATTTCTTTGCGCCCATGGATATCCCCTGGCGGGGCAAGTCCGGGGATATGTCCGTCAGTATGGCCACCCCCGGATGGGCAGCTGTCACGCCGTCGATGGCAGAGGCCATGCAATGGAGGATTGGAGACTGCTTTACCGTTGCGAATGGTTCGAAGAAAGTCGATTTGACGGTGGGCGCGCTCGTCGACTTTCAGTCGATGAGCCCTCTCGCGAGTCCGAAACTGGTGGTGATGGACATCGGTCAGGTTCAGGATCTACTTGGGCAGCAAGGTGAAATCCATCAGATCGACGTGAAGGTCGCAGAGGGCGTGTCGATCGAGGATGTGCAGACGAACCTAATCGCGCGTCTTGATGAATCTGTACGTGTAGTGACACCTGCTCAGCGCGAGCAGCAGGCCGAAGGTCTGATGGCGGCGTTTCGACTGAATCTGACTGCGCTCAGCATGATCAGCCTATTTGTCGGTTTGTTTCT
This sequence comes from Gemmatimonadota bacterium, assembly GCA_002714465.1. The sequence goes on along the minus strand of PAXL01000018.1, from coordinate 132,615 downwards.
CGTTTACAGCAGCACCCAGGCTTCACTGGTTCGGCGACGTGAGGAGTTCGGGCTGCTTCGCTCGATCGGGTGCACCCGGCGTCAGGTCTTCTGGTTGATCGTGGGTGAGGTGGGTCTGCTCGGTGTCTTCGGTGTCGGGCTCGGGATTCCATTGGGCTACTGGGCGGCGAAATCAAACGTCGACATGGTGTCTGCCACCCTATCAAACCTGTATTTGCTGTCCGAAATCGCGACGCTCGAGCTACCTATCTGGCTCTATGGTCTGGCGGCGCTGATCGGAATTGGTGGCGCCATCACGGGCGCTCTGGTTCCCGCGGTCGACATGAGTCGACGAGACACGCGTTCACTTCTTGCATCTTTGACGCTTCACGAGAAGATCAGCTCGCTTGCTCCGGTGACATTCATCTTTGGTCTGGGCATCCTTGCCCTGTCGACACTCTGGTTTGCTATCGCAGGGGACACGTGGCAGCATTCCGGGTTCGTACTGGCCGTTGCCCTGCTGATCGGTATTCCGCTCTTGACCCCGTTCACAGTTCGTTCGGTCTGCGGATTGGTTCGGGCCCGTTCTTTCGGTTTTGCCTACAGCCTGAAGGGACTAGGTGACCGCCTCCAGACAACCGCCTTTGCCGTAGCGAGTCTCGCGATCGCCGTGAGTATGCTAATCGGCATCACGCTGATGATCGGGAGTTTCAAGCGCACACTCGAAGTATGGATTCTTACTTCGCTACAGGCGGACATATATGTCGCGCCCCTGTCCTATCGAGGGAAGGGGGGCGACAGTACGCTTGATCAGTCGGCCATACAGGTGCTGACAGAGCATCCCGGTGTGCGGGCGGTTGACCGACTGCGTGGGTTCAGAGCCTACTCGGGTGACAACCGAATCGGGTTGGCCGGTGTCGAGATGGGGCTCGAAGGTGGAGAATCGCGGTTCCCTCTGCTGGAGGGTGATCCTGCTCTAGCATACCGAGAGGTGGTCAAAGAACGTGGAGTATTCGTGGGTGAGACACTTGCTAGGAAGATCGACCGCTGGGTGGGTGATGAGCTTTCGCTCTACACGGCTACGGGTGAGCGCATGTTCAAGATCGCGGGTGTCTATTACGACTACAGCGCTGACGGGGGCGCCGCCGTGATGGATCTGTCGACGATGACGAAAGCGTTCGGCGAAGGACCGATCAATAGCGTCGCGTTGTATCTCCACGAGGGATACGATCCAGATACCGTTGTGGATCAGCTCAAGTCTGCGTTGCCGAACGTGCCTCTACAGATTCGGAGCAACCAGAAACTGCGGACGGAAGTGCTGAAGATTTTCGATCAAACCTTTGCGATCACGCAACTTCTGAAGGGGATGAGCCTGTTGATCGCGGTCTGCGGCATAACGCTGATGTTGCTGGTCCTCGCACGAGAACAGATTCCCGAGCTGGCGCTGTATCGGTCGATCGGCGCAAAGCGCACGCAGATCTTCAAAGTGTTTGTGGGTAAGGGTCTCGGCATGGGTGTGATCGGGTTGCTTCTAGGTTCAGTCGGTGGCGTGCTTCTGGCGGGAATTCTGATCTACGTGATCAATCGAGCCTACTTCGGGTGGACCATACAGCCGCACTTCGAAGCATTGCCGATCGCGCAGCAAGCGGCAGCGATACTCGGGGCGGCGGTGTTGGCGAGCCTGTATCCGGCAATGCGCGCGAGCAGAACACCGGCCACAGAACTGAGCAAAGAGGTCTGAAACACGTTTGTAGACAAGATCACATGTTAGTTGTCAAACTAAAGGCAAGAGAAGCGTTCAGGATTCAGGGCGTAGGATTTAGGAAACCCGTAACGGTGCTCCTCTGCGCTTTTCTGACGGTGCTTTCGCCCGTCGCTCTAGACAGCGAGACGGAATGGGAGATTGCCCGGCCGGATTACAAGTGGAACTTTCCGGCAGATCATTGGGTGCGGGATGGATTCAAGACGGAATGGTGGTACTTCACGGGGCATTTAGAGGCGGAGACGGGGGAAAAATTCGGGTATCAGTTTACGTTCTTCCGCGTCGGACTCCTGAAGGCGAAGCCTGAGGTCGGATCGGATTGGGCAGCCAAGGATCTGATCATGGGCCATGCCGCCCTCTCCGCGCTATCCGCCCCGAAGCGGGGGAATAGGCACAGATTCTCCGAAGTGTTGTACCGGGCTGTGCCCCTCTTGGGAGGATTCAATGAATACCCTGACTCGCTCATAGCTTGGAGTCGGGGGCCGGCGGGGACGGATGGGAACTGGGAGCTGAGGTGGAACGGGGACGCGTTCGATTTTAGGGCTGAGGACGACGAGCTGGCTTTTGCGTTCGATCTAAAGACGCAGCCACGGAAGCCGAGGGTCTTTCAGGGCCCTGATGGTTACAGCAAGAAGGGGGATGGGATTTCAGCGGCGAGTCACTACTACAGCTTTACGCGGCTGGCGACAGACGGTACTCTGATCGTCGATGGACGAACGATGCGAGTAAACGGTCAGAGCTGGATGGACAAGGAGTTCTTTACGAACTCGATGGATGCCGGTCAGGTCGGGTGGGACTGGTTCAGTCTGCAATTGGATGACCAGCGGGAGCTGATGCTGTATATCCTGCGTGATGGCGAGGGCCGGGTAGACCACGCTCGGGCTACACTGGTGCTCGCAGATGGCAATACACGATATTTGGAGCAAAGCGATTTCTCGATCACGCAGGAACAGAGCTGGGAGAGTCCATCAGGAGATGCGTATCCCTCAGGATGGACAATCGAGGTACCCGTGGTTGATCTTGTGATGCGCGTTCGGTCGCAGATGGAGGACCAAGAAAACCGCAGCCGGCTTATTCCCGAGCTGAGATACTGGGAAGGCGCAGTGAAAGTGACCGATTTGCAAGGCAAGAGGATAGGAGTTGGGTTTGTCGAGATGACCGGATACGGATCAGCAAGGACACCAGCTCTTTAGCCACACAGACCGCGCATGGTTCTGCCCGCGGTGTTCGAATCCNGACCCTCCTGTAGATCCAGCCATTTCCAAAGTCGTGGCTTCCGTGCTTCCGTCAGCTTTACTTGTTCACCTAACGTCGGAATCTGAAGCCGACTCTGGGCCGTATCAAAACACTCCAATCCCCCTAGAAAAGCCGACGACGCGGCCTTCTTCTGCTCATAGTTCTTTGGGTCGCTGAGGCACACGGATAATGACGTTCAACTGCNGTTCGGTTTGCATGCATTCGGATCGGTCTGGGGCGAGGTTCGGATGTTCGAGCTATCGCTAACGCGATCCTGGCTGAGATGCCGGATAATGTACAAGCACAGCGGAGAGACATCCGATAGATATGTTACCCCGGTAAACCGGAGGAGACACCATGAAAGCAGCCATCTACGAGGACATCGAGAAGATTGTGCTCAAAGAAGTCGATCCCTGCTCACCGCCGGCTGGCTACGTGACGGTCGATACGAAGTGCTCGGGCATCTGTGGCAGNGATCTGCACAACTACTACGGCGAGTGGAGCGCGTCGCACACCCACGCCCAAGGTCACGAGGTCGCCGGCGTGATAACAGAAGTCGGGGAAGGTGTCGAAGGATTCACAATTGGCGACAAGGTGACGATGGAATGCTTTTCGCACGACGGTACGTGCGACTTCTGCTCACGAGGTCAATACAACCATTGTAGTGGCAGGGAGTGGTTCAGTGGGGACGGACACGGCGGTTTCGCCGAGTACACTACGATGCACGTCTCGTCATTGTTCAAACTCCCGGACACCTTTACGTTCGAGCAGGGCGCTCTGGTCGAGCCGCTTGCCGTGTGTCATCGAGCCGTGATGCAGGCGAATGTCACGCACCGGGACCGCGTGCTGGTGGTCGGTGGCGGGACGATCGGGCTGCTGGCGCTTGCTGCTGCCGTAGCAGCCGGTGTGCGAGAAACGGCGATCTCAGCGAAGTATCCCCAGCAGATCGAGATTGCTCAGGCGTTAGGCGCTGATCACGTTGTGAATGTGGCGGAGACGTCTATGGTTGAATTTGTGAAGGATTGGACAGGAGAAGGCGCTGACTGTGTTATCGAGACTGTTGGTGGTGGTCAGAACTTCGACGATGCCCTCGCGTCAGTTAGGCGGCGGGGAACTGTCGTGCTCGTAGCTGGATACTTTGAACCTCTGACCGTCGATCTGAGTCGCCTCGTGTGGTCGGAAGCGGTTGTGNTCGGATCGAACTGTTACGCTTACAGTGGAAGGGAGAAGGACTTCGATGCGGCAATTGAGATGATCGGGTCGGGGAAGGTGGATCCGACTAAGATCGTGTCGCATCGAATGATGTTNGACGAAATCGTTGAGGCGTTTCGAATTGCGGCAGACAAGACGAGTGGGTCTGTGAAGGTGCAGGTTGTGCAAGAATGAAGACAAGAAGTCCGAAATGAAAAATATAAGCTCGAGGCTGAAGTTGACTGAGATAAGCGCGTTTCTCTAGTGCGATCGTCCCGGTCGCGGCGGGCAATAGGCCTAACCGAATCGGATGTGCTGAGGGTCTATATGCCCCACGAGCTCGGAGTTGTGTCCGCGAGCGTCAAGCACTGAGAGCCTAGTTATTCGTGAACCAGTCGCGATAACCAAGCTTGTAAAGATTGTCTCGGCTCGTGATCAGGCAATCGAAGGGATCCCGATTGTATAGGAAGTCCTGTTCAACGAGGAAGTATTCACTTCCGCACGCGAATCCGGTCTCGATGATCTTCTTGATCGGCAGGTTTCCTTCACCCACTTCCGCAAACTGCACCGCCCCGTCGAAAGCTGCCACGATCTTCTCATAAGTTAACTCGCCCTCCAGCATCGAAAGATCGATCTTGATGCGGTAGTCCTTCAGATGGATGAGCTTGATGCGTCCAGCGAATTGCTGAATATACGTGATGGGGTTCTCGCCCCCTCTCTGAATCCAATNGACGTCCAGCTCGAAGCCGAGTCTTTCCGTGCTGTCCTTGATGATGTCCATAAGATATTTACCTTCGTATCGTTCGAACTCGTGGTGATGATTGTGGTAGTAGAGCTCGATCCCGTGTTCAGCGAGCCGTGCAGCCATTACCTCAGCGCGCGCGATGAATTCCAGAGCTTTTATCCTGTTACCCAAGTAATCGAAGGGCAACATCGGCAGACGAAGGAGGTCGGTGTCTAGGGTCTTACAGTCGTCGACGATCTTGTTGAAGTTTGTAGTTAACGCATCACTGGGTCCCATTGGTTCCAGGGCTGCTGAACAAGCAGCCACCCTGATTCCAAATGCGTCACACGCTTTCCGGATGTCCGACACATTCTTTGGCGTCATAGCGATCTGAGAGATCTCGATGCAGTGGTACCCAATCTCGGCCAGTTTCTCAAGGACGGTATAAGCGCCCATCTCCTGTACCTTGCTGCCCAGCATCATCATCTGAACTCCAATCAATCCTCTTCCCATGGCGTGGCGCCTCTTTCGTTGTGAAGCCGNACTCACTATCCAAGAGTAGCTGTTGTAGTTGAGAGTGCAATCCTGTCAGGACGTNCGTTTCGGACTAGGGACTCGCGAGGAGCCATCGGTTGTTGCGTGGACTCGAGTGGATGTCATTGAATCGGGTGATCGATCAGAATCCTTTTGACCGACAGTATTCGTACATCGTGGCGCTGCGTTTGGCTTCTGCGACGGCGTCTTCGCCTTCGTAGAGTGGAGCGCCGGGGCAAGAGGTGACCCAACAGTCGTAGCTTGTATCTTTCAGAACTTCTGCGCACCCCTGGAAGTCAAGGCATTCGGCTTCTCCGACGGCTACCCATTTTGGGTTGTAGTTNCCACGCTCCCGGACAGTGCACTCAGAGTAGTCTTGGAGGTGGACATAGTTGAGTTGATCGCGGAAGTCCTTGAGCGACTGAACAGGATCGTAGCCCCAAAGCTCTGCGTGTGAGACGTCGATGCATAGCTTGGCCTTCTTGAGATTTCCCATGTAGAGCTTCCAGTCGTCAACCGAGTCGACAAGAAGGTTTGTATGGATATGGTATGTGAGCTCGAGATCGTATTGTGAAGCGTAGTCCTGCCACGCGTCTGCCGCTGCTGCAGATTTGATGATGTCTTCTTCGGTGGCGGCTCTGTCCTCAGGTGGTCGACCGCTCATGTAAAGGAAGCAATTCGCCCCTACCTCACCAGCGAAGTCCATTCGCCGGCGATTGAGTTCTTGGTGCGCGTGATCGGGCAGCTCCGCGCCGCCTCTCGCTGAGAAACAACAGGCAGGCATGTCGAGCTTCTCGCAGATCTTTCGGACCCGGTTCGGCGTTCCCAGCCATTCGATCGGCAGGCGACATTCCCATCCGTCCCATCCGGCTTCCTTTAGGGCCTCGAGAGCAGGCTCGAGATCCGGTTNTCTCCATCGTAACGCGCAATATCCGAGCTTGAAAGCCATCTCCGTTTTTTCCTTTCCGTAGAGTCTAAACTTGCGAAGACACGAGACACGAGACACGAGACACGAGACACGAGACACGAAGAAGACAAGATGAAAAGCCGAAGTGCTGGTTGACCCGTGTTGAGGGTTCAGACATCATGGACCAAGAAGAAAGAAAAAGAGAGAAAAAAGAATAGAGAAGACGAAGTTTGTCTACGCTGAACAGNATCCGGAGGCGAGATGAAGTGGATTGTGGGCGGTTTTGCGCACGAGACGAACACGTTCTCGAGTGTGTTGACCGATGTCGATGCCTTTCGAGCGCAGCAGTATCAGAGCGACCCGGATGTGATNCGGGATGCTAACACAGGAAANGCAACAGTGATCGGCGGGTTTATCGATGTAATTGACAGGCGGGACGATGAAGCGGTCTTGACTGTTGCCGCAAACGCGACGCCGTCAGGTCTCGTCACGAAGGACGCGTTCGATTTGATGACCGGGCACATTGTGGACGGGATCAACGCAAATCCGGATGCAGGCGGTGTTCTGCTAAGCTTGCACGGTGCAATGGTCGCAGAGGGGTTTGATGACGGAGAGGGTGAGACGATCCGGCGTGTGCGCGATGCGGTCGGGGAGAAACCCATTGTTGTCGTGCTTGATCTTCACTCGCACATCACCGAGCAGATGATCGAAGAGGCGACGACGATCATCGGGTATCAGAAGTACCCACATACGGACATGGCTGAACGGGGCGCAGAGGCAGCGAATTTAATCGCTCGGATTGCGAATGGTGAGGTGAAACCGGNGGTTGCGCTGAACAAGCCGCCGATTATCCCGCCGGTAGGAATGTGTCATACNGAAGGGGGGATGTATGTCGATCTTTGGGCGGATGCCCTCCGATTGGATAGACCTACGGAGATCCTGACGACATCACTGTTTGCCGGGTTTCCGTTTGCGGATGTGTCCGCGATGGGATATGCCGTCTTGTCTTACGCAGATGGTGACCAGGCCGTTGCGAACCAGGAAGCAGAGAGACTCGGCAACGCGGCGTGGGAAAGCCGGGAGGCCTTCACCTATCACTCCCTGTCGATTCGTGACGCCGTGACTAGGGGGATTTCGATCGAGCAGGGCCCGGTGGTGATCGCCGATATGGCCGACAATCCGGGCGGGGGAAGCTCAAACGACAGTGTTGAAATTCTGCGCGAGCTGTTGAAGCAGGGTGTTGAGCGTGCTGCGGTTGCTACGGTATACGATCCCGAGGTGGTGCAGGAGGCGATTCGGATCGGGGTGGGGCAGCCGATCAAGACGTCTCTGGGCGCAAAGACAGACGACCTGCACGGAGATTCGATCGCGATCGAGGGACGCGTCCGACTTATATACAATGGACGATTCCAGTATAAGGGGCCGATGTCACGTGGGGCGCAGGGCGACATCGGGACGGCGGCGGTCATCCGCGTGCAGGGTGTCGACGTTATCGCGTGCAGCAAGCGTTTGCAAACGCGCGATCCCGAGATCTTCAGGTCGGCCGGGATAGACCCGTTCGACAACCACATTCTGGCCATTAAGTCAGCCGTCCACTTCAGAGCAGGGTTCAAGGATCTGGCAACGGAGATGGTCATCGCCGACGGCCCCGGGCTGACGTCGCTGGATCTGTCTCTTTTTCCGTATACAAAGATCAGGCGACCAATGTGGCCGATAGACCCCTGAATGCAGCGCCTTCTGAGCGGGAATCAATGGGTTGATCCGATGGAGACACTGCTTGAATTGATGTGGGCGATGGCGGTTCTCGGGTTGCTTGTGATGGGGCTCTGGATGACCATCGACTGTGCGACCCAAGTGTCGATCAAGGGGAACACGAAGCGAATGTGGATTCTTATTATCTTGCTCACCGGTTGGATCGGAGTCCTTATCAACTACCTGTATCAACATCCTCAGCGTGAGCGCAGCAATAAGATTTGCGCCGGTCTATGAGAGTCTGGAATCTGCCGATCATCGAGGTGATGTCGTTTGCGGATATCGAGGAGGACCGAGACACGGCCCTTGTGGTGAGCAAAGAGGCGTACGACGCGGTCAGCGATCGAATTCTGTTCAGGACTGCTTCGTGTGTATCCGTCGATCGCGCTATCGAGGCCGAGTGGCGTAGCCTCGCGAGTGAAGTCCATGGGGAGGTGATCTACGCGGTCGGTGGAGGGGTGGCAGTGGATGCGGCGAAGTTCATTGGATCGGTGAAAGCAATGCCGGTCGTTTCGCTGCCGACGGCTATGACAGTGGATGCCTTCTTCACATGGGCTTCTGGTGTTCGTGAGGATGGATGCGTTCGGTATATCGAAACCGGACCACCGGAACGCGTCGTGATCGATCTGGATGTGCTGGGTCAGGCGCCTGGGTCTCTGCGAGCTGCTGGGATCTGCGACCTGCTGTCTATCGCGACTGGAAGCTGGGACTGGCGATACGCAAGAGACAGCGACCAACTCGATTCAGAGACGGCCTATCAGGCGTGGGTGGACAAGATGGCGATGTCGATCTTAGATGCGGCGATCGATTGTTCCGAAGCNGCGGGGAGGGGAGATCCGGATGGTCTCAAGCAGTTGATCGATTGTCTGGCTCTCGAGGTTCAACTTTGTAATCAGATCGGGCACTCGCGACCTGAAGAGGGGAGCGAACACTACTTCGCCTACGCAGCTGAGAGTTTGGTCGATCGCGCGGTGCCCCATGGTGATCTGGTCGGTCCCGGTATCCTAGTTGCGGCTCATCTCCAGAAACAGGATTTGGCGCCTCTTCGGCAGGCCCTCAATGAGGCCCGTGTGCCTCTGACGAGCCTTCAAGGCTCGGTGATCGATCAGACTGTCCAGAGCCTGTCTGAGTATGTGGCAAACCACGGCCTACCCTATGGCATCGCTCATGATTTTACGGACAGTTCGACGGGTTACGCAGATATTCTTCTATAAATCAATAGGATACACAAATCCGCGAACGCGGCGCTTGACTTGAGCCTCGCCGGTTTCTAGTATAACCATATGTTAATTGAATTCAATTAATCTAGCGCACTTCATGTTGATTCGATCCGAACCCTACATCCTTAAGTCGGAATCCGGCATCCTGAGCAGTCGAGAACTCGGCGAAAAGCTTCTTGATGAGCTGACGTCCCATCTCAGAGAGACCGAGCCCGATTCCTCTACTCCGCTCAATTTCTCCAAGATCCAGTTCATCGATATTTCGGCGGCGGACGAGTTTCTGTGCAAGCTGCTGATGCGGATCGCGAGCGGAGAGCTGGGGACCCGATATTTGTTCATTCAAGGCGCGAACGATTCGATCCGCGAGACCTTCGAGGCCGTCCTAAAGCTGCGGGATCTTGCTGCGCTTTGCGTCGAAGGTGATGCGCGTCTGATCCTCGGTGTTCTCAAGACACCCATGCGCGAGGCCCTAGACGTTATGCTGCAAGCCAGACACGGAACCTCGGCGGAACTCGCACAGCGTCTCGGAAAGAACATTAACATCGCGTGCAATCGTCTGAATGCTTTGCAAAAAATGGGCCTCGTCTGCCGAACACGTGACGGGAGCGTTCAGGGTGGTGGGCGGCAGTACTACTATGAGTCGATTGTATGAGGAAACTGACGGTAAGCCATAAAGGGCCGTACAGCAATTTCTGTCCTCTGGATGGAGAAAGCCCCGTTGCAACTCTCGTTCTCCCTATTCTCGTGCTCAAGGTCCTGCCGTGCTAGACCTAGGATCAGTTAAGCGTCAGATTGACGCCATGGTGTTGGGCCGCATGATAAACCAGAGTGATTACGCAGATCGGGTGACGCTAGCGGTGCGAGAGTGGAAGCGGTGGGAAGACGATATGGATACGCTGGCAGACAAGGTAGCGAAGGCGCGGACGTCGTGGATGGCGGGTAGGCCGATTGAGGATATTGGAACAGTGAANGAACTGCCGAGTCGTCCGGAGAAGGTGAGCGTGATCGCAACAGATGGATCACAGATCTTCCCAGACCGGAACGAGGTGGCGTCCTGTTTTCTAATAAACCTCGGGTTCGTAGTGATGACTTATGGAACTGTCGAGCGGCCTGTGATGGACTCGGAGCCACAGCTATTCTACGAGGACGAAGATCTCTATCAGGATAGAGCGGGACGACGGTCGCTGATCACGCGGGAACAGGTGGGCCACANGCGGTCAGGGATGGAGTTCGCGAAGCTGACTGAGCTTGCAGAGACCTGTAAAGACCATCCGGCTGTGGCAATGTGCGATGGGACGCTCATTCTATGGATGCTCGAAGGGAAGCCGCTCGATTTAAGGCGGTCAATGCTTCGTTCGTTCTTGTCGGCACTCGATCGATTGGCCTGCCTCGAAGTCCCGGTCTGCGGATACATCAGCGATCCCGCCGGCTCGGATGTGATCAAGGCTCTGCGTGTAGGGATGTGTCCAGAGATACCGACAGACTGCGACCGATGCCCATGGATGTCAGGGTCCCAAGAACAGCTGCCCTGCGATCCGATTGAGGGTGTGACCGACGCAGCGCTGTTCTGGCAGATTCTCAAGCCGGGGGAACGAAGCAGGCTTTTCGAGAGCGCATCCAAGATTCTTGATGACTACGGTTCCCACCGCATCGCCTTCTTCTATATTCACACGGGTCAGGAGATCGGGCGCGTCGAAGTTCCGATGTGGGTTGCCAAAGAAAACGCGCTGCTAGATCGGATACACTCGACAGTTATGGACCAATGCAGCAAGGGACGGGGTTATCCGGTTGTGCTGTCCGAGTCGCACGAACAGGCGGTTGTAAGAAGCGCAGACCGGGAAACGTTCTACACACTGCTCAGAGATGCGTTTGTGAAGTCTCGTATTTCGGCCCGCATCTCGACAAAGCAGTTAAATAAGAATGTGGTAGAGGTATGAAGGTAAAGGAGCAGGGGGTAGGCGCAGAAACAATATTGTCCGCAACTGGAGCGATGTCTCATGAAGATCACATCCATACAGACCGTTAGCGTCGACATTCCGCAGGCGCCTCCAAAGACGAAGCCCCGCAGGAATACCTGGAACAAGACGTCTCCGAGATCGTTGCCAATCAATTACTATCCAGAGTTTTCACGACTGCCAGGACAAATGCCGGGGACGGGAGGTGGCGAAGTCTGGGTAAAGGTGACGTGCGAAGAAGGGGAATGGGGACTCGGGTCGTGCAGTTTTGGCGCTGCGTCGGCCGTGGTGGTGGACACGGTGTTCGCGCCGCTACTCGAAGGGCGGGACTGTCTGGCGACGGAGTTTCTGAATGANCTGATGTGGCGGTCGATTCAAAGGCTCGGCGATTCAGGGCACGCGACGGTTGCGAGAAGCGCGGTCGATCTTGCTCTGTGGGATCTTAAAGGCAAACTGCTCGGCTTACCCGTATACCGACTGCTCGGTGGACCTTGTCGTGAAACCATCGATCTGTACGCTACGGGCGACGACCTCGATTGGGCGATGGAGCTTGGATTCAAGGCATTCAAGGTGACGAATCCGATTCAGTATAGGGAGGGGACAGAAGGGCTGAACAGGCTAGAAGAGAAGATGGCTCAATCGCGAGANACGATCGGACCCGATGCAGAGCTGATGCTGAACGCTGTGATGTCTTATANCGTCGAGTATGCCGTTCAGGTTTCAGAGCGGCTGCGACCGTTTAGGATGCGGTGGCTCGAAGAGCCGTTGATACCTGGTGATCTCGAAGGGCATATCGAATTGAAGAAGGCGTGTCCCTGGATGCCGATCGCAACGGGAGAAGATCATCACGGTCGGATCGCTTTTCGCCAACTTGTTGAGAACCGGTGTGTCGATGTGCTTCAGCCTGATCTGAACTGGTGCGGTGGATTGACAGAAGCGGTCAAAATATACACGATCGGGGAAGCTGCAGGGCTGCAGACGATCCCACATGGCGGTGCAAATACGCCGTTCGGTCAGCATTTCGCAATGGCCATGCCGGAGTCTTTGATCGCCGAGTTTTGGCTAGGGACGGACCCCGGTGTGCCGCTCGAAGAGGTGAAACGATTGCCCGGCTCAGCCGTGCCCGTAGAGGGGAAGCTCGTGCCGTCGGATGCTCCGGGGTTCGGGCTGGAGATCAAAGAGGAGTGGATTAAGCCATACTCAGGNGGTAGTGGCGAGTACTACTCAAGCTGAAAGACGAATCACTCCGCAACTTCGCTCGTAGCAGGTTTAGACACCAAGATACGAAGATAGGAGAACTGCAGTGACCTACTCACTGCACGGAAGTCAGTGACCGACAAGGGCATAGCCAAGAGATCAATGAATAAAACGACCGAAGCCAGTTACGTTGGCGAGGTTATCGAGAGCAGCACTTCGACTTTTACGGCTCAGGCTCGAGAGCTGAACGGGGCGCCGGGGTTTGGGAATTTCGTGAAGACGGAGACGATGCCGACCTCGTTTGGTCTTGTTTATGACATCCGGACGCAGTCGGCAGATGCGAACCGGAAACCGACCGCCTACGGGATGACCGAAGGGGAGCTCCGAAGAGAGCAACCTCAGATTTTTGAGCTCTTGAGAACTGAATTTGACGTGGTGATCGTCGGGCACGGGGGGGATCGCGGCCCCCTCCAGATCCTGCCCTCGCAGCCACCGGGTATTCACTCGTTCTGTCACGCCTGCTCTCAACGCGAAGTCAAGGCTCTGAGCGAGAACGGTGACTTCGTTAGGATGATTATCGGTGCAACGCAGGTGCCGACGGACGACCTGATTATTGCCTCGGTCCGGAATGCCTGGGCTGTGCGCGCGTTCGACACAGCCTACCTCGTGACACTCGGGAAAGAGTTGTCTAGGCTGATACGGGATGATTATGAGAGGTTGAGTTCGCTGATTCGGCGCATCTCTCAATGAGAGTCAGGGCTGTAACCAGGGGGAACACCCCCTCGACGCTGCTCGGGGCAGTCTAAGGACGCGGAGGGTCTTAGCAGCTCCTGGTAATACGAAACGGGAGAACCAGCCTTGCGGAATGATAGCTTGGACCGAAAGTGATCAGTCTCGATGCGTAGAACTAAGATGCGATGGTAACAACTAGGTGTGGAGTCACAGNTGAGTAAGCGAAACGGCAAACAGCTCGAACTCGCGTCGACACGGGATACGCTGGGGGTGATCACGCAGGGGTCGCTCGTGGAGGGTCTCGACATGAAGCTCGATCCGGAGCGGAGTGTCGAGGATATCAAGGCTGGGAAGTTCGTGGTGGTCGAGGGGTTCAAGAATGAGTTCTTTTCGATGATCACGGATCTGAAACTCGACGCGACGAATCCAGATATCCTTCTGTATCCGCCGCACGATGGTGATCAACTGCTGCACAGCGTCCTCAATGGAGCGAGTACTTACGTGACCGTTGCGCTGCGTCCAATGCTGATGCTGGAAAANGAAGAGATTGTCGAGGATGAGGCACGCCCGGTGAAGACGATACCTAGCCACTTCTCCAAGGTGGTGGATGCGGAAGAAGAAGATGTGTCCAGGGTCTTCGGGAGCGAAGAATGGGATGATCGGTATTTCCACATGGGTACGCCGCTCGACATGGAGACACCAGTTTGTCTGAACATGAATCGATTTGTCGAACGGAGTAACGGGATCTTCGGGAAGACTGGTACGGGTAAGTCATTTCTAACGCGTCTCGTGCTGTGCGGGCTGATCAAGCAGAAGAAGGCCGTGAACTTGATCTTCGATATGCACAACGAATATGGTTTNCAGGCCATGAAAGAGTCTGGGAACGGGAAAGGCGGATTCGTCAAAGGTTTGAAGCAGCTNTTCGGGAGCGATGTNGCGTTGTTCTCTCTCGATCCGGAGTCGACACGGAAGCGAGGGCAGGCGCCCGACCACGAAGTTTATATCACCTACGATCAGGTAGCGGTCGAAGACGTTATCGCGCTGCAGGACGAGCTTCAGCTGAACCCGACTGCTTCTGAGTCGGCGTATCTCGTCTACGCACTTTACAAGAACAAGTGGCTGCGGACGCTGTTGAGTCTNGATGGTCCGGATGTGGAGTCGTTTGCGGAAGAGATCGGGGCGAATAAAAGCTCCCTCGGAGCGGTCCATCGGAAGCTGAAGCGTCTGGAGAATTTTCCGTTTATGGTCGANCGGATAAACGGTCCCGACGCGGTNGACTTAATGATGGACTACATNGATCGCGGAATCCACATCGTGCTGGAGTTCGGCCGCCAGACGAGCATGCTCGCATACCTGCTTGTGGCGAATATTATCTCCCGGCGAATCCACGAAAAGTATGTAGCGAAAAGCGAGAACTTCTATGCGACTCAACATCCCGCCGATCAGCCGCATCATCTTGTGATTACCATTGAGGAGGCGCACAAGTTCCTGAATCCGTCAACGGCGAAGCAGACGATTTTCGGCATCATTGCNCGGGAGATGCGAAAGTACTACGTTTCTCTGCTCGTGGTCGANCAGCGTCCTTCCGGGATCGACGAGGAGGTGCTCTCACAGCTCGGGACAAAGATCACGGCTCTGTTGAACGACGAGAAAGATATCGGTGCAGTCCTGACAGGCGTATCGAACGGGCCCGGGCTCAGAAGCGTTTTGGCNAGCCTGGATTCGAAGCAGCAGGCGCTGGTGTTCGGGCACGCTGTCCCAATGCCCGTTGTGATCAAGACGCGAAACTACGATGAGGCTTTCTACGANGCGATGGGCGCCGTGAGCGAGGAGCAGACGGTTGCCCGCGCAAAGGAAGCTTCGGCAACCGTGTTTGGAGAATGAATTGAAGCTGATTGTCCAGATCCCGTGTTTGAACGAAGAAGGCACACTTCCTGATACGATAGCGGATATTCCTCGCGAATTTGAGGGNATCGACGAGGTGGAGATCCTCGTGATCAACGATGGGTCGACGGACCGAACTGTCGAGGTCGCACGGGAGGCGGGNGCCGATCACGTTGTCGAGTTTCCTCGGAACAGGGGGCTTGGGTATGCCTTCCGGGCAGGGTTCGATGCCTGTCTGAAGGCTGGTGCTGATATTATTGTGAACACGGATGGGGACAACCAGTATGCGGGGTGGGATATTGCGAAACTGGTGAAGCCGATCGTGGAGCGCAAAGCCGAGATCGTGATCGGCGATCGGCGGACCGATACGATCGAGCATTTCTCGTGGACGAAGCAGGCGCTCCAGAAGATGGGCAGCCGGATGATCAGCCGNCTAGGCCATTTGAATGTGCCCGATGTGGCGAGTGGCTTCCGCGCGTATTCGCGTGAGGCNGCGATTCAGCTTTCCACGTTCACGGACTTCGACCATACGGCGGAACACGTGGTTGAAGCCGGGCAGAAACGATTTGCAGTGCTAAGCGTACCGATCGATACGAATCCGAAACTGCGAGAGTCGAGGTTGTTCAACAAGGTCTCGACCTTCGTGGTCCGATCAGGACTTATCAGCCTGCGAACCTATACGCAGTACAAGGCGCTCAAGATCTTTACGATATTCGGGATGGTCAGCTTCTTGGCGGGCGTCGCTCTAGGACTTCGGTTTGTCTACTACTTCCTCTTCACCACGCAAGGAACCCTTCACGTCCAGTCTGTCGTCNTGGCTGCAATCCTCCTGCTGGCNGGATTTCAGATGTTCCTGACGGGTATTGTCGCTGATCTTATCGCGACNAATCGCTCCCTNCTCGACGACGCGCTCAAGCGGATCAAGTCGATCGAATTGGATCGCATTGAAGAAAAAGAGACGCACTGAACGTTGATGGCGCTGGTTGTAAAGGCCTACACGAGCAAAACACTCAAGATGCGGATTTCGCTGGTGATCCTACTGGTCTGCGGCATTGCCGCGTTCCTGATATGATCAGGAACGGTTACAGAGTGTCCCGACTGTTCGGTTCTCCCGGACCTGCGACATAGAGCCCTGCGCCCTGTCTTCGNCCCCATCCGAAGANACTCTGATGGTCGCTGACAGTGTGCGCGTCGAGTTTCTCCTGATCGTAGGTGAACCCCAGACCGGGCTGGTCGTTCAGGACAATCCAGCCGTCTTCGATGTCGTGCGTGTGGGTGAAGACGGCATCGCGACCGTTATCCAGAACTTCCATCATGATGTGGTTTGGCAGAACAGCGGCCATGTGGGCCATGTAGTTCGCCGCACAATTCATGACTGTTACGGGTGTTTCGTACGCGTAGGCGAGGTCGGCGACCTTCATCGCTCCCGTGATNCCNGTCGCTCGCACGCCGACGTTGAGGATATCGATTGCTCTGGCTTGGAGAAGCGGTACGTAGTCTTCGATCGCATCCAGATTCTCTCCCGAGGCGACGGCTGCTTTTACTCGGTCAGAGACCTTACGAAGTCCCTCGACATCCCATCTTCTGGCTGGTTCCTCGATCCACGTGATGTCGTACTCCTGCTCTATCTCTTGCATGTATCGGATCGTCTGCTTCGGGGACCAATACTCGTTCACGTCGATCATGAGGTCGGGAATCTTGCCTGACGTGGCGAGGGCCTTCTTCATGATCCCGATTCTGTGCATGTCACTCTCGAGGTCGAGGCCGATCTTGAGTTTACCCGAATGAATGCCCCTTGCGGCCATACCCTCGTAGAATGAACGGATTTCTTGATCGCTGAGCGGGTAGTCGATGCCACTGGCATAGGCGCGCACACGATTTGTGGAGGCGCCAAGTGTTCGCCAGAGGGGCTCGTCGTTTATCCTCGCTTTAAGATCCCAGAGAGCGACGTCGAGAGAGGCAATCGCGGCTGTCGCCTGCCCACGGTTACCCCCCTTGAATACGTGATCGACCATCGTGTTCCAGTGGCCTAGGACGCCTCTCGGATCCTTGCCGACCAGAAGATTGTCCACTATGGAGTGGAGAAGTCCGCCACCNCCAGCTGTGGAGATCCCGGACAGACCTTCATCCGTATCCAGCCACAGGGCAGTTGCNGTCATNGAGTCGCTACCGGTGGGATTGTTAGCATCCCCGATCGAACGTGGCATCTTAATGTGATAGGGCTGTGTACGAATACCCGTGATCTTCATCGGAACTCCTGATGAGAGGCGATGCCAAGGTTTAAGCGAATCATGGTTACGAGAGAGCGGTGCGCCATTCGTCCTCTCTGAATCCGACCAGGCCCGTATCCTTCAAGAGCAGGAAGGGTCGCTTGACGAGCATTCCGTTGCCTGCCAAAAGATCCGTTGCCTCAGATGTCGATAGGCTCGGAAGCTTGTTCTTGATCTTCAGCTCACGGTAGAGCTGACCCGAGGTGTTGAAAAGTCTGCGCAACTCGNCATCGCAATACGCGAGCATCTTCTTCAGCTCCTGTCTGGTCGGTGGTTTTTCAGAGATGTCAATCTTTGTGTAGTGGATGCTCTGAGCATCGAGCCATTTCAGGGCTTTGCGACAGCTGTCACATTTCGGGTAGTAGTAGATCTTCAGCAAGATGTTGTCCCTTTCTCTAAACTTCTAGATCCAGACCCCAGATACTGTTTGGGCCCTTCTGTTGGCCGTGGTAGAAGGCCATCAGCCANNTGCCATCCTCACGCTTGACCATCCAGGGATAGCCAAAGTCGGTTTTAGGGTCGCCATCCTCGTGAGGGAACTCGACGACCGTACCCCTGTCAGTCCAATTCGCTCCCGTTTCCGTAGACGTCCANAGAGAGATGCGGCCTGGTGTATTGCCTTGCAGGGATCGCTCGGTCATCAGCGCGATAAGTCGTGAATCATCTTCGGGATCGACCGTGATGAATGGGCTCGGCAATCTATGACCGGGGGAGCTTCGAATCGGAGAAGCCGAGAGAGCCCAGTCCATTCGACGCCGATTGGCCGTTAAGCTCGCATAGCCGTTCAGAAGCGAGCTGTCCGTGTTCCGAACGAGCCCTACGATCGCGTCCCCCGTGCAAACGACCGCAGGTTCGACGAGAGGTTCATCCGTGATATGCTCGGGTGGCCCCCAGTGGAGCCCGTCCTGACTGAAGCTTATCCAGAGACCAGTATCGTGCGGGAAGGCTCCGGGACGATGGTGACCACAGACCGCGTATCCTCTGCCTGCTACCTGGAACACGTGACCATAGATCGATCCGGTCCGGCCAGCTGCCAACGCAGCGACGTTGACGTCCTGCCAGTTGTCCCCACCGTCGATCGATACCCACCCGAAGATGCTGTTCGCCTCGTCGCCTTGGTAGGCCATCGCGATCAGGATGATTGCGTCGTCCGTCGTGACACCGATCGCCATGTTCCCGCAATGTGTATATGTGTTCCCTTGGCCGAACTCGGCAAGGATCTGGGGCTTGCTGAAGGACTCGCCGCCATCCTTGGAAACAGAGACGGCGGGGCAACCTCCTCCGTCGGATCCGTGATACTCTGCCGCACTGTAGGCGAGGATAAAGTTGCCCTTCGAGGTGATTGCGAGTTTTGGCCAGCCAAGGTGTGCGTGTCGCACGTCCGCGGGCGGGGGAACTAAAACTCGTGGGTCACCGATTGGGCTTTTTGGATCGGGCATATAACTAGTGCGAGCTGCTGAGTTGAAGCCCAATGACTCCAACGATGATCAAGGTGATGAACCCGAGCTTGGCGTAGGAAAAGGACTCACCGAAGTAGGCGATCCCAATAGCAGTGATGATTGCGGTTCCAAGGCCGGACCAGATCGCATAGACCATCCCGATCTCGAGACTCTTTACGGCGAGGATCATCATGCTCGTCGAGGTGAGATAGAAGACGCCGACACCGATCGATGGAAGGATCCGAGCAAAGCCTTCGGAGAGTTTCATGCAGGTTGTGCCGGCAACTTCGAAGACGATAGCGATGAGGAGGTAGATCCAAGGCATAGAGATTGAAGGTCCGAAGTCCCTCGATGCGGCCGCGCTTTGCGAGCCAACTCGGGATGAGCACTCCTAAGCCATCAGAATGAACTTGAGGCGTGAGATTACAGTGTCGATCTCGTCCTCGACGAGATGGGCGACGGCGATACGGAATCGGTTGTTGAAGCCGCGTACCCAGATGGAGGGATCGCCTTGCTTGAGCTCCTTGATCACGTTCGGGGTCGACTTGCCGAGAGCCGACTCATCGACGGTGACCAAGACACCGTTGCTCAGGCTGTTGTCTTCAACGTGTCGCTCGGTCGCGATGTGTGGTGTGTCAGCCAGTTGCTCCTGAATGTAGTCGGCGCGTCGCCAGTGTTCGGCCAGACGCAAGTCGTGATCCATGGTTAGCCACTCTTCGAGAGCAACGACGACAGCGACGATCTCCTGTCTGTCGAGCTTGAGCGGACGACCCAGCGTTTCGAAGTCGCTGGTTTCAAAACCGATGAAACTGTGCGCGTAGGCCGCCTCGACAAGATCCTTTCGGCCGGCAAGGATTCCGGTGGAGTTGCAGGCACCGATATACTTAGCGCCAAAGCCGATCATGCAATCGGTCGCCTGCGCGTAGTTCTTCATTGTTTGCAACGGATAGACCTGATAGGCTGCGTCCACCGTGATCGGAAGGCCGTGGCGTGAAGCGATACGTTGAATGTCGGAGAGGTGCTGAATCGTGTCGTCAGGGTCACCCGAAGCGTAGTAATGGATTGCGGCTGTCTGCTCGGTGACCGCGTCTTCCAGTTCCCCTTCAGAGGTGCCCTGTTCGGACCCAACCATCAATATTTGACCACCGAAGATCGTGAGGCATCGCTCGTAGTGGTAGTGCTGTCGGCGCTGGAAAAGGAATCGGTTCGGGATGCCGTCGACATTCGGCAGCTGCTCCATTCTCTCAGGGTTTCCGACGGACATGCAGGCTGCAGAGGACAGTGCAAGCGCGGCGCCACATCCGGGGGTGACCATAGCGGCTTCTGCGTCGAGGAGCTCCGCGATCCGTTCACCAGTNGTGCGGAGCAGGTCATCCATCGAAACGAAATGGCGGTTTGCCGCGACCATGGCTTCTTGGACCTTTGGAGAAACTCGAGATCCGCCAAGGACAGTCATATTGCCGCTGGCGTTGATGACCGGTGTGGTGCCCAGGTCACGATACAGCTGTGCGGGGTCGATTGTCATTTAATCTCCAGAGATGCCTACAAAACAAGATACGCCGCGCCTATGGAGCCCGCGTCGTTGCCGAGCTGCGCGAGCTCGATCCTGGTGTGTTCGAACATGCCCTCAAGCGTGTTGATCGCGGCTGAATCGATGATGGGGTTGAGTAGAAGCCTGCCTGCTGCCGAGATACCCCCACCGATCGCGATGACATCGGGACTGATGATGTTGATCAAATTTGCCACGGCGATCCCGATGTGTCGGGCTACGTGGGCGACTGTTTCTAATCCGACTGCGTCGCCTTCCGCGGCCGCGTCACAGATAGCTTTCGGTGTGAGCGGATCGATTCCGGACAAGGTGGACGATCGGCTGTCGTCTAAGAGCTTCTGTGCGTGTCCGATCATGCNCTTTGTAGCGCTGATCGCTTCCAAGCATCCGTGCTTGCCGCAGCCGCACAAGGGACCATCGGGAACAACGACCATGTGACCGATCTCCCCGGCGGAGTAAGACGATCCATGATGCACGCGCCCGTCGATGATGATGCCACCGCCAATTCCCGTTCCGAGCGTCAGAAGAGCGAGCGATTCACAGCCGGCACCGGCACCTGCTTTCGCTTCAGCGAGCGCGGCAACGTTAGCATCGTTGTCGAGTTCGACTTTCACGCCAGGCAGACGCTCCGCCAATATCGATCTGAAGGGTACGTGATACCAGTTCAGGTTCGGAGCGATGACAACGGTGCCGTCTTTTCTCGTTACGCCCGGAACTCCGACACCCACGCCGGCCGTTTTCGAGAGCTCAGTAATGTGATCCTGACAAAGCGTGTGGATGAGATCGACGATTCGGTCTGCGACGCCTTCGGCACCCTCTTCTGGATGGGTGGACACCTTGTTCTGGGTGAGAATCCGACCATCGGACGAGATAACCGCGCCCTTGATGTCCGTGCCACCTAGATCGATGCCGAGAGCTACCATTGTGTGCCTCCACGGACCAAGGTGTCGACCGCAGGATGTGCAAGGTGCACGCATATGTGGTGGGCTGTATGGAAGATCATCGGGAAAAGGTTACTGGTGTGTCGGTCACGTAGGCTTGGGTGATGTTGATGATAAGTGAGATGTCATCGAGAGCGTCCACTACCGGCGTGCGACAGGTTGTTCCGTTGACAATGCAGTCGTGCCAGTGACGCAGTTCGGCGACGAAAGGGTTCTCCCACTCGACGGCCGGATGGCGGGCATTCGTGCGGCCGTTTGCGTCGATTTCGTAAATGGTGACTTCGGAGAGTTGCCCGCGCGAAAAACCGGTCGGGTAACTAAGGATAGCGCGCTTGCTGTCGTCGTAGATCTCCAGAGTTTCGTCGAAATCCCACAGGTGCGGTAGATCGATCCAAGTTGCGATGGCGCGAGCCCCGGATGCATACTCGAGTAAGGTGGAGACCGCACGACCCTCTTTCCAGACTTCCGTACTGACAACACGAGTCGGATTTCCCATTACCGTGCGAAGCCCATAGAGATCGTGGATCATGCTGCCGGAAAGTGTGTAGAAAGCTCTCGATACTTCGAAAGGAATTTCGTCCCCAAGAGCTTGTTCGATCGCAGCTGTGCGTGCAGCAGACGAATGTTCGCCAGCACTCGCCGGAATGTCATCGAAGCGCTCGACGTGAAACTGTGTCAGGTGTAGGTCGTTGTTGGGATGCAAGTGGTTGATCTGCACGAAAGAAGGGTCCATGTCCCGGCTCTCTTCGTAGACGAGCTCAAACGCTGGGTCGTAGACCTTCATGTATCCGACCTGTGAAACCGTACCGGCTTTCTTTCCCGCCTCGTGAATGGCTAGGGCTTCCTCGTTCGAAAAGCACATCGGCTTCTCGATGAACATGTGCTTGCCTGCGTTCAGGGAGGCGACGGCGATCTCGGTCTTTGGGTCCCGGTGGCAGAGGAGCACCGCATCAACGTCCGAAGCGCCGATTACTTCACGATAGTCTGCGGTGTGATTGGGCACGGCAAAGCGGTCTGCGAGATACTTAGCAAGCCCCGCGGAGACATCGCACGTCCACGTGACCTCGTAGAGATGCTGCAGCTCATGGAAGTTCGGCATGTGCTGCACCTGCGCGATTGCGCCGCAGCCTATGATGCCCACTTTGATTTTATCCATAAACCAAACCCTGGAGCGAAAACCGCCGGAGTTATAGGGCGAGAACCATGATGTGAGAAGATAAACCACAGAAAACACGAAGGGGGACGTTTCCGCGCGGTCGGAATTGTGAAAAACCGACGGCTTTGGCTATGAGATCAGCCATTTTCCGTTATGTCGTAGGCGAGGTCGTTCCAAGAGTCGCCGAGTTTAGAGATGGTTTTGAAGATCTCGTAGACGGCGGGCCACATGGATTCTCGGAGATCGGCAGGGGAGTCGGCGTTTGGGAGTTGATCCAGAGCGCCGGTATGGCTATCTGATAGCGACTGAGCAGCAGCAGCGACGGCTTCGATGGCGGTGCGGTGACAGGTTATACGGTCGGCGCGGCTGACAGACGGATCGAGTTGTGTGTCGTAGCTCGTCGCAGACGAGAAGTTGATGGGTTTTGCGTCACCCTCTGGCGTACGGCCCGTATGGGTTGGCAGGATGTGCGGGGTGACAGAGAGATACATGATTACTGGCTCTTCGCTGACGACACGAACCGAATGCGCTTCGTCGGTCAGGGCGAAGCACAGCTGGCCTGCTTTGACCGTCTGTCTGTTACCCTCTATCTCGAATTCCGCAGCGCCCTGCAGGATCAGAAAGACCTCGTGACCCAAGTCGTGGCTGTGTCGTGCGTTGAATCCCTGACCCGGTTCCATCTTAAGGATGCGGGATCGCATCTCGGACGTGACGAGGAGGTTCTTAATGTGTTCGGGATTCCTGTAGTCGTAGACAGTGAATGGCACGGTGTCTCCTCAAGGTGATCCGGTATTATCGATAACCCAATCCAAATATGGCTGATAACCACGTTCTAGCGGAAGCGCAATGATGTCTGGGAGCTCGTAGGTGTGGAGAGTCTGAATGCGTGAGATGAGTGCTGGTACACAGTCGGACTGCGTCTTCAGAAACAGCAGGGCTTCATGATCATCTTCTACCTTGTTCTGCCAGCGGTAGATCGACCGAATCGTAGGTATGATGTTGGCGCAGGCTGCGAGGCGCTCTTCTACGACAACACGTGCAATACCTGCTGCTTCCTCCTCGGAAGCGGTTGTGGAGTAGACAAGATGAACACCTGTCTCAGACATCGGTTGTTGCCGTCGATCGTGCAGCGACTGCTCGCCGGATCGAATCGAGTCGGCCTTCCATCCGGTTCGTGTGTGAACCCGACCAGTAGGCTCGTCGGCAGGACGGGCATTGGAAGAAAGCCGTCCTCGTTTTCAGAACGTATGGGGGCACGAGGGATCTTACATTGTCGAGTGATGCCGGCTGTATTTCGACGTTACACTTCAGGCAGCGCGTAAAGGTTGGTCGATCGAGGTCAAAGTTTGTCTCGACCACAAGCTGTTCGAGCTGGTCGTTGAGCACGTTGTCGTCGATGTGAATGCAGATCACGCGTCTCTGCTGCGCAGCCCGATCGGCAAGGCCCCGGTCACGCGTCAGCAGTATCCGTTGCTGAGCATCCGCGTCTGCCAGAAGGTCATCATCGGTCGCGAAATTGTCGTACACTGTGTCATACCCGAGTATCCTCAGCCATTTAGCGAGCTTCCCGAGCATACAATCCGCAAGGAATTTCATCCTACAAATCCTCAATTCGATCGGTGTCGCGGTGCGGATTCTTTGAGGGATGTCGCGCTTCCATAGGGAGCATGGGGCCCACCACAGATACGTGCTCCAAACGCTCATGGCAAGCCTGTATTTGGTTCCAGACTCAAGCGCGTGAACACTTCAGTTACAATAGAAGGTCCGGACAAAGACCTGCTCGTGGCTGCCAGTCAGACGCTAAGCCAGCACGTTCACAGGGGTACGATGCCTGCGGCGTGTGCTGCGGTTGTCGGCCCTGATTGCGTCAGAGCCTTGCTCTCGGCAGGACGACATACCTACGGTTCATTCGCGCCAGAGGTCTTACCAACGCATCTGTTTGATCTCGCGTCCGTGACCAAAGTGATGGCCACGACGACGCTTTGCGCGATCCTGTATGAGAAGGGCCGACTCGATCTGGATCAGCCGGCTCAAGAGATCCTTCCAGATTGTGATGCAGACAAACGTGTTACGGCACGATCTATCCTGATGCACGCCAGCGGATACCCTGCACACGTCCATCTCTACAAACGGCCGATCGATCGAGAGGAAGTGATCCGAGCTGTCTGCAAGATGAATCTGGAGTACGAGCCGCTGTCGCAGTCAGTCTACAGTGACATGGGGTTCATACTGCTCGGAGCGATCCTGGAGCGCTTGGAGGACCGACCGCTCAACGAGTTGTTCCGCCACCATCTGCGAGATCCGTTGGGGTTGCACGAGACGATGTTCTGTCCCGGACCGTCAGCGCGGGATCGAATAGTGCCTACGGAATCGGATGAGGTCTGGCGAGGTAGACTCGTTCACGGAGAGGTCCACGATGAGAATGCGTCTGTAATGGGGGGAGTCGCTCCTCACGCCGGTCTGTTTGGGACGGTGCTCGACTGTAGCCGGTTTGCGCAGATGTGGCTATCAGAGGGAGACTTAGATGGTAGACGCATCCTGAACCCGGAGATGATCAGGTTGTTTCGGTCACGGGCGAACGTCGTAGCAGATAGCTCGTGGGCATTGGGATGGGACACCGTATCTCAAGGCGTGAGCACGGCGGGACAGTACTTCTCAGGAACGTCTTACGGTTCGCTCGGATTCACGGGCACCTCGATCTGGATCGATCCCGAGAAGGAAATCGCTGTGGTCCTGCTGACAAACCGGGTACACCCTACACGGGAGAACTGGCAGATCAAGTCGCTTCGGCCAGCATTCCACGATGCCGTGATGGCAGGGCTCGGGTTCGCGTCCTGATCTGATCAGTCTATCTCCTGATTTCGAAGGTCACCGTATCAGAAGTCGCATTTGTGCGGTGCGTGAAAAGCACACGATAGAGAACGTCACCCCACGTGCGTTTGAGGTTTCTGTCTTCGATCGCGATCGTTTCCACCGTGGGGACGACTTGCGATGGGTTATAGTGGATCGAGAAGCCGACCAGCTTTTCTTCCCTGTGCGGGATCCCGCCGATGTCCAGATGGTCGTCCATAATGGTGACTGCATAGGGCGTCATGAATGTGAAAGTTAAACTGTCCGGTTTTGTGTCGAGTGCATACTGATCCGAGACTGTAACACCCGTTGTCCGGTCGAGCCTGACCGTGCGATTCCATCGTTCGATGCCGGTTTCTTTCGGGTATGCGCCTGTGATGGTTGTCTGCAAACGGGCATAGCCGGCCGTCGATTCGTACTGCACATCGGTGGCTCTATGCTCTCTCCCTTCCATCTGCATCATGCCGTTAATGGTCGGCAGGTTGTGGTAAGCGGATTGCATCGTCCAGATGTCATACCTGTCGCGACTGAATGTCTTCCTTCGATAACTCTCGACGCCGATGTCGATCACTGCCGGATACCCGTCGATGTAGACGATGTAGCTTCCCACATCATTGTGGTTGTGGCTCTCGGCGTTGTGTCCCCCTTTAGCGGCGACAAACCATCCGTCCGATGCGCCAGCCGTTGACCGAGCATACATAACCTGGATGTCGGGTAGCCAGGCGTCCTTTGTGTAGGGCTGGGCAGCTGGCGCCGACATCATCTCTTCAAGGTCGAAGATGGAGAAGAGCTGACGGGAGATGTTACCACTCACGCCACGGCGAAACGAGTTGCGGCCTTGCACTGCCCAGGCACCGAAAGCCATCATTGTGGGGTCTTGGATTTTTTTGCCGTAGCGGTAGACCATCTCGCCAGCGATCCCAGACCGTGCACCGGCATCGGCAAAGTTGACCACGTACCCCTCGTGGATGTGAGCCTTTGTCACGAACCGCCCGATCTCACGGATCAGTTGGTTGTCGTAGTGCTGGATCGCATCGCCAGACGCCACACGCAAGAATTCGAGGTAGTCGAAGAGTCTGCCGCCAGCGACGTTCCAGTATCCGGGACCCTCGTCACATCCACCGTCGGCAGGGTAATGGTTGAGGAAATTCTCTATGCTACGCATCGTTTTGTGGATTCCGGCGATTCTACGCTCGTCGTTGCGTTCGCTCAGGAGCACGCACGTCAGCCAGTTGGTGTTGATCCAGGGGTTCCAGTTGTTGACGCGGCTGTCCGGAAATCCCATCCACCAGAAGTCATCACGCTCTAGGTTTGGCGAGAGAATCCTCCGGTCGATTTCGGTCAAGATTCTCTCAGGTAGCAGGGGGGATACAATCGCCAACTGGTCCCTCAGGAGGTAATGTGTCCAGGCCAGACTTGCGCCGGTCTCGGCAGCAAAAAGGTCGACCGTTGGTTCGTTCACGTCGGGAAGGCCGCGCCCTGCTTTCTGAAGGCTCAAATGGGCGGGTATGACCCAGGAGGTCTCCTCGCAGGTCGCCCAGACTCCATTCGCGATTTGTTCAAGGAATCGACCCTTGCCCTCCATTGTCTCAGCGAGGACGAGGTCCACGAGTGCACGTCTGCGTCTGTTGACGATGCCCTGGTAGTTGCTGCGGTTTCCGATGCGATCGAATTCCAGGTAGACTGTCGCAGGGAGATTGGGCCATTCGAACTCGAGGCTCCGCTCCCCACGTTTGATGTAGTGATCCTTCAGAGTGGCGGGTAGCGCCTCCCAGGCTTCTCTGTCAGAGGCGGTCGGGAACGGTTTGAACTCCGTCAAGGGCGAGATTACTTTTCTCAGCGATTCCACAGATGTTTCGCCTGTAAGGATGTTTCGTCTCTCTTCGGCAATCGATGGCACTGCCAAGAGGGTCAGACAGATTAGGCTTGTGAACGGTCTCTTCATCGGAGCGTGCTTTCTTGGTTTCTATCAGACAAAAGATCGCCCTTGTTGTTGGGGCGTTGGTTGTTTCAGTCGTGTTACTAGAGCTTCTTGTGCCGTTTATAGTACATCTCGAGAAGGTGACCGTGACATATGACCCGGTCTTGGGGTTCAAGGGGCGGGGAGGTGTCGAGACAATCTGGACCCGCGAGGTCGATACGCCCCATATCGTGCGGTTGAATATGCACGGGTTTCACGATCGTCCCCGAACGAAGGCTCGCGTAGATGACAGAATCCGGATCGGGTTCGTCGGCGATTCGTTCGTGGAAGCGTATCAAGTGCCGGTCGACAGTAGCTTCTGTAGCCTTGCGGGCAGCCAGCTTGGGGATCAGTTCGAGACGATCAACCTGGGACTCCACGGCTACGGACTTGGGAGCCACTACCTGTTCACGCGAGACCGGTTGTCCGAGTGGGACCTCGAGGTGGTCGTGCTGACCCTGTTTCTCGGAAACGATCTCCACGACAATCACGCGAGGTTCGCATCGGCTGGTGTACCGCGGTTCTCGTGTGACGCTCTCGGTGTCCTGCACCACGAGCCTCCTCCACCTCGGAACTGGTTGATCCTGTTTCGAGATGAGGTCCTTGCACGTTCGACTGTCGCTCGGCTCGTGTGGCGTCGTGTACTACCCAGCTTACCAGCTTTTATGCAGATGGCTCGATCGGTTGGTTTCGTCAGCACCCCTAGTGTCCANGTTGCCTCACGGAAGGTGCGCGAGGACCTGTTGTGCGTGGCAGGCCATCACCTCACAGAGATTCGAGCGTTGCTTAGCAAAGCTGGTCTACCGATCGTCGTTCTCGTCTTGCCGGATCCCTACCTGCTGAATCACGAACTGCGTCTGCACGAGGGGCGACCGGATCTGCTGGAGGACCGTCGTGANATTCGGCTGGGTCTGGATCGACTACTCGATGCGTTTCCGACAGTGGTGAGAGCAGAGAAGGTCTACAAGCAGGCTGTGAGAAACGGCCAAGATGTGTACATCAACAAGAGCGGACACCTGACCTTGTCCGGGCACAGGACGACTGCAGACCTGATTGTTCCGGCTCTGATTGCCGCTGTGTCGAAATCAACGGGTGATGTGCCAAGTGAGGGTCCCTGATAATGGCGGATTAGTGGCCAGCACGCGAAGCCGATAGAGGTTCTCGCCCCACGGGTTGCCACGTTTGAACTTCACATTTGCCAATGGGTAGGTGTCTACTTTAATCTCCATCTTCGCTGTGTCGAAGTCGATGCGTCCAGATGCGCTCTTCCTCCCGTTGCCCATTTCCACCTCCCGCAAAACAACACCTCTGTCGTCTTGCTCTATTTCGCAGGGTGTCATGAACGTCATCTGTAGGTGCTCTACACGTTCCATCTCGTAGTTATCTTCGATCGTGACCCCGGCGCCTGTGTCGAGTGTAGCTGATCGTATCCAGCGATCGATTCCGGCATCATTCGGGTAAGCCTCTTTGAGGCTGCAGGTGAATGTGAATCCAGCATCGTCCTCCGCGTAAATCAAATCCGTCGCTTGGAAGTCGGCGCCAGTTGCCTGCTCGATACCGTTAATAGTGGGCACCGTGTGATGGTCGGATCGCATAGTCCAGATGTCATAGCGGTCGGGGCCGAAGGTCTTCGCTGTGTATTCCTCGACGCCAATATCGATAATCAGCGGCTTTGCATCGATGAAGACGACTAGGTTGCCGATGTCGTTGTGATTGTGGCTCTCGCCGTTATTTCCGCCCTTCACTGCAAGGAAGTAGCCGCTAGATGATCCTACCTCCGATCGGCCGACCGCAACTTGGGTGTCTGGCAACCACACGCGGGCGGGTAGCGGCTGTTTGGCCTCCGTTTGCAGTAGCTCATCCAGGTGGCTCAGTGCCGCGAGCCGTCTGCCTAGGTTTGCACGACTTGTGAACCCGTCCCTCGCGAGNTTCTGCTGCTCTGCATACCAAGCGCCAAGATGGCACATATCAGGATCGCCGACACGTTTGCCATAGCTGAAAATGTTGGTTGCTACGGGATCTATTTGAGGCTGTGCATCCGCGAAGTTTACGACGTAACCGTCACCGATCTGGGTTCGATACAGGAAGGCGGCCATGTTGCCGATCAACGGATCGTCGTAGATGTCGATCCGTCCATTTGTGGCGCTGTAGAGGATCTCGAGCACGTCGTGGATGCTTCCAGCCGCGTGGTTCCAGTAATTTGGGCCCTCGTCGCATCCTCCATCGGCTGGGTGTGGATCCAGGAAACAATCGACAGTCTTCAGAATCTTACTAACACTAGCAATCTGTCTATCCGGATCAGTGTCCAGAACAAGTGAGCAGGCGAGCCAGTTCGAACAGATCCAGGGGTTCCAGTTGTTCGGTCGACGACCGTGCTCATTTGGTCCCATCCAGTTGAAATGGCGTTCCAGGGCAGGTATCAGGATCCGGCGCTCAGTTTCAAGCCGAATGCGGTCGCGGATGAGTGTCGAGACTGTATCAAGCTGTTGTTCGAGCAGGTAGTCGGTCCAAGCCAGNAGGGCTCCCGCCTCCGCAGCAAATAGGTCGACGACTGGGTCTGTTACGTCGGGTAATCCACCACCATCCCTGTTTTGCCGTCCCTTGAGGTGTGCAGGGACGCCCCAGAACGATTCTTCACAGGTCGCCCAGATTCCATCGATGATNCGATCGAGAAACCGGCCTTCACCNTCAAGACACTCGGCGAATACGAGGTCTGACAGCGTNTCTCGTCGGGCGTCTCGGACCTGTGTCTGGTAGCGAGATCGGTTTCCGGTGCGTGTGTAATCGAGGAACAGCGTAGCAGGTGCGACTGGCCAATCGAACTTGAGAGCGGAGATACCNCGTTCGATGTGTGCGCTTCTCAGTCCANCCGAGACTGANGTCCACGGAGCCCGTTCNTGTGCTTTGGGGAAGGGATGCCAGGTGCCCGTTGAGACTAGTCGCGACGACAGGTCGTCAAGATACCGTTCCGTGAGCATGGTCAGGACTTTCGGAGCTGGAATTTGTAAAGGTTTCTAGGCGCTATCCGGAACGATACCTGTGTACGAGGTCCCGTTACCACAACCTTTCGCCGTACCGTCTGTCCGGACACGGTATTGGTTAGGATCATCTCGTATGTCCCTTTGTCGAGGAGATAAAGCTCCGCACCCAAATTCCGTTCGGACTTGCCGAAGTGGTAGAGTTCAGCGCCGAAGGTCTGGCTTCCAGATGCGGTCACAAGCGCTGCGATGTCACGCGGGCCCGTCTTCCAACGGACTGCATTCATCGGGAAGTAGAGCGCGCCACCGAAGTCGCCGGTCACCGAGCTGTAGAGGGCACCCAATGAGGGTATGGGTAGCTTCGGATCCGCGTGGTAGTTCGCGTAGTTCCTGTTGAATGATAGCTGTCGGTCCGTCCAACGGACCTCTTCCATATAAGATGCACGATTGATCCGGAACGGTCGTGCAGCTTGCTTCAGACCTTGTAGCAAATGGCTTCGGTTTCCAGTGAGTCGATATCGTACATACCCGTTGGCGTCTTTGAGTAACAAGTTGTCGAATGCATCGTCACCTGTCAGCAGACGATACTTGGCCAACGTACTGGCAACGCTCATCCGTGAAGCACACCATGCCTCAGTTCCTGGTTCAGGGTCTTCGACCGGGTTGGCCAGGAATCGCTCTCTCGCCGCAGCCATGGTTCGGACAGGTTCGAGATAGCTGAGGTCTCCGGTCATGTGGCTAGTCAGCAGAAGCGTGTTAGTCATTAGCGACATCGCGCTCGGCCAACGATAAAGCTGTGGTTCTCTGTGGTTCTGTGGATCCCACCAATGTTCGCCTTCGCCACCGACAGTACCTGATGGCCAGTGGATGGCCGATGGTATGATTCCGGCAGGCTTGCCCCTCTCGGCTCGCGCCGTCGATTGGACCCAGGTCCTCATCCAGTCCGCGAAGAGAGTTGTCATCTCTGGATTGGCTGTGCGCTGCCAGTATAGAAGCGCGGGCTGAACGGCGCGCGGATGGTAGACGGTATCACAGGCCAGCTTTGACGACGGGTGAACCTTCTCAGATGTGAAATAAGTGCTCTTGAACTGGAGCGCGTCCCGCTCGTTTCTGCCGGACCATAGGTCACGGAATAACTCGAAGATGCGGATCGCACGGTTCTGCCAGAGTGGGTCATCCGGTCTGAGGTGCATCATTGAGGTACAAGTATCGCCCGAATCCTCGCCCGTGTGTTCCACGTCGGTCATGTAGGTTGTGTAGCCACCCTTCATCCGCTCGATTGCGAAGAGGCCGTTGGCGATGTTGGTCTGGCCTTGGATGATGAGCGAGTCCTCGAACCCTATTAGGACCGGTGTCCAGGCACGCCAGATCTCGACATCGTCACCCCATCCTCCACCGAGCTGACCGTCGGGGGCCTGTCGCGTTTGTATCCACCACGTGATGATGTGCGTGAGTTTCTCGAGCGTCTCTCGCTGCAGGTTCGCCCACTCGGGCGCTAAAGTGTCAGGTGGGTTGAGTGACGGCCAGGGGAAGAGTTCGTCCAGATACAAACGAACGAGCCTGTTGTCAGGGAAGGCATCTTTTGCGATCGCAAGGAGTCTGCGGCCTTCACCGTAGTGCTGTTCTCTCTTCTCTGTGTTCCAGAGCAGGTTGCTAATCTGAATCGGACGTTGAATCAACGCCCGCCCGCGGTACATCGACCAGATCGGATAGAGCGGAGAATCTTCGCTGCTTACCTCCGGTGGCCAGTTTGGACGGAGATACTGGCANAGGAAGCTGTTGCCGGCCGCGCCGGGTACTACCTCGTCACTCCAGTGTTTACGTTCGTTGGCCCAGCGATCGACCTCGGGTAAGAGAAGGTCCAGGTCTTTCCGCAGCTGAGGATCGAGGTCGGTCTGGTTCGAGAGTTCGACAAGGAGCTCATATCGCTCAATCTCGTTGGAGCTGTTGCCCGCTCGCCCGATGAGTGAGGATTGGGTCGAGGTCAAGGCGTGTAATGTGCTGAACAGCGAGAGCAATACGAGAAGGGTTTTCAAATGGCTAGCCTCGTCGGCAGGATGCTTTTGTAACAGGGATGGCGGTTACCCGGCTGGAGCCCCGCGACCAGATGATTTCTGCTGGGTCCTAGGTCTACGCAGAGCCCAGATGTCAACTGCCTTTTGCTTCACGGCGACGACGGTGCAGGACAGGCTCCGTGTAACCGTTGCTTATGGAGCGTCCCTCGAAGACGAGATCGAGTGCGGCTTGGAAGGCGATGCTGTTGTCGAAATCCGGGGCCATTTCCCGGTAATCCGGATCGCCGGCATTCTGCTGGTCGACGACTGCTGCCATCCTCTCAAAGGTTTCGACAATCTGCTCGCGCGTCAGCAGGCCGTGATACAGCCAGTTGGCCACATGTTGGCTCGAAATGCGCAAGGTCGCACGATCTTCCATCAGGCCGACGTTGTTGATGTCCGGGACCTTGGAGCATCCGACACCCGAATCGATCCAGCGAACAACATATCCCAGGATGCCCTGCGCGTTGTTGTCGAGTTCCTTCTGGATATCGTCGTCGGTGAGGTTCCGATCGAGTAGCGGCGGTGTCAGGATATCGCCAAGACTTGCACGTCCACGGGTCGTTAGTTCAGACTGACGGTCCGATACGCTGACACGATGGTAATGGATCGCGTGGAGTGTCGCGGCGGTCGGTGACGGGACCCAGGCGCAGGTCGCTCCTGCCTGAGGATGACCATCCTTGCTGGCGACCATTTCCTTCATCAGATCGGGCATTGCCCACATGCCCTTGCCGATCTGTCCGTGCCCGGGCAACGCGACCTCCAGACCGATGTCCACATTCCAGTCCTCGTAAGCAGACATGAACTTGTGGCTCTTGATCTCTGGCTTCGGGAGGAAAGGGCCTGCTTCGACGCTCGTGTGGATCTCGTCACCGGTTCGGTCGAGGAACCCGGTGTTGATGAAGATGATCCGCTCCCTTGCCTCATTGATCGCGGCCTTGAGGTTGATCGTGGTCCGTCGCTCCTCATCCATGATGCCGATTTTGATCGTGTTTCTGTCGAGCCCGAGTGCATCTTCGACCCGGCCGAACAATGCGACGGTCGATGCTACTTCAGCAGGTCCGTGCATTTTGGGCTTTACGATGTAGACGCTCCCTGAACGACTGTTCAAAGTGGTTCCGGTGCCCTTCAGGTCGTGGATGGCTGCGAGTACGGTGATCATCGCGTCGAGGAACCCCTCGGGGATGTCCTGATCGTCAGCTGTAACGACGGCGTCAGTATACATATGGATGCCCACGTTGCGGACTAGAAGCGTGCTGCGACCAGGTAGAGTGAGCTCTGAGCCATCGGGCGCTGTGTAGGGGCGATCCGGGTTGAGCTTTCGGGTCAGTGATTGTCCGGCTTTCTCGAAGGTGGTCTCGAGCGTGCCTTTCATGATCCCGGCCCAGTTTCGGTAGACACGGACCTTGTCTTCCGCGTCGACGGCAGCGACGGAGTCCTCGCAGTCCTGAATCGTGGTCACGGCCGACTCNAGGACGACGTCCTTGACACCGGCGGTATGGGTCTTGCCGACCGGATGGTTGGCATCGATGTGGATCTCAATATGGAGGCCATTGTTCCGAAGGAGAACGATGGATGGAGAGTCGGCATCGCCGGTATAGCCCGCAAAGGCGGATGGTTCCGCGAGGCACGTGTCGGAACCCGAGATGGTTACCAGCAGAGCACCATCGCTTATGCGATAGGCTGTCGCATCGCTGTATGAACCACCGGCCAGCGGGACGGAGTTGTCTAGGAATGCCTCAGCCATCTCGACTACCTTCTGGCCCCTGATTGGGTTGTAGTCACCTGTCTTCTCAGCTCCGCCATCCTCGGGTATGACGTCAGTCCCGTAAAGCGCATCGTAGAGACTGCCCCACCTCGCGTTTGCGGCGTTGAGTGCGTATCGGGCGTTGTCGACGGGCACCACCAGCTGTGGCCCAGCGAGTTGACCGATCTCAGGGTCCACGTTCGTCGTGGTGACTTCGAAGTGGTCTCCCTCATTTTCGAGGTATCCGATTTCAGTCAGAAAGCTTCGATAGGAAGCAGGATCGATCCCGCCATCCTTGTTCTCGAGATGCCACGCATCGATCTGTGACTGAAGATTATCGCGCTCCTGCAGGAGCTCTTGGTTATGCGGAGCTAGGTCCGATACGATCGTGCCCAGGCTTTCCCAGAACGCGTCTGGGTCCACTCCGGTTCCTGGTACGATCTCGTCACGTACGAGGTTGTAGAGTTCCTCGTCGATCTTTAGGCTGCCGACTTCGATGCGATTTGACATGTCCTGCTCCTTATTCAGATTCCGTCACGGTCAAAGAGAACGACCCACTGGCCTCTGGTGACCGCGCTGTCAGCGTCATGTGGTTCAGGTGATCCCCCCAGAACAGCGACATCCGCTGATCGTTGACCGGGATTTTTTCTTCGGACACGTCCATCAGGTCAGGATCGAACTGTAGCCAGCCCTCACCCGAGACGAGGCCGTCCACGATCGCAACGGGGATCAGGCGGATACGACCATCCTCTAGAATCTCGATGTCCGAGCGGGTCATCAGATGCCAGGACAGCTCAGTCGGCACCGAAGCGAAACAATATACATCATCGATGACGACTTTGGCGTGGCGTGTGTGTGTAATCGTCCGTCGCCAAGACTCGAGACCGCAGTCATCGGGGTATGCGCCGTGTATGTCGAGTGACATCGAGGTCTGGCTGTTGTCGGATGCGTAGGTGACATTTGCTGCCTCGAAGATGCGTCCTGCCTCCTGCTGCGCACCGTTGAAGGTGG
Source organism: Gemmatimonadota bacterium (assembly GCA_002714465.1). The sequence goes on along the minus strand of PAXL01000018.1, from coordinate 97,587 downwards.
GAAGGTTGTGGTGGGCGGTCTGCATCGTCCAGATGTCGTATCGATCGGGACTGAACGTTTTTGCCGTGTAGGTTTCTACGCCTGCGTCGACGAGCAGTGGTTTGCCGTCCGTGTAAACAGTGAACGTTCCGATGTCGTTGTGATTGTGGCTCTCGTCGTTGTGTCCGCCCTTTGCCGCGACGAACAGGCCATCGGACACGCCCTCCGAGTCGCGCGAAATCATGACCTCGATATCGGGAAGCCAGACGTCTCTCGGCAGCGGCTGTTTGGGTTCGCGATCTAGGATCTCCGGTGCGGCAAAGATTGCGGGCAATCCCCGACTCAGGTTCTGGACAGACCAACCCTCCGTTCGCTTGTGTGCGGACCATGCCCCGATATCCATCAAGTGCTCGTCTGCGATTCGCTTCCCGTAGAGGTAGCAGATCGTCGAGGAGGGAAGGACTAAGGCCGATGCGTCTGCAAAGTTTGTGAACCAGCGATCTGATATCTGTGCGCGGTAGATGAATCGACCGATCTCCTGAATAACGGATTCCCCATAATGGTCGATGGCTCCGTCAGTTGCGCTGTGCAGAAGCTNCAGACAATCGAAGAGCGAGGCACCCGCGTGGCCCCAGTAACTCGGTCCTTCGTCACAGCCTCCGTCTCTCGGGTAGGGATCGACGAACTCATCGATACAGCGCATGGCTTTGTAGATGTGTTGGGTCCGCGTGTCCGGGTTGTCTTCCAGGATCAGNGCTGCCGTCATCCAGTTGGAGCAGATCCAAGGGTTCCAGTTGTTGACGCGTCTTTTCTCCCCGGTTATCGGGTGGATGCTGCCCTGCAGGCCCATCCACCAAAAGTCATCCCGATCAAGGAGTGGCTTCAGCACACGTCTCTGTGACTCGCTCTTGATGCGGGGAATAACGAGCGGTGAGACCTGATCGAGTCGAGGCCCAATCAAGTAGACCGTCCAGGCGAGCAATGAAACTGTTTCCGCCACAAACAGAGGAACGACGGGTTCCTCGACGTCGGGCAGACCTGGGCCCTGCTCCTGCATATGCATACAGGCCGGGATGCCCCAGAAGGATTCCTCGCAGATTGCCCAGATCCCGTTGACGATGTCGTCGAGGAAGCGTCCCCGCGCATCGACACATTCAGCGAGAACCAGATCACGCAGGGCGTAGCGACGTCCGAAGCTGACATCCTCGTAGTTCCTTCGGTTCCCGGTGCGTGCGAATTCGAGGAAGAGGGATGCTGGAAGGGCAGGCCAGTCGTGTCCGAGGTATTCCTTGCCCCCCTTGAGCGTCGCCTCCCTGATCTGAGGCAGAGCAGTGTCCCAGGCTGTACGATCGTCAGCGGTCGGGAATGGATTCCAACTCTCACGTGGGATGAGGGAGCGGGTCAGGTCTTCGAGGGTATGTGATTGTGTAAGCATGGCGATTGAGGATCCAGAATAGAGTGTCGAGGATTTAGAAGGGCTACTTNGTGATNCGAAGGCGCCAGGAGTCCTTGGGTTTGGGGTCGGTGGCTCGGAGGTTGATACGGTATAGGACAGGCCCCCAAATCTGGGCCAGCCGAGGGTCCTCGAGTTCAACTTCGTCGACTTGTGGCTGGAACCGGTCGGCTTCGTAGAGGACCTTCGAGAAGCCTGAGGTCTTGTTACCAGGCAGCTCACGGGGCGAAAGGGTGATCCTGCCCACTCCGTCGTCATCGACGATCGACGGTGTCATTAGGTGCAGGTAGAAGCAATCTTGTATCTGATCTACCTCGTACACGTCATTGACGAAAATGACCTCGGGGCGCTCGAGACAAACCGTACGGTTCCAGGAGACGATGCCGGCTTCCTCCGGGTAGGCGCCAGCAATGTCGAGCGTCAGAGAGCTGATTTTTGATGAATGGATACAGTTGGCGTGCAAGGCGGCATACTTCCGACCTTCACGCTGCTCGAGACCATTGATGGTCGGAACGTTGTGATACGATGACCTCATGGTGAAAAGCTCGTATCGTGTGTCGCTGAACGTCTGCATCGTATAGGTCCCGACACCGGCGTCGACGATGACGGGTTTGCCGTCGTTGTACACGATGAACGTGCCAATGTCATTGTGGTTGTGGCTCTCATCGTTATGCCCCCCCTTCGCCGCAAGGAAGAAACCTTCCGCCGTCGCTGAGGACTCTCTAGCACACATGACCTCGATCTGATCAAGCCATACATCGGCCTCGTAAGGCGCCGCCCGGGTGGTTTGTTCACCCTCGTCGTCGCTGAAGAGCATTGGCAGGTATCGCTGGAGACCTTCGTCGTGAGTGCGATCGCTTTTACTGAGCAGCTCGGCGCCGAAGGAGATCATTTTTTCGTCGAGAATCCGTTGCCCGAAACGGTAGACGAGAAACGGCGACGGTGTCACTCGAGCCCCCGCGTCAGCGAAATTCACATACCACTCGTCGTCGATGTGCGTGAGGTAGATGAAGCTCGCCATCTTCTGGATAAGTGGTTCCTCGTAGACATTGATCGCACCGTTGGTTCCAAGGGCTAAGAGTTCAAGGCAATCGAACAGGGAGGCAGCAGCACGGCCCCAATAGGTGGGACCTTCGTCGCAACCACCATCGGAAGGGTAGGTTTCGATGAAAACATCCAAGCTGCGCAGGATTTTCTGGAGAGCTTGGACACGAGGTTCCCCATTCTCCTGAAGCAGCGCACACGCGATCCAGTTCGAATTGATCCAAGGGTTCCAGTTGTTAACTGAGCGATTACCGAATCCCATCCACCAGAAGTCGTCCCGCTCTCGGGTAGGAACAAAGATGCGCGTCTCAATCTCATATCGGATTCGATCGGGAATCATGCTGGAGATCGAAGCGAGTTGGGGCTCGAGCAGATAGTTTATCCAAGCCAAGAACGCGCCTGTTTCAGCAGTGAAGAGGTCGACGACACGTTCGTTCGGGTCCGGAAAATCGTGTCCGGCCTTTTGAAGGCGGAGCGCTCCGAGGTTGCCCCAGTAGGATTCCTCGCAGGTGCACCAGATCCCGTTGACGATNTCGTCGAGAAACCTTCCCTTGTTCTCGGAGCACTCCGCTAGCACGAGATCGGCCAAAGCTGATCTGCGCAGTCCTCGTGTGTTCTCCGGTGTCTTGCGATCGCCGTGGCGCAGGAATCCGAGAATCATGTTCGCGGGAATGGCTGGCCACTCGAAGCCGAGGTGCGTTTCACCCTTCGAGATGTGATTCTCCCGAGTGTCCGAAGACAATCCATCCCACCCATCTCGCTCGGAGGCTGTTGGGTATGGGTGGAAGCTGTCTTTGGAAACCAAGATGTCTGCTAGGGTGTGGCTATAGCGTTCAGTGAGCATTAGTAGATCGTATCTCCGACAGTGATATGGGTGCCTTCGCCCCGGACGTGGGTGCCGTTGGCCAGGTGTAAGGCTTGGATGCGGCCAAATTGATCCACGACCATTGCGCCCGCTTCTGCGTCCGTTTCTAAATCTCCCACGTAAACGCGATGAGCGCCGGGCACTCTCTGGAGGAAGTAGACCTCCTGGCCATCAGTTCGTTTGAGCACACCTGCGTTCCCTGTGACGCTGTGAGGGTTGACTCGGATCTGCGATATCGACGCGATGGGACTGACTCCGGCGGCGGGGACGGGGCACACAATATAGGTGCAGCAGATCGGTCCTGATCCTGAGTAGCTGTAGATCGCGGTCGGTGTTGGGTGACAACACGAGACGTCACCATTCTTCGGCATCCATCCGCGCAGATGCGGGTCGCGCTCGCCTTCGGCGATCCGGAGTGATGTCTGCTTCGGTCCAAACGCGTGGATGACGCAGCCCGGTACGTTATTCGATATCGTCGAACAGGCAAGATTCTCGGCTGAGGCGGACTTGGCGGTCAGGTGAAAGGCTGCCTCGTAGCTGTGTTCCTCTTCGTCAGAGGGGGACAGAAAGTCGGTGATAATCCACAGATCGGGCTTGATGTAGAGGATCGATCTTCTGTGCGTGACTGTTCGGTCTTCACCGGGACCGTATCCCTCCCCATATGTCGCTGACGCGTAGTTGAATCCGTCCTGACTGATCCAAGTGTGCGGAAGGGGTTCGTCGACGATATATGNCTCACGGGGTTTGCCATACTGGTGCTGACCTTCCCCATCGACGACGACGGTGTTGTGAGACCAAGAGGACAGCATGTATCGTCGCCACTCGGANGTGTCATATTGATAGTTGCCCGGATCGGCGATCAGGATTTCGCCATAGGCGTAAAGGATGACGTTGAGCTTATCTTCGTGCTGATGGCCGTATCCGTAAGGTCCGCCATCGAAGAAAAGACAGGCGTCATCTCTGTCCCAACCGGAACGCATCACAAAATGGCCGGCGTATGGGAAAGCTGACGAAGCTTTATCCAGTGGCGCACCGGACTTCCCATCTGAAGCTATCCACTCGAAGTCTTTTCGCTCCGGGAAAAAGGCGCTCGCTTCGCGCATCGCATCGCGAATGTTCAGTGGCCCGCTGTCGTTCACGGCCGGCATGAGCAGGTCCGGGAAGGACACATACAGACTGTAGTGGTAGGCCCGTTCGAGAGACTCGAGGTAGTCCACCGGGACCCGCCGGTTGTTTCGGCGAGCGGCTTCGTAGGCCATGACGAAGTTTTTGAGACTGACGTGGTGATACCCGCTCGCGAGCTCGATTTGGGCACCATCGGGATACATCTGGAGATCGATCTCCTTCCGGAGCCGAGTCATCGCCGTGTCCCGCCACTCTGTCGAGGCCTTGAACTCTGGGAAATAGACGCCGATGTGATAGAGGCCGTTGCTTTCCATGGCCCCCCAGTTGGAGAGTGAGCGGAAATGCACGGGGTCCATCAAATAATCGGCGTGGTTTCTGAAGGCTTTGACCATGGCTAGGCAATCGTGGTCCGTGAAGCACCGTGCGTCGCGGAAAGCGTAGAAAGCCGAAACCCAGGTTTGACCCATCCGGATGCCAGCATCGAGAGACAGCGACATTTTGCCCTCGGGTGCCCATCCNCCCTGGATCCATCGCGTGCCAATCTCGACAGGCATGGCCTCGATCCAGCTGCGCAACTGTAACACGAACTCTTGGGCGTACTTTTCATCTCCCGTGGACTTATAAGCTTTCGCTAGCGTGATCCAGTGAAAATGGCGGTTGAAGCTGATCGGCCACTGCTCGTAGTCGACCGGATCTTCGTTCCAGGCGATCTGCTCGCCCAGCTGCTGTGGTGGGTGGCCAACGAACTCGAAGATGTGCTTGCAGATACGGTCCGCCTCGGCGGCCAAGTCATCCGCCGAGAATCCGTGCCCTCTCTGATCCTGTTGACTGCCCAGATCCGGTGATACTGGTACCGTCCGAGTCCGCAGATGCGACACAAATGCGGAGATAGCACCTGGTATGTCACCAGCCTTGCAGGCCTTGGCTGTGTCGGCGAGGCTTGCTGTACTCAGGTCTAATTCGTCGAGAAGCTGTTGGTCCGAGATCAGTTCCATGGAATCAGCCGGTGATGCGGTAGCTCCAAGTGTCTTCGATTGAGGGCTGCTCGGCCTTGAGAACTACGCGTGTGAGTTCCGGACCCCATACAGCCGAGAGGTTTGTATCAGAAATCTGGACTTTTTCGCAGGCGATGTTGCGGCCGGAGGGATACTTCACCGAGCCCTTACCAGACTGACGGCCATCGCCAAAGTCCTTTCTCGACAGTCGGATCGTTCCCGATTCGGAGATGTCGACGTTGCAGGGTGTGAGGAAGCTTACAGCGATCTCCGATGCTGCCTTCGACAATCGGTATGAGTCGGTGACGTCGATGTGGCTGCCGCGGTTGAGTGCGACCTCCCGTGACCAACTTTCTACGCCTGCGTCCGAACCGTAGGCAGAAGCGATGTCGAGTTTCACGGTAGCGTTGTCATCGTTGCAGGAGTATGAAGCGTCGGTTGCCATATATTCAGGACCGGGCAGTTGCTCAGCTCCGTCGATTGTGGGAAGCAGTGAATGGTAGGACGAGACCATGGTCCAGATCGTGTATCGATCGGGGCCAAAGGTCTTTGCGGTGTAAGTCTCCACGCCGGCATCGATAATGACCGGGTCCCCATTGATATAGACGACAAAGTTGCCGATGTCATTGTGGTTGTGGCTNTCCTCGTTATGACCACCCTTAACGGCGACGAAGAGCCCGTCTGAGGACCCCGCCTTGTCGCGAGCAGTCATCACCTCGATCTCGTCCATCCAGACATCGCGAGGTAGGGGTTCCCTCGCTTCGGTCTTGTTCAGGTCTTCGAGGCTGAATAGAGTAGGGAGGAGACGACCGATCGTATCTCGAAGGTGATTTGTCGGCTCTGAAATGCGACTTGCGAACCAGGCTCCCAAGGCCATCATCTCCGGATCCTCGATACGCTGGCCATACTGGTGGATCAGCGAAGGAGAATGCGAGACGATCGCACTTGCATCAGCGAAGTTGAGGAAATAGTCTTTCGAGATCTGGGCGCGATACACGTACTGACCTATGTTGCGGATCTTNGGGTCGTCGTAGACGTTGACTTTGCCGTCCGTGGCAGAGAGGATGAGTTCTAGGCAGTCGAAGAGTGAGGCACCTGCTCGTCCCCAGTATCCAGGNCCTTCATCGCACCCACCGTCTGCAGGATAGGGATCGATGAAGTTGTCGACCGTTCGGAGTGCTTTGTAGAAGCACCGTGCACGCCGATCCTCGTCCAATTCTGTTAGCAGAAGCGCGGAAAGCCAGTTCGATACGATCCATGGGTTCCAGTTGTTGACCCGTCGCTTCGAGGTCTTGCCGTCCGACCTTTTTTGTTCGAAAGAGAATCCCATCCATCCGAAATCATCGCGATGCTCGAGCGGCGTCAATCCCCGGTCGTCGATCTCGCGAATGATGCGCGGACGGATCAGGGGCGAGACCTCGTTGAAAGCTTCGCCTATCAGGTAGTCTGTCCAAGCCAAAAGGTTGAATGTCTCGGCCACGAAGAGATCGACTGTTCGTTCTCCTATGTCTGGGAGCCCGGGTCCCGCCTCTTGGAGAAACAGATGAGCAGGTAAACCCCAGAATGACTCTTCACAGATCGCCCACACCCCATTGACGATATCATCAAGAAAACGGCCATCCCCCTCGACACATTCGGCGATCACGAGAGGAAGAAGCTTCCGGCGACGCTCAAAGCTAACGCTCTCGAAGTTCGATCGATTGCCGTTTCTTGCGAACTCTAGAAACGTGGATGCAGGCAGAGGCGGCCACTCGAAACCAAGAACTTTCTCCCCTCTGGCGATTAGTCCAGAGCGGATCTTGGCAGGAAGGTTCTCCCAGGCATCGCGATCCTGAAGTGTGGGATAGGGGTGCCAGGCGTCTCTGTCGAGAAGGAATGACTTGTATTCGGATTCGGTGTGAAGCTGTGAAAGCATAGGTGGTCCTTGTGGAACGGTGTTAGATTGAATACGTGGTAACTAGTAAGGGGGGAAGTTGGGTTGGAGGCAAGACCCGCCTGCGGGGCGTGGGGAGAAATTAGGCTGGATCGGGATTCGTCAATGGTGAGATGGAAGGATAGAAGGGATATGGGGCATGGAGTTGAGTGAAGGGCAGAAGCGGGAGATTCTTGAGCGAGGGTTTGTGAAGGTTCCGGGGGTGGTGTCAGAGGAGAAGGTTAATGCGGCTGTTCGAGCGATCAATGCATCGTTCGGGGAGGGGATCGATCCCGAGCAGATTGTGACGTATCGTGCACAGTCGTTCTGTCCTGAACTACAAGGCGATCCGGTTATTAGCGGGTTGTTGAACGATACGCCTGCATGGTCGCTGGCTGAATCAGCGATCGGCAAGGGGCGGATACAGCCTGTGAATAGGGGGCAAATCGCGATCCGGTTCCCCGTGGCAGGAGATCCTGAACTGACGTTGGGGGGGCACTTGGACGGGAGGCACTCACCAACCAATGGCGTGCCAAAAGATACNATTCGGAACTTTACGATGCTTCTGGGTGTGTCGCTCAGTGAGGTGCGTACAGAGTGGTCGGGAAACTTGGCGTTGTGGCCCGGGACACACGTGTTGTATGAAGCGTATTTCCGGGAGCACGGATACGATATCCTGAGGCTTGGCGGGGCGGAAGGGATGCCCCCGATCGAAGAGCCGGAGGCGGAACAGCAGATGGCGGAGCCGGGAGACGTGTTTCTGGTACATTATCAGATCAAACATTGTCCCGTAACGAATATCAGTCCATTCCCGAGGTATATGATCTACTTCAGGCTGAATCACGTGGACCACGATCAGCAGAGGTTCGAGGCGCTGACGGACATCTGGATGGAATGGGAAGGGATGCGTGCTCTTGGGTCGAGTGATAAAAGGAACACCAGTAGGACGGCATCGGAGATGCCGTCCTACTGAACGACAGTCGAAGTGTACGCAAATGAGGGCGGTTACTCTTTGTCCACGGCCTCCGCAAAGGCAAGGCCGCTCGCTCAGGGTGACCGAGCTCAGTTGATCAGATCAATCAGGTCTTTGGCACGGCCGATGTAGCCGTTGGGGGTGAGTGATAGAAGACGTGCTTTGTCGTTGGGGTCGATGTCGAGCGATTCGATGAGGGACTTGATGTCGGATTCGGTAATCGATTCGCCGCGAGTGAGTTGCTTGAGGGTCTCGTAGGGGTTGTCGACCTTGTTTTTACGCATGACGGTCTGGACGGCCTCGGCGAGGACTTCCCAGCTGTTATCGAGATCGGCTGAGAGTGCGGCCTGATCGACCGAGATGCGCGAGANGCCGCGGATGGCTGACTTGAGAGCCAGTGTGGTGTAGCCGATGCCGACACCGACGTTGCGGAGCGCAGAGGAGTCTGAGAGGTCGCGCTGGAGGCGTGAGATGGCGAGCTTCGATGAGAGATGATCGAGGACGCTGTTGCTGAGGCCCAGATTTGCTTCCGAGTTCTCGAAATCGATCGGGTTGACTTTGTGCGGCATGATCGAGGAACCGACCTCGGTCTTGACGATCTTCTGCTTGAAGTAGCCCATGGAGATGTAAGTCCAGGCGTCCCGGTCGAAGTCTAGCGTGATGTTGTTGAACCGGACGATGCTATGGAAGATCTCGGCGATGTAGTCGTGCGATTCGATCTGAGTGGTCAGGGGATTGAAGGTCAATCCCATCGATTCGACGAATCCACGAGTGATCCCATCCCAGTCCGCATCGGGATAGGCGATAGTGTAAGAGTTGTAGCATCCCGTGGCCCCGTTAAACTTGCCTAGATACTCTTGTTCTTCAATCTGCTTCAACTGGCGAGTCCATCTACCAACAAATACCGCAAGCTCCTTCCCCATGACCGTTGGTGTTGCCGGCTGACCGTGGGTGTGCGCCAGCATTGTCGCGTCGCGGTTCTCTTCCGCAAGTTCTGTTACGTCCGCTATCAACTGTCTCGCCGAGACGAGCCACACCTTTTGGATGCTGTCTCGCAGCATCATTGCGTGGGACAGGTTGTTGATGTCTTCTGAGGTGCATCCAAAGTGGACGGATTCGATGACGTCTGCCATCGAGGTTTTCTCCAACTTTTCCTTCACGAAATACTCCACCGCTTTCACATCGTGCCGCGTTGTTGCGTCGATTTCCTTGACCCGCGCGGCATCCTCCTCGCTGAAGTCGTCCATCCAGGTGTGAAGTGTCGTTGTTTCTTCAGCTGAGAAAGGTCGAACGTGCGTGATCGCCTTAGTCTGTGACATGCAGAGTAGCCAGCGGATCTCGACTTCGACGCGATATCGGATTAGTCCTGATTCCGATGTGTAGAGGCAGAGGTCCTNCAGGTCTTTGAGGTAACGGCCGTCAAGCGGTGAGATCGAGTCGAGTGCCATGGAGAACCAGGGTTCGGGGTTCAGGGTTCAGGAAAACCAGATCAGCGACGATGATAGATCTTCTGCTCATACGGTATCAATGCGTCAGGATAGTCGATGGTTGATACGGTGACGAAGTTGGATTCGTCGAATTCGGGGAAAGTGATATCACCATCAACAACTTCTGACAGGACTGATAGGTAGATGCGGTCGGCGCTGTCGATGGTCTCGGCATAGAGCTGGCCGCCGCCCATGATGAAAGCTTCGTCCTCGTCGATGGGAGTGGCCTGCAGAGCCGAATCCAGGTCGGAGACGACGGTGCAGCCGGGTGCCTTGTAGTCGGTTTGGCGTGTGACGACGATGTTTGTCCGCTTTGGGAGTGGCCGACCGACCGACTCATAGGTCTTGCGACCCATGATGACGGCGTGACCGGATGTGGCCTTCCGGAAGATGGCCTGCTCTCCCGGGATGTCCCAGGGGATGTTGTTGCCGCGACCGATTACGCGGTTCTTTGCCATACAGGCGATAAGGGAAAGGATCATAGAAGCAGGCAAGGGCGTAGAAGGGCAGGAAGCCAAAGGCGATGTTTCGCCCCCGCTCCTCCGCACCCCTGCGTCAGCGGGTGAAAATCAAGGTACGAACGGAGTGACGCTATGCGAAGGACCTCTGTAAGAATTCTAGGTCCAGCTCTGGATACAGCGGGTAACGCGACAGCAGGTCGGAGATCTGACCCCTTGAGTTCGAGAGGACCGATTCGTCGATCTTGTAGCGAGCCTTACTGTGCTGACCGGCGCTCTTGCCCTTCGTGATCTTTGTTGGCGTCGTATTCGACAGAATTTGCTTAAAGACGCCGGCAATCTGCTTCATCTCGTCGGTGCCCATGCCGAGGGTTGTGAGGGCAGGTGTGCCTACCCGTAGGCCGCTCGTGTACCAAGCGCCGTTTGGGTCGAAGGGAATCGTGTTGCGGTTCAGGGTGATGTTCGCTTCTCGTAGGGAGCTTTCTGCCTGACGGCCGTTGATACCGAAGGGCGTGACGTCGAGTTGGAGGAGGTGATTTTCGGTTCCTCCTGTCAGGACTGTGTGGCCCTCGTCGATTAGGGCAGATGCGAGTGCTTGCGCGTTCTCGACGATCTTGGCGGCGTATTCGCGGAACTCTGGCGTTCTGGCCTCTTGGAATGCGACGGCCTTTGCAGCCATGACGTGCGGCAGTGGGCCACCCAGGACCATCGGACATCCCTTGTCGATCTGGCCCGCGTATTCCTCCGTGCATAGGACCATCCCGCCTCGGGGGCCTCTCAGTGTTTTGTGCGTCGTAGTCGTGACGATGTCCGCGTGGGCAACGGGGTCGAAGTCGTCTTCGAAGACCTTGCCGGCCACGAGCCCGGCGAAGTGCGCCATGTCCACCATGAAAACTGCGCCGATTTCGTCTGCGATTTCCTTAAACACACGGAAGTTGACCTTGCGCGGGTAGGCACTGTAGCCAGCGATGAGGATGAGCGGCCTCACTTCTTTTGCCTGATCCCGGATCTGATTGTAGTCGAGGAGTCCTGTTTCCTTGCTGACCGTGTATGAGTAAGACTCGAACATCCGGCCCGAGACGTTGACCTTGTATCCGTGGGTGAGATGACCTCCCGAAGAGAGGTCCAACCCAAGGAGTCTCTGGTTACCGAGCTCGGTGCGGATCTCCTTCCACTGCTCGTCGGTCAGGTCGAAGGCGCTCTTGCTCCCGAATCCCTCGAGCTTGGGGTCCTGGATGCGGTGTGAGAGGATCGCCCAGAAGGCGACCATGTTGGCGTCCGCACCCGAGTGAGGCTGGACGTAGGCGTGATCGGCATCAAAGAGCTTGCAGGCCAAGTCGGCTGCCTTGGTTTCGATATCATCGACATTGTCGCAGCCGGCGTAGAAACGATGGTCGGGGATACCTTCCGCATACTTGTCCGTGAGCAGGTTGCCCATGGCGAGCTGCGTCGGAAGCGAGCAGTAGTTCTCACTCGCGATCATCTTGAGATTGGAGCGCTGGTCCGAGAGCTCCTGCACGATGGAGCGCGCGGCGTCGGGTAGGACGGTCCTGACGCTTTCGAGCGATGCCAGGTAAGCGATGAAGCTTGGGTCGACCGGTTTGCCCGTGGAAAGGTAGTCGGCGAGAGGTGATGTGTCGGCCATCGCGATCCTCCTGAAGAAGCCAGAACGACTGCTGTAGAAATAAATACAGCCCGGTCTCGTTTTGTTGAGTGCCCAGGCGTTCGGCGGGATCAGGGTCGAAGTTTCCTCGTGGTTGGTTCCACTCGGTACGGCTCCGGGGGAAGGAGCAACATACGTTTCGCCAGTGGCTTCGTACCCTCTTGTGATGTATCCTAAAAGATACCGGGTGGTGGTGGTCAGTCAACCGATTTTGCTTGTCGCTCCCTGGGGCCAAACTTATATTTTCGGCGGCTGAGAAACGACGTCAACTAACGAACGAAGGCGTATCATGGATTGCCGGACCCATCACGGTCACACAGCGGCTCCCCTCCTCGGGGGAGCTTTTTTTGTGTCCTAGTCTAATGAGTATCGGGCGATCTGGGGGGCATATGGACAAGCTCTTTCACGTGATCGAGGCGCAGCAGTTCGGTCGACCACTGTTGACCGAAATTTTCTCGGTGACCAAGGAGATGGAGGAGGTCGTCAGTCGCTACGGCTCTAGTATCCTCAATCAGAGGATCATGGCGAGTCTCTTCTACGAACCGAGCACACGTACGCGTCTGTCTTTCGAGTCGGCGATGTTCCGGCTTGGAGGGGACGTTATCACGACGGAGAGTGCGCGGGAGTTNTCCTCCGCCGCCAAGGGTGAGACGCTGGAAGACACGATCCGGATCATCGAAGGTTACAGTGATGTGATCGTGATGCGGCACTTCGAAAGCGGGTCGGCCCGCAAAGCGGCTGAAGTTGCGTCCGTGCCGATCATCAACGCAGGTGACGGACCCGGCCAACACCCGACGCAGGCCTTGCTGGACGTCTACACGATTCAGAAAGAGATCGGGAGGCTTGACGGCATCAAGGTGGCAATGGTAGGCGATCTCGCAAATGGACGGACGGCACGATCGCTGGCGTACNTGCTGTCGAAGTACGAGGACGTGAAGGTCTACTTCGTTGCACCTCAAGTCGTGCGGATGAAAGATGACATCAAGGCGCATCTGGACGAGCAGAAGATCGATTGGGAAGAAGCCGAGGATCTGATCAAGGTGATACGGGAAGTCGATGTGGTCTACCAGACGCGAATTCAGAGAGAACGATTCGGCGACCGGATAAGGGATTACGAGAAGGCACGTGGCAAGTATATCATTGATGACAACACGATGGCCGCGCTGCCTGAAAAGTCGATCGTGATGCACCCGCTACCGAGAGTCGACGAGATTGCTTCCGGGGTGGATTTGGATCCGAGAGCTGCCTATTTCAGGCAGGCACACAACGGGCTATATATTCGTATGGCGCTGCTGCGGATTGTGCTGGATCAGTGACAGGTCAAATGTCAAAAGAGGATCACGTGCCTGCGGTTTGGCAGGACGCCAATCAGGGAATCATACGCGAGGTGGGTTTTCTAAACTCCGAACCCTGGCTTCTTCCTGAATCTTGGCAAGCGAATCGATTGACTCGGCCAAAGGGTCTTGATTACAAGCGAAAGAAGTTTGCAAACAGTCATGGCGAATAGCGTGATCCGCTGTCGTGTGTGTCGGAAAAAGATGGGGGTCGTGCGTGGGTTCAAAGGGAAGATTTTTTCGCTATGCCTGGCGTGCGAGGCGGCGCGGAAGCGGGCGAAGCGAAGGAGAAAGGCTTGAAGATCAAGGAAATCTGNGGGAACAGTCACGTGGTCTTTCCGTCGGATGCGGGTAGTGAGATGGAAACTATGCGGATGATCGGGTGAGGTNACGCAGAAATGCAATGCAAATTGGGAACCTGCGACATTGGCTGCCCACGCCCTGGTGTTGGTATTAAGTTGTTTTGTGCGGCACGACATGAAACAACAGAATTGTGCATAACTCATTATTTTTCAATCATTCCTGTTAAGCATTNCGGGGGTGCGCCGATGTATAAAACGTAGCGAGTCAGGGTTCATTTTCAGAGCCAGGTCGGGCGGATTGTCGAGACGATCTCGACCCGCGCACAAGAGACTTGCGTGGGTTATCCAGGATGGAAAGAGATACATCTCAACCAACGGGATCAGGATGAATTCAAGCGTCAGGTTCAAGCCACTTCCTCCAGGGTCAGACGAGACCAAAGAGACACGGGCGGAGAAACTCCGCCGAGTGTCGGAACAAGTTAAGAACGGCTACTACGCCGAACGCGATGTACTCCGGGATGTTGCAGACGCCCTTATTATGAATCCAGCGCCATTTGAGGCTCTGAACGAGAAAGAGGAAGAGTGATCCCCTCTCGATCCGTGGGAATCAAGGCCGGTGCTCCTTTGTGAGCCCGGCCTTCTTTCTTGTACGATAGAGAAAGCGGGCCACGAAGAACTCGGAAGAAACAGATGGGACTCTTTCAATGCGGAGTCTTGGACAAGGGGAGGGCGAATTGTGGCTTGGGTGAGTACATAATCTATAGTGCAAGATTGCTGGTGCCGAGGTTGCTGCTCTGTGCGCATACCGCGGCGCGCGGACTATACCGACCTCAGTGTCCCGGGTAGCCTGCGGCAACCCCGAACTGNGTGGCCCAACCCCTTCGGGGTTGAGGTGGATTCTGCGGGTTCGTTGACACGGTGAGACGGAACGAGCATCTTAGATTTCCCACCCCAGTCTGGAGAAAATTTTGAGCGACGTGTTGGAGGTTGAACATCTTATGGCAGAGCCTGGCGAGGCCAATCATGGTTATCTGTCGGTGACAGAGATGCCTGACGGGACTCCAATGCGGATTCCGGTCGCTCTCGTGAACGGGGCNAACGATGGGCCGACGATGTATCTTCAGGCGATNAGCGACGGGGATGAGCTGAACGGTCTTTCGGTGATTCGTCGGGTACTCGGGCGTCTCGATCCGAAGTGCTTGGATGGACGCGTGATCGCCGTCCCGATCGTCAACATCCACGCTCTCCACGCTTACCAGGCCTTCAGCCCGATCGACAACAAGAAGATGAATCGCTGCTTCCCGGGAAGACAGGACGGGACGTCGTCCGAGCGAATCGCCTACAGGCTTTTCCAGAACGCCGTTCTACAGTCGGACTATGTGGTCGATCTCCATCAGGGGGGGANCCGCCCGATGATCGACGAGGTTCGTGTCCGTGTGGATCGANGCANGCGCATCCATCGAGACTGCATGGAGATGGCGCGCGTGTTCGGGACAGGTTACATCCTCGACGCACGAGGGCCTGANGGACAGCTCGCTCGTTCAGCGCCTGACGAAGGTATCCCGACTATCGATCCGGAACTGGGTGGCTGTATAGGGTGGGACGAAAGCAGCATTTGCAAGGGTGTGANGGGGGTTGAGAACCTGCTAAAGCACTACGACATGATTGCCGGGAAGCCCTCGATCCCAAGTTGTCAGACCGTGGTCGATGGGTTTCTGAGCCTTCTGTCGAACCGAGGTGGTATCCTTGAGTACCGTGCACANCTGTATGACGTGCTCGAGAAGGGCGCATCCGTTGCCGATGTGACGGATCCGTTCGGCGAGGTGATCGAAACGCTGAAAGCGCCAGAGGAATCGGTGATGTGGTCGAAAGCGCTTCGACCGATGGTTGCGTCGGGTGAGGTGGTCGCAACTCTCGGGAAGAATATCCGGACCATCTGATAATACTAAGGGGAGCATCGGTTTGTGAGCGAGTGCCTAGGTCTCGATGTGGGAACGACGACGGTTAAGGCCGTTGTGATCGAGAGNGAGACCGGTGCGGTAGTCAGGCGTGCAACCGCGCCGAATGATTCGGAGATGACGAGTTCAGAAGACAAGCGCGCCGGTCGGAGCGAATGGGATCCTGATCGAATTCTGGCTGTGGCCCAGCAAGTTCTGTCGGAGGTNGGGAGTGACACGGTNCGGGCCGTCGGTGTGACGGGACAGATGCACGGGATGCTTCTGGTGGATGGCTGCGGGCGACCGATTGGGCCGTTTATCGGATGGCAGGATCAGCGAGGCGCCGAACCGAAGCCTGACAGCAATCGCACGCTTGTTGCCGACCTGATCGAGCGTCTCGACACCTCTGACCCTGCGCGGCACGTTTGCCGGCCCAAGACAGGCTACATGGGCGCGACGCTCAGCTGGTTGCTCGCATACGACCAGGTCCCGGCAGGCTCGCGTGCCTGTTTCCTGCCTGATTTCGTTTCCTCTAGGNTGACAGATACCCTACCTGTGTCCGACCCAACGAATGCAGCTGGTTCGGGTCTATATGACGTGGCTGCAGGTCAGTTTCACCCTCCTTTCGCCGAGCTTTCGGAAAGTTCGCTTCTTCCCGACGTAGTACCGTCGGGTTTCCGGGCTGGCGAGCTCANAACTTCTTGGCCGGATTCTGGACTCCGTTCCGGAATTCCGGTCGGCGTTGCGTCAGGTGACAACCAAGCCAGCTTTCTCGGGAGCGTTCGGGAACCCGTCAAGACAGTGCTGATCAACGTAGGTACGGGCGGCCAGATGTCCGTGAGTGCGACGACACCGGATGCGGGGCCTGGCTTGGAGGCGCGTCCGCACGTGAACGGAGCTTACATTCTCGTTGGCCCAGGGCTCGTCGGGGGACGCACCTATGCCTGGCTTCGGGACTTCTTTCTCGAAGTGGGTCGCAAGGTGTTCGGTGTGGAAGNAGATCCGGAGGCAGTCTACGATAGAATGACCGAACTGGCCGATTTGATCGAAAGTGGAGCAGAAGGTCTGACCGCTGAACCGCTTCTGACCGGAACTCGAGAGGATCCTCACAGGCGTGGACGCCTCGACGGGATCGGCACGGCTAATTTCACCAGCGGACATCTCAGCCGCGCAGTTCTGGAGGGTATTGCCGAGCAATTCCGGATACTATATGAGTCGGCGCTCAAGGTTGGCGCAGGACGAAGATCGATTCTGGTGGGAGCGGGGAACGGGATCAGGAANAACCCGGTTCTTCGGGAGATCGTGGAACAACAGTTCGAGATGGAGATGCGTATTCCCATTCACACTGAGGAGGCCGCTTACGGCGCAGCCATGCAGGCGATGGTGTTGTGTGGTGCTAAGAAGAGTCTGAAAGAAGCTGCAGAGATAATCAGATACGAATAGGTGTGTCAGACCCAGGGGTCGTCCTGGCNTCCGATCGCGTTTCTAACAGCAGGCTTAAGGAAGACATCCTCGAGGGGCAGACGTGAGAACGCCNTCGACAGGACTTCGATCTGCGACCGAATGTCCAGCGTGCGGTCGAGGATGAGTCGCCGCTCCCCTTTGATGATGCAGAGACCACCCGNCCTACCCTCCAGGTCTACACGCTCGATTGCGATGTCGAGTTTCTCGGACAGCGCCTCGAATTCCTGCAGCAGCATTTCGTCTGTCATGGGAAATCCTCGGATCTTTTTCAATTCTACGTCATCCACATCAGAGGTTCAAATCGTAAGGTTGGAGCAACAGACAACACGGAAGAGGCGGATGGCTTGGAGGATCTAAATCTGCCGCGGCATCGACTGGAGGGCGACAGAGTCTAATGCTTGAGGCGATTCTTTGGGACAACGACGGTGTTTTGGTCAATACGGAGGCACTATACTACGAGGCCTGTAGGCGTACGCTAGCGAATGAGGGAACGGAGCTCTCACGCGAGATGTATGTGCGTATCTCGATGACCGAAGGCCGGAGCGTTTTCGATCTGATCGACCTGGACCGTGACGAGCGAGCAAGACTTCGCTCCGATCGGGACAAGGTTTACATGGGGTTGCTGTCCAGCCGCGACCTGACGCTTCCCGGTGTAAGGGAAACGCTGGAAGGGCTTGACGGTCGGCTTCGAATGAGCGTNGTGACCAGCTCGCATCGCGCACCCTTCGATCTGATTCACAGCTCGACCGGATTGATGCGTTTCTTCGAGTCCGCACTTGTTCGTGAGGACTTCACGCTGTCCAAGCCCGACCCTGAGCCGTACCTCAAAGGGCTTGAGCTCTTAGGGCTCNACGCGAGCTCGTGTCTGGCGATTGAGGACTCGGCGCGAGGACTTGCGTCTGCCAGAGCCGCAGGGTTGAAATGCATTGTTGTACCGAATACCCTGACCCAGGATGGTGACTTCTCGGAAGCCTACGCAGTACTGGATGACATCAGAGATGTGATTCCGGCGGTTGAGAAGCTACTCGTCTAGGAAGGAGATCTGAGGTGGCAGGAACGGTGGAAGCCATATTCGTGACGGCAAAAGGCGGTGAGCCCATGGTTAAAGTCAATGAAGTTCGAGCCGTTGAGGACGAGGGCCTTGAGGGCGACCGGTATGTGACGAGGACTGGCTACTGGACGAACATTGATGAGTGTCAGGTCACGTTAATCGAGGGGGAAGTACTCGACCAGATCGAAAAGGAGAGCGAGGTTAGGGTGAGGAACGGTGAGCACCGACGGAACATTGTGACCCGGGGCATCGAGCTTGAGGCGCTTGCGGGTAGGCAGTTTACGGTCGGTGATGCTGTGATGATTTTCGACCGCCCCAGACCGCCTTGCGGCTACATCCAGACGATCACCCAGAAGGGGATGACAAAGGCTCTCGGTGGTCTGCGTGGCGGGATCTGCGCCCGAGTAATGAAATCAGGTACGATCAAGCTGAGAGATACAATCGCGCTGGTGGAGGGCTAATGAAGCTAGGAATCTTCTCGACCGTGTTTACACGCGACGGTTTCGAATCGGTCCTTGATGCGGTGGTTGAATCTGGGTTGGAGGAGACCCAGTTCCACATGAGCTGCGCAGGGATCGAGCAGATTCCAGAGGCGATCCCGAGAGGTCTGTGTGAACGGGTTCGCGTCGCCCACGAGGAACGCGATCTCGAGGTCGCCGGACTTTCTGGCACCTTCAATATGATCGACACGGACCTTGAGGCACGGGAAGCTGGGTTCCGTGGTCTTGCCCAGCTGGCTTCGAACGCGAAGGAGCTGGGAACGTCCGTCATAACTCTTTGCAGTGGTACGAGAGCGGATTACCTGTGGCGTTCACATCCGGACAATCACACTGAAGCGGCCTGGAATGATATGATTGAGTCGATGACAATGGCCGCAGCAATTGCCGAAGAACACGATGTCTATGTGGCCTTCGAGCCTGAAGTCTCGAACGTGATCGACAGTGCCGAGAAAGCGAAACGCGCGATCGATACGGTTGGGTCNTCGAAGCTGAAGGTCTGTATCGATGGTGCTAACCTGTTTCACGAAGGTGAACTTCCGAGAATGGACGAGATTCTGAAGGAGGCGTTCGATCTGATCGGAGAGCACATCGTGTTTGCTCACGCTAAGGATCTGTCAAAGGACGGCGAAGCCGGGCACGACGCAGCGGGANCGGGTTTCCTGAACTACAAGCTGTATCTGGAGTTGCTGGATCGAGTGGGGTATTCAGGAGCAGTGGTGCTGCACAGCCTGAAAGAGGAGCAGGTGGCCGGGTGCAAGGCGTTTCTGAAAGAGAAGATGTGTGAGGCGAGGGTCGGGTCCTANGGCGGAGAGTGGGTCCGCCTTCGCTGGAGCTAAGGTGCAGCAGGCATCCGGCCCCCGGTTGAATGAAGGCGTGAGAGGGTGAAGCTTCTGTAGAGTAGAGGCGCAGGATCGGTCGGTCCTGCGATTTGTTTTGTTATGATGGATGTTCTAGACACGTTGTTTGTGACGTCGCCTCCCGAGATGGGGAAGCTGCTGGCAGAAGAGCTGGANGGGATAGGTGTGCCCGTTGAGCNTGTGATGCGTGGCGGTGTGTATGTGGCGAAGTCGNTCGAGATGGGATACCGTGTTTGTCTCTGGTCACGGGTAGCGAATCGGGTACTCTGGCCACTCGCTGTCTTCAGCGCGGGTGACGAGGGAGCTTTGTATGAGGGTGTGAAAACCATTCCTTGGGAAGATCACCTGGATCAACAGGGTACGCTGGCCGTGGACGCGAACTGCGTTCAGAGCACGATCACGCACTCACACTTCACGGCGCTGAAGACGAAAGATGCGATTGTCGACCGAATCCGGGAGCTTGCAGGTGAACGCCCGTCAGTGGATGTTCAGGATCCAGACCTACAGATTAACACCTATGTCTTCAGGAATGAGGCGAGGATCAGCATTGATCTGGCAGGACAGTCTCTGTATCGAAGAGGATACCGCACGGTTGGACTCGAAGCACCGCTGAAAGAGACTCTTGCGGCCGGCCTGTTGTATCGCGCGGGATGGCCCGCGATGGCAGAGGCGGGTGGAGCCCTTGTCGATCCGATGTGTGGGACCGGGACCTTCCTGGTCGAGGCCGCAATGATGGCGTGCAAGGCGGCGCCGGGATTGCTCCGCGGCGAGTGTGGTTCGGTCAGGTGGCGGCAGCACGATGCCGACGTATGGCGTCAGTTGGTCGAGGATGCTAGGCAGATCCGTGTTCGTGGATCTCGGGATGTCGTGTTCGGGTGGGATCACGATGCTCGAGCGGTCCGGGCGGCAGAGCAACACGCCAAGCAGGCAGGCGTGGATGGCCTGATCCGAATCGATGAGCGTGCGGTCCGTGATTTGACCCCACCGCAGGGCCTGGATGTCGGGTTGCTGATCACGAATCCCCCATATGGACAACGGCTCGGGGAGGAGCGCANACTTGCCGGTCTATATCGTACGCTTGGTGCTCGGCTCAGGGGATACTGGCCAGGATGGACGGCAGCCGTGTTCACGGGCAATGCGCCGCTGTGCAGAGAGCTGCGACTGAAGCCGCGTCGTACCTACGACTACCGGAATGGAGCGATACCTTGTCGATTCGCGATCTACAAGCTGGCCACCTCTGATCGTGTAAAGGTTCAGGCGTCGGCAGAGCCGGGGGTTGAAATGCTCAAGAATCGCTTTCGGAGAAACCTCCGGCACGTTGGGAAATGGGCACGCCGGAAGGGGATCTCTTGTTTCCGAGTCTACGATGGGGATTTGCCGGAATATGCGTTTGCCGTCGATCTGTATACGAATACTGAGGGTCAACAGACGGCTCACGTTATGCTGTCGGAGTCGAGCGACGAGAGTCTGCTGACCGAAGCCAGACAGGCTTCAGGGGTGAAGGCGCTTGGAGAGGTGGTGGGACTCGCGGGACAGGACATTGTGATCAAGACACGGCGAAGACAAGTCGGCGATCAGCAATACGGGCGACTCGAAAAGGCAGAGGCTTTCCAAACGGTCGAGGAGGAAGACGCGCAGTTTCTCGTGAACCTTAGAGACTTCCACGATACGGGTCTGTTTCTCGACAATCGATTCGTGCGAGCGTATATACAGGAGCGCTCGGCAGGATGTCGCTTTCTGAACCTGTTCGGGTATACGGGGACGGTTACGGTCCGGGCAGCTCTCGGTGGTGCGGTTTCCTCGACGACGATAGATCTCTCAAATACCTACGCCGAATGGGCTAGGCAGAATTTCGAACAGAACGGTCTCGATGCATCCCACGAGATCGTCCGGACTGACTGTCTTGAGTGGTTGAGAGAGGCGGGAAAGAGGGNTCAAGGCTCGGACCGTTATGACCTGATCTACTTCGATCCCCCTACGTTCTCTAACTCGAAAGCGATGACGGAGACGTTCGATGTCCAGCGCGATCACGTGGAATGGCTGAATCGTGCGCTGAGCGCTCTGGATGATGGTGGGCGACTCGTATTCCGGTGCAATCGGAAAGGGTTCCGGATGGCCTTCGAAGAGGAGGGTTTTGAGGTAAAGGACATCTCGAGACTGACTCTGGCAATGGATTTCGAAAGGCGAATGGGGAGCCATCACGTGTTTGAGATTGAGGAGAGAAGATAGAGAAGCGGAAGTCAAGAATCCGAAAAGCAGAAATGCAAATCGGGAAGCAGCAGCCGGAGGCTGTCGGAGACGCGTTATGAGTATTCACACCTAGAGTGAAAACGTAATGGGGAAGCCGAACATACTTGTCATACAGGCGGATCAACACAGGTACGATTGTCTGGGATGTACAGGGAATCCAGATGTGCGGACGCCGAATATCGATGCTATCGCCTATGACGGCACGGTGTATGAGAATGCTTTCTGCCCGTATCCCGTTTGCACGCCGTCTCGGTTCTCGTTTCTGACGGGGTTGTATGTGCATCAACATATGGGGTGGTCGAACCACTGCACAGTACCGGCGGGGCTGCCGACTTTTCCAAAGATTCTGCGCGAAGCGGGGTATCGGACGAAAGCGGTTGGAAAGATGCACTTTACGCCGACATATCTTGATGTGGGGTTCGACGAGATGCTGTTGGCAGAGCAGCACGGTACCGGACGGTATGACGATGACTACCATCGCTATCTTCGAGACCACGACCTTGTGGACGAGATTGATCTGATCGACCAGGAACGCGTGTATCGGAGGAGGGCTCCGCAGGTCTACAATGACACCCTGGGGGCGATGGTGTCTAACCTTGACGAGGAGCATCACGTGACGACGTGGGTGGGTCGGCACGCGGTCGAGACGCTGTTTTCGTGGGAGGGGGGTGGAAACCTGCTGATGGCGAGTTTTGTACCGCCGCATCATCCGTATGTGCCTCCGGTCCCTTGGCAAGACATGTATGATCCGGCGATTTTGACGTTGCTGCCCGGGTATACCGAACGATGCGACTCTTCGGATTTACGGTACTCGGATGGATTTTTCCCGAACGATCAGTGGACCGAAGGCCAGCTGAGACGTGTGATGGCTTACTACTATGCATCGATCTCACAAATCGATCACTGGGTGGGGCGGATGATCGATACGCTCCGAGCAAAGGACCTGTATGACAACACGGTGATCGTCTACAACTCGGATCACGGAGAGTATCTTGGTCATCGTCACATGATCGGGAAGGGAAACCGGATGTATGAGTCTCTGATCCGGGTCCCGACAATCGTGAAGCTCGCCGGGGAACGGGAACGTGAGGCGACCTCTCAGGATTTGGTCAACACGACAGATCTCGCGCCGACGCTGCTTGCGGCTGCTGGATGTGAGCGAATGGCCGACATGAGCGGTAGGGATCTGAGTTCTGACAGCGATGGCAGAGATGTGGTTTTTGCGGAAGGCTCGCGGGGTCAGGAGTATATGGCTCGATCAAAGACAAGGAAGCTGCTGCTCTGCGAGGACGATGCCTTCAGCTCGTTCTTCGATCTTGAGTTGGATCCTGAGGAGACAACGAACCTAATAAAGGATCCCGCATATCAGGACATTATCAAGAACTTGAAGGATGCGCTATCTCGGTGGATACTTTTCGAGACGCGGACACCCGTTCACGTTGATGAAGAAGCGGAGCTATGCGGCGGGGAGAATGTGGTGCCGGGTCGAGAAGAGGATCGTGCTGCAATGGCTAAGTATCTGAGAGAGAAGATCGAACCGTCACTGAGGAGCGAATCTTGATCTGGACAGACATCCGAAACCTACAGATCGAGGGACAGGGCTGGACCGATATGAAGTCACCGTTCGATCGATTGCCTGCAAGCGCCGAAGGTGTAGTTCGCGATGTCGTCTGGGATCTGAGTCGGCATTCTGCGGGCATCTGCGTGAAGTTCCGGACGGAGGCGCCGACGATCTGGGCACGGTGGACCTTGACGTCCGATCGGCTCGCGATGTCACATATGCCTGCCACGGCGTGCAGCGGTCTGGACCTCTATATCGACACGCCGGATGGNAGTAGGTGGGCGGGTGTCGGAAGACCGGAGACGNCGCCAGACGTGGAAGCGGTTCTTGTGAAAGATATGGAGGACGGGGAGAAGCCCTGCACGGTCTACCTGCCTCTTTATAATGGGGTGACATCGGTAGAGATCGGCGTGCCCGAGGGATGTAGGATGGAGGCAATGGAACGAGACTCGGATCGACGCACAATCGTGTTCTACGGGACGTCGATTACACACGGGGCCGCGGCGTCTCGTGCCGGGACCAACCACGTCGCGCGTGTCGGTCGTGACTTGGACTGCGAGACGATCAACCTGGGTTTCTCCGGGAACGGAAAGATGGAGCTCGAGGTTGCCACGTTCCTGGCTCAGTTGGACCCGCATCTCTTCGTCGTCGACTGCCTTCCGAACATGGTGGCCGACGAGATTCAGGGACGCGCCTCGCATCTGGTCCGGACGATCCGGGATGCACGACCGGGGACGCCGATCCTTCTTGTCGAAGATCGTACCTACGGGGATGCGCAGTTCGTGATGTCGAGACGTAGACGGAATGAGAATAGTCGTGAGGCGTTCAAAAAGGTCTATGGACAATTGCAATCAGACGGTCTAGAGGGCATTTATTATATGGAGGGGGCGAACTTGCTGGGTGAAGATGATACGGTCGACGGTTCGCATCCGACGGATNTGGGGTTCAGAAGACAGGCAGATCGGTTTGTGGAAAGGATACGGGAGATTCAGGCCCAAGTGTCAAATGTCAGATGACAAAAGACAGTCGTTGGCGAGTACGCTACCAGCGCTGCACAACGTTTATTCCGAACGATCAGACGCGGGCGGATTTTAACGAGGAACGGCTGTGAAGAACCGGGAATACAGTGCAGCCCTTAGATGCGATGTGCACGCTGGTTGTGCGATGCTGACAGGTTCAGATGCAAGACAACGTCATTCAATGTGATCGGTCGCGCAAGGCGAGGAAAGAGGCGGGAGGTTGAGTTTTTCTGTCCACAATGTGGATGAGGATATCCGGAGTCCGTATGGGCTGACGACGGCGGATATCAACGGGGATGGGCTGACGGATATCGTGGTCGGGTCGACAGGGGAGAAGATAGTGGCGTGGTATGAGGCGCCAGATTTTCGGAAGCATATGATCTCGTCGCAGCATCCGGGCACGATCTGTCTTGCTACGCAGGATCTGAACGGGAACGGTAGGCTGGACGTGATTGCNGGGAGCGGCTTCAATCGGCGGGACCGATCCGTGATCGAGTATGTGCACTGGTTTGAACAGCCCGAGGGCGACGGGGAGTGGACTAGTCATCCCATAGAGGTGGTTCCGTATACCCATCGGCTGATGTCGGTAGACTTCCAGGGTANGGGCCAGGAGGCGCTGATCGTCGCGTCAATTCGTGGTGCTCTGGGCGACCTGAGCGATTGGAGTGATCCGGGTGTANTGTGGCTCTACGAGTATCCGGAAGACCCGTATGATTCGTGGGTGCACTACGAGATCGATGGCAATTTGCATCTGAATCACGGTCTGTCTGTGTGCGATGTCGATGACGACGGACGTCAGGATATTCTGATCGGTGCTCGGGATGGACTGATCTGGTATGAGCCGCCACCCGAGCAGCTGATGGATCCTTGGTNGCGCTGGGTGATCAGTGACCTAGAGAGCAGCGAGACGTGGGCCGCCGATGTCGATGGGGATGGGGTGAACGAGATCCTGTCGATTGAGCCGTGGCATGGGAATGAGCTAGTTGTCTACAAGTGTGAAGGGGACATCCGACGAGGGCCTTGGTCGCGGAAGATCGTGGATGCGACGCTCAACCGGGGGCACTCCGTTCAGGCGGTCGATGTGGATGGTGACGGCGTAGTAGAACTGATCTCCGGGTTCAACGGAGAGGAGACGGAACTGAATGTATACAAGCCCGCTGGCGACGCGACAGGGAAGTGGGAGAAAGAGACGATCGACGACGGCCTCGGGATGGGACAGATGGAGGTGCTGGATCTTAATGGGGATGGGCGGTTAGAGATCGTGGCCACGGGGATGTCGACGGGGAATGTGAGGTACTACAGGAATTGGTGAGACGGGAGGAGGGCAGTGGGAGGAGGAGAGAAAGGCAANGGAGGTGCAAAGTGGGCAGCAGAAGGGTGTCGGAAGGCGTTACGTTAACCAGATGAGACGATCTGGTCGCGGCCCTTGCGTTTGGCGGTGTAGAGGCGTTGGTCGGCGAGGTTGATCATGGCCTCAGGGTCGGAGGGTATCTCGTCTTCTGGCAGAGAGGCGATTCCGCCGCTGATGGTGATCTTGAGCTCACCCGAGTGGAAGGCGTGTTCCGAGACGCTCTCACGGACACGCTCGCCAAAGATCACAGCGCCGTCGCGTGGCGTGTGGAACAGGATGACTAGGTATTCCTCGCCACCATACCGGATAAGGGCATCCTCCTGACGACAGAGACTCCGGACGAGGTCAGAGATGTCCTTTATTACCACATCGCCAACTTGGTGGCCGTGCGTGTCGTTGACATCCTTGAAGTGGTCAATGTCGAACATGACACACGATACGGGGATGCCGTGACGCGAAGACTCTGACAGGCGGGACTTCAGGAAGGTGTCGAGTGCCCGACGGTTGTATGCTCCCGTCAGGGGATCCGTCAGCGACAACTCGGAAAGGCGCTTATATTCCTCGAATATCTGGTCCTGTTTGAGCTTGAAGCGCAGTATGGCCCGTACNTGCGCGGCAAGCTCTTTCGAGGTGAGTGGTTTCTTGAGATACTCGAGCGCTCCCAGATCGAGCGCCCTGGTCTTGGTGTCGGTGTCATTTTGGCTAGAGTAGACGACTATCGGGATCGCATCGTATCGGGGCTCGACCCGAATCGATCGCAGGATGTCGAAACCGTCTTCGCCCTGGAGATCGATGTCCACGATGATGAGGTCGGGCATCTGCTGGTAGATCGCCTCGAAGGTCTCTCGAGCATCCTTTGCCNCCACGAGCTCTAGCTTCTCGCCGTCCAGAAAGTTCTGGATCAGTAGAAACTGGGCACGGTCGTCGACGACGATCAGTACCTTGGGCATCGCTTCAATGCCGTGATTTGAGCGGTTAGCATAAGATTTGTCAATTTAACGGTTTGCGTAATCTCTCAGAAGGGATTTTTGCAAGTGAACAATACGTCGATTGAGCAAATCAAGGGAATTGTGCCCCCGATGGTGACACCCTTCACAGCGTCCGGTGACGTCGATCCTGAGGCGATTTCCCAGGAAGTGGCGTATCTGGTCAAGGAGGCGCGTGTGCACGGGCTGGCGGTCTGCGGGAGTACGGGAGAGGGCCATACACTGACGACCGAAGATACTCGTCTGATTACGGAAACGACTGTTACTGCGGTGGGTGGCCGCGTACCTGTGATCACGGGAATTATAACTGACAGCACGCAGGGCTCGGTAGAGAGAGGTCAGGCCGTGGCGGATCTGGGTGTGGCGGCTCTCCAGGTGACGCCGGTGCACTACCTGTTTCGGCCGACAGATGATGCGATGGTGACACACTTCAGGACACTCTGCGACGAGACGGGGCTTCCCGTGATGATCTACAACGTGGTGCCGTGGACCTACCTATCACCACAGCTGCTGGACCGGATTCTGACGGAGGTCGACGGCGTGATCGGTGTGAAGCAGAGTGCCGGGGACGTTAAGCTGCTTGCCGACCTACTCGTGTCGTCGAGCGAGAAGGGCAGGATCATGACTGCAGTAGATGCGCTGCTGTATCCGTCGTTCGCACTCGGTGCTCACGGCGCGATTGCGGCCGTGCTGACGGCGGCTCCCACTTTGTCCGTTGAAGTCTGGGACGCTGTGGCGGCGGGGGATCACGAGAAGGCTAAATCCGTCCACGAGAAGCTTCTCGCGATCTGGAACGCGATCAACCAAGACAATCTGCCCGCTAACGTGAAGTGCGCGATGAGATTGCAGGGACGTGAAGGTGGTCTGCCACGCCCACCGATGCCGGAGTCGAGCGGGACGCAGGAGGCGGAGATTCGGAACGCTCTCGGTGATGCCGGTCTTCTGTAGACGTCAGCTGCGCGGCATCCGTAGCGTCGTATAGAAGGTCCGGCGGCCTCGCCTGATCAGTACGAGCACGTCGTCTCCCGGGTCCATCTCGGCGAGAATGTCCTTGAGNTCATCGAAAGTCCCCACGGGTTGANNGTTTATTTCGAGCACGAGGTCGAGACGCTGGAGTCCCGATCGTGCCGCAGCCTTGCCGGCTACAACGTCTGTGACAATCAGGGCCGATCCGGGTCGGTAGCCCAACCGTCCCGCTAGGTTGTTCGACATTTCTTGGAGCTCCCATCCGAGGAGCTCGTTGCGGCTCGAGATGAGCCCCGCCGTTGTCTCTGACGCCTCGAGTGTCGCTTTGACTGTCCGCTCTTTGCTTCCTCGCCAGATGTCGATCCGAATTCGCTTCTCTGAACCTGCCAGCCCGATTCTTTTCCGGAAGTCGTCCTCGTTTTCGATCTCACCACCGTCCATTGCGACGATGACGTCTCCTCTCAGCAGGCCCGCACGTTCTGCTGGGCTGTCCGGGTGTACGGTGTTGATCAAGACGCCCGTCTTCGATCTCACGCCGAGCGCATCTGCCATGTCAGCCGTCAAGGTCTGGTAGCTGATTCCCAGATAGCCTACGATGACCTCGCCATACTCGATCAGTTGGTCCTTGATGCGGGTGGCCAAGTTGACAGGGATCGCGAATCCGATACCCTGATATCCTCCGCTCTGGCTGAGGATGGCTGCGTTGATGCCAACGAGTTCTCCACGCAAGTTGACGAGTGCACCACCACTGTTTCCGGGGTTGATCGCCGCATCCGTCTGGATAAAATCTTCGACGTCGACGATTCCGACGTCTCCGCGACCGACTGCGCTGACGATCCCGTAAGTCACCGTATGCTGGAGGCCGAAAGGGTTACCAATTGCGAGGACCCACTGCCCGACCTTCAGCTGGTCGGAGTCGCCGATGGGTACGGTTGGAAGGTCCTCATCCGTGTCGACCTTGAGGACAGCCACGTCGCTGCTCTCGTCGGTACCGACGATTCGCGCTTGGTAGGATCGGCCATCGGTGAGATCGATGACGATTCGATCCGCATTCTCGATGACGTGGTGGTTGGTAAGGATGTATCCATCCGAGCTAACGAGCACGCCGGATCCGAGGCCCTGTGTTCTACGCTCTCTCTGTCTCTGGGGGACGCGGAAGAAACGACGGAAGCGGGGATTGTCGAAGGGGAGGCCGCGGAACGGGGTGTACGAAGCGACGATGCGCTCTGTCGAGACTGCAACGACTCCGGCCTGCACGCGTGCGGAGACTTCGGCGAAGGTGTCGCTCATGCGCTCGAGAAGCCGGATGTCCTGCTCGGTCGTCTGACCTGTTGTAGGGTCNGGCAGGCCTGCAAGCAGGCCAAATAGCAGTATAAGTTTTTGCATTTCTGAGTCGCTCCCGACGTTTTAGGATGGCGCCTAATGTTCGTTGCAGACCAGAAGTGGGTCCGTATTCCGCCTTGGACGAGTGCTTATAGACTGAGAAATTTGCTGCACTTACGGTGCGAAGATGCTGTTTTTAATTTGATTCCGCTTGTTCAGGGCGCCGGTTTTTTTTTACTTCTTTTAGAACTTGAATTCTTTCCATCGGGCCACTGCTCGGATTCGACGTAACCACTATCTACATCCATAGTCTCAGGAGGCATTATCGAGCATGATTCGTATTGATAACCTCGTCAAGAACTATGACGACATCCAGGCCCTGCGATCGATCTCTTTCGACATACACGACGGAGAGATTCTGGGGTTCCTGGGGGCAAACGGAGCCGGGAAGTCCACGACTCTCAAGATCATGACCGGCTACTTGGCACCGACCGCAGGAAACGTTCTTGTCGATGGTCAGAACGTCGTCGACAACTCATTAGAGATTCGGGAGCAGATCGGGTACCTCCCTGAGACCAACCCCTTGTATCTCGAGATGAAGGTGTTCGATTATCTTCAGTTCANAGCAGAAGTCCGCGGTCTGGAAGGCAAGGCCTTCCGAGAGGCGCTTGCCCGGGTCGTAGAGCAGTGCGGGCTTTCAGAGGTGATTCACAGGCCCATCACCACCTGCTCGAAGGGTTTCAAGCAGCGTATCGGGTTAGCTGCAGCGATGATCCACGATCCGAAGATTCTGATTTTGGACGAGCCAGTGTCGGGTTTGGATCCGAATCAGATCGTCGAAATCCGCGAACTGATCAAGGATCTCGGTCGGGANAAGATGGTGATCATGTCGAGCCACATCCTGCAGGAGATCGCAGCGACGGTGGACCGCATCGTGATCATCAATAAGGGTGAGATCGTTGCTAACGGTACAACACAGGAGTTGATGGCCAGCTTCCAGGGGAAGACTCAGTTGACCTTGGAAGTCCAAGGTGTTTCGGAGGAGAGCCTAGACGGTCTGACCACGCAAGTCGAGGGTCTGGAGCTGACCGGCTCGAAGTCCGAAGGCGACGGTCATTGGGTGCTTTCGATCGAGTATGATCGGGATGCCGACCCAAGAGAGGCGATCTTCAACCACGCCAAGGTGTCGGATTGGGTGATTCTTGAGATGAGCCCTTATCGCGTTCAGCTCGAAGACGTCTTCCGTGACCTGACGGTGGAAGGGGGCGCCCGTGCGTAACATCCGTGTGATCTATGGGAAAGAGCTCTCGGCCTACTTCAAGAGCCCGATGGCCTACATCTTCCTCGTCACCTTCGTCCTCCTGAACGGCTACTTCTTCACNAACACGTTCTTCCTGATTAACCAGTCGGATATGCGATCGCTGTTCGGTATCGTTCCGATGGTCTACCTGTTCTTCTGTCCAGTCGTGACGATGGGTCTGATAGCACGTGAGAACAGCCTAGGCACGTCGGAGATGATNGCCACACTTCCGATTCGAGACCATGAGTTTGTCGTCGGAAAGTATCTCGCCGCAATCACGCTGATCGCTGCCGGGCTGGCCTTCACGTTCGTGCACTTCTTCACGTTGCTGGCCGTCGGCACGAACATCGACGTAGGCGCCAACATCTGCGGTTATCTAGGTTTGCTGTTCGTGGGAGCATTCTACGCTGCGATCGGGACGTTTGCGAGCAGTCTGACGGACAATCAGGTCGTCGCCTTCATCATCGGCGCTTTCGGCGTCCTCGTGTTTTACCTGATGGACAAGCTTCTGATCTTTGTCCCCACCTCGATCTCAGCGATTGTCCAGTACATTGCAGTCGAGCATCATCTTTCGAACATATCGCGCGGTGTGATCGATTCACGCAACCTGATCTACTTCGGCACGATGATCTGGCTGTTCTTGGCCTTGGCTATCCGGACGGTCGAAATGCGGAAGTGGAGGTAGGGATATGGTGACGAACAAGAAAACACTTTGGATATACGTCTGCGTGGCGATTGCGGCCGTCGCGCTGCTCAACGTGGTCGGGCGGTCCTGGTTCTTCCGGATCGATCTGACGGACAGCCAGATCTATTCGCTTTCGCCCTCCAGCAAGTCTGTTCTTGGCAAGGTCGATGACCTGCTAACGGCCAAGGTCTACTTTTCAGACAATCTTCCCGGACAGTATGGGAACAACAAGCGATTCCTGCAGGATATCCTGGAGGAGTATGCGGCCTATTCGGACGGNAATCTGCGGTTTGAGTTCTATCAGCCTGGTGATGACCAGAAGCTGGCCGAAGAGGCGATGAAATACGGTATCCAACCAGTTCAGTTGCAGGTCGTCGAGAACGACAAGCTCGAGATCAAGCGCGTGCACATGGGTGTCGTGTTCCTCTATGAGGATCAGAGGGAGGTGATTCCTGTCGTGCAGACGACAACGGGACTGGAATACGAGATCACAAGTAAGATCAAGAAGATGGTCGACGAACAGAAGCAGGCGATCGGTCTTGCAGAATTCGAAGGTCAGTCGTTGACGACTGAGAACATCCGCGCGCAGCTTTCCGAGTCGTATCGTGTTCAGCAGGTGCGTGTGAAGGACGGGATCGCACGCGACGTGAATCTGCTGTATGTGAGCGGTGTGACGGATTCGATCTCTGAAGACGAGATGAAGAACCTGCGCGAGTATGTGGACCGGGGAGGCAATCTGTTCCTCGCTCAGAGCAAGATCGATGCGAGTCTTCAATCGCAGCGAGGTACGCCGATCGTGTCGAACTTGTTCGAGATCCTCGACATCTACGGGGTGTCGCTCCAAGATAACCTTGTGTTGGACGAGGTGTGTAACAACATCACGGTGACCCAGCAGAGAGGGTTCTTCCGGATCAACACGGCCGTTGCCTACCCGTTCTTCCCGCTTATCCGTTCGTTCGGGGATCACGCGATGGTAGAGGGACTGGAGCAGGTTCACCTGCTGTTCCCGAGCGAGATCACGTGGGATTCGACCGACTCGACGACCACCGTTCAGCCTCTGTTACAGACCTCTGACAGATCAGGGATCGCGGCAGGGTTCTACAACCTTAATCCGATCGAAAACGCGATGTTTGAAACCCTGACTGATGCGAGTCGTGTTGTTGGTGTCTACGCGACGTCAAAGATCGGCGCATCCACGGTGACGAGCCAGTTGGTGCTGGTTCCGGACTCACAGTTTCTGTTGGACGAGGCGGGTGGTCGTATGCCGGAGAACGTCGTATTCGTGATGAACGCGAGCGATGTGCTGATCGGGGATAGGGATCTCGTGTCGTTGCGGTCTCGCGAGATCACGTCACGTCCTCTGACACCCGTGAACGATGCGGGCCGTGCGACTTGGAAGACGATCAATATCCTGCTGCCAGCTCTGCTTGTTATTCTGTATGGTTTGGTCCAGTGGAAGCTGGAAGCGAACCGGACAAAGCGATTGGAGGAGCTCTATGGGTAATCTGAAGTGGATTGCCATCCTGCTTGGTGTGCTGATCGCTCTGTATCTGTTCACCCGGATGCAGCAGAGTGGCCTGGAGACACAGTCGGCAGCCGTGTTCCCGGAGAATCAGGGGGACATCCATACGATCGAGCTNTGGACGCAGGCCGATACGGTCACGATCGAGCGGTCGGGCGACAGCTGGTCGATCGTCGGCCACGATTCGCTAACGATGCGACCGAACCGGATGGATACGTTTCTGGATCAGGCGCTGAAGGTGAAGCGTGAAACGCTGATCTCGAAGAACCCGGAGAAATGGTCGAAGTACTCGGTCGACGACAGTATGGGAACACACGTTCGTCTGCTGAGTGCATCAGGTGACGAGATGATTCACACTGTGTTCGGACGGTCAACTACCGACTGGTCGCACAACTACGTGCGGACCGTGGGTGTGGATCAGGTCTATCTGACCGATACAAGCGTGGCGCACATGATGTACCCAAGGGCGACCTACTGGGGCGAAAAGCCAAAGGCGGACAGTACAAATGCGGAGCTGCCGCCGATACCGGTGGATCCATAGAGAATCGAAGATCGAGGATNACAGATTGAAGAATGCGCCCTCTTNGTCCACTGGACTGAGAGGGTGTTGTTTTATGTGGGAAGGGTTGTGGGAGAGAGGCGGTGGGGATGGTGACTAGGAGGACTGCAACCAGTTCAAAGCGATGTGCTTAGGAGTGAGCTGAAAAACGATGGTGGAGCCAGACGAAANNGAAGTTCAAAGTTACNCCCCAGATGCCGGCGTGGATGCCAAACGGTTTGGTGGAGATATCGAAGCCGAGCCAGTGGGCGGACATGAGGAGGATAGTGAGGAGTGTACCTGAGAGCATGCCGAGGAAGATCGATCGGTGGGAGAGATGAGGCATGTGGATGCCCAAGTAGACGGCTGGGGCGACCTGGCAGAGGAGTTCGAGTTTGATCTCGGTGAGACGCCAGATGGTCTGAGGGAGGACAATCGCGAGCGCAGCTGCGACGGCCATGATGGCCCAAGAGGAGATTTTGCCTACGGCTGTCAGTCGGGCCTGGGGGGCGCTAGGCCGCCGCGGGCGGTAGATGTCCTGGGTGACGATCGACGANATGGCGAGCAGGGCGGAGTCGACGGTCGACATTATTGCGGCGACGACAGCCGCGACGAAGAGGACGAGCATCCAGTTTAGTGAGGGGAGGCCGTGGCTGAGCGCGTTGAGCATCTGCAGGGCAACCGTGTCACTAGCCGCGCGGTCTAGTCCCGGGATGTGTGCAGCCGAGACGATTCCGATGTAGAAGATGAAGAAGGTCGTGACTAGCGGCATAAAGACCATGACCTGAAACGCACGCTTCAGGCTCTGTGCACTCCTTGCCGCGTAGATACGTTGGATGGCTTGAGGGTAGAAAGGTACCCCTAGGAATATGATGGCGATCGTGCTGAGCCAGGTGAGCGTGGCGGTTGCGTTAGGTGCTTCGAGAAGCGTGGGTGACTGTGCCGCCAGGATTGCTGTGGCCTTGGACAAACCACCATACTGGATCTGAATGGCGACGAAGATGACAATACATCCTAAGAGCAGAAGGATGCCCTGTATCGCGTCCGTCCAAGCCACACTCCGGAACCCACCGAGCGTCTCGTAGGCGACCATGATCAGCGACAACAAAAGTACTCCGTATACAAAGGGCACTCGACCACCCGTGGTCGTCTCGACGATGAAACCGATGGCCTTGAGGTTTGAGAGGATGTAGTTCGCAAGAGCCCAAGTCGCTAAGACCGTGGCNAGGATCGTGAGTCGTCTGTCCCCGTAGCGGTGTTGGAGAAAGTCGCCGAGGGTGAGGAATCGGTGCTTGGCGGAAAGCGCCTGAAGACGCGGGGCGAAAAGAAGGTATCCGCCGACAATCGACATCATGAAGATGACGGAGACCAGGAACTTGAATCCGGACCGGTAGGCGACCCCAGCGTAGCCGACGAGTGTGTTGCCGCTGTATTGGGTGGCGTAGAGAGTGAGGAAGAGAACGACTGTTCCAAGTCCTCGTCCGCCGAGGTAGAAGTCGGAAAGGGAGTTTTCCTTACGGGCTCGTCGTCCCGCCCAACCGATCAGGATAAGCGAGGCGAGATAGACTAGGAGGAAGATCGTGCCTGTGGCACCGAGTAGGGAGTTTGTTCCTGACACGAGAGCCCCTAGGGCACGGATGCAGGGTCAAAGTGGAGCGTTGCCTGCTCAGCAATGGAGACTTTAAAGCGTCCGAGTTCCGAGAAGTCGGACGACCAATCGACCTGCTTTGCTTGCTCCCTGGTTATGGTGAGTTCTGCGCACGGCTTGAGCGTGATACCGCTGTCAGNCTGCTTCGTGGTGAAGTGAGACACGAGTTTCACCATTCTCAGAGGGCTGNACAGGGGGGCGGTCCAGAGCTTTCGGAGGAAGGCGTATGCCTTTAGCACGAAGGCTGCGCGTATGTGGTTGTGCGTGCGTGACTGGATGAGCGGCCGCCCATCCAAACTTGGTTTGAATGCGACGACCCCGATTCCGGTTTTGACCGCGTGGTTAAAAGCGGCTTGCAGCGTGTTGCCGGGTGCGTTTAGGCCTGTCTTTTTGAAGACGGTCTCGTCCTGTAACGTGGTTGCGAGATAGGCGATGGCAGCGATGCAGAGGGCTATGAGAATCGCGGATCTCTGGAGGATTCCAAACTGATCGGTCACGGCGTCCCGTCACTCTCATCCGGCCAGACGTGGTTCAGCAGGTAAGCGATAACTGCCGCGTAGACGACGGAACTGAGGAAGACGGCGAATGCCCAGGCAGGGAAACCGAGGATGTTAGTAATGCTGGTAGTCCACACGGGTGTGTTGGCGAGAAGGAGGCCGATTGAGACGACGGTGAGTCGACGGTGGGACATGTTAGCGGATCGCCTGAGAGACCGTGACGAACTCGAATCCTTCAGATTTCAAAGCGACGATCGCGTCCTTGATTGCGTCGAGCGTGGTCGCCTTTGCGTGGGCGATACCGATGGCGGTGCCGTGCTGACGCGCGTTCATCGACAGCGAGCGCATGTCCTCTTGTATCCGAACGGGGTCGTCCGTCAGGTCCACAAACTTCGCGTTTCGACCAGAAGGGATTCCCATCTCGAGAGAGACGTTGTAGGCGACGGAATGTGGGCTGGTAACGCTGTCGATAAAGAAGAGGTCCTGTGACTTGATCTCGTCGAGCACATAGCCGATCACTCGCCGATCCACGGTGACCCGAGAACCCATGTGGTTGTTGACACCACGCGCTCCCGGGACGGCGGCGATCGCTTCTCGGGTGACGCTGCGAATTCGGTCATAGTCGTAGTGGGAGAAGATTGCGCCCTGTCCTGGGTCGCGTTTCGGGTAGTCTATTGGTTCCATCGGGAGGTGAACTATGACTTCGTGGCCGGAATGGATGGCGCGCTCGGCCATCCAGCGTGTCTCTCGCTCTCCGGGAAAGATCGAAACCGTTATCGGGACAGGCAGATCACAGAAGCCTTGCAGGAGTCCCCGGGACTGGTAGCCGCAGTCGTCGATGATCAGGGCGATACGACCGTTCTTGCGTTTGACATACTGGCTTCGGCGGAGCGTGATGAGATTCGTGTGCTTGCTGTCGAGCCCGACGCGGAGTGAGAGCTGCGTACCTTTGAGGTTCTCGGTTCCCTCAATTACGGAGCCACCGAGTCGGTTGGTCAGACGTGTGAGCCAGAGGTTGGAGACGGCCAAGGGTATGTCTGCCGGTATATCAGAGGACAGTTCCCAACGCATAGTACTGCTGCGATGCTCGGGCAGTCGGCGGACGGCGATGTTCTCTTCGGGGACACCGAGTCCGGAGAGAACGTGGACGGATCGCTGAGCCATCGTGTCGGCGAAAGCTACGATGTCGCCTGGACCGGCTCGCCAGGTGTTGGCGACTGTCGTGACAACGGGGGGGGGGAGGTCATCTGCGCGTCGCTGGGGACTCGGCCGCCAGAGGTATATTATAAGGAGCACTGATGCGGTCAGCATAACGCCAGCGACATGCNAGGGCTTGACCGAACCGATAGTGGTCCGGCCTCGCGCCATGCGTTGGCGCTTTCCCTTGTAAATCGNNGAGGTCTTCCGCGTGGTTTTGCGTGAGGGTTTTGCCATGTCAGTGCGAGTTGGAGGCCAGTAACACTGCTAGTGGTCTACGACCGCCCACCCCGCTCCACTCGGCGCAGGTGTCGANACATTCTCTGCCGCAAAGGCGGTCTCGGGCACTACTGTCTTGCCAACACTACGGCAAGGCAAGCGGGATGAACGGTGTCCAAGCGCTTGAGGTGCGTCTAGGGAGAGANCCAGCGGATCGGGTTGGGGATGAAGCAGACGNCGAAGAGCACTAGCGTCGCGACACCGATCCACCGTCTGCGGGTATCGAGCGCGGTGACGGTGTCGATGGTCGAGGGATGACTCCGTCCCAGCACGATCGAGATACAGCCCCAGATCAGCCAGCCGGGCCACCTGCTGTCGCGCCACGCGGAGAAGGGGTCTTCGTCCGAGAGCCAGCCGTATTCAGGACCCAGCGCCCACATTCCGAAGAGACAACCGATAGCCAGCTTCGATACCCGATCGTGTCGCTCACCGAAGAGCGCGTAGATCAGGTGTCCGCCGTCAAACTGTCCGATTGGAAGAAGGTTGAGCACGGTGACGAACAGACCGAGCCAACCGGCAAACCCGATCGGATCAAGCATCAGGTCGTGTCCTGGGGGCATCTTACCAACAATAAGATATTGGAGTGTCGAAGTCAGGATGGAATCCCCGAATACAAGGGTGCCCTGACCTTCCAAGCGACTCGTGTCGACGATTTCGGCGGTGGACAGGCCGTAGGCGAGCGCCAGTACGGCGATGACGAATCCCGCGAGGGGACCGGCGACACCGATGTCGAACAGAGCGACCCTGTTCGGGATTCGCGATCGGATACGGATGACCGCACCCATCGTACCGATGATTGTGGGTAGCGGGATGAAGTATGGTAGTGTTGCACGAACCCTCCAGCGTCGCGCGGCGAGGAAGTGGCCCATTTCGTGGACGCCGAGAATGAGGAGCAGGGTCGCTGAGAAGGGGAGGCCGAGAAGCAAGTTCTCGGGAAGGAAGAGATGATGCCAGGAGATGTCCTGGTTCGAATATCGATCGTAGAAAATCGGTGAAGCCTGTATGCCCGCCAGTGTGGTGGTCACACAGGTCGCTAGAAAGAGGAGGATCTGGATCCGCTCAGGTTGGATCGGGCCGGGTTCGGGCGCGATCCAACCGCGTTCGTAGAAGACGTCCGGGTGCGAGGATGGGCCGGAAGCGACGCTGTTGTCCGTCGGGTCTGTCCGCACGTTCGATCAGCGAATGCCGAGAGTGATCCGGTGAGCGTCCTCGAAGCCGTGGCTTGAGGGCACGAAGGCGTAATCGAGGCGCCAGTTCTTGCGGCGCAGGCCCAGCCCGTAGGACATCGAACGCGTGTCGTGTCCCGATTGGTATCCGAGCCGGATTGTCAGGATCTCGACTGGGACGACCTCACCGCCCACGTGGATCCCGTTCGAGCCGAAACGAGCCAATCGATAATCCGCGCTCGCCTGGTATCGTGTCTGGTCCAAAGTGACACCAAACCTGATCTCNCGTGGAAGTGAGGAAGCGACCAGATCGAGTCTATCCATNTTGCCGAGATTTAAGACCGACGCACCGATGGCGAAAGGACTCTCCGAAGGTCGGTATGTTAGCCCGAGGTCGAGTCCGAAGCCCGAGGCTCGATCGGCTTCCACGTCCTCATGCAGGAACCGCGTGGTAAACCCGCCGTAAAGATCTCCCGCGATCCGCTGACCATANGTGAAAGCCGCGTTGAATTCGAAGAGATTGAAGNTGCCAATCGGGTTGAGCGTGGGACCTGTTCTCGCCTCGAAGCCGTCTGCGGTGTGGATGGCGACGCTAAGGCCGAGCCCGACTCGTCCCGTGCCGTACGCCCAGCCGGACTGAATCTGACGGATCCCGGCGATGGTTGAGTGGTGTGTGAGGACGAAGTCCTTGCGTTTCAGGAGAGCGACGGAGGATGGGTTCGTGTAAACTGCTGTTTGATCGCCGCGGAGAGCAGTCATCGCCCCGCCCATGGCCGCAGATCGGGCACCTACGGGGTCTGTCAGAAGGACGAGACCGGACTGATGTGTCGTCTGAGCGGGCAAAGCGCTAGCCTGACAGATGACAAGCAGTATGAGGATGAAGCTGGGTCGGGTTCGCAAATGTGGATGGCTCAC
Organism: Gemmatimonadota bacterium; assembly: GCA_002714465.1. The sequence continues at coordinate 58,985 of PAXL01000018.1, read as the reverse complement.
AATGTCAATAAAATCAATAAGAAATCTTAAGAACTGTAACCAATGGGAGAGGGGGAGTCAACGAGAAGGGTGGCGGTCACCAAGCCCCTTGTTTCGCGCTCGGGAAAGGGCCGATACAAAGACACGGAGGGCACAGGACTGGAGAAACGAGGTAACCGAAAGATCTCGATTATCAAGCGACGAGTCGAAGTTGAGCCTAGATATGACATAGATACACTTCGGTCTTCAGGGGGCTCTTATTGTCGCCGCCGATGCCGCCGGCGTTGAGGCCGCGGGTGTAGGTCAAGTAGTGGCCGTCGCGACAGCAGCGGGATGACCAGTTCCAGTCCCAGTTCTCGAGGCTGGGCAGCCAGTGGGCGGCGTTCGGATCGGTTTCGGTCAGCTGCTCCAGANGGACGTCCCGGCCGGCCTGATCGCAGGAGACACTGAAGAGCTCAAGAGACGGGTCATACCAGTTTGTGCGCTGTCCGTCTGGGTGTGTCGAGAACGTGAGGTGGATACGACCGTCTGGGCTCTGAGAGACTGACGTCGATCGACCGCCCTCCATGTTGCGGGCATCGATCATCGGAGCCAGGTCGAACTCCTTCCAGCCGTCCGGGTCACGCCGAAAGAGGATTCCGCTCTTGTATCCCTGGAACGATGCGAAGGCCCACATACGATCGTCCGCGTCGACGGTGTGGTTGCCGACTCGTACCGCGTGTCGATCGTCGCCTCCATCCGGTACGTGTCGTATCGCTTTCATGGTTTCGATCGTGATGGGCAGCTCGGGTGCCTCGTCTGCGTCGTCCAACCAGGTTTCTCCGCTGTCGAGAGAACGAAGATACACGGCCGCACGCCCCTTGCAGTCCTCGGCGCGTCCCGTGTCAGCGTAGTGGAACTGGAAGAGCAGGTGAAGGGTGCCGGTCGGACCGACGGTCAGTGACATCATATAGTGATTGTATCCCGGAGTCGGGCTGACCGCTATTGAAACGGGATCCTCCCAGGTCATCCCTTTCTTCTTCCGCNTATACCATAACTGCCAGCGATCTGTTTTCTCACGATGTGCAAGGTGAAGCGTCCCATTAGCATCGATTGCAAGAGAGGGGTAGGTGTCGTCGGGTCCGAGCGGTTCGGGCTCGCTCCACGATGAATCGTTCGATGGGTTGTTGCTCCATCTGTAAAGGAAGGGGCCGTGGTGTGCGCCGATGATGGTGTGCATACTACCGTCCGGGTCCATTGCGAGCGCAGGACCACAGTGGTTGTCGATGCCCTCGCCGAGCGTCAAGGTCGACTTCTGCTCGAGTGTCGACGGATCGAAACAGCCGAGCCTGATCGTCGCCGTATCACCTGCGTCGGACGGCGCGTCCAGCCAGCCCACGTAGAGAAGATCGTCCGTGCGGATGATTTTGCTGCTCATGNTGTAGCCGGTCGCTCGGTCGGAGCCGGTGTTGGATATAAGGATAGGGGTCATGGGTGTGCCTTTGGGTTGACGTGTGACTTTGTAGGAATGGGAATCCTAAATTGTGGGGTGCCTTCGGCCCNGAGAGTCTTGGCAGCAAACAAGGAGTCGGTTTGGTGACGGGCCCTCACCCGACTTGCGAGTGCAAGAACAGATCCTCAAGTTGCCCTCTCCCGCTCTGTAGGAGATGGGTTAATTTTGGTGCTACGTTCATCCAGTCAGAAACCACCACTTATTTCTGTGCGTCATAGACCTGGATCGAGACCTCTGGATACTCGTTGCTCCGGCCATCCAGGATTGATTCAAGTGTGCCGCGTGTCAGATGTTTGTTGAAGAATGCGCGGACGTACGCTCGAGTGATCTGGTTTGCTCGGTCGATGTCTATGCTGCCGAAGTCGCCTATAGCGGCGAGCAGCGGGCTAGTACGAGCGTTGTCTCCGAAGTTGTCCTCAAGCATTCCACGAGACGTCACGACGTATGTCGTTGCCCGGATGTCGCTGAGCGGGGCGTCCTCCTTTCCTTCCGGACGGAAATAGAGGAAGGGGATATTGGGATCTCCGAGGGGGATCGAGGATCCGATGGCGGCACCTGCCCTGAAGTTCCCGCCGTTGCAGGACTCCACTACAGTCTGACCTGCGTCTCCGAAGCCGTAAAGGCCGATACGACCGAAGTCTAGCCGTTCCGCAAGCCATCCGCCCTGACCTTCCGGATCGATCACTTCCAACCGTTCAGCCAGCCCTTCAGCGTCGAATGTGAACGCTTCGGTTGTATCCGTTTCTGTAGGTGACGGTATAGACAGGACGATGAACCCGTGGCTGGCGAGCTCCTCGGTCAAGCTCGTTACGTGAATCGAAGGGTGACTTGGATCCGGTTGCTGAATCAGGACACGATATATCGGCAGCTCATCGGAGAGTTGCGCGTTCGGGTACGCGTGTGTCTTGACAAGGCCGAGATGACCGAGAAGGGATACGGGAATGTCGTATCTGGCAGAGACGTAATCGATGTAACCCTTGAGCTCTCCGAGGCCAGAAGGTATCCGCGCACTCAGGGATCTGTCCGCAGGGTAATGCACTCGGATCACGAGATCGTCGCCCAAATCTAAGGCCCGAACACCCACGACATAGTGACCTGTCGGGGCTGGCAGGTCGTATACGGGAAGGGATGTCGCGGCCACGAGGGACAGGATCCCGAACAAGATCNCAATCGACCCTGTGACGCGGGAAAGGACTCCGCCACCAACCGGTATCTCACTCGTTTGGAATGCCCTGACCAGTGTTGTCGTGAACGTGGTGAGTACGACGAGGTAAACGGGGATCATCTGCCAGCGAGCACCTTCACCGGCGACGTGTATGATCGCGCAGAGGAAGGCGGCCAGCGGGATGGTGCTGGTCCAGGTCGGGCGTCGCTCGGCGAATCGTATGCGTGCCGCTCCACCGATCACGCTAATCAGGAACAGTAGGAATTCGAAAAAGCGCACGGTTCGCTAGAGAGCGACGTCGAACTGGTGATTATCTGCTGCTTCTTGGACGCGTATTGCCGTTCGCATTGCTTTGATGACATCGCTCGTCAGGAGGTGTTCGCTTGATCCGGACCCTTCGAGGTCAGCGAGAAAGCCCGCCAGATACCCTATTGGCTCAGGACTTTCGGGCTGTTTGGCAACGACTTCTCCGTCGACGGTGAGGTCGATGGTGTCGGAGACCGACGAGACCTCGGCGATGGCGTCGGATCCGAAGAACGTTGTGCGCCAGTAATAGGGGAGGCTGTAGCCACCTTTAGAGGGCATAAAATACGAGACGTCACCTAGGACACCACACCCGTTTTCCATTGTCATCATGAGCTGAGCGCCATCTTCGAAATCGGGATATTGAGACGCCAGAGCGTTCCAGCAGCGAGCTGCTAGGACGCGATCGTAACTCAAGCCCGTAATCCAGGGAAGGCCGTCTGCTGCGTGGATGAAGATGTCTATGATCGTACCTCCGTGGCGGCCAGGCTCGAAATACCAGCTTGGGCGCGTATTCAAGTTGAGCGGATGCTGGCCTCCGAAGGTGATCGCGTTGATTTCTCCAAGCCGCCCGGATTGGATCAGGTGACGTATGCCCGCAGATGTGCGTGAGCCCCGCATCGTAAGCATGCAGCCGACTTTAATATCCTTCTCGCTCGCGAGCCGTTCGATCTCGTCCAGCTCTTCCATACGTGTGCAGAGGGGCTTGTCGGCGATTACGTGCTTGCCGTGCTCGAGGGCCCGGATCGCCAGGTGGCCGCGATCACCGAAGACAGACCCTATGGCGACGACCTCGCACTCGACGGCGGACAGCATTTCATCGATGGAAGCGTAGTTGATCTCGATCCCGGCTGCTTCAGCAGTTTTCTTGAGGTGTTCATCCGACTCGCAAGCACCAGCGATCTCAAGATGGTCGGANTCTCGAACGGTCCTGTAGAGGCTGTTGATGTGGGCGTGGCCGAAACCAGCAAAAGCAAAGCGTGTCATAAAGGCTCAGTGATATCAGATGGGTTCTGGATTCTTGAATGCATTATACAGGGTTCCTGTCTTNGCACGATATGCTTCGGTGCTGTTTATAGGGAGAGGNCCAAGGCTTAGGNCCTACCCAGCCCTTCCACAACTCAGCGTTCAGATATTCGAAGGGATGCGGTGATCCGGACAGGGACTCGGCGTCCTTCGCGGATGGCTGGAGAGTAGAGCCAGGTTTCGACAGTGCGTTCGATCTCCGCTAGATTTTGGGTCGGTCCGGATAGGAGGCGGATCTCTTGCGTTTTGCCGGAAGGTGAGACGACGAATTGGACTTCGAGATAGGTCGACTCCGGCAGAACAGGCATCTGTCTGCGGACTGCGATGGCGCGGGTTTCGACTTCGTCCTGACTGTATACGCGGTCATTTCGAGATGCTGGGCTAAGCTTTTTCTCCAGTTCGGTCCGTTCCTCTTTGAGCGCATGCAACCTGTCTTCAAGCTCGNCGATGGCGTTGCTGAGGCTGTCGATTCGGACAATTGTGAGGCTCGGCGACACGGGATCGCTCTGCCGATCGGCGGTCGGNCTTGCGTTGACGATCGACGGTGGCGTGGGGGGGGTTGGAGGAGTCGGCATGGTGATCTCGGCGATGGCTGGCGAGAGTGCGCAGCCAACGGAGATGGAGATCAGGCAGGCAAGGATGAGTTGGCTCATTTTGCGGATCCTTCCTCAAGGATGCGGACTGTTACGAAATATAGGGTGGAGACCTGATTGGTGAGTAGGGATTTGAAGGCAGAACCCCAAAGANGCGAATACGGGAACCAGAGCAGGAGAACGAGTGCTAGCTGCTAGCCTGGTTCATCCTCTTGTTCTGTTGGTGTATGACCATCCATCGATACAGCCTACGTTGTGTGAACAAACGGCTTCGGGCACTTGGGATGAAAGGTGCGCTACAATGAAGCGCTTTGCCCGCTCTGGCCATAGCGGGCAGCGAAGAGGAGGAAGTCGTTGAAATCGGAGGCACCGTCGACGTTGAAGTTGATGCTCGGATCCTGCGCGGAAAATCGCTCGNAGAACATCGCTTGCGGATTGAGTCGCAGTTGTTGCGGCGAGGAGTAGTAGCCAGGCGAAGACGGCACGATGTGTCAGGTATGGTTGCATTTAGGAGGNACGGCGCGAATGTTGAGCCGTGGGAGTCGAGGTAGATCCTAACGGGCAAGCCTTCTTGGTTTTAGGGGGTCAAGTGGAGATTGGACTTGACCGAGAGGGCGTATTGGCCGGCTGCTTTGATGGCTTCGATCATGCCTCGCTCACTAGCGNTGCCCTGTCCCGCNATGTCGAANGCGGTCCCGTGGTCGACGGAGGTGCGGAGAAACTCGAGGCCCATCGTGAGGCTCACGGTGCCGTGGAAGTCGAGCGTCTTGGCGGCAATGTGTCCCTGGTCGTGATACAGCGACAGAACGCCGTCATACTTNCCCTCAGCTGTCTGGTGGAACACCGAGTCTGCCGGAACAGGCCCCGCGACGTTCTGGCCCGATTGCCTCACTTTCTCGACGGCNGGTCTGATCACGTCCATTTCGTCAGTGCCAAACAGACCCTGCTCTCCGCCGTGCGGGTTGAGTGCTGCGATCGCGAGGTAGGGCGTGTCAATTCCGAGCTGGCGGAGGTAGAGGTCGCACAGTGGTGCAGCCTCGAGGATGCTATCCTCCGTGATGGCGTCAGCGATTTCTCGGAATGAGATGTGCCGCGTGAGGAAGAAGATTCGGAGCGACCGGACGAGAAACAGTGTCATCGGTTCCCGGAGGGCGACCTTTGCCTTGAGCGCTGCCGTGTGGTCGATGAAAGGCGCGTCAGCGGCCTGAAGGGATTCCTTGTTCAGGGGTGCCGTTGCGAGACCATCGATTTGCTCGGCCCTAGCGGCGTCCATTGCCCGATCGAGATAGGCGAGCCCGGCTTTGCCGCCATCCGCGGATACCTGTCCATACTCGACCGGCTCTGTCAGAACACCCGTATCGATATAGTCGACCGAACCAATCTGGAACCGTCCGCTCAAGGGATCGGAGATCGGGTTGAGATCCAGGGAGGCATTCAGGTCCGTGATCATCCGCTCGAGAATACACNGATCGCCGTAAACGACGGGGTGGGCGACTTCGTATGTCAGGCGATTGGAAAGTGCTTTGATGACGATCTCGGGTCCGATACCGGCAGGATCGCCGAGTGTGATGCCGATCAGGGGCTTGTCTTTGCTCATCTACGGGCTCGCACTTTCGGTTGGAAACTAGGTGACCACCAAGGACAACAAGAATAGGGTGGAAGGGAAGAGGAAAAGGGAGGAAAACCAGTGAGTTGTGCATAGTGGTCATCCTGAGCCCCAGGTGAAGGATGACGGCTTTGGCGACTAACCCTCGGTACTGTTGGATGCTTGCTCTTAGCGGGAGCGACGGAAGACACCCCTCAACTCTGCTTAGGGCAGGGTCCAGATACGGAGTTTNGGACCTCAAGAGTTACTGAAGTTCTACTCGTGATCAGGGCCGTAGGCTCCGATGNGTTGATGATGTTTGAGTCTCGACTCCTTAGTCGTGGTAAATTTTCCCTTCCGTGTTCTCCCTGGCTAATTCCTTTACGTCCTCTGCGTTTAGTCTTTAAGACCAGACGAAAATTTCGGGGTCGTCTTCGGAGTAGCCGATGAAGACGGCGAGGACTATGCGGGGATCGTCGCCTTCCAAAGCCGGGACTTCGTGGATCAGGCCTGTGTTGAAGAAGTAGAGGTCGCCGGGTTCGAGGTCCACTTGGAATTTCGGGATGTCGTTATCAGCGGCGTAGTTATAGAAGGAATCGTTCGCGATGTGCGGTTGGATCTCTTCGGTCCAGAAGCAGCGATGGAGAATCGCCTGGGTCGCCTGGCCCGTGGTCGCCGTGTTCTGCATGCACAGTACGCCCGCAAACTGATGCTTGAAGCGCGAGACCTCGTAGTCGAAGCGCTTTTCGCGGAGGGTGACGTGGTCGATGTGTGGTGGGTAGCGATGACCTTCGTAGTGAGTCCTGAAGATGGCCGGACCATACTCTCGGTCATCCTTCTCGTGCGCTGTGACGACCTGCTTGTTGACGTCCAGGGCAGCGAGCGACTCGTAGATAAAGGTGACCGGGTTCGCGAAACCGTCGAAAAGGGTGCCGAAGAGTTTTTTTGTCTCCATAGCGTGTTCGAAGAAGGCTTCCTGGTCGTTTCCGCGCTGCGCCAGACTCGTACCAATGTCGATCCGCTTCTTTTGCCCTCCTGCGTCGGGGCCGGATGGGTCAACAATTAGACCCTTTTCTATGAACCGGTCGATCAGTCCCGTGCTATCTGCCTCGCTGTAGGCGTTCCGGAAAACTATCGCGGGTGTCTCTCCACCCGCAAGACTGCGAAGCGGATCCGGGTCTGCTGACAGGATGGTCTTGATATCAGGCTCAAGTGGTTCCCAATCGTTGCTCAAGAATTTCTCCTTGCGTAGGCTGCTGCGTTTCGCCCTGCGAGCCGGCCGAAGGCGAGTCCCATAGACAGTCCTCCCGTATAGCCGCGCGTGTAGATCCCGCCACAGTCTGCACCGGCAGCGTAGAGTCCGCCGATCGGGCCGCCCGATCGATCGAGGACTTGGGCTTCGGAGTCCACCTTGACCCCTCCGTAGGTGAACGTTACTCCTGCTACGACGCGAATCGCATAGAAGGGCGGTTCAGCGATCTTGATCAGACCGCCAGACTTCGGGATCGACAGCATAGACGCGTCATCCGCCTCGCAGGCTGTGTTGTAGCCCTCGATCGTCTCCAGAAACACACCAGGAGGAACACCCCACTTCGACGCCATTTGCGCGGCGAGCGACCTGAGCGTGTCATTCTCGAGGACTTCTCCCCCGGCATCCCGGATGTTGACAACACGATCGACATCCGCCGTGGGCCACTGGGAGTATTGCTCCATGTTCGAGCGGATATGCTGATCAAATACGAGCACGCCCATACCCTCCGGCTGGTGGATCAGCGCGTGAACGGTGACTTCGTCGCCTAGGAACTCGTCGTCGAACCGTTCTCCGAGCAGATTGACCGTAACGGCGTACTCGCTGAAGTCCGGTTTGACGAGGACGAAGTTGTGGAGCTTGACCTGAGCCGGGGCGGCTGGAAGATAGTGCCCGTAGAACCTTCCGAAGGCCCCCGCTGTAGATGCGCCGATTCGAAGGGCAGCCTCGAAAGCGTCCCCTGTGTTCTCAGGGACGCCGCGCACGATCATTCGGTCTGCCCAGCGACCCATGTATCGCGCTCTCAACTCGGGATTCGCTTGGAAGCCTCCCGTAGCGAGTACAAGTGAAAGGGTCTCGATCCGTCGATCGCCGTCCGATGTGCTGATGTAGACGGAGTCTATCCGTCCGTCCTGGGTAAATATGTCCCGGAGCGTAGATTGGCAGAGGACCTCGCCGCCTTCGGATTGGATTCTGTCGTAGAGCGTCGTGAGAGCGGTCCGAGGGTCCGGGTCGAGACGGTAGATGTTTCGCAGGAACTTATATGGTCGGTCTGGAACAGGCGTGACGACGACACCCTGGCTTGTCAGCCACTCGATGCCCTCTTCGAAACCGTCGATCAGGGCCTGCCCGAGTTCCGTATCACCATCAGGCTGAACCTTCAGCCATTCATTGATGTCGCGAGCGCACCATACGGTGCCACCTGAGGCAGCGGCGGACCCGCCAATACGATCCGCTTTCTCGATGACGAGCACGCGAGCACCGTGTTCCTGTGCTGATCTAGCAGCGACAAGGCCGCCGATTCCGGCGCCGGCAACGACGAAGTCGTAGGACATTCAGATTGAGAATTGAGAATGGAGGATTGAGAATCAAAAGTCGGGGAAAAGATAGATGGAAGACGGGAGAAGAGAAGAGAGAAAGAGAGGGCTAGTTCTAGGCGGTGGGTTTCATGTCTTGGATGACCATCTGGAGACTGGTGCGGTTGTTCCAGGTTCGGGCCTCCAGCGAGAAGGCGAGATCGACTATGTCGCCGCGAGTGAGCTCGTAAACCAGCTCACCCTCACGGAACCAGATCGCTTCGCAACGGGTCTTATCCGTTTCGACCTGCATCTTCAAGTGCGCGGCATCCTGACCGACTGTGTCGATCCGATTTAGCCTGCAGTGCACAGCGGCGAACAGGGGCGCCTCGTTGCGTGGACCGAAGGGGGCGAAGTGGTCGAGGTCCTGGACCGTTTTGAGGGAGATGTCTTCTGGTCGCAGGGTGAGGTCAAGGTCGAGCATCGGGGTGAGGTCCGTGTCCGAGAGATGCTCTGCGGCATCGGCCATCATCTGCTCCCGGAAGGCTTCAAAGTTCTTGGGCTTCATCGAGAAGCCGGCGGCATCGGCATGTCCGCCATACTCGGTTAGGTGTTTCGACGCTCTGAAGATGCCTTCGACGATGTTGTAGCCGCCTGCCGAACGAGCGGATCCGACGAGCGTATCTCCCTTTGCTCCCGATACGGCAATTGAAGGCTGGTTGTGCCGCTCCTTGAGTCGCCCTGCGATCAGTCCGATCACGCCCAGATGCCACTCGTCTCCCCGGACTAGGATCAAGCGATGGTCGGCGAGGCCTTCCTCACGCACCTGACGCTCAGCCTCGTCGTTGCACGTATGCTGGAGCTCCTGTCTCTGCAGGTTCAGCCCATTCAAGTCTTCCGCCAATCGCATTGCCTCGATGGCCGTCTTCGCTCGTAGCAAGTCCAGGGCCGCATCAGCCTTCTGAATACGTCCCGCACTGTTGATCCGAGGACCGAGGAAGAAGCCGATCGATGTTGAGTCGATCTTCCCCTTTGTGCCCGCGATCTCTTTGAGCGCACGAATCCCGTGACGTTGAGAGCGTTCGAGCATCTGCATCCCGCGCCTTGTGAGGATGCGGTTCTCGCCCACCATCGGCGCCATGTCCGCGACCGTACCAAGCGCCACATACTCGAGCAGACCGTTCAGATATTGGCGTCGCTCATCGCCCTCCATGAATCGATCGGAGAGCGCCTGGACGACCTTGAAGGCCACACCGACCGCGGCGAGACTCTTGAACGGGTATTCGCAATCGGGTCGATTTGGGTTGATAACCGCGTGGGCAACGGGTAGCCGATCCTGCGGGTGATGATGGTCGATGACGACCACATCAACACCGACGCCCTGCGCCTTTTCGGTAGCGTCGAAGGCCGAGATCCCGTTGTCGGCCGTGATGATGAGACGCGTTCCGTCGGCGAGCGCCTTTTCCACGGTCGATGCTTTCATCCCGTATCCGTCACGATACCGGTCCGGGAGGAGAGGCTTTGCAGTGGCAGAGACCGTGTCGAGAAAATCTAGCAGCAGAGCTGTACTGGTGACCCCGTCGGCGTCGTAGTCGCCGAATACCGTGATTTGTTCCCCGGATCGAATGGCCGTCTCGATCCGGGACACGCCTCGCTCCATGTCATGCATCAGATACGGGTCGTGAAGATGATCCGTGGAATTGTCGATCTGGTTGCTGGTGAGGTTCCGGTTGGAGAGATAAACGTCCCGTATCGACTCGTAAGCGCCGGGATGTTTAATTTTCCAGATGGGGTAGCGATGCATTTTTCGTGTTCGACTAAAGATCGCTCAAGTGGTTGCCGATATCTTTGAGTAGGGGGGTCACAACCCAGCCTTCGAGATCCTTAAACGCTCAACCCAATAAAGGGAGTCTCGACGCGGAAACCGAGACCCCGGCAGCCCGATTGTGGGAAAGATGCTGGCGATTTGAGGGGAGAGTTAAAAAAGAGGTGGAGAAGCCGATCTCAATAAACAGGCTTCAACGTCTTATCCTGATTTCTCGGAGGGGATAAGGCGCTTGGTGTCAGAGGCCCGTGGAGCAATGCGACACCGCTTGGTCAAAGCCCTTCTCTTCGAAGTTACTCACTTCGAGGAGAGGGGCAAACTTTTTCTGTTTAGGAGAGGTCGGACTTCTCCACCCATATTCCTATCGGCAACAAAAACAGAAGCTTTAGAGCGAAGCAGAGCCAAATGTGGATCCTCTCGGATTCGTGCAGATATCCCTACCCCACCACCGATTGCGTCAGGCCGGTTCTTTGAACGACCAGAGGGCCAATGGAGAACGTCGCCGCTGGGCGTGGCCCCTGCTATGCTGTCTGACGCCGCCTATGGCTAGCCTGTGAGAGGGTGTCCATCAAGTATGTTGAGATTGGTTTCCCAAAGTCCTGAACCCTCCCTGACTTCTCCTGCGAACCAGGCCCTGAGAGGTGCTATCATTCCTTATGAATTAGCGTTGCGAATATGGGAGGGCCAATGATTCAATTACTGCTGGCTGAAGATCCCGTCTACGCGATGAAGCTGGGCGGGCAGCTGCTCGACAAGCCGGAATTGAACGTGGAAGTGGTGTCGGATGCGAAGGGGTTGCTGGATCGTCTGAATAATGCGCCGAATTTCTACCACGCGGTGGTGATGCGAGATGATCTGCCTGAGATCAGCTTAGACGAGTGTATCACATTTATCAAGCGGGTTCACTCACGGGTCTGCGTGCTCGTGCTGTTGGATGATGTCGAGAAGGAGCGGATCGAAGCGCTGGGACAGCTGGGGATCAGGTCGAAGCATGTGATGGGACGGGATGAAGATCCGGGTAAGATCAGCGCGTGGATCGATTACACGCTGGGCGAAGAAGGGCTCGGAGAGTAACTGAAGACGAAAATGTTGTCCCTGCTCGAGATGAAGATGGAGTGCCAGCCTCCTATATCCTGTAATAATCGCGATACCACTCGACGAAGGACCCTAGGCCCTTGCCGATCGAGATACTCAGGCAAAAAACGGTCTGCTCTAGGGCGGACGTGTCGGCGTAGGCGGCCCTCACGTTGTTCCTTCTCGCGCGCAGCCCGTGCGGCTCTGCCGTCCTTCCAGTAATCCTTTCGTGCGACTCGATGACGCGGTTTACGGTCACCGTTTCGTCATTCCCAATATTGTATATAAGATATGGCCTCGACGATTCGCTTGGGTTAGGGCTTTTTAGGGACCGAGATTCGCAGGGTTCTGGGATGTTGCTAGTCGTCCGAGTAATCCCCTCAACGACGTCATCTATATGTGACGGGCTGCCTTCCCGGGCCTTTATCGTAGTCGTCGATCTTGCACTCCTCCAGAATCGTCGTTGTAAAAATGCAGAGCGCTTTGTCGAGACGCCCCCGGGGCAAGTAGACGGTGAAGAACCCCAGGCCCGTGGTCGGCAAGCGGACAGACGACTGTAGGTGTGCGCCATCATTTTGTTCGGCTTCTTTGTTGCAGCATAATGCGAGATGATCCGTCGGATGACTCGTGCTGAAGGTCAGGTTTTCTTTCAGCCCGTATAGCGATGACGAAGACGCGTAGACGAGGTGGCGGATGTCGTTGTGTCTCGATGCTTAGAGCACGTTGAGGAGACCGACGACGTTGCTCTGGAGATAGGTGCGGGGTTGTTCGAGACTGAAAGGGATACCCGCCGGTGTAGCTAGGTTGATTATGTGCGTGAAGTGAAAGTCTTCGAAGAGACGACCGACGGAGTCTTCCTGATCGATGTCGCCTTCGATGAATGTGAAGCCTTCGCGATCCGCAAGAAACGGGCGCGTTTGAAGAGACATCATATATAATCGAAGTCGATTACGGGCGCGCCTTCGGCGAGAAGTTCCGCAGACACAAGTGGCTTCCGATGAAGCCCGTTGCGCCCGTTACGAGGGCCCTTATTCGATCGTACATCACGGTGCGTTCGCTTCACGTTTTATCGTCGATTTGTGTCTGATCTATTCCTTGCATGAACGGAGTAGGCACATTATTATGACAGAGAAACTTGAGGCGTCGGTCGCTCTTTCGGCAGGCCTTAGGATCGCCTACTCCCCCTGTTAAAGGCATCTAGTGAAATCCCCAAAAATAAAAGTCATTCCTACCTCTCGAAAAAGGACCACCTTCGGTCCAAATTCTTCCAAACGCCAACTCAACAGCAGCGATCTCTTAAGTTCCCTCACGTCTTTGCTCGATCGCCTTCGTCCCTGTTCGTGCATCGGAGTTGCGCTTGCACTCAACACACATTTTCCTTACCTACCATACTTCGAAAATCTAATGTCCGATTATCGGGGGGTCGTGTGAATACGGTCACAAAAGCGGATCTTGTTAAGACGATCGCCGCAGAGTTTGGATACTCCAAGACGGAAGCACGCGCATCAGTCGACGCGTTCTTTGAAGCACTGACGGAAGCGATCATCGAGGGGAATCGGATTGAGGCGAGAGGGTTCGGCGCCTTCACTGTGAAGCACTCGAACGCCAAAGCCGGTGCGAGGAATCCGAAGACCGGTGAACGGGTCTACGTGCCCGCTAGACGAAAAGTTGCCTTCAAGCCGGGACGCATCCTGCGAGAGGCTCTCTCAAAGCCGGTCGAGGAATTACCTGTAGAACAAACCCTGGCCGAAAGCAACGGCGCAAGCAACGGAACGAACAACCGCCATCAAGCGCCGGTAAAGCACAATGGGCCAGCCTATACGCAAGATCAGCAAACGGTTTCGAACGTATAGTTTGATCACAGTGCTTGGGCTGGTCGGCTTTGCGCCGGTCGCCAGTGCTGATGTCGCGCCGAATGCCCTGTTCGAGGACCACGCTGTCCTCCAGCAGGGCATTTCTATTCCTGTCTGGGTAACGGCCGATGCGGGTGACGCTATCCCCAGGTCACATTCTATTGCATAACTAAATCGACCCGGTCGAACCGGGGGGGGAAGTGTTCAGTCACAGTCTCGTCGAAAAACAGCGGTGGGCAACACACGCTTGAGATCAAAGAACCAGATCCGTCTACGAGAATGTGATGACCGACGAGGTGTGGGCCTGTTCGGGTCAGTTGGACACGGCCTATTGGGTCCGACGATCGAACAAAGCGGACACAGAGATCGGCGGCGCCACGTGGCGGAACATAACGTATCTTCGGCGTTCCACGTTGGGTCACCGATGAGCGGGAGACGAACTTGGATGCGGAAGGAATTTCCGGTTCACCCGACTCGATAACGGATTTCTCGGCGGCGGCCTACTGCTTCGGGCGCGAGGTCCAGCAGATGATGAGATGCCGGTTGGGCTAAATCACACGTTTTGGATCCCGCCCGGGCGTTTAGGCAATGGATACTCGTCTCCTTGCGTTGCTCGTTGACTGAGGTGACCAGTATTGCTCAGGCTAGGAGGGCGGGCTTTGGCAGTGGATTCCTAAAGTGACTCGGGGATTTGGGGGGTGCCGCTAGCGGCGGAGTGGTCGGCGGCTACGGCGGCGGCGAGTGAAGCGAAGGCGTCGGGGCCGGATACCGGGACGGGGGTGTCGTTGGCTAGGGCCTTGACGAAGGTATCGACGCAGCTTTTGATGCCTTGGACGATTTCGCCGGGCTGTGTGTCGATGGGTTCCCAATCGTCTTGTCCGGTTCGGAAGACCTTGTTGCCGAAGATGGAGCCTTCGGTGCCGAGGATGCGGAGGTGATCGTCGATATACGCACCCCGTGGCCATCGACCCTCGTAAGTAACGGTGACCTGACCGACGACGCTGTTGTCGAACTGGAAGATGGCGGCGGTGGTCTTATCTTTCGGGAAGTCGAGGTCACCCAGCTGGTTGGCGAAGGCGGATACGGATGTGATCGCCCGGTTTGCTAGGTGGCGGACGAGGTCGACTTCGTGGATGCCTGTACCGTTGATCGCACTCCTGCCGGCTTCCGCTGAGGCATACCAAGGGGCACGCACGAACTGTTCCCGTTTGTCTTGGATCGCATCGACTCTAAGGTGAATGAGATCGCCGATCTCGCCCGAATCTACGATCGACTTGATTTTCAGGACGCTCGGGCGGAATCGCCGCTCATGGGCGATCATTAGCTTTCTGTTCGCACCTTTCGAGGCACTTATGATTGCACGGGCGTCGTCTAGGTTGGTCGCGAGGGGCTTTGTCTGAAGGATGTGACATCCGGCCGAGAAGCAGGATTCGGCGTGTGGACGGTGAAGGTGATCTGGTGTGACCAGGCAGACGAGGTCCAGTTGCTCGTCGTTCAGCATTGTATCCAGATCGGCGTAGCCTTGTGCGATGCCGGGATGTTCCTCCCGTATCGAATCCTGCCTGCCCTGATCGGGATCGCAGACAACCATTCTGCTGATCTGAGGGTTCCCGGCCAAGGCTGCTACAAAGTGACGTCCCAGACCCAACCCGACGACTGCGCATTTCATTGATCTGACTCCCTGGAATTTGATCTATCCGACCATCTTGACAGCCGTTCGCAGAGGCATAAGTTTCTAGAAACCTAAGCCGTGCGGCGTGAATCCAACAGTTGTCACGTCTTGATACGGCGTATTCTGCCCGGCCAGCTGCCGGGACCATCGACAGGAGTTCTAGATGCCAGAAGCATTCGAAAAGGTCAAGGGATACCTGCAAGAGCTTGAGCTCCCGATGTCCCAGGAGGACGAGAGCGAAGGGCTCGTTGTAGTGAACGACGAAGAAAGCGGGCTGAATAACCTGATCATCGACTGCGAAGATCCGATTCTGATCCTCGAACAGGCGATCATTCAGGTTCCGTCCGATCCGGGGGACCTCTACAAGAGGCTCCTCGAGATCAATCGGACTATGGTTCACGGGGCTTTTGCGGTGGATGATGAGATGGGGGTCGTGCTGTTCCGGGATACGCTTCGTCTGGATACGCTGGATCGCAGCGAGTTGGAAGGGTCCATCAATGCGCTCGGATTGGCGCTAGCGGAAAATGCGGAGGAACTGTTGGCGTATACGAACAGATAGGGCTAAGCCCGGTGTCAATTGTCAAATCACAAACCAAAGGCTGTGAGTCAAAGGCGGGCTGCCGCCAAGACTGATGGGAGACGATAGATGAGTATTTTTCAACGAATGTTCAGAATGGGTAAGGCGGAAGTCAATTCGGCCCTCGACAAGTTTGAGGATCCGATCAAGATGACCGAGCAGGGGATCACAGATCTGAAAAAGGATCTCCAGAACGCAATGACGAGCCTCGCTCAGGTGAAAGGTCAGGCGATTCGGCTGAAGAAGCAGTCGGAGGAAAACGAGCACGCCGCGGCGGATTACGAGCGGAAGGCGATGCTTCTGCTCCAGAAGGTTCAGTCAGGAGATCTGGATCCGGCGGCGGCGGATCGTCTCGCGACGGAGGCGCTGTCGAAGAAGGAAGACACTGCGACACGGGCAGCACAGCTTGGTGTCGATGCCCAACAGCAGGAAGCGACGGCAGCGAACCTGCAAAGCCAGGTGGACAAGCTGAAGTCGACGATTGCAAGCTACGAGAACGATCTGATCACGCTGCGTGCTCGGGCCAAGACCGCCGCTGCGACGAAGAAGATCAACAAGCAGCTGGCGAAAGTGGAGTCATCGGGGACGATCGCGATGCTCGAACGGATGAAGGAGCGAGTTGAGGAAGACGAGTCTCTGGCAGAGGCCTACGGCGACCTCGCCGGACAGCCGACGTCGGCAGATGAAGAGATCGACAAGGCGCTGGCTGGTGGCGGGTCGAGTGATGCGAGGCTGGCCGCTCTTAAGGCGAAGATGGGGATTGAAGGATAGAAGAGGTGAGGATATCAGATGTGAAGGTTGAGGAACCAATTTTCTTTTCCACGCATACATATCATCAATAGTCTATGGACTGGAATCCCTTCAAGAAGAAGGAAGAAGAGCCCGGGATCGATCCGCTCAGCGATCTGACGCTGTCGAGGTTGAAGAAGGGTTATTACGTCGATTACGACCTGAAGGCTTGGGAAGTGACGGCGCACAATCGCTACGACTACGACGGCGAGTGGACGGATGAGTGGGAACTGACGTCGTCGAGCGAGGTGCGATATCTGGAGCTTGAGGTAGATGATGCGGAGAGCTGGACGCTGTATCGCAAAGTGGCGGTGACTGACATCGAAGAGGATGTGCGGGTGGAGATCTTGGAGAATGAGGATCCGCCGAGTGTTATTCACTTCGAAGGCAAAGAATATGAAGCGGAGTCGAGCGATGCAGGACATTTCTACAAGGATGGCGGCTCTAACCCAGGCGGATCGGGGCAGGAGTTTATCAACTGGTCGTATGTGGATGAGTCCGAGAAACTGGCACTTCTGATAGAGCAGTGGGGAGAGAACGAGTTTGCGGCTTCGGCGGGAGAAGTGGTTGAGACGTATCAGTTCAACAATATCCTGCCGGGAACGTAGGAGATCGAGATTGGAAAGACGGCGGCCCGTTCACGAAATTTGTGGGTGGGCCGTTTTGTATTGGGGATGTAAGGCAGAAGATCGAGAGTTTGGGGTCCATTCGACGTTGGATCAAAGGCAGTCGCGATTCGAAGAGCCGCTCATACGGCGTCGGTATGATGGACGGAACCCCCGGATGACCTGTATATCCAGACAGAGCGGGCGTTCGTGGCGTTCAACATATTCGTGGGATACGAGCCCGGTCTGCGGGTCGGGATCAACCACTCCAAACACCTGAACGGGACCGCACCGAAGGACTGTATCATTGCGAACAACCTGTTTATTATGGGTGACTCGGACAGGCCGTTCGTTGCGTACGAGGCTTGAACCGTCGAGTTGGTTCAGGGGGACGAACTGGAGAACTGGGTCTGGGAAGGAAACGTCACGGATGGCCCCCTCGGGATGTCGGCGCGAGTGGGCATCACTCACGACGATGTCGGAATGATGGGGCAGATAAACGGGCTTACCGTGCCGGCGAAACCACGTTTGTTGGAAGGAAGCTACACAGAAATCTCGCGGGATGCAGTGGGCCGGCGACGAGAGTGGCAAAAGATGGTCGGATGTCTGGAGTCAATACAGCCGAGCGAAGGTGCAGGTCCACTGCGGATAGAGGGTGTCGGGCCGGAGGCCTGGCTAGAGAGATAGAGATGGCAGACGCAACGAAGGATCTAGAGCAAGCGGCTTTCAACGATGATGAGGTATTGACCGAAGGGCCGGTCTACAGCAAGCCGCAGAAGAAGACCCGGATCGAGTGGTATCGTCCTTCGCTCACGAAGGATGAGCTCGCGGCCTTTAACCGAAAGAGCAATTTCCTTGGGTTTGCTCAGACACTCGGGTATCTCGCGGTGATGCTCGGTGTGGCCGGACTCGCGATCTACTCATACTTCAACTGGCCTTGGTATGTGACCGTGCTTCTCGTTTTCGCTAACGGGCATTCGTGGGCCTTCACTATCAACGCTTTCCACGAGTTGATCCACGATTCGGTATTTCGTCAGAAATGGCTGAATCGGTCGTTCCTGCGCGTGTTCTCCTTCCTAGGCTGGCACAACCACCATCACTTCTGGGCGAGTCACACGGAGCACCACAAGTATGCGCTGCATCCGCCGGACGACCAGGAAGTGGTTCTCCCGACGAAGTACGATATGGCGGCTATCTGGAAGAAACACATCATCAACTTCACGCTGCCTTGGGACACTCTGAAGGGCAAGTGGCGGTCATTCAAGGGACACTTACCTCAGGATCCCTGGTCGAAGTTGATCCTCCCAGAGGCAGATCCTGAGCGGCAGGCGCTCTACACTCGGTGGGAACGGTTCCTTCTCATAGGTCACGTGGCGATCGCGGCTGTCGCTATCGGGACCGGTTATTGGATAGTTGTACTCGTGGTTACTTTTCCGAAGATGTTCGGGCGATGGCTGCAGAATCTGTGCAATTCAACACAGCACATTGGGTTAGTGGACACCGTTCCTGACTTCAGGCTTTGCTGCCGGACGATCTATCTAAATCCGATCGTGCAGTTTCTGTACTGGCACATGAATTACCACACGGAACACCATATGTATGCGGCGGTCCCGTGTTACCGGCTAGGCGCCCTGCATAGGCGGATCAAGCACGAGATGCCCTGGTGTCCGAATGGATTGGTCGAGGCTTGGAAGCACATTATGGATGTGCAGAAACGGCAGGAGACAGAGATGGAGTATCAGTATGTGGCGGAATTACCGGAAAAAGGCGGGGTAGAAGGAAGAGAGAAGAAAAGCAGCCTGTAGCGCGGACACCTTGAGTCCGTCTTAATCGTCAACCCCTAAAACCCCCACTCCGATTCTCGGTAGTACTTGTCGACGACGGGGTCCATCATCGTGTTGATGGCGAGCGTTCCCATGCCGTCGAAGGCGCCCTTCCAGAATTGCAGCATCCCCACAATTGCTTCGTTGTTGATGAAGTCGGTCTCGACAATCTCGAACTGCAGTCTCGAGAGCCGACCTTTAAGTTCCGTCGATCCGACAAGATCGGCTTTCTGTGCAATGACCCAGCCCCAAGTGCCCATCGTGGGGATCGTTGTGTGGTACGGGACAGCGGACAGACCGGCGCTCGCGACGGTCTTTAGGATGCACTGGAATGCTTTGGGGGCGTGGAGCGGGCTTGAAGCCTGTGTGACCAGAACGCCCTCTCGTGCCAGGGCTCTTTTGCAGTCTCGGTAGAAATCTCGCGCATACAGACGGGCGAGATCGGGGCCCTTCGGGTCGGGGAGGTCTATGATGATGACGTTGAAAATCTGCCCGGCCTCGCGAACATAGGTGCCGGCGTCCTGATGGATCACGGATACACGCTCGTCTAAGAAAGCCTCGTCGTTGGCGGCGACAAGGATTGGGTTCTCCGATCCCAATCGTGTCATCTTCGGATCTAGGTCGACGAGTGTGACGTTGGAGACGGATCCGTACTTCAGTACTTCTCGAAGTGCAAGTCCATCGCCTCCCCCAAGGATCAGGATCCGACTGATGTCACCGGCGACACCCATCGCTGGGTGAACCAGAGGCTCGTGATAACGCTCCTCGTCGTAGGTGCTGAACTGGATACTCCCGTTGATGAACAGCCAGTGGTCATCTTGCCACTCCGTGATGACGAGCTTCTGGTAGGGTGTCTGTGCCGTGAACACGATGCGATCCTTATACTGGCTTTGCTCACCGAACAGCAGGATCGGTTTCGCGAAGATAGAGAGCGCCAAGATGCCCGCGCCTGCACTCCAGAAGGCGATGTGGAGTCTCGTCTTATAGGCTGCGAGGTCGCGGTATCGCCAGTAGAGCGCTGAGGCGACGACATAGTTGATCGCTCCGAGCGCTATAGGTGTGTATGTCAGACCCAGCTTTGGGAGTGCGAAGAAGGCGAAGAGGAGTCCGCCGACCAGGGCGCCGTAGTAATCTTTCTCCATCACCGATGCAATGTTCGTTCGGAGTCCCTCGTAGGCGTCGTTCATTCGGGCGACAATAGGGATCTCCATCCCGATCAGGAGTCCGATGGCTCCAGCGTAGCTGTAGATCACGACAGTGGATTCGCCGAGCCAGGCGGTCCCGAAGTAGGCTGCGACCGCGCACGTCGCGCACAGGGTGGACAGGACGAACTCGATGGTAATGAAGACGTCGAGCAGGTTGTCTGTGGTGTATCGGCTGAGACGACTTCCGAGACCCATCGTAAACAGCATCAGGGACATAATCAGTGTCCACTGAAGGGTTGTGTTGCCGAGGATATAGCTGGCAAGCGTGGAGAGGGTGAATTCTGCGACGATGCCGGAGAGGCCGGTGGCGAAGAGACAGGTTTTGAGGAGACGGCTTTGGTTTGTGCGTGAGGTCATGAAGAAAGGGTGAGGCGTTTCAAGTCCTTCCTCCCGCGTCTCCTGATTCAAGCCAAGGAGCGAGGGAGGAGGGGCTTGGGGACGACTACAGAGACCAGACGATCAGGAAGGAGGCGCCGATGTAGGAGAAGGCCTCAATGAAGGCGGCACCGACGTTGGGGTTCTCCTGATTAACGATCTCGTCTGTGAGGCTTCTGCCAGGGATCAGGATCTTGTCGGACAGGAAGCGGATGATCGGGAGGAGTATCAGGCCCAAGGCCAGCTCGACGCCGAAGTCTTGGAGCGAGATCGACCAGGTGATCAGGTCGCCCGAGGCAGCGTGCCGGAGGATGTTCCCGAGGGCTATGAGCGCGCCGCCGAAAGCGATTCCAGCAGCGACGTTCTCTCTTTCGATTTCTTCGTGGATGTCATACGACGTAATGGTATCGTAGATGAACTCTGCGGCGATCAGCGCAATCTGGCTGAGGGCCCAGAAGACGACAGTGCTGATGACCGAGCCCGTGGCGTCGAGGACGGCGACGCCGGAGACGGCTCCGTTGATGACGAGTCCAGTCGCGATGTATCCGGCGAAGACGACGGCGCCTGTACCTGTGTTTTGATCCTCGATGAGCTCGTCGCGGACTCTGAATTTGCGAAGGATCAGGCGGTCGTTCAGGATGCGCGAGAGGTTCAGGAGGATGATCGTCAGCGGGCCGTAGATCGCGATGTCGATCAGGTCCCCGTCAAGACCTCGAGAGTCGCCAGACATTACGCCGCCGATCGCGAGCACGAGAGCGAAGTAGTAACCAATTAGGGCGATGGCCAGCGCGGTGTTGTCCTTCTCTACGAGCTCTTCCTTCACGTTGTAGGTCGGCGTGGTCCAGTCGTAGACCAACTTGCCGATCCAGAACAGGATGAAGGAGGAGACCAGGTAGATGGCGCTGGAAACCAAATCGTCGAGCATCATTTTCCAAATCCTCTGCTTCGGCCACCAAACCCGGTGCGGGTTCTACCCAACCGGCTCTGGGCCTTCTGTGAGAAGCTGCTCTGTCGCTGCTTCATTTTTGCTTGACGGCGCTGGTAGAAAGTCGGGCGTGTTTGTTTCGTCAACTTCCCGTTTGTCCCGTAATCGCCATTCCCGTAGTAGGGTCTTCCGCGACGGTTGACGTTTCGGTAGTCGTCGTAATCGCCGCGCGAGATTCCGCGTCCGAATCCACCGCCAAGAAGGTTCCGCATCATCGCATACTGCCCATACCACATCCAGAATCCTCCACCGCCCCAGTATCCGTAAGTGGAGTTACCCACGTGATGGTAGCCCGGTGGGTGCGGGTTGCTGTTTACGCCGTCCACTTCGGACTTCGAGACGAGGGCCATCCCGAGGAAGGGCTCGTATTTGCGGTAGACCTCCTCTTCGACCTCGACCCAGTCCGTCTGGACCTGTCGCTCGCCTTGGATGACTCGGTATCGGTGATAGTAGTTGGTGAAGACGAGACCCTCATCCTGCATATCTTCAAGGACGATCGTGTAGTCCGGGGCAGATGCTAGGCTTTCCTGCATTTCGACGACGGGGTCGCGTGTTCCGCAACCGACGGCGAGTGTCAGGTATAGGACGATAAGTAAAGCGCGGTTCAAACCGTTCAAGGCTCCATGTTTAGCTGCGGGTTGGACTGCGGTCAGAGCTGGGATGATTCAGGTAACCCGCCACTATGTCGAAGATAGGGGGACGGTTCAGAGGGGTCAAGGCGGGTTGTTGCGGAGAGTGGATGGGGTGGTATCATAAAGTGGGCGTGGGTGAGTGTGGGAATAGTTAGTAGCTGGTAGGAGAGTCAGGCGTCACCGGGTGGAGCAGATCGCGCAGGGGAAGGTTTGCGGGGATCTCGATCGTGCTGAGGGGGTCAACGTGATCACAGGCAGATGCGCTGAGGTAGACGACGATAATCCGCGAGATCAAATTCATCGGCGCCTGAAATAGCGCATCGTATGGGATCGGAACCGGCGGGACTGAAATGCGCTGGGATAAGGAGATAGAGATGGCTGAGGGCTGGAGAGGGATATTTGCTGTTCTGCAGACGCCGTTGACGGAGGTGGATGCGATTGATATGCAGGTGATGGCGCGGCAGGTTGAGTTCAGCGTCGCCTGTGGGTCTCACGGGCTCGTTTATCCCGTACTCGGAGGCGAGTTTCAGTATCTGACAGACGCGGAGCGGGCCGATGCGTTGAAGGTTGTCTGTGAGACGACGGCTAAACGGATTCCGGTGGTGGCCGGCGTGGCGGCGCCGAGTCGGGCGGTGGCGACGGAGCTTGCACGGTCCGCTGCCGAGGCGGGTGCTGATGCATTGATCGCGTTGCCTCCGTATATCTCGCCGGCATCGCTCGATCAGGTGATGGACTACTATCGAGCGATTGCAGAAGTGGGATTGCCGATTATGATTCAGCACGCTCCGATCGTTCCGCTGCCGCCACCGTTTCTGGTCCGGCTACTTACTGAGATTAAGGAGGTGAAGTACTTAAAAGAGGAGCGGGAGCCGAGTGCACACAACCTGACACAGGTGATTCAGGACGCAGGTGATGAATGTCTTGGGATCTTCGGTGGCGGACACGGTCGTTGGATGATGTCCGAGATGGAGCGGGGCTCTTCCGGGTTTATGCCCGCCGCACAGACGCTCGATTTGTATGTGAAGACGTGGGATGCCTTTCAGGCGGGTGACAGGGCTGAAGCGCGTAGACTGTACAACGCACATCTGCCGCTGATCAACCAGCTGATCATGGTGGGGTTGCAGGTCTGTAAAGAGGTACTTGTGCGGAGAGGGGTATTCGAGAACAATCTGATGCGGACGCCGGGCGCTGTGCAGATGGATGAAGGCGATCATTTGGAGCTGGATGCTATACTCGAAGAACTTAGTGATCTGATTGGTTTCAAATGACTCTGCATAGTCTCAAAATCCAAACGGACGGCTACAAATGAGTGAAGAGTCGGAGCTAAAGAGGAGAAACGAAGCATTGATTGATGTGCTGTTGATTGGCGGTAGGGGGAATATCGGGTCGGGGTTCAGGACGTATTTGCCTAAGCTGGATCCGGACTATGTTGTGACTTCGCTGGATTTGCCTGGGGCGAAGGACAAGGCGACGGCCCAAGAGGCGCATCGGCATTTTCTTGATCTGGATATTCAGGAGGATGACGACGGGCTGAGGCGAGCGCTTGAGGGGCGTGATCTCGTGGTTTATCTGGCACGGACAGGTGAACTGGGTCCGATGAACCGGATGACCGACCAGGTTTTCCAGGCCGTGATGGATGTGTGTCCCTCAGCGATGGTGATCGGATCGAGTTCGGTTCACGCCACAGGTGGCGCCTACTTTCCGTTCGACAAGGAGCCGTTCTCGAGGATCGCGGCCCGAGCTTTCGATGGCGTGGACCCGTGGCCTAGGCTGTCTGCGAGGCTTGAACCCTGCCCTACAGGGGACTATGGGCTCACAAAGGCGTATGTCGAGGCTTGGTGCCAACGACTGGGAGCGCTCGGACAGAGTGCGGTTGCGGCTCGTTGGGGTGGGATCAACGCGCGGAATGCGATGACCGAAGAGGTCGCCTACTTCACGGTCTGGTGTCATCAGGAAGATGCGGCTCAGTTTGTGGATGGGTGCTTCAAGGCGCACAGGAATGGAACGCTTCGGAGTGGAGCACACTACTACGTGATCTCGGACAACACATACAGCATCTTCGATATCGAGACGGCGAGAGAAGAGGTGGGGTATACGCCTGTGCACGATGCTGAGGCGCTGGTTACGCGCTGACGGTAGGGCAGGCAAATACAAACTTATTGGGTTGATGTTCCTGAACTCTCTTAAACGCCAAACGGAAACGCGTTCGCGGCTGTATCTGAAACAACGATGGAGGATAGCATATGAGGCTGATTCTGGTCGGGATGGAATACACGGGTAAGAGCACGCTCTGTCAGGGGTTGATGGACTGGGGGCACGAGAACGGGATCCATCATCACTTGGATGACCATTTCTCGATCCCGGACTGCCAGATGCTAAAGTCCGAGAAAGACCAGCAGGTGATGAAAAAGCTTCCGGAGGTGCTGAAGGAACGATTTCAGCGGTTTCAGATCGCATATCACGTCCGGCTGATCAACAAGTATGAGCACATCCTGCTGGGTGGGTTTCACATCGAAGAGTCGATCTACGGGCCGAAGTATTACTACCCGTCGCTCGGTCGGCTGGCGGAGACAACTAGGGCGTGGGAAGAAGGGCTGCCGTCGGATACGATTCTGGTGCACCTGACGGCTGACCGAGACGTGATTGTGCAGCGGATGAAGGACGATCCGCATCGCTATCAGGTGATGCCGGAATCGGATATCGAGGAGATGCAGGAGGCGTTCGACCTCGAATATCGGAGGACGTGGATCAAGAGGAAGTTCGTGATCGATACGTCGGAGATGACGCCGGAAGGGTTGCTGGAGGTGTTCCTGCGAGAGTCGATACCGCATCTGGACACGCGGGATTTGTTGATACGCCAAGCGCAGAGCGCGTCCTCGTCTAGCGCCAAGCGCTGAGCCAAAGACAAGAAGAGACCAGAACAATGGTTGTGCGAAGAAGGGCAAGGAGTCGGAGACCTAGATAGTGTTCGGGTTGATCCATTACAATCAGCCGCCGAGGAAACGGTGCGACGCTTCTACAACGAGTCTGGGGCCAGGGGAGGGTCGGCAGGTTGCGCCTTCTGCCTCGAGAGACTAAAGGGACTGGGGTGAGTCAGCGCCTTGCGGGCATTGCGCTCGTCTGCATTTTTCTAGCAGCAGCCTTGCTGCGCTTCTCCGGGCTGGATTGGGGTGCTCGGTCGCTTGAGGGCTACACGAGGGATGGCAAGCCGCTGGCAGTGAATCAAGCCGGGTTTCAGCCGGATGCCGAAGCGATAAATCAGGCGGCGACAACGCTGTCTGAGGGTATTGTTCCGACGCACGTCTACGGGGGCCAGACCTACCTGTTCACGAGCTACGGCACGGTCTTTCTGTATCTGAATCGTGCAGCGGCGGTGGTCGGGGGAGCGGTTCTGGGTTTCGAGCCGTTCGGCGAGCGCGTAAGGGATGCGGATCTGTCGCGGATCGCGGGCCGCTGGGTGTCTGCTATCGCGTGCTTGGTTCTGGTCTGGATCGTCTGGCTGATCGGCCGTGCTTTGTTCTGTGTCCCGGGTGGGCTGGTGTGTGTCGGACTTGCTGCGCTTTCACCAATGTCTGTTCAGGCCGCCCACTTTGCGACGGTGGATGGGCTGCTCGCGCTCTGGTTTGGGGCTGCGTTGTGGGCCTCTCTTCGGATTCTGGTTAAGGGGCAGACGCGAGACTACATCCTCGCCGGTCTTTTTGTCGGGCTGGCCGTCGCGACGAAGCTCAACGGGCTTTTCCTCTTTCTTCCTCTCACACTCGCTCACCTCTTTCGCCAGGGTCATCCGCTCGACCCGACATCCGTCCTTCAGGTGATCAAGAGCCGCAACATCTGGATCGCGTCAGGCGTTCTCGTTCTGACGTGGGTTGTCCTGACACCAGCGGCATACCTCGACCCGGTCGGATACTTCGCACCGGATTTCGCCGGACCGTACCACGTAACCTTCAGTCTGCGAAAAACGGTCGAATCGCCGGCGGCCCACCGTGGCTGGCTCCATATGGAAGGCGCATCAACATATNTTTACCATCCCTTCCACGTGTTTCCCACGGGGCTGGGGTGGATGGTCCAAGTCTGTTTGTTTGCCGGGATGGTTCTGGCGGCGGTCAGACGGGATCGGTCGCTCGGGCTGATCGCGATCTCTTTCATTGTCTACTACCTTCTCGTGGCGCGGCTGCCGGACAAACCAATTCGTTTCTTCGTTCCACTTTTGCCGTTCATCGTTCCACTTGCTGTCTACGCGGTACACGAGTTGGTTTCGATGCGACGGCTTCGATCTGTCGGAGTCGTGTTTTGCCTGCTTATCCTGGCGGAGTCGGGGATACGATCGACTGCGCTGGCTTCNGTCTATCNCATGACCGACAGCCGTGTGGAGGCGGGTCATTGGGTGAAGCTAAATGTCCCGCACGGCGGAAAGCTGATGATGGAGCGGGGACACAACAGTCTGAGGGGTCTCGTCTCAATCACACGACTCGCGACTTTGACGGCGGATATGGGGCAGGAATTCGCGAACTCGCGGCACGAGAATCTCGCGCGTGAAGGCCACTATTCGGCGGTCCTCGAATCAGAATTTCTGTCGCAGGTCGACTATCTGGTCCTAAGCGACGATCGGATCCCGACGCGTCGTGTCCGGGCTGCTGCAGACGACTACTACACAAGGTTGTTCGATGGGAAGCTCGGGTTCAAACTTGATAAGAGCTTTCCGATGAAAGCGTCCTTTTTCGGGCTTGAACTTGAAGACGAGACTACTGATCTGAACTGGACACGGTATGATCATCCGACCACGTATGTGTTCAAGCGGGTCGGTGAGCCAGAACTCTATGCCGAGCATCCTGAACTGGAGGTGTATCGCCTGCGCACCTGGCAGCACACCCGAGAGGTCATCCAGAGAGCGCAGAAAACGAAGGACATCACCTTTTTCAAGCTGAGTCTCCCTGCGAAGTACAAGGCGCGTGTGGGAGAACGCCACNTGGCTCAGAAGTTCTATGCTTTTCTGAAGGATCCAGCGTCTCTAACAGGAGCGGACGACCAGTTGACCGCGATCAGGGAAGGAGCGACCTGGCGGATCAAGATGGATTGACCTGCTTGAGCCGATCTCGTGTATTGTTAGATTTGCGGTTCAATGATCCTGTCCGTTATGGATCGTGCTGAGAATATCGGAGCGGATTTCATATCGGTTTGGTCTCATATGAATGACGAATCCCAGATCGCCGCATTTACTGAGCTGATAGAAGCCTCGAGTCGGATTCTGATCTTTACGGGCGCTGGTGTGTCCACGGCAAGCGGGATATCCGACTTCAGAGGACCGCAAGGCGTGTGGAAGCGACGACAGCCGGTCTACTTCCAAGATTTTCAGAAATCACACGAGGCCCGGGTCGAGTACTGGGATCAGAAACTCGAGTCCTATGAGACCTTCAAGAATGCTGAACCCAACGCAGTCCACGAAGCCTGCGTCGATCTGGAGCAAGCTGGAAAAATTGCGGCGGTCATTACTCAGAACGTAGATGGACTTCACGCGATGGCTGGTACGTCGCGTGGGTGTCTNGTCGAGATCCACGGGACGAACGCGGAAATCGAATGTCTGAGCTGCAGTAACCACTATGAACCCCATCTTTACTTCCAAGCCTACATCGATACGAGAGTCCCGCCGCGATGCGGTTGCGGGGGTCTCGTCAAGATGGCCACGATCAGCTTCGGGCAGGATCTTAACAAAGAGAATATGGCCAGAGCCTTTGCGGCGGCAGACGCGGCTGATTTGGTTGTGTCTCTCGGATCTACACTGTCGGTTCATCCCGCAGCACAAATTCCGCTNCACGCAGCGAACCGAGGTACTCCCTATGTGATCGTGAATCAGGGNGAGACGGATCAGGACGGGAACCATCGGGTGACGTTGAGGGTTGAAGGGAATGTGGTGAAGGTGTTTCCGGCGGTGGTGAGGGAAGCGATGGTAAGGGCGAGGGAGTCAGGAGTTGAGGGTGGGAGTCGGTAGTCGAAAATCGGNAGTANGGAAACGACAGCACGAAGAAAACGGTAGGCGAGACGGACGATCTCTCGTGNGCAATTGTTCATTGCAAACGGAAAATTGGTAAGGGCGAGTGAGGAAGAATATGGAGCTGNATCTGTCGGCGGTGGAGGCACGTGTGGTTGGGGCGCTGATGGAGAAGGAGAGAGCAACNCCCCANAATTATCCGCTATCCCTNAACGGGGTGCTGATGGCGTGTAATCAGAAGTCGGGGCGCGATCCCGTGATGGCGCTCNCGGAGACGACGGTGTTTCGTGCGCTCGAACAGCTTATGGGCAAGCGGGTTGTTCAGCGATTAATCAGCGATGATTCGCGGGTGCCGAAGTATCGTCAGACGTTCTCGGAGATGTTCCGGATGGACGACGGCGAAGCGGCGGCCGTTTGCGTGCTGCTGCTGCGTGGACCACAGACGACCGGGGAGATCCGTGGACGGACAGAGCGTTTGCACAAGTTCGCGGGTCTCGAAGCCGTGTCGGAAACGATCCGCAGGCTGCAGAGCAAAGAGCCCGATCCGCTCGTGCAGCAACTGCCGAGGCAGCCGGGAACGAAGGAGTCGCGGTTTTCTCATCTGTTTTCCGGAGAGGTGGCGCTGGCCGACGTGCCGGAACCGGCATCGGTGACCGTCCAGGCAGAGAACGATCGGATCAATCAGCTCGAGAGCGAGGTGAGGTCGCTGAGGTCGGAGGTGGGGTGGCTGAAGGCGCAATTCGAGTCGTTCAAGACGCAATTTGAGTAAGGGCAACTACCAAGAGCACGAAAAAAAGCAGGAAGACCGAACACCAAGATGCGCAGAAACCAAGGATCGGTAGAGCGTTCCGGCCTTGTCTCGTAGATATCGTCGCTGCGATTCGCGCAGTGACGTTTGCGACTCTCAGTAAAAACGGAAGCTGATATGGAGCAAATGAAATATCTGTTGGCGCTTGTGGATGACTCATCCAAGGTGGTGCGTGAGTCGGTGAAGATTGCCCTGCTCGAGTACGGAGATGACTTGGAGTCTGTGCTTGATCAGGCAGGGGCGACGGAGGAACAGCGAGAGGAGATTGCGATGCTGCTCGATGTGCCCGATACGGATCAGTTGTTCGAGGTAGGGCAGATGGTAAAGCATAAGCGGTATGGATACCGGGCCGTAATCGTGTCGGTGGACGAACGCTGTCGGGCGAGTGATGACTGGTATAAGAGCAATCGGACGCAGCCCGAACGGGATCAGCCGTGGTATCACGTCCTTGCCGACGGGTCGGACCAGGTTTACTACCCGGCTCAGACGAGCCTGGAAGCGGATGAGTCGTCTGATGAGATCGACAATCCGCAGGTGAAGAAGTTTTTTAGCGCGTTCGAGGATGGGGCGTATGTGAGGAACATCACGCCATGGCCGGAGTAGGTTGGACTCAGCGCTGAGCGCTCAACGCAAAGCGGGAAACCCGCAGGGAGTTTGGTAATCCAAACACAATAAAGATCTGGATGGACAGTACAGTCGAGGAGGAGAAAGCCGGATGGTGTTTTTGAGAGTGGTGATGGGCCTGGTGGTGGCGGTTGTGATTTCTTGGTCGTCTGCGTTGGAGGCGGGGTACGAGCGGATAAACAGGCCGAACCCTAAGGACCCGATGGATGTTCATATCTATCAGCTGGACAACGGGCTGACTGTCTATCTGACGCAAAATCACGAAGAGCCACGCTTCTACGTGGAGATCGTGACGAGAGGCGGAAGTCGTGACGACCCGGCGGAGTCCACGGGTCTTGCACATTACTTGGAGCATCTGCTGTTCAAAGGTACGCAGAGGCTAGGTACGCTCGACTGGGAGAAAGAACGGCCGCACATCAGGCTTATCGAGACGCTCTACGAGGAGCATTGGAAGGAGAAGGATCCTGAAAAAAGGAAGACGATCTACGCGAAGATCAATAAGGAGTCGCAGAAAGCTGCAGCCTACGCGATTCCGAACGAGATCGATAGATTGTATCAGTCGATCGGCGGCTCGAGGATCAACGCGTCGACCGGCAAGGATCGGACGAACTATATGGTTGACCTGCCGGCAAATCGCCTCGAGCAGTGGGCGATGATCGAGTCCGAACGATTCACAAATCCGGTCTACCGTCTGTTCCAGCCCGAGTTGGAGATCGTGTATGAAGAAAAGAACCGCTCGCTCGAAAATAAGGACCGGATCCTGCTGTTCGCTGTCCTCAAGCAACTCTTCAAGATACACCCGATAGGTCAGCAGACAGGAATCGGTACGGTGGAGCACCTGAAGAATCCCTCGCTGGCGAACATCCACGACTATTTCAAGAAGTTCTACGTTCCGAACAACATGGCGATCGCGATTTCCGGGTCGATAGATATCGAGAAGGCGATCGAGACTATTGACATGTACTTCTCTTCGTGGGAGAGAGGAGAGACTCCCGATCGAGGGAAATGGGTGGAGAAACCGCTCTCGAAGATCGATACGGTTGAGGTGATATATCCGGGTGAAGAGCAGGTCACGGTCGCATTTCGAGCCCCTGGCAAGCAGCACCCTGATCACGATGCCTGGGTGCTTGCCGACTATGTGATGTCGAATGGCCGTGCCGGGCTGATCGATTTAGTGAACCAGCGCCAGGAGGTAAGAGAGGCACACGCCTACAGCTCACCCTACCTAGATTACTCGTATGAGCAGTTCACCGCCGTTCCGAAGAAGGGACAGACGCTAGAGGAAGCGCAGCAGATCCTGCTTGGTCAGATCGCGAAGCTGAGGAAAGGGGAGTTCGATGACGATCTGATTCCGACGGTGATCGCACAGTTCAAGAAAGACGACAAGGCGGGACTCGAATCGAATGTAAGTCGTGTTAACAAGATGGTGAATGCCTTCTCGTCCTACTATGACTGGGACGCTGTCGTTAGTCGTCTCGACAGAATGGGCAAGATTACTAAGACGGATGTCGTTCGTGTGTCGAAGGAGTACTTCGGGGGCAACTACGTGGTCGGTTTCCGGCGAGATGCACCGCAGGAGGTGCCCAAGATCAAGAAGCCGGCGATCGACAAGATTGATATCGATCCGACACGGCAGTCCGTCTACGCAAAATCGGTTCTCGAGAAGAAGCCGGCGCTGCTGCCTCCCGTGTTTGTCGATCCTGAGAAGGACTATCAGGTTGTCGAGGTTCAGCCTGGTGTGAAGCTCTACTACAGCAAGAATCCTTTTAACGATTTGTTCAGTCTTAGCGTCAACTTCGATGTTGGTTTCAACCAGAATAATCTGGTCCAGTTCGCGTCTCTACTGCTCGATCGATCGGGAACGGTCAAGTTTTCGCCGGAAGATCTGAAGAAGGAGTGGTATCGTCTTGGGACCGACTTCAGTTTCTTGACTGGAAATAACGAATCGTCCTTCTCGGTCGCGGGTCTGGAGGAAAACTTCGATGCCTCGATGGCCCTGATGCAGGAGGTGACGCAGAAGCCAGTGGCGGATCAGGAGACTCTGGACAGACTAATCCAGATCACGCTGGGTCGCCGCGAGACGAGCAAGAAGGATCCCAGATTTCTGAGACTGGCGCTCGTTCTGTATGCACGCTACGGAGATACGTCAAGACTGCTGCGCAGGATTCCGTCAGAGCAGGTGAAGGCTCTGAAAGTCGACGACCTGTTAGGTATCGTGAAGGGTCTCCCGACTTACGAGCACAACATCACGTATGTGGGGAATCGCTCGGTAGACGAAGTGCTCGCTGCTTTGAAGATGTATCATCCGCTGGGTAAGAGCCTGAGGGAACCGCCCCCGTACCGTTATGATCGGGCGAGGGCGCTGGAATCGACTGAACTCCTGCATCTGCAACAGCAGAAAGCGGCTTCGGACGTGCAGGTCGAACAGGGTGATGGCGTGTTTGACGAGTCGATCATCCCTGTTGTCGAGATGTATAACGAGTATTTTGCAGGCGGGATGTCCGGAGTCATTTTCCAGGAAATCCGGGAGGCCAGAGCGCTGGCCTACAGTGTGGGAGCCAGATATGTATCAGGCGGCCGGACGAACGCCGAGAACCTGATGTTCGCAAATATGGGAACTCAGGCTGACAAGACACCGGAGGCAATCGAAGCGCTGGTCGGTCTCTTGGATACGTTGCCCGAGTCCGAAGATCGATACAAGGCTGCCCACGCCGCAAAGTTGAACGACTACCTGACCGGTAAGATCGGATTCCGGGAAATTCTCGGTGTAGTCCGAAGTTGGGAGTTACAGAGCCTCGAAGTCGATCCCAGAGTGGCGCGATTCCAGAAGGTCAAACAGATTGGGCTCGCAGACGTCGTTGCTTTCCAGAAGGAGCATCTGGCCGGCCGGCCGAAACTGATCAGCGTCGTTGGGGATTCGACGAAGATGGATATGGTGAAGCTAAGGTCTCTCGGGGTGTTCAGATCGCTTACGGCCGATGATGTTGCGACATTCTGAGTCCAACAGGATATCGATTTGCGAAGAGGGCGCGGCCAAAGTCGCGCCCTCTTCTGGCATAAACGTATGAAATGCGAAGATCTGAGATATCTTAGATCGGTTGAAGGTCGAGGTCTTCTGGAAGCGATCGATACGATGCTTGGTGATTCGCTCATGAAGCAGACCCGGNTGCGAAGGGACTATCCAGCCGACCGAGTGCGTGCAGCAGTGGCGCTGGCTGAACTGCGGGAACGAGCCGAGGGTAAGTTTGAACACGCTCAGGAAATGTTCTTTGACCGCGATGGCCTCGAACAGGCTTCGGGGGATGTGATCGCGCGACATCGGGCAGAGCGTTACAGGGGACTCGGACGCGTCGGGGACCTGTGCTGTGGGATCGGGGGCGATTCGGCAGCACTTGCGGCTGTCGCCGATGTGACGGCGGTTGACATCTTACCCATTCGGGTCCAGATGGCGAAGGCGAATTTGAGTTTCCGCGGACTAAGCGCCGAGTTTGTGAACGCGAATGTGGGACAATTAAGTCCCAATTTCGACGGNNTGTTTTTCGACCCCTCACGGCGCGAAGGCAACCGACGGGCCGTGCATATCAGCGATTATGTGCCTTCTCTGAGCGAACTGGCTTGGTGGAGTCCCTCACTGCCTATGGGCATCAAAGTTTCGCCCGGTATATCTCACAGCGAGATCCCCAAAGATTGCGAGGCGGAGTTCATCTCAGTAGGCGGTGATTGCAAGGAGATCGTACTCTGGTTCGGAGATCTCCGGTCGAAAGCAAAGGTCAGGGCGACCCTGCTGCCAGCAGGTGACACGCTCGAAGCCGCGGACACGGGTCCCGTCCGGTGTGGGGATGTTTCGGCGTTCCTTTACGAACCGGACCGGGCGATTGTTCGGGCGCATCTCATTGAGCAGGTCGCCGCAGAGATCGGGGCGNACAAACTGGATCCCAAGGTGGCATACCTGACGGGGGACGAGAGTGTCGACACACCCTACGCAACGACGTATCGTGTCGTAGATGTGATGAAGTTCAGTATCAAGCGTCTCCAGGACTATGTGAAGTCGAACGAGATCGGACAGATCGAGATCAAGAAGCGGCGATTCCCCATGACGCCCGAGGCCGTTCTTGGTAAGCTAGAGCTGTCTGGAAGTGAGTCCGCGACTGTTGTCCTGACGCGTGTATCTGGCAATCCTACTGCAATTTTTTGCCGTCGGCTGAGCGCCTGTTGACATTGTCAACGATGCAGGGAGCCTGTATCTTTAACCTGCTTAGTTACACCAACATACGGTTATATTTTAAGCCCCTCTTGCCCCACGGATGAGGCCAGAATGACAGCGAAGCAGTTCAAGTTCGGGTTGGGTATCCTCGTGGTTGCGGTATGTGTGGTGATGCTGGTAGTCACCGGCCTCCAAGAGACGTCTTTGTATTACTTCACCGTGGCGCAACTGGAAGCGCGTGAAGCCGAGTTTGTCGGGCGGAAGATCAAGCTTGCAGGTAAGGTGGTGCTTGGGAGCATCNAGCGTGACGATGCATCGCTCGATCTTCGGTTTGAGATTTGGGAACCCGGTCACGGGTCTACTGCATCGGCGAATCACAAGAAGCTCGTGCACTACAAGGGAATCGTGCCGGATACGTTCCGCGACGAGTCGGATGTGATTCTTGAGGGCATAACGGGCAAGGATGGTGTGTTTGTGGCAGATCATCTTCTTGCGAAGTGTCCTTCTAAATACGAAAGCAAGAGCTATGAGGACATGAAGGAGATGCACGGTGAGGAGAAGAAGGGGATAAAGTCGTAAGGGCTTGTTCGGCAGCGAGGTTAGATGGCAATAGATGCAAGCGGTAGTTGGGAGATGGCAATTGGATGAAACCGCATCAGGGATAGGGGCGAGAGTTGGCACTACCTGAACTTGGGAACTTCCTGCTTTATCTGAGCTTTGCGCTCGCTCTGTATTCTACGTTAGGATCGGTCGTATCGGCGAAGACCCATCGGATGGATATGACGGTGAGTACGGAGCGGTCGTTGGCCGCGATCTTTGTGATGGTCGCAACTGCGTTTGTGATTCTCGAGTATCTCTTCCTGACCGATCGGTTCGACGTCCATTACGTGGCCAAAGCTTCGAGCCGCGATCTGCACACTGGTTACAAGCTGACGGCCATCTGGTCGTCGATGGAAGGTTCTCTTCTGCTATGGTCGCTTGTTCTGGCGACCTATACCTACTTTGCCGTAAGGAAGATTAGCACGCAGCGCAGCCCACTTTCGTCCTACACGATGACGGTGCTTGCGGCGACCCAGGTGTTCTTCCTCGGCGTCGTGGTTTTCCTCGAGAATCCCTTCCTTCTTATCAGCGATGTAGAGAACGTTCCGGTTGGGTTCACACCCGCAGACGGGCAGGGTATGAATCCGCTTCTCGTTCACCCCGCCATGGCGATCCATCCTCCGATTCTGTACGGTGGGTATGTCGGGTTTGTAGTTCCTTTCGCGTTCGCCATCGGTGCCCTGCTCAGCAAGCAGTTCGACGGCGAGTGGATCCGGACGACCCGCCGTTGGACGCTGGTGCCTTGGTTTCTTCTGGGCGTCGGACAGCTTCTGGGAGGGAAGTGGGCGTATGTGGTGCTTGGCTGGGGTGGCTACTGGGGCTGGGATCCGGTCGAGAATGCGGCGCTTCTACCTTTTTTGACGGCGACGGCGTATCTGCACTCGGTGATGATCCAGGAAAAAAAGGGAATGTTGAAGGTCTGGAATATGGCCCTGATCCTCCTGACCTACACACTTTGCATCTTCGGAACCTTCTTGACACGAAGTGGTGTGGTGTCGTCGGTTCATACCTTCGCACAGTCGCCGATCGGTCCGTGGTTTCTGCGGTTCGTGATTGTGATTGCTGGTGTATCTGCCCTACTTTTGTATCTCCGTTACGATATGCTTAAGAGTGAGACGCACTACGACTCGCCCGTGTCACGCGAAGGTGGGTTCCTGCTGAACAACCTGCTGTTCCTCGGCGCCATGTTTGCGGTTCTATGGGGGACGATGTTTCCGGTCATATCAGAGGCGGTTACAGGTTCAAAGATTACGGTGGGCCCGCCGTTCTTCAACACGGTGATGGTTCCGATCGGTCTAGTGCTGATGCTGCTGACCGGAGTCGGGCCGCTTCTTGCTTGGCGGAAGACCTCGACGGCGAGCCTGAAACGACACTTCACTTTTCCAACGATCATAGGCGTGATCACTTCAGCCCTGTGCGTGGGTTTTGGGATGCGCGATGTCTACGCGGTCATCTCTTTCGGTCTCTGTGCGTTCGTGACGGTGACGATATTCGCGGAGTATCATCGCGGAGCAGTCGCTCGCGGGAGCAGCTCAGGTGAACCGTATCTCATGGCGCTTTGGACGTTGTTCGGACGAAATAAGCGACGCTACGGCGGCTACATCGTCCACTTCGGATTCGTGTTGCTGTTCATCGGTTTTACGGGGAATGCCTTCAACCAGCAGACTGAGATCGCGATGACCAAGGGCGAGTCCTTCGAGCTCGGAGGATACAAGGTGGTTTATGAAGGCTACGACTTTATGCGGAATCCTCTGACAGAGGTTGTTCAGACGCAGCTCGGTGTGTATGTAGGGGAGAAGCGGCTAGGTACGCTGTTCCCTGAGCAGCACATCTACTACAAGCGGCAGGATCAGCAGAGGACGACGGAGGTTGCGATCCGGTCGAATCTTCGAGAGGACCTCTACCTTCTCTACGAAGGGCAGAATGAGGAGGGACAGGCATTCTTCACGGCTTATGTGAATCCGCTTGTGATGTGGGTCTGGATAGGATGCTGGGTGATGACGTTTGGGATGATCGTGGTGATCTGGCCGGACAAGAAGACACCGCATCGTCGTCGGCAGGTGAGCCGTCTGGAACAGCGGGTGGAGGAAGCAGCCGCTTAGAGGTGTGTGCAGAATGCAGAGTTTAGAGTTCATAGTTCATAGGGAACCCCAAAAGAGTTCCAGAAAACGATGATGCTTCCCTGTCGCCTTCGCCGAGTCTATGGCGCACCGATGGTCCAGAGAGAACGCATCGCGATTTCAATACTGGTGCTGGCACTCCTTTTTTCCTTACCTGAAGAGGCAATGGGGGCGCAAGAGGCGGATGTGATGGATGTGGCGCAGGAGCTGGCTTGTTTGTGCGGGTCGTGTCCGACGCGGCCGCTCGATGAATGCCGGTGCGGATACGCCGGGGAGCAGCGGAACCGGATTGCGAAGAAACTCGACTCGGGGATGACGAAGGGCCAAGTGATCGCAGGGTTCGTCGGCGAGTTCGGAGAGAGGATCTTTGTGACGCCACCGAAGGAAGGGTTCAACCTGATGGCTTGGATTATGCCGATCGTCGGGATGGTCTTCGGTGGGGTTGTCGTTCGGACTGTTTTGAAGGGTTGGCAGCGCAAGGAAGCTTCGAAGACGCGCGGCGGATCCGCGCTAAGCGAGGAAGAAGACGCGAAGCTCGCAAAGGCTCTCAGAGAAGACCCATAGACCGGACTCTCCGAGTCCGGCGAAGTTGGGTTCGGTGGATCGCGTCGACTTTGGCTTTGAGAAATGGTTGGACGTAACCGGCCGGAGCCCTGCGACGAGCGTGGACACATCAGTAAAAGATCTGAGCAGAGCAACTTGAAAGACTGAACACCACGAAGAATTAATGGAATTCGAAGTCGTTATATACGTTCTGATCGCCGCCGCGATGATGGTGTTCGTGTTTCGGCCACTTTTTCTCGAGCGGGGAGAAGTGGACCGAGCATCGGATCGTAAGACGAAACGACAGGCGCTGATCGAGAACCGGGAACAGGTTCTCGAGGCGATTCGCGAGATCGATTTCGATCACAAAATGGGGAAGATCGAAGGTGAAGATTATCGCGAGACGCGGGAACGATACGCTGCACAAGCCTTAGAGCTGATCAATCAGATCGATAATGGGAACGAGCACGCTGGTGAGATCGAGGATCAGGTTGAGCAGGATATCGCCTCGGCGCGGAGAGGCAAAGGCTAAAGTCTAAGGCGAGAACCACAAAAGCATTAAGACACCAAGAATGCCTGCGGATGGACTGGAACTGGTTGCTGTTAAGCGGGATCAGTCTGCCACGATCGGATCTCAAAGGCAAAGGCAGCTGGCACAAAGGCACAAAGGAAAGACGGGGGAACTTACCAGTTGAGATTACGGACAAATCTGGACCAAGGATAGAGAATGAGGCGAGTTGGNTCGATGAGCCCGGTGGTGATCGGGCTTCTGTTTTGTACAGGAATCGGGGCGGATGCGGCGACGCTGAATGGCAGGGTTCGTAACGTCACGCTTGGCCGAGTCGAGGTGGGCGTGCCTGTTCAGTTGGTGCATCACTCGGCGCAGTCGGTTGAGGTGCTGGCGGATACGACGAACGCTGAAGGGCGATTCAGCTTCGAACTGCCCGGCGAACCAAGCGCGGAAGTGCCGATGATGCTTTCGGCTGAATATGATGACGTGCAGTATCGGTCGAACCGTGTTACGGATTCTAACGCACCAGTGGAGATCGCAGTCTACGAGTCTGCGGGTGACGACGCGGTGATCGAGGTGATTTCGCATCACCTGATAGTCGACGCTCAGAGCCGGCAGATGACGCAGATCCTGATCTTCCAGAACACTAGTGACAGGACGTTTAAGACAGGAACCGGACATGGACACGGAATCGAGGTTCCGATGCCCGAAGGCGTGAGTGAGGTATCGAGCGAGATCCCTGGAGTACACACACACGGTCCGATTCTAGTCGATTCGCGTCCCGTTCCGCCGGGTCGAATGCAGCTTGCCTTTACGACACCGATCCCGGGAGACGGGCGGGTCATACAGCGACTGAAGTATGGTGCTCCGTCGATCGATGCGTTCATCACGCCAGTCGATGCCGAGGTGACGGACAATTCGATGCAGGATCTGGGACTCGTAAATATTGGGGAGAGGCAGTTCCGACGTCTTGTGGCGGAGCAGATTTCGCTCGGTGGGCAGGTGTCGTTCAAGCTGACGGGGAGCGTCGCTGGATCACCAAGGGCTCTTTCCGGTGAGTTCGATCCGAGCAGGGTCGGGCCTTGGGCACTCGGCGGCGTCGCGCTCGGCGCCCTGATTGCCTTGATCTACCTGAAGACCGGCTCATCAAAGTCGTTGACCATCGAGGAAGGAGAGGATCTGGGCCCGGCGATTCGTCGCTCCGCGCTTATCCAACAGATCGCGGATCTGGACGATCGTCTCGAGACGGGTTATATCTCTGTAAATGAACATGAGAGGCGACGTGATGCACTGAAGGCCGAGGTCGTCGATCTGACAAAAGCGACGACGGGGTAGCCTTGTCTGTCGAAGCTGGGATCAAGGTTTCGAAGGTCAGCAAGTGGTTTGGCGGACTGACCGCTCTGTCCGACGTGACTCTCGAGGTCGAGCCAGGGCAAACCCTCGCGCTGCTCGGTCCTAACGGTGCGGGCAAGACGACGCTGCTTCGGATCGTGGCCGGCTTGGCGAAGCCGAGTTCAGGTTCGGCCCGCGCCGGTTCCGAAGACCTGTCGGAGTCGCCCGAATCGCTTCGCAGGCAGCTCGGTGTCCTCTCACACCAGACGATGCTGTATGAGGATCTAACGGCCAGAGAG
Source organism: Gemmatimonadota bacterium (assembly GCA_002714465.1). The sequence goes on along the minus strand of PAXL01000018.1, from coordinate 19,856 downwards.
AACCTGTCGTTTTATGGTAAGCTTTACGGGCTCGATGATCTCGAAATGCAAGTCTCCTCCGGGCTAACCGCAGTCGGTCTGAACGATCGTGCCGATGACCGTGTTCGAACTTACTCGCGCGGGATGAAACAGCGGCTCGCTATTGCACGCGCAACGATACACGATCCGGAATATCTGCTGTTCGACGAACCGTACAGTGGTCTCGACGTCACCGGCCGGGATATCCTGACCGAACGCATCAGCTCCTTCCGGGAACAAGGCCGGACCGCGATTCTCGTGACACACTATCTGCACCAAGCGCTCGACTTGGGCGATCGATTCGTGATGTTGGCGAAGGGAAGGGTGGTTGGGGAAGGGGTGTGCGGAGAGATGGGTATCTCGGATTTGGAGGAGTTATATAGAAAGGCCGGGAGGGACAGTGAGTAGGGGAAGCCGGCTTGGTCATCCTGTGCGTAGTCGAAAAGTGGTCGCAAATCGTAAGCGGGCATCCTTGTTGCTTGGCCCTCACCCGATTCAGCCGGCCTGACACCTCTCTCTACCAGCGTCTCAATTAAGCACTCGTATATGAACGCCTTTGTACGACAAGCCTCAGCTATCCTCTATAAGGATCTCCTGACGGAATTCCGGAGCAAAGAACGTCTGTCTAGTATGGGTTTCTTCTCGTTGCTCGTGCTGGTGACGTTCAGCTTTGCGTTTACGCCGGGGTCGCCGTCGATGGTTGAGGGGGCAGGTGGGATTTACTGGGTGTCGGTGGTGTTCTCGGGATTTCTAGGGCTCTCGCGATCGTTTTCGCAGGAGCAAATCAACGACTGTATGCTGGGTGTCCTTCTGGCACCGGCGGATCGGTCGGCGATCTACATCGGTAAGATGCTGGGCAACCTGATAACGATGCTTGCTTTGCAGGTGTTCCTGTTGCCTCTGTTTGCCATCCTGCTTAATGTGCCTCTGTTCGATGCGCTGCCCGGTATTTTGGTCCCCGTTCTGTTCGGGACATTTGGGTTTGCGACGATTGGTACGCTTTTCTCGGCGATGTCCGTGAACACGCGCCTGAAGGAAGCGATGCTTCCGATGTTGGCGCTTCCGATTCTCGTACCGATGCTGCTGTCGGCGGTCGAGTCGTTCCGGTCCATGCTTCAGGGCGCGACACTCGGGTCGACGATGGAGTGGATGAGGGTTGGGGTAGCATTCTGTGGGATTTTCTTTGTCGTATGTATGTACTTGTTTGAGTACGTCGTAGAGGAGTAGNANCTACGTTAGCNTCAGTAAACACNAANCACTGGATTCGCTTNGGTAACAAACCNCATATCATCTCCTNCATTTTCGGTACGCTGGCNTTTCTAGGAATGCTNTATACNCCTTGGCTGGTGCTGGTGGAGACGAGTATNGAAGCGCAGATGNTGCTTGCGCAGAAGATCTTCTATTACCACGTGCCGTCGGCGATGATGATGTATCTCGGTTTTTTCATCTGCTTCGTCTTCAGCGTGCTCTACCTGTGGAAGCGATCGCGACGATTCGATATCTACGCGTCCTGTGGCGCTGAAGTGGGGTTGCTGTTCTGCGTGCTCGTGATGCTGTCGGGTCCGCTTTGGGCGAAGCCCATATGGAATGCGTGGTGGGTCTGGGATGCACAGTTGACGCTCGTGGTGGTGATGTTCTTGGTATACGTCTCGTATATGATGTTGAAGAATTACAGTGAGGAGTCGATCCAAGGTTCGCGGTTCCGAGCGGTGCTCGCGATCGTAGGTTTTGCGAACGCTCCGCTGATCCACTATGCCGTACAGATTTGGCGAACACATCATCCGGCAGTTATGCGCGAAGGCGGTGGCGGCCTGCCGCCGGATATGGAGTTCGCGCTTAGGATGTGTATGTTTGTTTGGCTCTGTCTGTTCATCGCGATCTTCTCACGTCGTGTGTCGATTGAACGGGCNAGAGAAGAGCTCACGTATCTGCGAGCCGAGATGCGTGATCGCAAGGCGATACTGGGGCAGATGGCAGAGTGAGATGTGGTCATGTCGATCTCCCGATCGAAGNACTTTGGTTCCTAATCAAGAGGATGTCTGTTAGAANCGGACGGTGACGTGAAATGCAATTCTTGGAATATATGGCGGTGGCCTACGCAGTGATCTGGGGGGCGGTTCTTGTTTACTTCGTCTCACTGGCGCGGAAGGAGAAAGCGCTCTGGGAGGAGATTCACGAGATCCGTCGACAGTTGAGCGACGGTGAGAAAGGGACGAGGCCGGAAGTCTCGTAGAAGAGAGAAGAGGGCGGCGGTGGAGGGCAGAGGATAAACGGCAAGAGCGCCGGACCTCTGCCTTTGCTTTTGAGGTCTGCCCTCTCACAGTTTTTATGGCTGTCAAAGGGTCCAAAAGAATACTGGCGCTGAAGAAGCGTAAAGCGCGGGAACGGGAAGGGGCGTTCCTGATCGAGGGAATCCGTCTGTGCGAGGAGGCGCTCAAGATCGAAGGCGCGACGGAGCAGCTAGTATTCGCGAGGGATATGCTCGATCGCAGCGAGCGATTGGCTGCGCTTTACAAGACAGCACTCCATTCAGGTGTGACAGTGCAGATGACAGATCGTCGCGCGATGAAAGGGATGTGCGAGACCGAGACGCCGCAGGGCGTGGTCGGTGTGGCCCGAGAGCCGAACTGGGATCGGGACGAGGTTATCTCGTCTGGAAAACCGTTGCTGATCCTCGATCAAGTCAGGGATCCAGGTAACCTAGGGACGATTCTGCGGACAGCTGAAGGCGCCGGCGCAGGCGGGGTCTTTCTGGTCAAAGGATCCGTAGAGCTTCTGAATCCCAAGGTTGTACGGTCGACGATGGGATCCGTTTTCCGATTTCCTGTGCTGGTCGATCAACGTCCGACTTCGTTGATCGACGATCTGAAGCGAGCCCGGGTAATTGTGTTCGCAGCACATACCGACGGACAGAGTTTCAGCGAAGCTGATTANTCGAAGCCATACGCCTTCGTTCTTGGGAACGAGGCATTTGGAATCGATGATGATATACTTAAACTNGCTGATCAGAAGGTGTCGATTCCGATGTCGGAACCGGTGAATTCACTCAATGTAGCGGTTGCGGCAGGCGTTCTGCTATACGCGAATACNTAGCGGTCAGAGTAAAGGCAGCCGGGAGAATCACGGTTTATTCAAGGAGAGCGAATGGCTCCGNAGCGAACAAGGATCAAAGAGCTGGAAGTGATGGTGTCCGACGTTAAGTACGAAGCGCCTGACACCGTGACGCTTTCCCTTTTTACTGGGAACGATCGGCTGACCTACGACCCGGGGAATTTCCTGACGATTTCGCCACAACAGTTTCCGGCGCTCGAGAGATGGGTCGACTATCTCCAGGATTTGAAAGGGAANAAGGAGCCGTCTAGGGCGTATTCCCTGTCCAGCTCGCCGGACGAGAAGTACATCGCGATCACGGTGAAGGAAGAGCGATATACATCAGGCGTGACTCCGTATCCGCCGCTCCTGTCTCCGATCCTAGCGCTCCGAACCCCTCGGGGCACGAAGATGGTCGTAACCGGATTCACGGGACCCTACAAGCTGACCGACGATATCCGCCAAGAGAAGGAAGAGGTGCTTCACATCTGTGCGGGGAGCGGGATCGTCCCGAGCTTCAGCATCATCAAGCATGACCTGCGNGTGAATGAGAAGCTGAAACACACGCTCGTCTATTCGAACAAGAAGCACGAGGATATTATCTTCGANCATGATCTCGCCGAGCTCCGGCGACAGTTCCCGGATCGCCTCAAGGTTATCCACACACTTACCCGCGAAGGTGATCCCGCTTCGTTCGGTGATTACCGCAGCGGACGCATTTCGAAAGACCTGCTGGACGAAGCCACTAACGAGACAAAGAATACTGCCGTCTTCGTGTGTGGGCCCGACCACCTTCCCTGGCAGAAGAGAGNGGCGAAGGAGAAGGGAGAGATGTTGCCTTCGTCGTTTCTTTCGAGTGCGTTGCAGTATCTGGATGAGATCGGGTTTGTGAAGGAGCAGATTACGAAGGAAAGCTACGGATAGAGGTAGTGAAATAGTGAGTAGGAGAAGAAAAAGCAGCTGGCTGCTCTTAGAGGAGATTGTATGCGACATACGATCGTAATGTGCGCGCTACTCGTTCTTTTTGCAGGTTCAAACGTTCAGGCTGGAGGAATCCTGAAAATCTTTGGGGGAGCGGCCTCGGGTGATTTCTACAAGGGGGGAGGCGGTGCGGCCTTCGGGTATGACATACCGGTCTCAGATAAGCGTGCGTTCTATGCCGGAATCCAGTTCACTTTCCACAACGGCGCTAAGGACAGGCCTCTGCCCGACGCCATCTCCGGTGGTACGTCCGTGCTGGGAGACGCTAGCCAGTCCCAGATCGCAGCGGAGATCGGTGCGACACTTGGAGCCTATCCTTGGGTGGTCCGTCCATCTGCAGGTGGCGGCATCTCAAGAATCGCGCTGGATTCTGGGACTGTGGTCCTGATGTCCGAAATCCGCTCGATGTTCTATGGCGGGATCACGGTCGGACGTATGGTTACAGAGACGGCTCTGGTCGGGTTCGAAGTTCGCGTGATGCGGGTGGGCGACCTCGGGAACTCGGTGGCGGCTTATGCGACGCTNGGAACCACGTTCGGGAATTAGCGGTGCATTTACGCTGAGACGCCCCGTTTAGAGCACGAGGGCGCGGTTGCATGAACCCATCTACGTCGGACGGAGCGCGGTGACACTTCACCCATATACTTCGCACTCTTCGCTGTGGTCTGCATAGTAAAACCTTCGCCTCATAGGGCCCCGATGGCGCGGAGGTCGTCATCGGTTTAGTGAGCAGTGGCTAGTTTTTTCTAATAAGAGAGGTTTGCTCTACAACTNACGCGGCGACGAATTGCGGCGATCGCGGATAACCCGTGCTGGTGAACCACCNGTAACGCTGAATGCCGGGACGTCCTTCGTCACGACCGATCCAGCCCCCACGATACTTCCCGTACCGATCCGAACGCCCTGTGTGATGACGGCGTTTGCACCGACCCACACATCGTCTTCCAGAACGATCTCTTTCTTCAAGACCAGCTGATCGACCATCGGGATATCCGTTCGTGCGTATCCGTGACCAACGCTAGCGAAAACCACGTGTGCAGCGATCGCACAATTCCGGCCAATCGTTAAGGGCCCGTAGAGACAGCCATATGGCGCGAAGTGGGTATCCGAACCGATGTCGATGTGTTCCCCGCACGGACTCAGATACAGTCCTCGGTAGAAGTGAACGTTGTCACCGATTGTGATCAGATCCGGCCGTAGGACCTCACAAGCTGAGTCAAAGGTGACGTTCTTGCCGACGGATTTGAATTGAGTCAGCTCGATCATGTTCTCCTTAGCTACAGGCGAGGGATCTCTCCCTGCCTGCAACGTCCTTTTTGGAAGTCACCCAGAGGTGGCGGTCGAGAAGGGGGCCNAGATCTGCGCGAGANCCCTCGGAAGCTCGNGGTGTCCTACGCACGAAACGCCTTCGCGTAGTATGTCCACGCCGTATCTCCGATACCGTCCAGGACCTGGGCGCTATTGTGTCCGACACCATCCACGATCCCAAACTCGTGCTCCAGTTTCAGTTCTTTCAACAGCGCACTGTACTCCGTGTTCTTCTGTCGGAGCTTGTAGTCTTCTGAGCCGACATATAACCGCANGATCGCGTGATCGCGAATCTTGTCTGCGCTCTGCCGAACGAGCGTCCACGGTGACTCTTGTCCACAGTAAGCGAGATCGTTCCCGAAGGTTCCCTCGAAGATGTCGGGTCTCTGATCACGGAGGAACTCGGGTCGGTGCAAGGCTGCCCCCATGATTGAGATCGACCCGAACAAATCTGGGTACTTGAAGCCGAGGTGGGCTGCCCCGAAACCGCCCATCGAGAAGCCGTCGATCGCACGATGCTTGCGACCCATCTTGACGCGATAAGTGGCTTCAACGTGGGGNATCAGATCGTTGACGATGACAGACTCGATCGGATATACTCCATCCTTCGAGTCCACGTACATGCTTGAGCGAAGACCGACAGGCGCGATGATGACCATCTGGGGACAGAGACCGGACTCGATCGAACGGTGCGCGCGTGCGATGAATCGATTGGCACTGTGCGCTCTGCCGTTGCGTCCATGAAGCCAGTAGGCGACCGGATACNTGCGCTGAGNATCCTCATTATACGAGGGTGGCAGGTAGGCGGTATATCCATGATATCCGCCGATGACATCGCTATGGTAGATGACATCGTGGGAACCTTGGGTGTTGCGACCGAAATCTGTGACCCAAGGGTGTGGGTTTGAAGCGTGCTCTGCCCACGGGCTCCGCCTGTCTTTGAACACGCGGTCAAAGAAAGCGAGGACGTGACGCTCGTAGTTCTCCTTCTGGTCCCCAACGACACGGAAACCGTGACCTCTGTCGTCAACGGTGATGAAGCCAGAATGGACGCCGGCCAGTTGTAAAGCGGCGTGAAGGAACTCGCTCTGATTCCTCAACACCGTAAGGTCTTTTAGTCCGTGCATGATAAGGAAGGGAGGATTGCTCTCAGAGACGTAGGTGATAGGATTCGCGCGCGCAGCTTTCTTGGCGTTGTTCTGAATCGGCACACCGATCAGCTGCGACTCCGGCGAGTCGGCCGCATCGTGATCAATCGAGCCGGCTACGTCGTTCATCCTGAGAAAGTCGGTCGGTCCATACCAATCGCACACGGCCTGTACGCGACTCGAGACGCCCGTGACACCGATTGTGCCCTCAAGATCGGCGACGTCGCTGGACGTCCCCAACAGCGCGACAAGATGGCCGCCAGCCGAGGGTCCCCAGGCACCGATGCGGTTGGGGTCGATTACATAGTCGGTTGCGTGTTTCCTGAGCCAGCGGATCGCTGCCTTGCAGTCGTGAATCTGGGCCGGGAAGACCGCTTCCTGACTGAGACGATACTCGACGCTAGCGACAACATACCCTTCTGACACCAGCGATTTCGCCTTGGGGTTCTGCTTGCTTCCTTTCCGCCAAGCGCCCCCGTGGATCCAGACAATCAGAGGCAGAGGTCCGGTGGCGTTGGCCGGGCGGTAGATGTCCAATCGAAGATCACGGCCATCGACCGTAGCATAGATCAAATCTCGATCGATCTTGACTGGCTCTTCAGTTGCCATNTACGCTCCAATCGCCAGGAGGCAGAGAACCAACACAATCTTTCGTGTCTCGAGTCACTCGGGNTCCTCGTAATACGCCTCTGCACGTTCCCTGTCGGTCGTTTTGTCGAAGGGGATGTTCGGCGATTCGTAGCGCTTTCGGCGAGACTTAATGTTGGTCACAAGGATTGCTTTCGCGTGCGCGGTGACTGCGACCGGAAGGCCGAAGAGGCCATCGTAATCGCAGCCGATGATGTCACTAGATCGGACTTGCTCCGGATCGATCCCGACGATTGTCTGTACTTCCACATCGATCCCTCGTAGAGGTTATTACTGCTTACGAAGTTTGAACGGATCCAGAAGCTAAACTCCTAGATCGTCCTTCGGCGCCTCTGCCTGTGCAGGGGCGCCGAAGGACGTACTGGAACAGCGACAGGATTTTCTGTTATAAATCTTCAATGTCAGCACGTCCATCCCCCATCCACATACAGCTCCGACCCCGTCACATAGCTGCTGGCATCGCTTGCAAGGAACAGTGCTGCTCCCATGATTTCGGGCAGCTCTGCCCACCGGTTCATCGCGGTGAGCCGGATGAGCTTCTCGACCCGTTCCGGCTGATCCAGCAAGGGTAAGTTCATTTCCGTGAGAAAGGGCCCTGGACACAGGGCGTTACAGCGTGGCCCGTGTTCCGCCCACTCCTTCGCGATCGCCCGTGTCATCCCGATCACACCAGATTTCGAGGAGGTGTAGGCGGATCTGTCTTCGAGGCCGACGGCGCCCAGAGTTGAGGAGACGTTGATGACGGATCCTCGTCCNGCGGGTTTCATGATCCGACCGGCAGCGCGACAGCATAGCCACGTNCCGATCANATTGATATCGATGACCTGTTTGTATTCATCGAATGGGAATTCTTCGATTGGGTGGCGAATGTTGATGCCGGCGCTGTTGATTACGACGTCCAGCCGGCAGAACTGACTCATCACTTTTCCGAATAGGATATCGACCGCAGACTCGTCCGTGACNTCTGCTGCTATCCCNACGCATTCCTGACCGGTCGATTCTTGGATCTCTGCCGCCACTTCATCGCAATCCGGCTGCGTTCTCGAATTGATCACGATACGGGCTCCCGCCTGCGCGAGGGCCAAGGCCATGGCCTTGCCGAGCCCCTTCGAGCCGCCCGTGATAAGGGCAACACGGTCATCGAGCTTGTAGAGATCGAATACGTTTTGTTCAGACATACTTCTCTCCATGCGGTATTGCTTTGAGTTTACGTCTCACACCCCAGGCAAGCACAATCGCTTCAGCGGAGAATCCGCACAGGAGAGCGCCGATTCCTCGTGTCGCCCCTGGCAGGTCGAAAAATGAGAGGACAAAGAGGCCGATACTTATAGCTGTTAGACGGGAGGGACCGCTTGTCGCCATCGACTGAGTGATTCGGTTGACAATGCCGACACCATGGTAATACGCTCGTAGAGTGACCGCGAACGGGAAGAAGGTAAAGACCATCAGCGGCTGAACGCAGAGCTCAGCAAGCTCGGGTGTGACGCCAATCAGGTCGATCAGGAGAACCCACCGAATAGGCGTCCAGAAGAGGATCAAGGCCATAGCGAAAGAAATACAGCCGCAGGCGACGATAAACCTGCGTGCATAGGGAAGGTATCCCGTCTCATCTCTGAAGACGGGGATGAGAGAACGGTTTTCGTTGACCCAGCCGTAATGGATGTGGCCGAGCGTATAGATGACTGTGAGGACGGCGAGCGCTTCCGTCCCATTGGACCCACGCGAAACAATGAGGTTGATGAGGGGTCGGCTGAAGCCCTGGAAGATCATGATGACGGCAAGCGGCCACAGAAAGTGGAGGATGTCTCGAATCGTCAGGGACGGACCTTTAATCGGTAGAGAGGGTCGGGAGAATCGAAGGTGTCCCCAGAGAAGGACGCCGAATTCGATGATCGCTCCAAGAAAGGTTGCGGCGACGGGCAGCAGGATTGGCGTTTGGTTGATGTAGCGGTTTCCAAGCAGAATCAGGACCGCGGCGATTGAAGTCAGGATGCTGCCGATCTGACTGAGCGTGATGATCTCCGTGCGACGGTATCGCGCCAACAGCCCGGATAAATATCTGGACAGCCCGTTGATGAGAGGCAAGGGAGACATTAGAAGCAGGGCTAGCTGGGTCTGATCGGCGATGACGGTTGTCAGGTCGTGAAGATCCTTCACGACCCACCTCCCTAGACCCGGCAGGCCGAGGACGGCTGTAGCGACTGAAAGAAGCACGCCTGCAGTGAAGACGAACCGGCTTGCGGACCGGAGCTGAAGACGGTTGTCGATCATGGCGAGAGCGAACTGGCGAGACTGGTAGAGCGCTCCGGTCAGGATGCTTTTGAGCCCTAAGGCCAACCCGAAAGCGGCAAGCGTCTCCGTTGCACGAGGGACACGAGCCATCCCTCCGTTCAGGAACTGTCCACCGATTTCGAGCGCGAGAGTCGCGACAGCAAGAGGAACAAGAAACCGAATAAATTGAAGATGCACGCGAGTCTGGCTTTCAGCCCCCAAGGGGCAACGGAGGGTAGCCTGACCGCCATTTCCTCGGCGGGTCAGCTCTTTGGTGTAGACGATGCCGGACACGTTTGACGCCAAGGGAAACAAGTGAATAAAGGCGTCACGCAGAAATTCTAGCTAACAAACACGGCCATCGACTCCGCTCAGGATGATCGCTAATCAAACGCACGATTCAGATTGATCGCGTAGTGCAGGAATCCCTCATCGGTTGGGTGCGTTCCGTCAACGAATAGACTATCGCGATGCGGCACCATCGAAAGTCCGTCGACAACCGTCACGCCCGTTATACTTCCTGCGGCTTGGGCGATCGCTTCCGAGAAAGCTACCAGGTCTCCGCCTTCCTTGATCTCCTCACCTATCGCGCGCCAGATCGGTGTAATCACAAGCAGTCTCGCCCCCACACCAACCGTTCCATTCAAACGATTCAGATACTCGGCCACCGTTTCCGATACCTGCTCTCGTGTCGTCCCACGTGCCCAGTCGTTTGTTCCGTAGGCGACCGTGATTAGCTTCGGTGCGAAGGGAAGTTCATCGTCCAATGCATCGGGGTCAAAAACATGGCCGCCCACNCCTAGGTTGAGGAGATTCATATCACGAATTTTCGCAAGCTGGAGCGGGTAAGCTGATTCCGGGCTACTTGCGTCCATGCCTTGCGTGATCGAATCACCCAGTGCGAGGTAGGGAACACGAGCATTAGTGATGGGATTGACCTGTGTCTCTTCAGCGAGTTCGAGGGATTCCGCCTCCAGAAGTGCACTCTGTGGGAGTGTGATCGTGATCTGCCGGCGCTCTTGCGTAGAAAACTCGGCAAGACGGAACGTTCGCGAGTCTTCGCTCGTGTCGATGCGGATTNTACCGGTCACATGTCCATCGACCTCGACATCGATCCCGGCATATTGGCGAGATCCCCGGAGTAGGCGTCCGGTCAGATCGAGCGTCATCGCATCTGTGACCAACTCGATTCTTATTCCGGCCGGACAGCGGGAGCGGACCCACCAGCTTTCATTCATCCGCCGATAATATTCGATTTGTCGTTCTGTGTGGCGATGGAACAGCAGGTGGTCATCCGCTCGCTCAACACGGATGCAGCCGCTGAGGTATTCCTGCAGGTCGTCCCGCTCGAGAAGGTTCATGCGAGCTTGCCGGTCAGGTCAGCGAGGTAGATGCGACGCACGCCTTGGTCGCACCCATTAAAGACGATTCGTCGATAGTCGCGGTCCCAGGCTGGATGCGGATCGATCCGGAGTTCTCTCTGCGGGCCCGAATATGGGGGAGCGTTGTTGATCCGGATGATCGGTTCCTCCGTGTTTGTCTCGCAATCGATCAATCGAATCGGACCGGTCCCGTCTCCATACGACAACCTCTCGTGTAGGTAGACATCAGTCAGGATGTGTCGACGGTCCGGATGTAATGTCGGGTGGCCCGATCCTTGGACCGAGGTCAGCCGTTCGAGTCCTTCACCGTCCATACCGATGCGGACGAGACTGTGCTTCTCTCCGTCTAGTTTCAGGTTCATGGTGATGGATTCGCCGTCAGGGTGCCAGTCGGGATGATGTCCTCCGGGTGCCCAGAGGACTTCGCTCACGGCGACGCGTATGTCGGATCCATCATCGGCCATTGAGATGACGCTTCGGCGCTCTGGTACGGACTTGTCGGGAACAATGCAGCGTACGACCAGCATGAGGCGATCGCCTTGGGGATTCCATTTGACGTGGAACCCATACCAGCTTCTTCCTGCGTAGAGCGATGCATCGTATGCGGGTTTCGCCGTCTTCAGGATCTGTCTATAGCTGCACACAAGGGATGTNTTGTNCGTGGCGACGTCCGTGATCGAAAGACCATCATCGTCGGGCGCGGTGTCATTTTTAGGTATGTATGCGTCGGGGACTAGGACGCCGTAGCCGGGCTGCGTAAGCCCTGTTCGTTTCAGACACGTGCTTGCGATCCGAGCACCGTCTCGCGAGGCCATATANACCGTTCCTGACAGAGCCCGCTTTTTGCCCGTCAGTGGATTCATCAACACAGCGAATGGCAGCCAGGTCTCGCAGTCCATGTCATTGAAGAACAGCTGCTCGTCCTTCGCCCCCCACTGAACCTGCGCGCCCAGTTGTGTGTCGAACCCCTTGGATTTGGCGATGATTTTCTGTTCACCCGTGCGGAGGTCCACAAGGACGATGTTGCAGGCATCGCCTGGAACGGGCATCCGATCATCGAAACGAAACTGCGTTATGGCGACATAGCGTCCAGACGGGCTGACAGAGGAAGCATCAAAGAAGCGATGAACGCATCCATCGATGTCTGGGGTGATACACCAGACTGGTACGGACGGATTGTACAGAGTGTAGCGCGGGAACGTTTTTGAGATCCTGTAGGTAGATTGAGCGGCAACCGANTGCATTTCGAGTTCTATCTGAGCGACTCTGCAAGCGCGATAAACTCGCTCCGCAAAACGGCNTCGCCCTCTTCAGAGTAGGGCGACACACGGACNTCATACCCGCCANTGTCGTAGGCCTCCTTGACCGGTACGTAACCGGCTTCACCACCTGTCGTGTAGGAATTCACCGCTACGAGTGAAGGCGAAAACACCTTTTTTACGCTCATTGTAGTCTGGGAGAAGACCTCGCCCGGAAAGCCAAGAATCCGAAGCGGCCCGATTCGGAGTCCGTGAATTCGCGTGCGTGCGATTTTGCCTTTCCCCTCCTCGATATCTCTCAGTTTTCGTGGCAGTCCGATCGGACGGAATGCACCACCCAATGCGTCGTCTGTAGCGGTTTCGGACAGGCTGCTTCGGGTATCACTTATATCGCAGACGAACTCCTCTGCTAGGGATATAGCAACGTTGAATGTGCTCGGTCGAGTGCGTCCTCTCGGGTTTATGTTCGCCGATCCACCACTCATAAAGAGGAAGGCACTGTCGGATTGTTTTTCGAGCGTCGAAGCAGCCAGACCACACCAGTCGCCTGAGACTACGTAGCTGTCACCGCCCATCACCGTTCCGTGGGCGGCGAAGCTGCAGATCTCGGCAACCGTCTTCCCGTCACTTTCGAGACTCGTGAGCACGATCTCGCGGTCAATTGTACCATCCGGGTTCTCTCCGAGGATGACAGAACCGTCTGCGATCTGCTCTCGACGATTGATTCCGATTTTCGAAGTCCCACGAGCAGAACGTATGTTCACGGTCTGTGCACGAGATTTGGCGATCGCAACAGCAGCCAGGGCCTGTCCCGTTACAAAGTGCAGATATTGGCGATTCCGGTTGTCGCCATTGGTGATTGGGGCAGAATGGGTGTGCGTACCGCATAGCATCACGTGCTTGTTTGGAATCCCGAGCTCTGATGAGATCGCATCGTGAACTGGGTTCATCAGGGGCTTCCGGAACCACAGCAAATCCGCAGAGACGAGGACGATCTCGTCAGTCCCGTTGGTCACATACAATGCCCGGAGTGAGAGTGGATCGTGAATATTCTCGTGCGGATGGTCACGGCTTGCATATCCACCGAGATGGCANGGTGAAGCCGGCGTGATGTCGAGTACCGATGATCCTGCGGTCAGTGGCATATTGTTTTACTTGGTTCCGATTATTGGATTGCGGGAACGAGTTCAGTTGGNGCTGCTTACCTGGCGGTCGGTTTGCACCAGATTTCCCTTGTGCCTTGGTTTGGCAGGTCTTGGCTCTAGAAGTAACAGAGCGGATCGTGATCGATAAGTTCGAATCTTCCATCCGAGATGGCCGACAGCCGGAGCAGCGCGANAGCTAGGTCTGAACTTCCACCTCGATTGCTGTAAGTTTCCCATCCCGTCAAAANAGTGTCGCGATACCTGGGAACTGTTGGCGGACCGCACACGAACCAGTCGTCCGATACATAGTGTCTGACGGCATACTGTGCGAGAGTGATGGCCGTACTAAGATAACGATACCCCATAGTCGCGGTGTAAAGGTTCGTCCAGGCACCGATCGCTTGAGCGAGCAGCCCAGCCGAGATCTGTTGCCGTGGCGCATCCAAATCGAAGAATCGATCGAGCCTGAAGAGAGGCGACAGACCGTCGAAGGCAATTTTGAAGTCGTCCTCATTAGTCAGGAGGTACGCATAGGCGAGTGAGATAGGCGCGCGAAGTCCGACGACACCACTTGCCGATTCGCCTGTCGATGACTGAGNTGTGANCTGCCAGCCCTCTTCGATGCGGTCGAAAAGCGGCTCGCCGGACGAGATGTCGAAGGTGGCGAAGAAATGCCCTTCATCGGTCGGGTTGAAACGGGTGGTGAAGGCGCGCATCAGGCTCAGCGCCTGTCGACCAAACGGCAGCCGNGATTCCCCACCAAGAAGTCGATGCGTGCGCAGAAGGTTGGTCGCATACCAATACATCGGTCCCAGATACTCGGTACGGCTACCGCGTCGCACATTAACAGGATCGGACACCTGCTCAGGGTATGCAGGATCGAGTGGATGTGCCGCCAACAGGTCTGTGGCGGGATTCCTGAGCGACCAAACATACTCGGCCATCTCGGTCGCCCACTCTATATAGTTGCGCTCACCGGTTCGTGTATACAAGAAGGACCAGAGTAGGATCCACGCTCCGGCGGAAGAGTTCATGCAGTGCGGCATCTCGCTTGGTGGATAGTGCCGATCGAAGGCGAGCGATCGTTCCGGGTCGATGATGTGTCGCCGCAACGCGTCAGCCTGCCGGACGACCGCTTCAGGGTCGATCGCCCATAGCCGGTCCCAGACAGGCATTGTCACTTTGAACTCGCCGTGACCATCGACGACGTCATCTTCTAGGACATCGTATCCACGATGATCACCCCAGGGGAAATACCCTGATGGGAGCGGCAGCTCTCGCAGATAATGAGTCAAATATTCGTCTGCGGCNGCACCGTATTCTGGATCGCCCGTGTAGTCGGTCAGGCCATACATGAGCCGTAGCAGACCGCCGTCGAATTGGAGNTTGTTCGTCGTGGGTCCAGCGCCGCCTCTCGATGCGGTCCAATAGAGCTTAGTTTCGGCATCCGGGACCCGNCCCGTTCGTGTGTCAATCTGGCTCGCAAANAAAGGNGTGTGGGTCCGACCATACTCATCTCTCGCGTAATCAAGCAGTTTGCGACTGAAGAGGATTGCCCGCCGCGTCCATTCGGCCTTCGGGACCGGCATCGAGGCCNGAAANGATTTGTGAAGGATTAAGCATCCACCAGTAAGAAGCAGAGTGCCCAATCCGTCCAACCAGAGAGGTTGAAACTCGACCACACCCGAGATTTCGGGAGGTTCGTNNCCAAGCAACCCGTAGACTACGACGGGGATNGCGTTGAAGACTGCGTGTCCGACCAAGCAAGGAAGCAGCGACCGGGTCTGAACAAACCACCACCCGAACAGGATACCCAAGATGAAGGCACCGATGCCCTGCCAGGGGTTGAAATGGAAGCAGGCGAAGAGCAAAGAACTGAGGAGAACGGCCCTTTTGGGCCCATAGTTGGCTAGGAAACCGGTCAGTAGGATACCTCGGAACAGCGCTTCCTCTGTGATGGGTGCGACAATGTTGAGTAGGAAAATCGTCGAGAACCATCCATACTCTCCCGTTGCGAGATCGATGAGCGGTTTTGCCAACTCTTCCGGAATGGGGTAGACCGTGACGATGATGTTGTATAATTCCGAGATCAGGATGGCTGCCCCCGCGAGCGCAGACAGCATCGGCAGGAACAGCCGAGAGTCTACGGGTCTCAAGGGCAAGATCTGATGAAAGGTCCCGGAGATGCGAACGATCGACTGGTGCACAACGTAGCCGATCGCGAGACAATTCACGATGCCAAGCACAAGTGGATGCTCGGAGATATCCACATCGAGAGCGTGCTCGATCAGAACCACAGGCAGACTTAGTGCCACCAGCGCGATGATGATAGTGAAGAGAAGGCCTAGGGCCTGGGCTAGAGTTGGATATGAGTTGAAAAGCAAAAGAGAGGCNAGTTAAGGGTGCTGAATAATGGATTTGGCCGCGAGGCGCTTGGCACTCAGCGTTCAGCGCGAAGGCAGTCCCAAGTCTCCAGATACCGATTGCAGGTCTTCGACCAAGGATACTCGCGACGGATGTAGTTTCTCGCCTCTTGTCTGAGAGAGGACCGGTTATCCTCAGGGCTATTTAGATACGCGTGGATTTGATCTGCGTAGGCTTGGTAATTCGAGGGTTCGACTAGGTAGCCACCTTGTCGACAGCTTTCGACGAGAGCGTCTACTGCGAAAGCCACGACGGGTAAGCCGTCGTACATGGCTTCGAGCGGTGCGATCCCGAATCCCTCGAGGTCGTTCGGATAACGGACGTTCGGCATCAGGAATAGGTCTGAGAAGTGACGAAGCGCTGAAGACGTGAGGTCTTCTACGTGACCCAGTACGTGAACCCGATCTTGATGGCGTTTAGCTGCCTCTAGGATCCTGGCGTGATCGGGGCCGTCTCCNCAGATAACGAGGTGAATGTCGCCGTCCAGCAGGTCGAACCCNTTCTCGAGAAAGTCGGCGACGCCTTTCCTCGGGATCTGTCTGCCGAGGTTCAACAGGACTCGATTCTGCCCGAAGGTAAGACCGAGTTGGCGTTCAAGTCCACCTTTCGCACGCTCAAGATCGGCGGCCTCGAATACAGAGGGCTCGATCCCGTTGTAGATCACCCGAATCCGATTCGCATCGACACCTGACTTTTCAGTGAGCTCACCAGTCGTTTCGCTGACGACACAGACACAGTCACAGGCCTGGACACCTTTATGGATCAATCGACTGAACAGGCCGCCTGAATACGTGAGTTCCAGACCGTGGATCGTCGTGGCGAACGGGACGCTCGTGAACGGTCTTAGATAGGGTGCGAGAGATGCGATGACACCGTCACTGAAGTAGACGAGGTCGATATCGTGGGCCAGTTCGATGAGCGATGTGAGATATGCGGTTGGTACGAACCAGCCCAGATGACCAATGTGATCCTTGGTGAGGGCGTGGAGCCGGACTTCGCGCGTTTCCCTAGCGTGCTCGCACAGCTTGTATGAGAAAGTCTGAATGCCCCCGAGGCTGGGAGGGTAGCGCCGTGCGAGGAAGAGAATGCGGTCGCGTTTCACGAAGTCCGCGACCCCACATAGTACGTCAAAAGCGTCGCCGTCAGATGCGGTGCTCGAGGCTTGATCCTTTCAACTGTCATTCCCATATCATTCCCGAAATGCCCAACAATATACGTGCAGTTTCGTATCTGGCTCCGGCCTGTCCTGCTCTCAACGATACATATGAACTGAAAATAGGCGCTACAAACTTGCCCGCAGCGGAATTACCGTCAATCCNCCTACCCCCAGACGGATGATACCATCGAACCGTGCAACCATCCGTCGGCAGCTGCACCTGGACTTCAGGAATCGCTGCTCTTGGCGGGACGACCAACCTCACNCCTCCCTCACAATGTNCCGCAACCGTTCTGCAAAGACTGCTCGTTCGTCCGGACGTCCTACCGTCACTCTGAAATACCTATCCAAGGGTGCGACCTTTGGTTTACGGACGAATACACGATTGCAGATCAGACTTTCGAGGATCCGGTCCGCTCGTTTAGGCGTTCCCGCATCAAATGTGACGAAGTTGGTAGCCGACGGAAGCGTCGGAAGATCGAGCTCTTGCCCCACTGCAACGTATTCGTCACGACCCTCCGCCACCTTTTTCACGACGGCATTCACGAAGAGTTGATCTGTCAGCGAAGCGGCCGCTCCTACCTGCGCGATTCGGTTGACCCCAAAGTGCAACCGAATCTTGTCCAGACCTGTGCCCACTTCTTCCGAGCAGATCGCGTAACCGACTCTAGCACCGGCCATTCCGTGGGCTTTCGAGAAGGTCCGCATACGGATTACGCGCGGGTGGATCGGGCACACTGAGGGTATGGCGTCATCAGGCATGAACTCAGCGTACGCCTCATCGAGGATGAGGATGCAGTGTTCGGGAAGCTGCGCAACGAGTACCTCGATCTCCTGAGCCGAGTGCCAAGTGCCCGTCGGGTTGTCCGGATTTGAAAGGTAGATAACCTTCACATCATCTGATCGTGCAAGGTCGAGGATCGCGCCAAGATCGTTCTTTCCGTCCACATATGGCGCCGACAACATACGGCATCCAAAGCCGTGAACATGATACACGAACGTCGGATACGCGCCGAGTGAGGCCACCGCCGTCTCACCCCGATCGATAAAGGCGCGGACGGTTAGCCCCAGCAGATCGTCGATCCCGGCCGCGATCGCAATTTCAGCAGACGACACGCCGTGATGTGCCGCCAGCGCCTCGCGAAGGTCGAAGTTCGCAGGGTCGTTATACCACGCTAGGTTGTCTACGGCAATCTTCATGACTTTAGCGGCAACTGGTGAGACACCGAAGGCGCTCTCGTTTGCGCCAATCCGGGCCTCGAAAGTCGCCCCGTTCTGTCTCTCGATCGTTTCGGGCCCAACAAACGGCATCGAGGTCGGCAGGCTTGCAACCAATGATGTGAAAGAGATTGTCACGGCCGTAAAGTAACCTTCTTCGATCAGGAGACACAAACGGGCCTGACACGAATCGTTTCGGTGGCTCCTACGTGAAACATAGTATGATTACTCTGGTGGATGAGTGCTCAGGAAGATACGATCGGGGTAGGCATGCCTTATTCAGAATTCATAGGTCTCTTGTCACAAAAGCTCGCTCTCTCCCACGGGCCGGGAGACAAACTCTTGCGGGTCAGAATTTTTCGCAGATTCAGCCTTGTTCCTCAGCAAGTTGTGTCTGCGATCCAACTGTTCGTTCTTACACGTACGAGAGTGAACGCAAAACCATTTTCTCTGATTATGACAAGATTCTCGGTACGAATGATTCTGCTCTTCCCCTCCCTGCTGTTTGTTTCCTATACGACAGCGCAAGTCGTCGTTTCCGGAGATGTCCGCAATCGTGAAACCGGAGAAGTCTTGTTCCCCGCGACCATTCGCATAGAAGGCACAAACATCGCGACGGTGACCAATTCGGATGGTCGATTCGAACTGACCGTCGTGGGGTTCCCCGTAATCTTGTCATTCAGCCACATCGGGTTTCGGTCGGACACGATGCGTATCGTTGACAGTGCACCCGTGCGCACCAGGATGACGCCTGTCTTGCTCGAACTGGATGAAATCGTGGTGACAGCTGAGGATCCGGCCACGTCCATCATGCGGAAGGTCATTGAGCGAAAGAAGGCCTGGCGCCAGGATCTTGAGTCACTAAAAGCGAACGCGTATACCCGGCTCACGATTCGAAAGGACTCGAAGATCGTGTCGGTAGTCGAGAGTATGTCGGAAGCTTTCTGGCGAGAAGACGGCGGATGGCGAGAGATTCTCAAGGCCAAGCGTATGACACGTAATATGGCGGAAGATCTTGAAGTTCCCGCGGTGGCCTTCATCGACAATCTATATGACGATAACGTGATGGTCGGTGGACACTCGCTGCAGGGCGTCACACATCCGGACGCGTTGGAGACGTATGACTTCAAGCTCGCCAGCCGGCGCAAGATGGATGACCGGACGGTATATGACATCGAGGTTCGGTCGAAGAGCCCGCGGTCATCGGCCTTTGTGGGAACGGTCTCAGTTCTGGATGAAGCCTACGCGCTGATCGATGTCTACCTGCGACCGAACGAGTCGTTCCTGTTCCCTCCCCCGTTCCGGCACTTTGCCATCTCATTTCATCAGCAATACAGACAGTTTGGGAGGGCTTGGCTTCCTGTCGATCTTCGGACTGAAGTGTCGCTAAACATCGGGATCCTCGGGTTCAGTATTCCACCGATCCGAAGTGAACAGTCGACCAGGATCTCGGACTACGAGATCGGAGTGGCCGTGCCCGATACGCTTTTCGATTCGCCTGAGCCTCTGATCAGCGATGTGGCATCAAGGTCGGCACCGGACTCTCTACTCGCCACCGCAGGTGTGGTGATCCCGCTGACGGAAGAGGAGAAGACCGCGTTCAACGAGATCGACAGCACGGCGACTCTGGACAAAGTGTTCAAACCGGAAGGTGCGCTTGCGCGGTTTGTCGGCGACGATGGAACGTCGGGCGGGAGGAAGGGCTGGAGCGTCCGCCTACTGCCCTATGGCTGGTATAACCGGGTCGATGAGGCATATGGCAGCGTGCATATCCGTTCTCGAAGCCAGAACGGTCGAACCCGTATCCA
>PAXL01000004.1 GCA_002714465.1 Gemmatimonadota bacterium | reverse complement strand
CCGTAGCGTGGGTTGAACGAGGTGGGGTGTGCCCCAAATGGCACCTCGACGACAGCATCTACCATGAACCCTGGAAGGAAGGTTCTTTCCGGGCTTTTTCGGAGGACCTCCGTGTCGACGATCTCTTCGACTGTCGCTATGACTTTGTTGGCCGCCTTGGGCATGATGCCAATATCTGGCCAAACCGCTGTGGGGTCCATCTGGAGGTTCCCGAAACGATCTGCACGGTGACAGTGGATAAGAGCAACGTCTGGAATAAGTGCCCGGCAGGCGACTACATCTAACCCACCAAACGGATCAGAGATCATGACCAGATCTGGGTTGATCGCGATGAGATCTGTTCCGATCAGACCGCGCGTCGGGAGGAACGGAAGGTTGCGCGCTCCTGCTCCAAGTCTCGCGTTGAGGGCGGTTTCTGAGAGTTCCTGGACGACGATCTCTCCTGACTCCACGGCGTTCCTGTACGCCTGACAGAGGCCGAACTGTTCCATCGATACAGCCGCTCCTGTAAATCTGTCCATCGAACGGGCCGCGGCCATGAGGTCGATGGGGATACCACCAACTAGAGCTACGACTTCTAGGCCAGTGCGCCCCTGTCGGATGAGTTCACGGACGGCTGCCATCGGTGCCGACTGCGTGGCCATGTTCTGGATAGCCACAGTTGCACCGTCCGGAACCATCCCTATGGCTTCTCTAATAGATGTCAGCTTTTCTTCAGGCATTAGTCAGCCACCCTGATGATCTCCATGCCGCCATGCACNTCAATGACCTGNCCGCACACATAGTCGCTGTCGACTGANGCAAGCCANGAACAAACACCGGCCACATCCTCCGGTATCCCGGCACGCCCGATGGGTATCGTCGTCTCGACAGATCGAATTACTTCTTCCGGCAAACCAAAATCGCCGCCTTTCTCCTGAACAGAGGTCATTCGCGTACCGGAGATGTAACCCGGAGCTATTGCGTTCACGTTTATTCCGTAGGGTGCCCATTCGCGTGACAGGGCCCGNGTCAGCCCATTGACTCCTGCTTTCGCTGCCGAATAGTTGGCGTTCGCTGCTGTTCCGTAGATTCCATTGATCGATGACAGATTGACAACCTTCTTGTTGTGCGAGTCAGCGCTGTCNTCCACANCCCGCAAGAGGCTGAATGCCGACCGGCACATGTTGAAGGTTCCCGTGAGCGCGACGTCGATGACAAACTCCCAAGTCTCGTCGGTCATACGGTGGGCCATTGCAGGCCTAGTGACACCGGCGTTGTTGACCAGCACATCCAAGCGACCGAATTCCTCTCTTGCTGCGTCAACAATGTGATCCGCACTCTCTGGAACTGCAACCGATCCAACTGCGGGGATCGCCACAAAGCCCATTGCGCGCAGTTCTTCTACGGTCTCGAGTGCGCTTGATTCGTCGAGATCATTGACCACCAAGGACAGGCCGTCAGCAGCCAATCGACGTGCAACGGCACTGCCTATACCGCGTCCGGCGCCCGTAACGAGGGCAACTCTCCTACCGGACATGCTGGCTGTCAGACGGGCCCGAAGGCCGGATCAGGTCAGACACTCAGAAACTCCTCGGTAGCCCNAAGGTTTCCGCNATGCTATTTCGTGCCATCTCATTGGTAATGGGCCCAATNCGATAGAGCCGGGAATCACGCCAGTACCTCTGAGGCTGCGTCTCAAGNGAATANCCGAGGCCGCCAAGAGCCTGCATCGCAATGTCCGCGCACTTTCCTGCNTATTCGGAAGCAGCCACCTTCGCCATNTTCGCTTCCCGACCACAGTCATCCCCTTGGTCGCTNTTCCAGGCTGCGTAATAGGTCAGGAGTTCTGCCTGTGTCTGCATCATCGCCATATCNGCGACGTACTGGTGCCACACCTGGAAACTTCCGATGGTCTTGCCAAAGGCNGTGCGATTCTTCAACTGGTCGAGGATCTCCTCGATCGTGCCATCGATGATTCCNGTACAAAGCGCAGCAACCATGATGCGCTCGTTGTTAAGGGTCTTCAGCATCTGGTAGAAGCCCATCCCCGGCTCACCAACAACAAACTCATCAGCTACGAAGACGTCGTCCAGGAATACGTCACAGGAACCGACTGATCGCATCCCGATCTTTGGGATTTGGCGAGCCTCCAAGCCTTCGGTCGGATTCGGCACGAGGAACAGAGTGACGCCTTTAGCCGGCTTGTCTTCTATCTCCTCGGTTCTCGCCATCATGAAGAGATAGTCCGAGACGTGNGCTGCGGTGCACCAGGTCTTCTGTCCGTTTAGCCGCCAGCCTCCGTCCACCTTCACGGCCTTGGTCCTCATTGCNCCCATGAGGTCCGTTCCACCGGAAGGCTCGGTTACAGATATCGCAACCCTGGTCCTTCCAGCAGCCATGTCGGGAATCAACTTTTCCCTAACNTCGTCACGGGCAAACTTGTCGATCGACTTTGCACAAAAGGCGTTGATTCCGTAGATCCAGGTCAGGCCNGCNAGAGATCTGGCCATCTCNCGGGTCAGGATCATTTGCGTGACGACGTCGCCACCTTGACCACCGAGTTCCTCCGGAAGGCCGATCGCGTGGAAACCCGCGTCGGACATCTTGTCCCACAACTCGAATGGGTAATCAAACTCCTGTGCCTCGTATTCCAATGATTTGGACTTTGGNCACTCGCGTTCGACCCAATTGCGAACCGTGTCACGAAACATTTCTTGCTCAGTGGTAAGAGANAATTCCATCATTCCTTCTCTTNTAGAAGAGGGCTAATAAGACTTCGACCTTCACTCAATANCGCCAGCCGTCTCCGAACGTGGANAGTCGACGACCTAGGTANTGCTCTACGCATGANAGAGCCGCCCGCGCAGCTCGATCTGTTCCGACCCCCCGACTCTTGAAGGTCTCGCTCGCGAAATAGAGTCCATCGACAGTCGGNGCCCGCCAGTCGGGTCGGAACGAGCCAACCAACATTGGCTTCTGTATCACGCCGAATGCTGGGTCGAAAACAAGGCCCCGGCGTTTCCAGACACCATCCTTGAGACCTGGGTACATCTCATAGATTCCAGCCTCGAAGCGATCAAACATCTCCCGGACGTACTCGGTATCCCGACCCTTTTCTCCGGGTATGACCCCGCCCATGCAGTGAAGGTGGATGCCCTCGGGAAACGAGTCTGGATCCATGGCTGCCTGGTCGTACATGTAGCCCGGCGTGGGGCTGTGCGGTGTGGCGGTCCAAGTAGCCAACTCCTTGGGGTCCCACATCGTCACGGGCTCTTCGGTGGCGATATAGAGGTTGAGCCAAGCCACCCTCCAACGGTCCTGGCTCAGATACCGAATCTGCTGGGAGTACCAATCCGGCAGGGCCGATTCGGGTACCACTTTGAGAACGTCCCAAACGGGGAGCGTCGAAATCACCGATTCGGTCTCGATCACCTCGGCATCGTCATAGCCATTCGGCACCTTGGTGTCATGGGGGANAGTGACCCCAAGNATCTTGCNNNCTTCAATCAGNACACGGCCAGCAGGCGTGTTNAGNCGAACACTNCCNCCGCGCTCAGTNATNGCGTCGGACAGATCCTGCCAGAGGCCGTCCCAGCCCTGGCCAGGCCAGCACGAATACGCGGCCATGCGCGCCTCTTCGTAGTGCATCTTTCGCACCCACAGGTTGTCACTTGCTGAATGGTCCCACCAATTGTCCGTCAGGCATTCAAGGACCGAGATGTATTCATAGAGGTCGATGACTCCCTGATCACTGGTGTGCTGAGTTAGCCACTGACGAAGGGGGCGGTCATCCCACTCTTCAAGTTCGTCCCAGGTCGTCTCAGTCAGCGCCTTGATGACTTTCTTGACCTCTGCCTTGTTTGGCATTCGGTCTCGTATGGAGCCCCAGGTCCTTGTTTCATTGTCCCAGACCGGCATCTCCTTCGATACCTCACCATGGATGAGTCGCTTGCCGACATGCTCAAAGACCTTGGTTATGCCAGAACCTGAGTCTTCGATCAGGTGGCCGCCAAGATTGACCGTGAACCCCTCGTCCTCAACTGCCAGAGCCCGTCCACCGAGATGCTGGGAGCGCTCTAGGACCTGGACGGACTTCCCCTCTGCGGCCAGCAGCGCCCCGGCTGTCAATCCGGCCGCTCCAGCTCCGATCACTACGACATCGCACTTACTCATCCATCAACATCCGTCTACTAGTGGGTCCGAGGACGAAAAGCCCTCTCTGACCAGCAAAGCAGCCCGAACGACTGCTCCCGTCAGACAATCAACCAAACGTTCGTTTGTCTCGGAACATTATGCTCCATCGTCTCTGGTTCGCAAGCAGTTGCTTTGCGTGTTCTCTATTCAATCAGGCATGAGCCGTAAGGCTTTCGCGGTGGATCGCATGGTCTCAAGAGCCGGCTCGGGACCCGAATGACCTGGGCCTACGACGAACACAATCGGCAGGTCCACCCCTGCATCCACGTATTTGCCTACCCGGTCCGAGACGACGCCCGGCGGTCCGACAGCACACATCGCATCCAACACATCATCGCCCGTCAGTCCAAGCGCCTTCTCACGGTCACCGGCCTCCCAGGCTGCCACCGCCTCACCAAGCGTCGGAAACGCCTGGATGAAAGCGGATCGGTGTGTCGGAACCATCGCGTACGCAAGAACTGACCGTCGACACCGTTCTCGAACCAGCGATACGTCCTCAGCTCCACCCTCAAAACCCCAGAACGAGAGCACCACCTCGATTTCAGATGGATCTCTCCCTGCCTCGGCTGCACCCGAGCGAACGATTTCAAGCTTCCGCTGGACCTCGGATGGAGGACACCAAGTCAGAAATACGCCGTCTGCTATGGCTCCGGCCAAACGGAGCATCCGGTCATTGATCGCAGCTAGCCAAATCGGAAGATCGACTTTCGGGTCGATAGCTAACCGGAAATTCCTCGTCCGGAGTGTCTCGGTCTCCATGGAGGTCTTCTCACCGCTGATAGCACGACGAAATATCTCGATGAAGTCTCTAGTAGTTGTAAGGGGCTTGGTGAACTCTCGCCCATGCCACTCATCGACGATGATCGGACTCGAGGCACCCAACCCGACGGAGATTCGCCCTGGTGCCATAGATGAGAGGGTCGCAAATCCCATAGCCGCCAAAACCGGAGATCTAGTACTGGTGGGGATTATCCCGGACGCCAGACGAACGCGATCAGTTCGGGCAGCCATCATCCCGAGCGTCGCCATGACCTCGGCCCCAGCTACTTCGCCACAGACCACCGTGTCATAGCCGAGTTCCTCAGCCTCTACCGCGATCTTAAGGAAGTCATTGGCGGAGAGCCCATCTTCGACGGGCATGGTGACGCCTACTCTCATCGCCGAATCCCCCGGCAAAGCAAAACTAGGAAGCGGGAATGCAATTGGTAGCTTCAGGGTCGAAAAGGCGGGTACTTCGACTAATCGGCCACAAACCGGTCTTCGAGTTCGCCAAGCAACTCAGAGTTCTCGGCGTTCCCCGGGTGGGGCAGCCAGTTCTCGCCGCCCGCGAGGTAGCGAGTAGCCAACTCGATCAGCGGGCCATGGGCCTTCTCGGGGGAGATGAAATTCCACTTCAGCCAGGGCTGTGTGTTTGGATTCGACGGCTCATCAAGGACCAACGGGATTTCAGCATCACGGCAGTCATCAATCATCTTGTCGAAGTTGTCGGAACAGAACGCTATGTGGTGCACGTATTCACCCTTCTTGGCCAGAACCTTGTCCGGCCAGTGCCCAGGCTCGGCAGGAGACCAGAGTTGGATGGATACGCCAGTTGGGTCAGGGTTCTGGAAGGTCACCCACTTCATAGGTGTGCCGTCCACGTCGTCTTGACCTTCTCCGCGCGTGACAGACAAGGTGTGCTCCGGAGATAGGACTTCAAGAATGTGCTCCCAGTCCGCGTAAGCCTTGTCCAGATCGGACACCAGCAATGAGATGTGGTCGATGTGTATTCCCATGGCTCTCTGTATCTACTCCTTGCCGATTTCGAATGTTCGACTCGTCTAGACCAACTCGAGGATCGNGGCGTTCGAAAGCCCACCACCCTCACACATGGTCTGTAAGCCGTATCTAGTCCCCGTCCGACTCATCTCATGGACAAGAGTGGTCATCAGGCGGGCGCCACTCGCACCGAGTGGGTGCCCTAGAGCGATGGCCCCACCATTCACGTTCACGAGATCTGGGTCCACTCCGATCTCTTTTTGCCAGGCCAGTACGACGGAAGCAAAAGCCTCGTTGCATTCGAAGAGACCGATCTCGTCGAGTTCAAGGCCGGACCGCTCCAGGGCTTTTCTGGTGGCAGGAATCGGTCCGGTCAATATGAGAACCGGATCGCTTCCNGTGACTACCGCNGTATGAACTCGAGCCATCGGTTCTAGCCCATACCGTTCAACCGCAGCNCGTGAGGCNAGGAGAATCGCAGCTGATCCATCCGTCAATTGGCTGGACATCGCTGCCGTCAGGGGGCCGAANTCACTGAACGGCCTCAGCGNCTCCATCTTNTCAATGGTGGTTTCACGTATCCCTTCATCTCGCTGGACACCGTTAACCTCTAGAAACTGCGAATCGAAACGTCCTTCAGACCAGGCCGTGGTGGCCGACTGATGGCTTTTCAGAGCTAGCTGATTCATCTGNGNANCGCTTATATCCCACTGTTCCGCTATGAGGTTTCCNCCCCGGAACTGGTGAATNACCTGGTCNCTGAACCGTCCGGTCCANTGTTCGGCATCGAACGGATAACCCATACCAAGATCCGGNCCTACGTCTGCCTGACTGTTCAAGGTGATCAGGCTCATGGTCTCCACACCCCCAGCTACGACTAGGTCCATATCCCCTGACCGGATCGCCTGAGAGGCGAAGTGCACTGCCTGNTGGGAGGAACCGCATTGCCGATCAAGCGTCACTGCGGGAACACCATCATCGAACCCCGCCGCCAACCAGCAATTCCTGCCAACGTTGAATGCCTGCGCACCAATCTGGCCCACGCAGCCCCAAATGACATCATCGACATCCGCCGGATCGATGGCTACGCGCCCCATCAGGCCACGCAGCACTTCTGCTCCGAGATCAACAGGATGGAGCTCGCTTAAACCGCCCCGGAAACGACCCATGGGCGAGCGAACAGCATCAACGATAAACGCCTCAGACACTCTGAATCCTCCGCTTCAACCCTCCATCACCTCAAGACGATGGATTTAGACTTGTCTAGAACATACGCCAATACAACTGCGAATCAAACGGTTGTTTGAAACACTCGCCTAGCAGCCCGTCAGCTACGGCTAAGCCGAATAACCGCCATCAACATCGATTACCTGNCCGGTGACATACGAGGCACTGGGGGAAACGAGAAAGGANACAACTTCCGCTATCTCGACCGCCTTACCTAACCGCCTCATAGGTAGAGCGGCCTCGGTCTCCCGCATCGCCTCCGCCTCCACGGCACCCGANTCAACCAGCTTCTGGGCCATTCCATCAGCCAAAAGTCCCACACCGACTGCGTTGGCCCGCAGGCCATACCTCCCCTCCTCAACCGCAACACTACGGATCAGCGCTTCGATCGCCGCTTTCGGAGACGCCGACAAGACATCCTTTCGAACACTTCGGCGCACAGCGACTGAAGTAACCGCTACCACAGAGCCTGCAGTTTCTCTTAGATGGGGGATCGCGTAGGAAATGGACGCGAAGCATCCAACCACCTCAGATACCAAATGTGCCCTGAACTTCTCAGCCTCTACGGTGCTGCACCACATCTGATCAGCGAACACCCCGGCCGCATAGATCAGCGTGTCCAGAGAACCAAAATGGTCCACTGTCTCCTGCACCGCCGTTGCCAACGACTCTGGTTTATCCAGGTCAACCTCCAACACCAGGCTTCGATTGCCTAGCCCTTCGACATCTGCCGCCACGTTCCTTGCCACCTCTGTACCGGACCGGGCCGTGATAGCCACATCCATGCCTCTAGCCGCAATGGCTCGACATATCTCCNCCCCNATTGCACCACTGCCTCCGACCACCAGAGCAGCGCCAGTCATTTGAACATCAGCCTTCCGTTTCTCTATCTGACCAAGTCGGGGGCACCCGACCCGGACCTACGTTTAGCCACTTCTATGAACCCGATCACTCAAATTTATCTCAGAATCCAAAAAATATCAGGGTATCCCTGTGGCCAAGAGAGATCTTCGTGATTTCTACGCCAACTCTCCCCGAATATTTTCAAGTAGAGCTATTCGTCCACCACTTATTGAAAGATATTCTTCGCTCACGAGTCCCAAAACTACTTGTTCACCAAACTGACTTCCAATATTTTCAGGACCCCATGGACCTCCATCTTGATACCAGAAAGACATTGCATTCAACATACCCACAATGCCAGCAGTAGCCATTCTTGGATCCAGTTCCCGGTCTACTTCACCAATTTGTTGCCCNTCTTCAAGAATGCTTCGGAGGAAAAGCGANTAGGCATGCCCGGTACCACGAATGACCTCTTTACGACTATCAGATAGAGATCTGAACTCNTTNAAGAAGACCGANTGCTTCACNCGATCATCGTGGAACACCTTGACGTGGGTTCTCACCAGGGCATAGGACTTTGCCAATGGCCCCACATCAAGGTCAGATACCGTCGCTATAGCCCGCAGAGCCCCCTCGTGGGACTCCTCAATGATCCGGAACAGTAGATCTTCTTTACTATTTATATAGTAATAGATTGACCCCTTTAAAAGTCCCACTTCATTTGCGATATCCTGAGTTGATGTCGCGCTATAGCCCTTNGCNTCAAACATCCGGGCNGCCGCCTCGATAATTAGCTCTAGCCGGTTGTTTGAAGCACCCTCAACAGGCCTATCCTTACGATTACTCTCTGGCATCGATCCTTCTACTTATTTTAGTGAAGTGNCCCTCTTAAACAATCTGGTCGANAACTCGGACTTAGGCAATAAATATATTTNATNTCCGTGGTGCCTNTGTAAGTTCTAATTTAGTTCCTTGACCCTCTAGAATCACTCTTGATGAGATGCACTAATAACTTGTACTGGATGTAACATGTGAAGCCTTGGAGTCCGAACCTAGTCGGAGGCGGTTGAACATTCCCAATCTGCTCCGTACAAGTGGAGTGACGGTCACGACTTCCGATACGTGACTCTGAATCACCATCTGAGGGCGCAACCCTCGGACAACTACCCGGCGGTGACTAAACCGAACAGCAAGGCCCCGAGATGCGGTGTCAAGAGGCTTGACCGGTAGGTCGTTGTCCGATTCAAGGTCAACCTCTCTGAAGCCCACAAGCACCTGATCCCTGATGACAATCGGCACGTAGCGCTGGTCTGCCTACAGCCAGGAAGAGGAAACGATGGACATCCAACTGGGAGCTCCGGGCCAGATTATTCCACCCGTAGATCGGGGTATCTCCCTTGGCATCAAGATGGAAGAACTCGGCTATGACGCTCTGTGGTGGCCGGATCACCTCATGGGTTGGCACCCAGACACCATGTGGAATGAGGAATTCACGCCATTGGCCAAACACCAGCCCTCCAGCCACGTACACGTGGACCCATTCGCAATGATGGCAGCGATCGGTGCTCAGACTGAGCGAATTCGCGTCGGGACGTGTGTAACCGACCTNCTNCGAAGGCACCCGGCTTCAATCGCCCAGACNATGCTCACCCTTGACCACATGACCAAGGGACGGGCAATCCTGGGACTTGGTTCTGGAGAACAACTCAACATTGAGCCCTATGGCATCGAATGGGCNAAGCCGGTAGCCAAACTCGCTGAAGGCCTAGAAGTCATTCGGCTCTTGATGAACGCTGGAAACGAAAAGGTTGACTTCGAAGGCAGACACTTTCGACTCCAAGACGCGGTGATGGGCCTTGACCCATATGGCGATCGCCATCCCGAGATCTGGCTAGCAGCCCACGGTCCTCGAATGCTCTCACTAACCGGCCAGTACGCCGACGGTTGGCTCCCNACGAAGATGTCGCCCGANGCATACCGCGACTCCCTTGAACGAATCCACACTGGGGCTAGGGAAGTAGGGCGGAATTTGGACCATTTTGTTCCTGGGATGCTCGGCTACTTGTTGGTCGGCCCCGATGAGGAATCAGTGAACCGGCTTCTCGCCTCGGAGATGATCNGAATGCTCTGCATTCTCATGCCCAACTGGGTATTCGAGAGTCTTGGCGTTGCCCCACCCCTCGGGGGAGACGCCGGGTTTCATGACTTCATTCCGAGCCGCATCCCCCGTCACGAGGTCGATCGAATCATTGAAGCGATCCCACCGAAGGTTTCCGCTCACTACGCGTTCGCTGGAACAGTCGAACAACTCGTTGAGGAAATCGCCAGTTACCACGCCGCCGGCCTGCGCCACTTAGTGATGTGGAACATCACTGGCCTNGGTGATCCAGATCTTGCACGCTTCAGCTTTNANGCAATGAATGAACTACANGCAGANCTGAAGGCACTCTGAACACCTACAGGNACCTATNCANNTGGCGGNAAGAGAAACTCATGNTTCCTGCGGCAACGAGCCTCTGCTGCGANGTCTTGNACTAGAGCAGNCGTGCCAAAACTTGNCGCAACACTCNTNACGGGACACTCGTCAGACTCCCCTATCTNTTCCAANCCAGTGGGGGTCACGCAACACCCGTTTGAGGATCTTTCCGGTTGGCGCCTTTGGCAACTCATCGATGAACTCCACTAACCGTGGCTTCTGGTAGGAGGCAAGGCCAGCCTTTGCTGTTGCAATGACCTCTTCTTCGGTGGCGACTGCACCAGGCTTCAGCACGACGTAGGCCTTGACCGATTCGCCCCACTGATCATCAGGTATTCCTATGACGGCCGACTCGAGGACGGCCGGATGTCTGCCGATGGCTTCCTCAACCTGCGCCGAGTAGATGTTCTCNCCCCCAGAAATGATCATGTCCTTCGCCCGGTCNACGATGTAGACGTAGCGCTCTACATCCATCGCAGCAACATCNCCTGTCCACATCCACCCGTCGCGAATCGTCTCTGCGGTCAGTTCTGGATTCCCGAAATACCCAAGCATGTTGGCCTTCGACTTAACAATTATTTNNCCCGTTGTTTTCCCGTCAACGGGAACGTCCACTCCCTCGTCATCAACGATCCTCAAAGAGGTAAGGGGTCCCTCCTGGCCACAAGACTTGAGCCGTTCAGGGTGGTAGCCGTCTCTGACAGCTCGAAGATGATCCTCCTGCGAGAGGAACGTCATACCAGCGCCCTCGGTCTGTCCATAGCCTTGGATCAAGGTGCAGGGAAACTTGTCCAGTGCTTCCTCGATGACCCGCGAGGGCATCGGGCCACCCCCATACTGAATATTGCGCAGGCTCGAGAGGTCATAGTCGTCGAAGCCGGGTACGGCCATCATCCAGTTGAGCATCGTGGTGACCCCCAAGAAGGCTGACACCCGTTCTCTTGCTATCAATTCCAGCGCCAATTCGGCGTCAAAGTTCATCAGCACCAGAGTGCAACCGTGGGCCAGATAGTTGATTGCTAAGACAACCGGTATGTGAAACATCTGTCCAGTGAGTAGGTACACGTCGCTAGGCACGATGCGCTCAGCCACCGTCTGGTTCAGCATCATCGCTTCGACGCTTTCGTGGCTGTGGAGGGCCCCCTTGGACTCTCCGGTAGTCCCACCTGTGTAAAGAATTAGAAGCGGGTCCTCACCTCCAATGCTGTTGGCATCAGGCGGTTCTTCGTCAGCGGCCCCTTCGACAAGCCTCTCGTAGCTACCGTCGCCGCCGTCGCCGTACTGGAACCAATGCTCTATGCAGTCGACTACTTCCGCGATTTCTCTGCTGACGTCTGCGTACTGGCCCTGTGTGATGAATACCCGAGGCCTGCCATTGTCGATGATCTTTTGCAACTCAGGCGGGGACAGCCGCCAGTTCACGGGCTGCGCAATTAGTCCCACACGACCACATGCGAAGTAGAGCGTGCAGTACTCGATGCTGTTCATGCTGAGAATTCCAACCCGGTCCCCCTTCTGCAGCCCAAGGCCAATTAGCGCATTCGCTAGCTTGCGTACACCAAAGTCGAGTTCCGCGAAGGTGATTCGTCGCTCTGTCGTCGAATCCACGATGGCTTCGCTATCGGGCTTTTGGTCTGCCCACTTCGCTGGTATCAAACCGACATTCATGGCAGCAGTCCTTGGTGGCTTTCGGCTACACGCCGTCGAGGTCAGGCGTCAAGTTCCGCTCAAACCCGGGCAGAACCTGTGACCACTTGACAATAGACAAGCACGCCTGGTCAAGACTTATGCCTACCTGGTGGGCGCGGAGGGACTTGAACCCCCGACCCCCTCCTTGTAAGGGAGGTGCTCTAGCCAGCTGAGCTACGCGCCCGGGATGGGCAACCTATCCACCAGACGCCTTCAGAAGTCTCGACGGGCCTTTATGAGGGCCTCGGTCAGAACCGGGCCAGCGCCGGCCACCGGTGTCCGGCGAGCTGAGGAATCTAAGACGCACATGTCGCGTCCATGGGCATCGACCACTTCCACCCCGGACTCCGAGCACACCAGAAGTGCCCCCATGTAATCCCACACCCCATGGGCGTCCACCGAACAGTCCAGGTAGCCGTCGAGCCGACCGTCAGCCACCGCACACAGGTCGAGGGCGGCTGCTCCCATGGCCCGGAACTGTCCCCATCCGAGATGCCGTGGGGGTAGACCCGACAGCCCGATGATTGCCTCATCCAGCGGCGGTGCTGTCGTCCGTCGGATCGGTTCACCGTCGCGCCGAGCACCCCAGCCGCGTATGGCGTCATAACGCATCCCCGAGACCAGATCGAGTACGACTGCAGCCAGCGGCCCAGCGGAGTCCACCGCACAGAGGCTCGTGGCGAACCACGGAAGACCCCGGGACGCGTTGGTGGACCCGTCCAGCGGGTCCACCACGATGACCGGCATACCGACCAGGTCGGGGTCCCGGAGGCCCGACTCCTCACTGAGCACCCCGTAGCCGAGAGGGTCCAGCAAGCCGTGGACCGCCTCGTCGGCTGCCATATCGCTGGCGTACTGGCCGTCCCGTCGGCCGGACAGGCCCCAGTCGTCGTGTTCTGCGAGAACGGCCACCACGGCGTCAGCCGCATCGTGTAGCGCGCTCAACACCATCGTCGGATCGAGCGGCTCAGCCTCGTCGTCGGAAGCGTTGTGGTCAGGCGGACTGTTTTGCACCATCCCAGTTTGCCAAACCCCCGTGGCCTGCCCCTCGGCCCGGCCCTACGCTGTGCTCACGCCCACCCGTATGCGCCCTGAGCCCGAGTTCGAGACTAAGGGCCCGAGACCGAGAGACCAGGAAGGATCCCCGTGGCTGTTGTCGACATCGCAGGCTTCGTCGCCGACCTGAAGGACCACGCAGCTGACCACGGCTT
>PAXL01000017.1 GCA_002714465.1 Gemmatimonadota bacterium | reverse complement strand
CAGGATATGCCTATCGATTATTCGCTGACTGATAAACAGTGGAATCAGGTCGAGGGCGTACAAGAGAACAAGGAGCGCTTCGACCCGGAGTCCATCAAGGAATTCTTCGAATCGTGGGAGTTTCCGCTGTATTTCTTTGACTTCGAAACTGTCCAACCGTCCGTGCCCATCTACGATGGTTCGAGACCCTACGAGCAACTCCCCTTTCAATACAGTCTACATATCCTACTTGAACCAGATGGTGAAGTTGAACATCACGAGTTTTTAGCCGACCCTTCAGCTGGTGATCCACGACCAGCCTTGGTCACTCAAATGCTTGCAGACCTAGGAACCGAGGGCTCGATCGTGACTTACTTCATGAGTTTTGAGACTGGAAGGATCAGTGAACTGGCTAATGCGTTTCCTGGATATAGTAGAGCGCTTCTAGCATTAAATGAACGTGTTGTAGACCTGATTGTACCTTTCCAGAATCATTGGTGTTATAAGCCCGAAATGAATGGTTCTGCCAGCATCAAATCAGTACTCCCTGCCATGACTGACCTCAGCTACGATGACCTTGAGATCCAGGAGGGGAAAACTGCAAGTGAAACTTGGTTGGCACTGGCAGAGGATAGGTATTCAGGCGATGCTAAAGCCCAGATGGAAGCCCTGAAGAACTACTGCGAGATGGATACCTGGGCGATGGTGGTGTTGTATCGAACCTTGAAGGATCAGGTCCTGTGAAGGATGACGACGTAACAGCAGATATTAAAATGGAAGTCGTTCAATTCATAGAGTGACCTGTCTCCATCTACGTATCCACGTCCAGAACTGAGAATCAGAATTACTATGGAGTAACAGTTCCTTTTTAGTGGTGTGTTTTGGCAATTTCTGTGTTAGTGCGAAACGGATCCTCTTTAGTTGTATCTTTCGCCCATTGCTCCTTAGCATAGTCGGGCAGCTGAGACCTTCCCAAAGTGTCCATCGGGATATTTATTTGTCTTGGTTCTGATTAATTCAGGTTGTTCTTGATTTTCCGGCTTCCGGCCTTCAGCCTGGCTCTTGGCACATCACTCCTGACCCCCTACCTATACGATCTCTATGCCCTGTAATACCCTTGTTGTTGGCGGCGGTGCTGCTGGTCTGATGGCAGCGATCTCTGCGGCTGACCGTGGTGACAAGGTAACGCTGCTCGAGAAGAACGACCGCCTCGGTCGGAAGATCCTGATCAGCGGGAACGGACGGTGCAACCTGATGAATACCGATCCNGACCNAGCGCACTTCCACGGTAGCAACCCNGNNTTCGCAAAGNACGTNCTNGACGCGTTTACGGTCGACGATACGCTNGCATTCTTCCACGATCTGGGGATCGATACGCGAGTCGAGAGACGGGGTCGTGTGTTNCCNGCGTCGAATCAGGCGACGAGTGTGGTCAGACTGCTGGAAGATCGAGCCGTCCGAGCCGGGATCGAGATCGTGGAATCGGCAGACGCGACGGATCTCACTCGTGGTGAAGGNTTTACGATATCGACCANGGACGGGCGCGAGTTCAGCGGAGATCGGGTGGTGATGACGACGGGCGGCACTTCTGCGCCATCGATCGGTGGGAGCGACGACGGAATTCGGATGGTATGCGCGCTCGGGCACGAGCGAACGCTGCTGTATCCGGGTCTGGGTCCTTTGGAGACGGAGCGGAGCGCGTTGCACAAGCTTCAGGGCGTGCGTGCGATGGTGTCGGCCGAAGCTATCGTGGACGGGAAGGTCGTCAAGCAGGACGAATGGGAGATCCTGTTCCGNTACTACGGCTTGTCCGGTTTGGTGATCTTCAACCTCAGTGAAGCGGTTACGCCATACCTCGACGATCACGAGGTTTGCGTGCGGATCAACTTCTTCCCCGGGCTGGATGCAGAGTCTCTNGAATNGAAGCTCAGGGAGCGCTGGAATCGACATCCGCACAGAACGACGGCCTTCAGTTTCACAGGCTTACTGCCTGACAAGATTCCGCCTGTACTCCTTCCGCTGGTCGGAGTGAANCCAGATCTGCCGGCTGCGAGTATCACCACAGANGTTGGTCGCAGAATCGCAGAGGGGTTGACCGGCTGGAAGGTCCAGGTGCTTAAATCACGTCCGCTTGCGGAGGCCGAGGTCATGGTGGGTGGTGTGGTGACGGGTGAAGTTGACCCCGTTACGATGGAATCAAAGATCGTGCCTGGGCTTTGTCTGGCAGGAGAACTGCTGGATGTTCATGGGGACCTCGGTGGTTTCAATTTCCAGTGGGCTTGGTCGAGTGGGTGGGTTGCAGGGAGAGGAGGAGCGTGAACAATTGAAGTTGAATGGAAAGGCTGACATGACGATCAGGCAAGCTATATGGGCTGCAAGTCTGGCTGGCCTACTGATGGGTGGGGTGATCTCGGGCGCATACTGCCAAGAGGGTGAGGCGNCCTCGGTGATTCAGCTTGGATACGATCAGATCGAACGNGGCGAGGCTGATTCGGCGGCGGCGGCGTTTAATCGAGCGGTCAAGCTGGGTGCGAAGGCGCAAGGAATGAACGGGCTCGGGAAGGTGATGGTCGCGAAAGGTCGTAATCACTATCGTCAGGCGTTCAAGTATTACAGGCAATCACTTGGGGCTGACAAGAAGTTCGTGGAGGCCCAGCTGAATATCGCGAGGCTCCACGCTTATTTGCGCGATCGGGATACCAAGGGTGCCTACCGCAAGGCTATCAAGATGGCGCCGGAGCGGCCAGAAGGATACATCGAGCTGGCAAATTTCCTTGTAGATACGGAAGGTTTGGATGCGGGCCCCGAAGTCGACCAGCTGCTTGCGGCGTATATCGAGCGTGAGACGAAAGACCCCGCAGGGTATGTGCTCTGGATGGAAAGTCTGGCGGATCGCGCGATGGTCCGTGAGATTCGGAACGTGTCGTCGATCCTGCTTGAGCGGTTTCCTCAGGAGACAGGGTTTCTCCCAGCAATTGGTCAGGCGGAAGCCGCGGCCGGTCAGGTCAACACGGCTATGGACCACTGGCGGCGCTATCTGACGGGAGCTCTTGAAGAGACCCGATCCGTCTACGACGATCTGTCTCGTGTTGCAGTGGATGAGAAGGTGTCTTCCTTTGCCGCCCTGACGGACGCGACAGAACGGGAGGCGTTTCTGATCCGGTTCTGGCAAGATCGAGATGCTTCCTCCGGCCTGAGCGGGAATGGGGCTCGAGCCGAGCACTACCGACGTGTCTGGTACTCGATCCGGAACTACTCCAGAGGCAACAAGCCGTTNGACAAGCGAGGCGACGTGTATGTCCGGTATGGTGAGCCGGATTATCGGTCGAAATCCGGATTCCCCAACCTACCCCCGACGGGTGCTGCCGAGCTGGTCAGAGAGCGTCTCTACAATGAGATCGGGATCAACCCACCCTCAGGTTCGAGCCGTGATCAAAGTGTCGATTCCTGGTTTGTTGAAAGACGCGATCCGAAGGTCGCGCTGGACGCGCCTCTGACAGAGCCGGTTTATCCGCTGATCGGAGTGGGCGATACCAAATGGGAGTCGTGGATCTACTCGAGGATCGGCGGTGGTGTGGAGTTCGTGTTCGTCGACATCGCACTGAACGGAAACTTCTCGTTCCCGCAGCCACCAAGCGGAGCGAATGTGCCGTCACGCGTGCTGGCGAGACTCGTCGAGCATCATCCGGGCAAGGTCTATGACGCTCTGGCGTCTGAGGAGCCTCAGCACTACGACTTTCCGTTCGGGTTTGCCCCGCTCGAGTTTTATTACGACGTGGCGACGTTCCGAGGAACTATGGGACGGACGCGCCTGGAGGTGTATTTCGGGGTGCCGACGGAACATTTAGAGAGGGCGAAACTCAAGGACGGGCGCACGATTCACGCCGTGGAGCGGACATTGACTCTCAGGGGAGGGCCGGAAGATCAGGCCTTTCGCAAGAACGATGTGGGGGGATACGAGGCGCCGGAGGGCCGACCGGACAGGACACTGGTTGAACAGGCTTCGCTGGATGTGCCGGCAGGGAATTACAGGTTGAACGTGGAAGTGCTCGACAGGGCTTCTGGCAAGTGGGGGATCTACTCGCAGGACATCCAGATACCCGAGATACCCGATTCACTCGCTATTAGCGATCTGAACCTTGCTTGGTCTGTCTCGGCCTCACCGACCGATCCGAGGTTCCGGAAGCACATCGACGGTCTGGATCCGAAAATGGATGTGTGGGTCATCCCTCTCCCTTCGCGGAGCTATGCCAAGGGCAGGCCGTTCAACATCTACTACGAGGTGTATGGGCTGACGCGTGACGCGTTCGGGCAGACGCTGTATCNGGTTACTTACACGGTGGATCAGCAGATCCGGAAGGGCACGGGGGTCTTCGGTGCGATCGGAACGATGTTCCGAAGAGCCGTGTCGGATCGTGAGCCTCTTGTGTCGATCGGATACGACGCGACCGGCGCGACCGTCGATGAGCCCGTGTATCTCGAGATTGATACGAAGGAGCTGAAGCCAGGATACAATCGCGTTACTGTCGTGGTGAGGGATCAGGTGTCAGGGCAAGTGGCTCAACGTGATGCGATCATGCGACTCGTCGATCGCTGATCAGTNTGTGTTCTGGATGCCCTGAGAAATCCCGTGGACGGTTCCGATGAGGATCGCGTAGGTCTTCTTGCCGGACCGATCGCCTTCGCGTCTGTGGACCGCGGCTCGTGTTGTCGTTTCGACGTGTTCGAATACCGCCTTGCCCGCCTGCTCCTGGATTATCTCGCCGACCAAGTTCCCAAGAACTCCGACATCATATCGGAGGTTCACATCCTTCAGTGGAAGGTAAACGTGCCGCAGGCTCAACGAGCCCTCGCCTTATCACAACGCTGATATTTTTCTCTACTTGACACCTAAATCCACCAATCCGGGCAGACTCGATGGGTTTCATGGGTAAACAGGCACTTTGGGCGCTTGGAATCGGTGACAAAGCGAATAGGCTACTGGACAGAGTTGGCTCAAAAAGCTTTCTTTAGGACTTCCGAAACGACCTCACGAACACCAGGAAGATAGAATGGCAGCGAAATCGAAGATCATCTATACCGAAACTGACGAAGCGCCCGCACTGGCGACCTATTCGCTTCTCCCGATCATCAAGGCGTTTACCGAGGCGGCCGGGATCGGCATCGAAACCCGGGATATATCACTGTCCGGTCGGATCATCGCAAACTTTCCAGAGAAGTTGACGGATGAACAGAGGATCGGCGATGCCTTAGCGGAACTGGGGGAGCTGGCGAAGACACCCGAGGCCAACATCGTCAAGCTGCCGAACATCTCGGCCTCCATCCCTCAGCTGACGGCTACGATCAAGGAGCTCCAGGACAACGGTTACCAGATTCCGGACTACCCGGTCGAGCCATCGTCTGAAGAAGAGCGGGAAGTCCAGGCGCGGTATGCGAAGGTTCTCGGGAGTGCAGTGAATCCGGTGCTGAGGGAAGGGAACTCGGATCGAAGGGTGGCTGCACCGGTCAAGTCGTATGCACAGAAAAATCCGCATCCGATGGGGGACTGGTCTGGCGATTCGAAGTCGCATGTCGCCCATATGAACGAAGGTGATTTCTACTCGAGGGAGAAATCGGTCGTCCTCGAGAACGATGATCGGTTTACGATCGAGTTCGTCGACGCGTCAGGAAACACGATGGTGTTGAAGGACTCGACTGATGTGCAGGCTGGGGAGGTCATCGATGCGAGCGTGATGAGTTCCAAAGCTTTGCGGGATTTCTACGAGGCACAGGTCAGAAATGCAGCAGATCAGGGCGTACTGTTCTCTCTGCATTTGAAGGCGACCATGATGAAGGTCTCCGATCCGATCCTGTTCGGGCACGCTGTTCGTGCCTACTACAAGGCCGCGTTTGACAAGCACGCTGAAGTTTTCGACGAGCTTGGGGTCAACCCCAACAACGGTGTGGGCGAACTTTATGCCAAGATCCAAAGTCTGCCGGAAGATCAGCAGGCCGCTATCAAGGCGGACATCGAGGCGTGTTATGCGTCCGGGCCTGATCTGGCAATGGTGAACTCGGATAGGGGCATCACGAACCTTCACGTGCCAAGTGACGTGATAATCGATGCCTCGATGCCTGTAGCCATCCGCGATTCTGGTCAGATGTGGGGACCCGATGGTAAGCAGAAGGACACCAAGTTCACAATTCCAGATCGATCTTACGCTCGGATCTATCAGGAGGTGATCGACTTCCACAAGAAACACGGAAAGTTCGATGTCACGACGATGGGGAATGTCCCGAACGTAGGCCTAATGGCACAGAAGGCCGAAGAGTATGGTTCTCACGACAAGACATTCGAGTTGCCCGGAAACGGGCAGGTGCGAGTCGTCGACTGCTCTGGCGCCGTTCTGCTGGAGCACGAGGTCGAAGAGGGAGACATCTGGCGGATGTGCCAGACACGCGACTTGCCGATCCGGGACTGGGTCAAGCTGGGGGTGACCCGAGCTCGGCTGACCGGTGCCACGGCGATCTTTTGGCTTGATGAGAAGCGGCCCCACGACGCAAACCTGATTCAGAAGGTCAACACCTACCTAAGAGACCACGACACGAACGGTTTAGATATCCAGATTCTGGCGCCGGTCGACGCGATGCGTCTGACGCTGCAGCGTGCCCGAGACGGCAAGGACACCATCTCCGTGACGGGGAACGTGCTGCGTGACTACCTGACGGATCTGTTTCCTATTCTCGAGCTCGGGACGAGCGCAAAGATGCTGTCGATCGTTCCCCTCCTGGCTGGTGGAAGCCTGTTCGAAACCGGGGCTGGTGGATCGGCGCCAAAGCACGTCCAGCAGTTCGTGGAAGAGGGACACCTTCGCTGGGATTCCCTTGGAGAGTTCCTGGCCCTAGCGGTTTCGCTGGAAGATCTTGGATACAAGACTGAGAACAAGGCGGCTCAGCTGCTTGCCAGGGCGCTCAACACAGCGACGGCGAAGTTCCTGGATGAGAGAAAATCGCCCTCACGGGTGGTGAACGAGCTGGATAACCGAGGAAGCCACTTCTACCTAGCCCTCTACTGGGCGGAGGCGTTGGCTTCACAATCGGAAGACAAGGCCCTGAAAGAGCGATTCGGGAAGGTCGCGGATGCACTCACTGAGAACGAGGGCAAAATCAACGAGGAACTGATCGAGGCCCAAGGGAGCCCGGTCGATATCGGTGGATACTACAGACCGGACGCCGCCAAGATGAGTGCGGCTATGCGGCCGAGCTCGACGCTCAACGCCATACTGGACTCGGTTTAGAGACGAGTCGACGATCAGTATGAAGGCCCTGAGATCTTGTCGGTTCTCAGGGCCTTTTGTATTCGTGCTGGTTCAACAGTATCAATCAAAAATTCAGTATTTCGTCCGACGTGGTGTAACTGCCCGTGATGTGCGCATTTAGCCAATCCTGAGAGTCATTTCGCGGCAGAATCAGTGCCGGCTCACCCTTGCAGCTGAGCCGGTATAGCAGTCGGGCGTCGTCGATAGAGTTGATGTTCGATTTGAGGGGCGGCGAGTTATGGAGGGTCATGTAATTGTCCCAGATCGTCACGTCGCCAGGAATGTGCAGGTGGTCGTATCGAAATTCGGGCTGCAGACAATGGGCCTCAAGTCGATCTAGGAATTCACGAGACTCATTTGCCGACATCCCGTCTACATCGACTGCAGGACGGACGCGAGGTCTCGACGCCCAGATAGGGCTGTGCAGCGACTTTACACCGGATATCGGGTTCGTTCTGACGAGCGGTGCAAGCCAGCCTTCGTCTCCCTCATTAAGACGTCGTCTCAATTTCACTTGTTCGAGAGAAGCTTTCTCCACATCCGGGAGCGCAGCGAAAGCCGCTGCCGTGTCCGCAAAGGCTGTCTCCCCGTTCAGCGGCAGACGCTTCCGCAAGCGTATCAAATCGGGGTCCGAGTCATCGTAGTAGGGATGCGCGGTCTCGTCTCTAGGGTTCTCCACCCAAGTTCCATGCTCGTTACGGGCGGTCGGAGAACGGTGTACCAAGAACATCGACACGTAGATCGGGAGAGGCTCATACTCGATGTCCGTATGCCAAGAGCCGCCCTGACTCACCTTGATTGGCTCGTGTTCGCTCGTCTGAACCTGCAAACGGTTTTTGTCGATGAAGTAGCTTTCGTCGGTGGTTTCGGCCACCTTACCCCTAAAGTTAGAGACGACCAGAACGGTCGGCGATTCGTGCGGAAGACATTCGAGCTCTCCCGGGAAAGCGGCATTGACAGCCGCCACCCTACGACGCTCGAACGGAACCCAATCAATCGGCCCGTCGGACGACCCATCGGATTGCGCGAGCTTACCACCGCGCATGAAGTTGTTGGGGTGAGGTACTGGAGCGCCGAAATGGTTGGCGAAGCGCTCGAAATGTGCCAGCGAGAAGCTTTCCAGTTCCTGTCCGGGGATGTTGACAACGCCGTAATGGGCGAGTGCATCCACCAAGCACTCGACCTGCTTCGGTGTGAGCTTTTTGCGAAGGTCAATCCCATGAAGCCGTCGCCCCGACCCACAATGCGCCAACGGCCCTTCGCACGAGGCTCCATCCCCGAAAAACGCTATCAGTCTCTGTTCGAATTCCTCGTCGAAGTCCATCTGTCCTCCCGCTCAGCATACCAATTGTCCGATTGTCAGGCTATTATAGCAGGACCGGGCTTGTCATGACAGCACTGTCCTTGTCGATCGATTGACCTCTCGGAACAATGCGTTACTTTGGTCGCGCTATTCAGCGGAGATCAAACAGATCATATGACCACATACGACATAAGCCTTAAGGCAGCCAGGCGACTTGCGCTCCGTGCACAGCTGGTGGCAGGTGCGCCGGCAGGACCTTCTGCACGATCGGCTCTCAAGACAATTGAGCATCTTGGTTACGTCCAAATCGATACGATTTCGGTGATTGCTAGGGCGCACCATCACGTATTCTGGACACGACAGCCCGGCTATAGGGAAGACTTCTTGGACAGGTTACTCGCACGTGATCGCTTGGTTTTCGAGTATTGGACGCACGCCGCCTCCTACGTCCCGATTCGCGACTACCGCTACTATGTGCCTCGGATGAACCGGCTGCGCAAGTCAGAGCGTTTTATCGCCTGGCGTAAAAAGAACCGCAAGGTAGTGGACCACGTGTTCGGACGTATCCGGGAAGAAGGTTCGCTCACATCATCGGATTTCGAGGATACACGTAAAAAGCGGGGCAGTTGGTGGGACTGGAAGCCTGCAAAGCGGGCGCTCGAATGGCTTCTTGATATCGGGGACCTGATGGTGACGGAGCGGAAGAACTTTCAACGAGCCTATGATCTGACCGAACGCATTCTTCCCAACCACGTAGTGTGTGAGGAACCGACGCCCGAGGATCAAATCCGATTCCACATCACGAGCTCCTTGAGGCGGCTCGGGCTGATGCGCATATCTGACCTGACTCACAAGCGGACCGCCGATGGCGAACGAATCCAGGGAGGCATCGAGGGACTTGTCGCTGATGGCGATGTCGTTGCGTTACGTTTGAAGGGGGACCCGGACGACCTGCCCTACTACGCGCTCACCGAGGCATGGGAGTCTTCCGCCAACAGCCGCGTCAGGGACGCTATTCACATCCTGTCACCTTTCGACGGATTGGTGATCCGAAGGAACTGGCTCGAAAGGCTCTTCGACTTCCGGTATCGGTTGGAGTGTTACTACCCCGAAGAGAAGCGAGAGTTTGGCTACTTTACGTTGCCTCTTCTTTGGAAGGACAGTTTGATCGGACGCCTGGATGCGAAAGCTGACAGATCGTCGAGACGACTGCTCGTCAGGAATTTCTGGTTCGAGGATTATTTTAGCGGTTATGCAGAAGTCTGTACCCTGCTGAAGGAGAAGCTCTTCAAGTTCGCATCGTTCAACGGATGTGATGATGTGGTCATCGGGCGAGTCACACCCTCTGCGGCCAGCAAAGTGTTCGATTTTCCCAAGCGAGGTGTAGGATCTAATTCCTAAAGCTTGTCTAAAATGACGGCCGTCTATGTTTTGACATGGGGTTCGGCTTCGGGCTCTAATGAGGCTGAGTCGTCAAAATGCCCGAAGAACGCAACTCGGACTGGATCACCGGTTCCAGCCCAGCTTTCGGGAGCGAACCAACGTAGTGGCCGTTAACGAAGAAGCTTGGCGTGGAGGACAGACCCAGTGCGTCCGCCTCGGCGATGTCCGCTTCCACGATCTCTCGACCCTTGCCGGTGTCGATACAGGCCTCTAGTTTCGAGGTATCCAGTCCTGCACCGTCGGCGAATCCCATCACCCGATCCGTAGTGAGAGGATCTGTTTCCGAGAACAGAATGTCGACGAGCGGCCAGAACATATTCTGTTCATCCGCACAAGCGGCAATCTCGGCGGCTTCCCGGGCGTTGGGGTGCATGTCCAGAGGGAGATGACGGAAGATGAGCCTGATCTCTCCGCTTCGCTTGCCTAGGAGTTCCTTCAGATGAAAGTGTGCCTTGGCGCAGTGTCGGCACTCGAGGTCGGAAAATTCGATGATTGTAACGGGCGCATTCGGATTGCCTGTATTGGGGCCTCCACGGGGGTTGGGGTCGACGACAAATCGTTCTGAGGCCGGGATGCGGTAGACCGTCCCGTAGCGTCTCATCAGGTTGTCGACTTGCGCATCAAGTGCGGTTTTGCTCTTTCGGTTGGCGATTTCGTTGCGGACATTCCGTAAGACTGACTCGCGAGGCACGTTGCGGGGCACGCGATCCTTGATTTCCTCGTAGCGCTTGTCGATTTCCTCCTGCGTAATGTCAATATTTGCGTAGACCTCTGCCTGTACGTAGCTCCTTACGTCAGTACCCAGCTCCTTTGCCGCGGTTTCGAGTAACTCTCTGTCCAGCCATTCCTGCCGGTATCCGTTCCTTGCCTGATACAGTTTTAGGTGTATCGCTCGGTCTATTTCAGAAGCTCTGATCTGCCGGTTTCCGATCCGCGCGACGGTTTCGTCCGGAAGACTCGACTCAGACGGAGATCGAGCTAGTCCGGCTTCTATGGGCAAAAGGGACAGAGGTAGTATGATCAGAACCGCGGCGACAGGGATTGCGTCTCTGACGAATAGGTTGCCGACAAACGGCCTGAATGATCGTGTTCTGTATCTCCAGGCCAGGGAGATTGCCAGTGTTGTCAGGCTGATCACGGCGGAGAGGACGCAGAATGGGCACCAGGCACGGATGACGAAGGCCTGAAGTATTAGGAACCAGACAGTGGGTAAGGCGGCAAGCAGCGAAAGAAGTGAAATCCACCTGACAGATTGTTCGCGAAGTGTTGGGTCAAGGGACCGCCACGCAGAGATCAGCAGTCCCGCATACAGACCCACACCGAAGCCGGAGACGGGGATGCCCAGCAAATGAGCATGAGGGCTACCTAGAACCCGGCCGCACGAGGAACCGGCGCACGCACCTGCATCGAACAGAT
This sequence comes from Gemmatimonadota bacterium, assembly GCA_002714465.1. Next base: position 124,023 of record PAXL01000017.1, on the reverse strand, counting down.
GCCCCAAGGTCAGGTAGATGGCATCGGCCAGGCCGATCAGGGCGAGCGTCAAGAGTATCAGGGGAATTATCATGTCAGTTGCGGGCGGTTTCTATGTATCAGTAGGTCTTGAGTTCTGCGATGACTTGGTTGGAGGGCGAAACTCGTTCTTCCAAATACTCTTGCGAACCCTTATCAACCAGCTTGCACAAATACTTGTGGACGCGGTCACCCCTTCGGCTATTTTTCCGGGCCCTTAGGTGTGACCGCGATGAGCTTGACGTTGGAGCAGACCATAATCAGGCACCCTAAGGCCAACGTCATGTGCTTGGGCATCATAGACTTCATTCAATCGTCGTTATGGTGGTCGTAGAGAGGTCGATCCAAGAATGAGGTTAGGCTCGTTGCGGTGCCTCGGGAATATGAGTTTAGCGGCATCGAGTGTCAATGGATGCGTGCGAAATGGGCGGGGATAGGGTGAAGCGTCACGGTCGGTATTTCGGGTCGCGGAGGTATCTTGAGAGCCGTATCTTGCGGTCGCTTACCAGTGGCAAGTCACTCTTGGAGGATAGATGATAGTACTACGGATGGGATTGCTCACCCTCGCACTGTTGACCACGCGTGTTGTGGCTCAGGATGTCTCGTTCCGGGAATATATGGTCTACGAGTTCGATGAGAAGCGGTTCGCCCCAAATGATTCGAAGCCTACACTCTACAAGATCAGTCTTGCAGGGAAGGCCGACGCCCTCTGGGTGGAAGGAACGGATTACAACTACCAGTGGCTGACGATCGTTCCCTACGCAGGGATCGAGCACATCAAGCTACAGAGACGTCGGGGAAACCCGTATGTACACGACACGGGCAGCTGGATCGGGCGCCAGCTGGCGAAGGCGGGGGACATCCGAGGCTGGTTCACAATCTCGTTCGTGGATCGAAAGGGCAAAGATCGGGAGGTCGTGCTGCTCGCACCGGTCAAGGAGGATCGGGAACTGGCTGACTTCCTGAGGGGCAAGATCGAATTGGAGCTGGAGATCGAGGGTGAGGCGGAGAAACTGGCTACGCCTTCATCGGTCGTTACTGCACCCCCCGCTCCTACTTCTGTAGCTGCTCCATTGCCAGAGCCGACTGTGCCGCCAACCCCTACCACACCGACACCCGTGAAGGTGAAGCTGATCGACCTGATGACGGTGTCCGAGTTCCGTGCTGCAGGTCTGGGAAAGCTCAAAGATGCCGAACTGAGCGAGCTGGATGCGTGGATAAACCGTTTTCTGGCCCAAGAGAGATAATGTTTTTGGCAGAGTGTGCAGCTGGAAGGGTCAGGAAGCGAGGGTATCGCTCACGACGTCGAGGACGTGTTCCTGACTGAAAGGCTTTTCGGACGATCGTGTCCGTGGCGTTCCGCGAAAACGCGGATATCGATGTGATCTTGAGCACCGAAGGCCGCCATCGCGATCAGCTTGAAGGCCGGTTTACTCTTTTCACTTCTGATTATGAGCTTGAGCCAGCTTTTCTGGGCAAGAATATGTCGAAAATGGCCAAGTTCAACGCCTTGGTTCTAGATCAAGTCGAAACTCTCTTGGCTTTTCCTAACGCTCTGAACCTTGGGGTCATCGGTGCTCAAAATGCGCTTGAGAATGCCGCTATCACCCGCATCATCCGTCTATGATCAGATTCTGAGCCAAACCCACTCTTTCAAAAGCCGACCGCGTTTCTCCGAATCCAACCGAAATAGGTTAAGGAGCAATTGATGATAACAGGTTGTTCCCCATTCCGTACCCGACCGAACGTGATCTAATTGCCTTTATTAGCGAGGATCTATGCCCAATGTGCTGTTTATCGCTGTTGACGATCTTAGACCCCAGCTCGGGTGCTACGGGGTCGATGCCGTACACTCTCCGCACATCGATGAGCTGGCCTCGGAAGGAGTCGTGTTCGAACGTGCCTACTGCCAGCAGTCGGTCTGCGCACCGTCACGGGCGAGCGTCCTGACGGGATGTCGTCCCGACACGTCAACGATCTATGATCTTCAGACTCCCGTTCGGTCCGTGATGCCCGACGTCCTGACTCTGCCCCAGCACTTCAAGAACCACGGATACACAACGCGCTCGATCGGAAAAATCTACCACCACCCTCAGGATGATCTCGAGGGCTGGTCGACCGAGCCGCATCAGTCGAGGGGAGACTGGCTGGGCAGAGGATACCTAACGGACGAGGCGATCGCGACGATCGAGCGAACAGACGAAGAGATGATCAAGATGGGATCGACGCGGCGCGGGCTGGGGCCAGCGTACGAGAGCGCCGATGTCGACGACGGCGCATATCATGACGGCAAGGATGCGGAAGCAGCGATACAGGCGCTCAAGGAGCTGAAAGACGAGTCTTTCTTCCTTGCCGTCGGGTTCCACAAGCCTCACCTGCCGTTCAGCGCGCCTACCAGATACTGGGATCTCTACGATCCAGAGGCACTCCCGGGACCCGAGACGACGGATGCACCCGAGGGGGCGACCCGCTATTCACTGACTAACTTCGGGGAGCTGCGTGGCTACTCGAACATCCCGGATGACGGCCCTTTGACCAAGGACACGTCTCGGACCCTTGTCCACGGCTACTGCGCCTGTGTAAGCTACATGGATGCTCAGGTGGGACGCGTCCTCGCCGAGCTCAAGCGGCTGGGGCTTGACGAGAACACCGTCGTCATTCTGTGGGGCGATCACGGCTGGAAGCTGGGTGAGCACGGCAGCTGGTGCAAGCACACAAACTTCGAGATCGACACTCGGGCACCAATGATCGTCAGAGTACCCGAGCGGACATCGGGTGGTCGCGCGGCAGGTCTGACGGAGTTTGTTGACATATACCCCACGCTGAGCGCGCTCTGCGACCTTCCCGTCCCCGATCACTGCGAGGGCCAGAGTCTGGTTCCCTTGATCGACACACCCGATCGTGTATGGAAGCGGGCAGCGATCAGCCAATACCCCAGGGGGGGCGTGATGGGCTACACCGTGCGTACAGACACGCACCGATATACGGAGTGGCAGGACCGCCAGTCTGGCGAGGTCAAGGCTCAAGAGCTATACGACCACACGAGCTCGCATCTGGAAGCGTCAAACGTGGTTTCCGAAGAAGCAAACTTGAAGACCGTGGCGTCGATTCAGGATTTGCTGGCAGCGGGCTGGGAGAAGCTTGCGGCAGATGTTTAGCGCGCAGCCCTTTTGCGGGACGTAACGATTGACTAAGCTTAGTCAAAACACTAGTTTTTACCGAGTTTGAGGCGCCTGAGCGCGAGGCATTTACCTTCCGAAAGTATCGGAGGCACTCAATGGATTGGATGTATCCCGTCCTGATGTTGTGTTTTGGCGCGTTCTGCTTTCAGATCTTCGCCGTTTTCAGGAAGCAGGCTGCGCTGCTTCAGCCAACGGTCGAGCAGCTGGAAAACAGCCGATCGACCGTGGAGCGCCAAATCCAGGAAGCCGAGCAGGCCACCGAGGAGAGTCTACGACGGATCAAGTCTCTCCAAGAGGAGCTGACGTCGTTGAACCAGCAGCGAGCGGCTCTGCAGGATCAGGTGAACCGTAAGGAGATGGTAGAGATTCCGGCGGGCGAGTTCTTGATGGGGGATGATGATGCATCACGCGACGAGATGCCGCAGCGAACCGTCCTGATGAACGCCTACATGATGGACAAATTTCCGGTCACGAACCAGGAATACAAGATGTTCGTAGACGTGGTTGGTCATCGTCGGCCGCCGCACTGGACGAGCGGCACCTATGAGCTCGGATCCGCCGACCATCCGGTGACGAACATTAGCTGGCCTGACGCCAAGGCCTACTGTGACTGGGTTGGGAAGTGTTTGCCCACGGAGGCGCAGTGGGAGAAGGCTGCTCGTGGTACGATAGGACAGACCTACTGCTGGGGTGACGCGTTTCGGAAGGACAACACCAACTCAAGCAACGACTACGGCGGTACAACACCGATCGATCAGTTTCCGGGAGGGGTCAGTCCTTACGGGGTGAACGATATGTGCGGGAATGTTATGGAATGGTGTGAAGACTGGTATTACGACGAGTACTATAAGACGGCGCCGAGGGATAATCCTGAAGGTCCTCCGGGTGGACAGTATCGGACTGTGCGCGGAGGGTTCTATGCGGGAAACAAGGCGGATGTCAGGTGCTCGGCAAGGCACTGGGCGCCGGAAGCCAATATGCAGGATCATATCGGCTTCCGATGTGCGAAGAGCCCGGAATAGATCAGAGCCCGAACAGGAGGCAACACCGGATGAAAATCGGTAAAAAAGAGGTTGTGGTCGTGGGGGACCGCATCCTGATCAAGCAGGAGGAGATGGAGCACAAGACCGATGTTGGTCTGTATCTGCCTCAGACGGTGGTCGAGAAGGAGGAAGTGCAGGGCGGACGTGTAGTCGAGTGCGGGCCCGGAATTCCGCTTCCCGAGACACGGGACGTCGACGAGCCTTGGAAGGCGACCGAAAACGAGCCCCGGTATCTTCCGATGCAGGTCCGGCTTGGCGACTTCGCTCTGTTCATGAAGACGGCTGCGATGGAGATAAAATTTGAGGGCACACAGTATCTGATCGTGCCACACGGTTCGATTCTGCTTCTGGTTCGTGAAGATCCGACGAGCATTCTCGATGAGATCGAGGGGTTCGGGAATCTCTAGACCTCTTACCGCCAAAGAGAAAGGCCGTCATCTGCGAAGATGACGGCCTTTCTCTTTGCCCTAGAGGAACGAACGTTATTTCAAGCGGGCGCAGCGGAATCCCAGAGCGGAGTAGCGTTGACTTGGTTTCTCGGGCCTGCGGAAGGCCATGTCGACCATGCTGATGTTCCAGCCACCACCTCGGATCACCTTTTCTTTCCCCGAGTCGGGACCTCTGGGATTACTGTATGGCGAGTCCTGGTAGTAGTCCTTGTCATACCAGTCGTAGGTCCACTCCCAGACGTTGCCCGACATGTCATAAAGCCCAGTGCTGCTGATTCCCGCGGCGTATGATCCGACGGGCTGTGGGCGTCCCTCTTTTGACTCCCGTGTGTTAGTAGCTGGTAGGCTCTGAACGTCTCCCCAAGGATAGAGTGTGCCGTCGCGCCCCCTGGCCGCTAGTTCCCACTCTGCCTCTGTGGGGAGCCTCTTGCCCGCCCACTGGCAATAGTTCATGGCCTCTTCCCAGGTGACACCGACAACGGGCTGATCGCTTCCGTTGTACTTCGCGTTTTCCCAGTATTTCGGCGCAGGCTTGCTTGTCTGCTCTAGGTATACCCGGTATTCTGCGTTCGTGAGCTCGTACTTATCGATGTAGAAGCTGTCGACGTGGACCTTGTGAACCGGCCTGTCCTTTCCCTGGCTGTCCCCCATACGATACTCGCCGCCCGGGATCAGGACCTCATCCGGAACGACTTCCTCCACGGGGCCCCGAACAGGAAGTCTCGTCTTCTCGAAGGGGGATCGACCGTTGATCGTCTTGATGTTGATCTTGTAGATCCGGACCTTGCCCGAGCCGACGCGAAGCTCGACCCGTGTCGGACTGTCCCTGATTAATGATCCGATGACCGTACGTCCTGCCTTGAGCACTATCTCGATCCGGTCTCCCGGAGTCAGAGTGGCGACATCGGTTTGGGCCTGAATTGTTTCGGAGTAGAGTCCGGCTAAGACAAGGCACGCAAAACAAGTGCAGAAAAGCTGTTTCAGGATCACCCTAGTGTCTCCAGAAAGGAATCGATTTCGAAACGCAGAGAATGATAACAAGGGCCCAGTTTTTTGTCCAGTTATTCATTGTTTAACAACGCTTTGTACGAACTGTTGGTCCCCTTGACCTGAGGCATCAAAGGATCTACTTTTAGCCACGGCACTGGTTGATGGTAAGCCGGGCTGTTGTATTTTCGAACTAAGGAGATTGGATCGTGACGAGCAAACAGGCGACGCGGGACGAGCAGAAGCACGATACACAGGAGGAACCAGGCCTGCGCGAGAAGATCGAGATCTATCTGTTCCTTGCGGTAGAGATCCTTTGCCTGCTTTTGTTCATCGACTTTCTGTTCATCAGGTGGTATGTCAAATAGAGCGAACAGTTGCTCGTCGGGTCTGGGTCGACACATAATGTCGGCCTTTTTTATGTACGGAAATCAAGGCATAGAAGCGAGGTGAGTATCGAGACACTCCAGTCTGCAATCCCTGATTACGCGAAGGATCTCCGGGCCAACCTGGGTGTCGTGACGACGTCGAGTCTCGACCCGGTTGCCGCGTGGGGATCGGCTTACGCTGCTGCGTTGGTGTCGAAGAACCAGAATGTGTGTCAGGCTGTCCTGGAAGCCGCAAAGGATCACCTGACAGAAGATCAGCTGGACGGGTGCAGAAGCGCTGCTGCTCTGATGAGCATGAATAATGTCTGGTACAAGTTCACCGATCTGGTGAAGGACCCTGAGGTAAAAGCGCTACCGCCGAAGCTTCGGATGAACGCGATGATGTCGCACGGAGGTGTCGGACTCGTCCTTTTCGAGACGTTCAGTCTTTCGGCAAGCGTTGTGAATGCCTGCGGCACTTGTGTCGATGCGCACACTGCGCAGCTTCGGAAGCAGGGCCTGGATGCTCAGTATGTGGTGGATGTGGGTCGTATAGCGTCCGTGATTAAGGCGGTTTCGGATACTCTGACCTTCAAGGATAACTAGAGCACAAAGGGGCCGCTCCTCCGATCAGAGCGGCCCCTTACGTGTCATCATGTAATCGGTATTTTCAATGTGTTAGTTCGCCCTCGAGTCAGTAGATCTCGACCTGTAGTTGAGCGATCACGCTTTTGAGACGCTTGACCTCGGATTCCCTCACAATCCTGCTCTGGCCCCGCTGGTTCTGTCTCAAGTTGGTCAACTCACCCTTCAGGACGAGCGCTTCCCGCTGTTCCAGAAGAAGGGACTGACGAAGCCGCTTGGCTGATGTGGTGAAGTAATACTTTGCCGAGAGCGTAACGACTGTCGCAGCGAAACAAACAACCCATCAGATCATTGTAAACCCTTGACAATAGACAGCTTGCCTAATCGCTCGTATCATTACGATGATTATGCCTATGAGGGTGCAAAGTCAAGAATCCGGCGGAGGCCAAGGTGCTCACATTCTTCTTCCTTTTTGGGGTCGTTGTAGTGTTGCTGATACTGGTCGGCTATGCCTACCAGAGTGATGGGAGAGACCCTGAACAGGATCCCGAACCCGATCGCCGTCTCGATCGTTTGGCGATCATGTTAGATCCAGAAGTTATGGAAGGTGTGATCCAGCGTGCTCGGACCGAGGGGTGCTCGGAGATTGTGGCTTTGAACCGTCTGATTCGTCTGGGCTTGGGAAGTCCACCTCGTTCGTAGGCTCGACGGTGTAAGCCTTGCCGAGTTTTTCTGGCACCACGATCCCGCCCGATACGATCAACCGCACCGCTTCTTCCAAAGTTAATTCGGTTTCGACGACGCGAGACAGTGGTAATATCACCATCCATCCTGTAGCCGGGTTGGACGATGTGGGAACGAACACGGCACGCCCTGCCTGACGGTTCGGGAGCGGCACCTCGCCCGTGGCGAAACCCAGAATCCGGCGGTCGTCTGCAGGGTATTCGGCCAAGACGACACGCTTGAAGCTCCGAGACTGCTTCGCGGAAGCGACGTTGTTGATGAACTGTTTGACCGGGCTGTAGATGCTACCGATCAAGGGCAGGTTCGAGATGAAATCATCCCCGTGACCAATCAGCCTTTTTCCGACGACGTTGCTGCCGATTGCACCCGCCAACCAGACAAAAACGAGCGTCAGTGCGATACCCAATCCTGGGATGTCGTCTTCCGCTCCAAGGATGCCCTTGATAAGGGGTTAAGCGAACGAGTCCAACCACTGGAACACCAGACGCAAGGCTATAAACGTCGCCACGAGCGGGAGGAGGACGATCACCCCTGTCAATGTGCGTTTCCTGAGGGGCTCTCAATGGCGCTGATTCTGGATCTACTTTCCACGTGGCCCTTCCGATTCTTCGTCCACCCGTTCCAGAGCCCTGTCAGTTGATTTGTGGTTCGCCTGCCGTCTTGAAGGTGTTAGCCATTAGGTCTAGTTGCCGGAGATACGGTTCCTTCTGCTTGTTCGGAGAGAAGACACCGACATCGATAAAAAAGAAGCGATCGAGGTGGAGATCAACGAAGGCATAGCTTTTGAACGGGCCTCCTGTCCACTTAGCCTCGTTCTCCCACAGTCCCTGCAACACCATCGCGAGCTTTCCGGAAAAGTCCGACTGGAAGACCTCGACCTCACCGGGAGCGATCCGGTCCTGGTCGAAGAAGCGCCGCGTGATCTCGTCACGCTTTGCAAGAACCCAGTTCTCCGTGAGTGCGTCGGCGGGAATGCCGTCTTCCCAGTAGACAAAGCACCACCGGCTAGGCTGCTCCTTGACTAGGGCAACAAACCCGGAGTCCGGTTTGGCGTCTAGGATACGGTAGCCGAAGGGTACACGAACTTGCCAGCCGAACTCGTCGGCCAGCTGACGGGTCACGTCTTCCCGCTCGCCGTATTTGTATACCAGCTTTGCGATCCGCTTGTTGCGAGCACGTTCTGCGGCTGCAAACAGTCGATCTGATTCCCCACGTATGTTGCTGATCACTTCCTCGACGCTGTTGCCGGTGGCGACGAACAGCAGTTGTTCTTTTGCCCACACGTTTTTTTTCCACGAGATGTTCGACTGACCGGATCGGATGGCTTCACCCACCTCCGGGCTGAGTATGGACCGGAGGAAATCACCTGTTGGTGTCTGGGAGTCGATCGGGCTGATCACGAGGACGTTCTTCCGTTTCAGATGCTTATGAATCTCGATCTCTTCGACCCGTCCGTGAAGGACGGAGAAGATCTTTTCGATCTGGGGCGTGCGGAGTTCTTTTTCGAAGATGTCTCGGACAACGGGCTCGTACTTCTCCCACTCACTCAGGTCCGCCAGAACGAGGATGTCCTGCGCCGGACCGACCGAATCTGGCATCCGGTCACCGCAGCCCATACCGACGAGCAGGGCAAGCACAGGAAGCAGCGTTGCTTTGCGGATCGACAACATAGACAGACTCCTCTCGCTAGGAAGGTGCTTCGAATATAGCCAATTTCGGGAGATCTGCTGTGCGCGGAGTCAGGTTACGTAGGTGAACGGGAGCCGGGTGGCTCCGAGGCTGGTCACCATTTCGTAGGGAATACGTCCTGCAGCCGTGGCGAGGTCCGGGGCTGTGATGCGAGTGGAACCGGATGTGCCGAGAAGCACGACCTCGTCACCGACTGAAACCTTTCGATCTGAGACATCGATCACGAGCTGGTCCATGCAAACGGATCCCAATATGGGACTGGGCTTTCCGTCGATCAGGACGAAGCCGTCGCTGGACGGAAACCGGGGATATCCGTCACCGTATCCGACCGGGACGATTGCGGCTTCCGTGAGCGTTTCGACACGCGATGTTCCGCCGTAACTGACGGGCTGACCAGGTCGGAGTGTGCGGATATGTGTTATTCGAGCGTGAACCGAGAGTGCGGGAGTGAGGTGGGATACGAGCTCGTGATCGAGCGATGGGGCGGGTGAGATCCCGTACGTTAGCAGGCCGACGCGGACCATGTCTAGATGAGCCGTCGGGGAGATCAGAGTGACAAGGCTGTTTGCTGCGTGGCGCCAGCGGGGTGGTGGGGTCGTTCCCTCGAGGTCCGCGAGAATCTGGTTGAACTGTGCGACCTGTTCGGTGATCAGATCGGTCTGGCTGTGACCCCATCCGACGTGTGTGGCGAGACCTTCGAACAGAAGTGTTTCGCTGTCGTCGACGTAGGTGATTAGCTCGGACACCTCATCGGGGTATACGCCGATCCGCCCCATGCCGGTCTCGATCTTGAGGTGAACGGCTACTGTCTTCCCGGATGCTTTCGCAGCGGTCTCGAGTACCCTGAGACTTTCTTGACTGCTGACGGTCTGTGAAAGATCGGCGGCTACGACGTCCGGAGCAGCCTCGGGGAGTGCGATGCCCAAGACAAGGACGGGGATGGTGATACCGGCTGCGCGCAGTCGCAGTCCTTCGTCGACCGTTGCGACGCCCAGACAAGCCGCGCCTCCTTCGATCGTTGCAGAAGCGGCCTTCTCAAGGCCGTGTCCGTATGCGTCCGCCTTGACGACAGCCATGACGTCCACTTCTGCGCCGACGTATTCGTCGACCGCAGCGATGTTGCTCTGAATGGCGGACAGGTCGACGCGGATCCACGCGTGGGGGACGGTTGAATCGGGTATGGTCGTCAGGGCTAGCTCGCGATGCTGAAGGTGGATCCGGACTCGGCGTGCTTGACGACTTCGATCCGGACAGGAAAGGCGTTCTTGATCGTCTCGACGTGTGTTATGACCAGGACTTTCTCGAACTCGTCGCTGATCGTCTGGATGGCTTCGATCAGGTGGATCAGGCCCTGCTCATCCTGCGTCCCGAACCCCTCATCGATGACGAGAGTCTGGAGCGGTGTGCCGGAACGTCTTGCCAGTAGTTTTGACAGGGCGATCCGGATCGCAAAGTCGACACGGAACGCCTCGCCGCCAGAGTAGAGTTCGTACCGACGCTCGCCGAGTTCGTCGCTGATCCGGATGTCGAGAGTCTCCTTTGTGCCACCGCTCTTGAGCTCGCTCAAAGACTCGAGCGTGATATGTGTTCCGTTCGCGGTCAGGCGCGATAGGATGCGGTTCGCTTCGTCCTGAAGCTCGGGAATCGCTTGATCGATCAGGAGTGCCTGTATGCCGTCACGCCCGAACGCCTTGACCAACTCCCGGTAGGCTTGGGCATCCCGTTCGCCCCTCCGAAGGGCATCAGTTGTGTTTTTGCGCGCGTCCTCAAGGGCAAGGCTGGCCTGCTCGTCTCTTTCGAGCGCAGCCACGGAGCGCAAAGCCTGATCGCGCGTCGACCGTTGGTTTGTGACTCGCTTGGTCAGATCGCCAAGTTGCGATTCCAGAACTCCATGTGCCTGTTCGGCCTCGTCGAGCTTGGCGATCTCCTCCTCAGTCTGCTTGGTCGCAGCCTCGGTTTCTTCGATCCGCGTCCGGGTGGACTCGACTGTGGCCTTCGCCACTGCGAGGTCTCGATCCGTGTCGCTCAGGGCTTTCAGCTTTCCTTCTGAGGGAACGAGAGATTCGATCTTCTCCAGCAGCCCCCGATGCGTGTCCGGGTGATATTCGATCTCGGCGATCTTTTCTGAGATCTTACTGAACTGCTCCTGTGCCTCGGGCGCGTAGAGCTTCTGCTTGAGCCAGTCGGCTGCTGCGTCGTGCTTCTCTGTCGCTTCGGGAAGCCGGCCACGGGTTTCTTCCAGTAGGGTCTGAAGCTCCAGCAGACGAGCCTGTTCAACTTTCGCCGGGGCGAGTCGATCGATCTGAGACCTGATTGTATCGTGCTTCGATGTTTGAGCCGTCAACTGTTCGTATGCCTCCTTGATATTCTTCAGTTTACCAGCCGTTTTGCTCTCGGTCTCGAAGGCCTTTGCCTCGTCTTCAAGCTTCTGGATTTTCAAGACGATCGACTCGAGATTTTCGTCGACACGAGCTACCTGAGAGAGCTCAGCCTCTGCTCGTGCGAAATTTTGTGAAGCCCCAGCTAGGGGATGGACCTGGTCTCGCAGCTTCTGGTATGCCGAGCGGCAATCGTCCCGGCGAGTCTTCGTCTCGCTCAGTTTTGTCTTAGTCGCGTTTTTCTCCAAACCTAGCTGCTCCCGTTCCTTCTGGAGTTGTTCAAGGACCTCCGTGCGATGATCCTGGTCGAGGTCGGACCCACAGAGCGGACAGTCGCCTTCCTCGCGCTCAGCTAGTTGAGTCATCTGAGTGACCAGCTGTTGCTGACGTTGACCGAGTCCTTCCATCCGCTCCTTCAGACGTTCCTCGGTACGCTGTGCGTCGGTGCCATCTCGCTTGACTCGTTCCATCTCCTCTTTCAGAGCTTCTAAGGTGTCGAGGTGCTGCCGGGCATCTTTGAAGACCCGTTCGAGTTCCGTTCTGCGATCCAGAAGACCCCGAAGCTCGCGACGCTTTGCCTGACAGGTCTCGATCTCGACCTGGAGGCTGCTGCGATGACGGTTGAAGTCCTCCGCGAGACTACGATGCTCCTGTTCGAGTCGTGTCTGCTCTTCACCGAGCTCGCGAAGCGTCCGATCCCGTTCCCTCAACTCCGCTAGTTCGCGGATACGCGCATCGATCTCCGGCTTCCGGGTGAGCGCGTTTTCGGCGGCGGCGATCCGTTTGGTGAGGTCCAAGACGACACCTGACCAGTGGGTCTTTCGGGATTCGACTTTGACCCGGGCCGCTTCAATTTCGGTCTCACATCTGGATCGCTCGAGCTCCAGTGCCTGTAAGTCGGTCTGCTTGTGCCGCCAGGCGTTCTCCTGATCACGGAGACGGTTCAGCTCTTCGACCTCTGCTTCGATCTGGTCTTTCGAGAGGAGGCGCTCTTCACAGCGCGTTACTGTTGATACTGCTATCTCCAGCTCGACAGTCAGCTCATCTTTCTTGAGCAATGTCCCCTCACGTTCGGCCTTGAGTGTGGACCTCTGCGACAGCTTTGCCTTGACCCGGGCCATCTTCTGCGTGCTCTTCTCAAGCTCTTTCTCCGAATCGGAGATCGATGACTCTGCGGAGACCATTGCATCACGGGCCTCGGACAGACGACGCTGGAGATCGGGTCGTTCATCCGCTGCCTCATCGATCCGTGAAAGCTTCTCTCTTTCTTTGAGTGCTTCGTCTTCCGCCTTTCTCGCGTGCTCACGTGCACGAGTTGCGAGCGCGTCGTAGCGTGAGAGTTCGAGGATCTCGGCAAGGATGGCTTTCCTCTCGGAGGGAGAGCGACGCGTGAACTCATCGACGCGTCCCTGCAGGATAAACGCCGAGTTGACGAAGGTCTCGTAGCTAATGCGGACGAGCTTATCGATTCGGGCCTGTGTCTTCCGGATTGATCCCGCCTCGGACAGGGTGCGGTATCCGTCGCCGTCGAAAACTTGGAGTTCCAGAGAACCGGCACCCGACCGCGCGGTCTTCCGAAAGGAGCGACTGATGCGGAAACGGCGGCCATCAAGGTCGAAGACGAAGGTGACATTTAGGTCGGTGGCACCTATTCTGAGGAGACCCTCGTCAGGCTTTCTGTCCGATTTAGCTTTGCGCGCTTCGCCCCAAAGAGCCCAGGTGATGGCGTCGAACAGGGCGGACTTACCGTGGCCGTTACGTCCCGTGATACAGGCGATCTGGAAGTCGGAGAAGTCGAGTGTGGGGGCGTCTTCCCCGTAGCTGAGAAAGTTCCGGAGTGTGATCGAGACAGGGATCATTCAGTCAGCTCCTCTGCCTCGAGCGCAAGCGCCCGGGAAACCATATCCTCCTTTAGGGAGGCGAGTCGGGATGTGTTGTCGATATAGGCCTCAAGCGCTTTTTTGAGACCCATTTCCTGTGTGACCGTCGATCTTCGCTGTCGGATGGTGCGCTCAGTGTCGGGGTAGATCCCCGCGACGAGCGCAGTATCCTCCGTCGCACGACGAATCTTAGGGAAGTCGAGAGTGATCGGGTCGGTCGAGCGGTAGATCACCCGGATAATCTTGTCTTTGAGATCGTGGTCGGCGAGTGCGTTGACGATTGTTCGCGTTGGGTCCGTGCTATTGTCGATGTCTACGCGGATGGTACTGAAGTGACGTGACGGTGTGGGCACGAATTCATAGGTCGTATGCTTCTTGCCGTCCGTTTCATCTTGCTCGATCGACACGATGCAGAACCCCTTGGTCTCTTTCTCCTCGCCAAAGTCGAGCCGATCGATACTGCCCGAGTAGACGACTGGAGGGGAGGCATCCGGGTTCATGTTCTGATGTCGGTGGATGTGACCGAGTGCCACGTAGTCGAAGGCAGACTGGGCGAGTGTGGACGTGAGGAACACGGGATCCCGACCGATGACGGCCGTCTGTTCCGACCCGGAGAGGACTGCGTCGGCGACGGCGACATGTGCGGCAAGAATGGCGGGATGTGTCGGATCGATCTGAGCGGCGAGTCCATCGATGATCCGGCTGCCGAGTTGCTGAAGATGCTGCAGGATTTCCGGCTCCTTCAGATCCTTGTAGTCTTCTGTGGCGAGAAGATGACTTCGGTGGAGCCAGGGCAGGCAGGCGATTTGGATGAGGCCGGACGCGGTCTGGATGTCGATCACACAGTCGGAGTCCGCAACGTGTACACCCTCCAATTCGAGAGTCCTGAAGATGTCGACCGAATTGGCTTTGCCGAAGGCGACCGGTACGTCGTGGTTCCCGACGACGATGACGAGAGGGATCCCAGTGGACGATAGGCGTTGGACACAGCGCGCAAGCGCACGCTGATGAGTGGCTGAAGGGTCACACGTCTTGTATGCGTCCCCGGCCAGTACGACGAAGTCGAGCGAGCGATCGATCGCGATGTCGAAGGCGTAGTCTAGACAGCGTGTGAAGTCCTGAACTCGAGTGTTCAGGCCCGTAGCCGGATCGAGCCGGCCATGCGTCTCTACCCCGACATGTGTGTCGGCAATATGAAGGAAAGAAACCGCCATGCGTCCTGTCTGGCGGGGAGAATGGGTCTACAGGGAAAGAATTCCGTAGGTTTCCCTCGGAATTTAGACACGTGCAGAATGGCCAGCAAGGCCATTCTGCACGTGCCGAGCCCCATCTGTAGGTGGACTCGAAGAGGATTTGTTGAGACTTGACCAATTGGATGGAAAGCAGGATTGTGGATCTCTTTTACGCAGCGCACCGGGCGTGACCGGGTTCTTTGTTATGCGAAGAGTGTGTCGAAGAGGCGAGAGACTATTCGAGGTCTTTTTCTTCGGGAACTTCGTCGAAGCTAAGCGTCTGGATCCTGCCGCGACGAATCGAGAGGAGATACATCCAGGCGTTCTCACGGTCGCCAGGGCGGAAGGTGATCCGTCCGGTCGCGCCAGGGATGTCGGTCAGAGTCTGGAGCTTCTCCTGAAGCGTCGGTCGCTCGGTCCCACCCGCGGCGATCGCTTCAAGGACGGCGAGCATCGCGTCGTGACCGAGTGCTGATGCGGTGTCCTGATCGCGACCGAAGCGGCCCCGATACAGGTTCACGAAGTCCTGAACTGATTCGAGATCGCTCATCTCATTATACTTGGCGACGAAGATGGCGTTGTTCACGTAGCTGCCACCATCCTGCACGACTTCAGGGTAGTTCCAGCCGTCGCTTCCCAAGAGCTGTGCATTGATCTGGGATGAGGCGACCTGCGGTGTGATCAGCAGGACGTCCTCGTATGTCGATGCGCCGACGAGAAGACCGTCCACCGTTTCGACCGGCTCCTGCTGGACTGTGTCCGGGTCGACGGGAACGGGCGGTGGCGGCTCTACGTGGATGCCATTACGAATAAGGGAGTCGACCTCGGTCTCGAGGATGTTTGGCATGTGGAGGGCGAGACCGGCATCCCGGATCCGGTTGAACTGGCCTCGATAATCGGTCGCACCCGGCTCGTACCATTCCTGTACGACAACCTCTCCGCCAAGCTCTTCCGCCCGAGCCGTGAACTCTTTTGCTAGGCGGTCGCCATACTTGTCTCGGGACGAGACACTCGCCAAGGTGCGCAGACCGAGTTCGCGCACTGCATAGTCGGCAATGCGTCGGCCCTGGGCGCCGGGTGTCGCGTTCATCTGGAACACATAGGGGAGCGAGGCGATCTCATCTTCCGAGGCCGTCGGCGCGATCAAGGGAATCTTCTGCGGGCTCAAATGTGCGGCCAGGGGAAGCGTCTCTTCACTCCGGAGCGCGCCGATGATCGCCAAGACGTCGTAGTTCTCAATGATGCGCTCAGCTGCCTTGACTGCGCGGATCGGGCTTCCTTCGGAATCCTGGAAGATCAGCCCGATGGTTTCTCCTTTCGGGAGGGTAAAACGTTCTCTGGCCAGCAGAATTCCGTCGCGCAGGGAACGACCGGCCGGCGTTTCGAGCGGCGCGACGATTCCGATCCGGTAAGTGGCCTTGGATGGGTCTTCCTCTACCTCCTCGGGCTCGGCGATTTTGTCGACAAGCGTCGGCTCGGGCACCTTGGTCCGTGAGAGCAGCTGGCGGCGAACAAGCGGCTCAAGATAGCCGTTTGGGAAACGCTCCAAGAACCTGGCTAGGGGTTTTTCCGAGTCTGCCGGACGACCGAGTTTTTCGGGCCAACGAGCCTTCCCGAAGGTGAGCGCCTCGTCGATGATCTGTCTGCCGAAGTCGCCCCGTAGCCGATCGATGTCACGGTCGGTAAGGCGTCCCGCACCCGACATCTGACCGAGCCGATCAGCGGCCCTCGCCTTGAGACGGATGCTCGCTTTGGCGGTCAACACGCGCGCATACTGCGTCGCCGCACTGTAGACCTGACCCTGATGGAAGTAGCAATCGCCGATCAGGAGATCTGCCTCTGGCAGGTAGCGGCTGTATGGGAAAGTTTCGTAGAGTTCGATTGCCGCCGCGAGAGCCAGATTGTATTCTCTGAGCTTATAGTAGCTCTTGCCGAGCATCAGGCGGGCGGCGGACGTTCTTTGGTTGGGTGGAAGCTCCTCGACTAGCTCCGTAAAGCCTGCACGGGCGGCGATGAAGTTGGCCTGTATGTATCTGGCAAGCGAGCGTTGGAAGAGCGATTCGGCGGGTTGGCTGAAGGTGACCGGGGTCTCTTGGCCGAAACCAGTGCTTGAGAGAACGACGATCGAAACAAGCTGAAAGAGGGATCTAATACGGAGTCGCATGGGCCCACGAAGGGGTGAGTCGAAGCACCTGACTGACGGGGTGCCGGGTGTTGTCCAGAGAGGCTACAAAGGCTTTGCGAATATACGGTTACGACGAATGAGGGTCAAGGTAGCCACACTGTACTGGGCGAGGGAGATCCCGACTCATGGCTGACATAAAGACGTTGGATGTTCGTCGTGTTCATGGGATCGGCGACAAGCGGTCCGAAGTATTGAAGCAGGTTGGCATCCATACCGTCGCGGACCTTTTGGGCTTTCTTCCGCATCGGTACCTGGATCGGTCTACGGAAACTCCTATCGCCGATCTGCCAATGGACCGTGAGATCACGGCTGTCGGCGAGGTGATCAGCGCTCGGTTTATCCCCGGACGTCGGCCGAGGTTTGTGGCCACGGTCAAGGACGAGACGGACAGGCTCGACTGCGTCTGGTTTGCGGGATATCAATATGTGAAGGACACGTTTCAGATCGGCGACTGGGTTTCAATCGGTGGTAAGGTGACGGCGTTTCGGAGCCAGCTTCAGATCGTCCATCCCGAGGTCGAAGTGCTTTCCGGACCGGACGAGGAGGTGGATTCCCGGATCCATACGGGCGGGATTGTGCCGCTCTACAGGACGACGGCCAAGATGAAGTTCTCCTATCTGACCGCCAGGACACTTCGTCGCCTGATCAAGCGAGCGCTCGACGAACTCGAGATCGATGATCCACTGGTCCCGGACCTGCGGAGCGATCTGGTCGGACTCGCCGAGGCTTATGCCTGTGTGCATTTCCCTGACTCGCTAGACGATGTCGAATCGGGCCGGCGTCGACTCGCGTATAACGAACTACTGACGATTCGGGTTTGGGGGCTGAGCCAGCGCCCAAGGGGTTCGGCGCTTTGTCTTGACGATGGCGGCGGTCTGGGAGAGGAACTGAGAGCGTCGCTTCCGTTCGATCTGACTGGGGCACAGGAGCGAACGCTTGGCGAAATTCTGAATGAGATGGGGGAGGGCCAGGTACTCCACCGGCTGCTGCAGGGGGATGTCGGGTCTGGCAAGACGCTGGTCGCTCTGATGGCAGCCCTTTCGGTCGTGGATGCGGGTGGGCAGGTGGCAGTGATGGTCCCGACGGAAGTGCTTGCCGAGCAGCACGCAGCGACAGTGCAGCGATGGGTCGAACCCTTGGGGATCAGGTCAGGGCTGCTTACGGGAAGGCTAAGGAAAGCAGACAGGCAGGCTGCGGCCGCACTCGTTGCGTCGGGACAGACGCACATCGTGATCGGCACGCACGCATTGCTCGAAGAGGATGTCGTGTTCAAGCAGCTGGGCCTTGTGGTCGTCGACGAGCAGCATCGGTTCGGTGTTGCGCAACGTCTGAAGCTCAGGGAAAAGGGGGAGCACGCCCATCTGCTCGTGATGACAGCGACCCCGATCCCCAGGTCCCTCGCGTTGACACTGTATGGTCATCTCGAAGTCTCGACGATCGACGAGATGCCCGTGGGCAGGCAGCCGATCAAGACCGGACTGCGCTTCGGGAAGGATCGGGACAAGGCGTTCGGGTTCATCCGTGAGGAGGTCGCCAAGGGTCGTCAGGCGTATGTGGTCTACCCGACAGTCGATGGCGGTAAGACAAAGCAGGTCCGGTCGGCCAAAACGGCGTTCGAAGTACTGCAGACAGGACCCCTCTCAGACACCCGTCTCGGATTGATCTTTGGGACGATGAAAGCTCAGGACAAGTCGGCGGTGATGGAGGCGTTCCGCAGGGGCGAGATTGACGTGCTCGTGTCGACGACGGTGATCGAAGTCGGTGTGGATGTGCCGAACGCGACGGTGATGATGATCGAGCACGCCGAGCGGTTCGGGCTCTCGCAGCTGCATCAGCTTCGCGGTCGGGTAGGACGTGGGAGCGAAGCGTCCTACTGTGTTCTCGTGGCCGATCCAGAGAACGAGTTGACCGAAGATGCCGAGGCCAGGCTTCGTGCAATGTGCGAGACGACCGATGGGTTCCGAATCTCGGAGCTCGATTTGGAGATCCGTGGTGCAGGACAGATGTTCGGAATGAGGCAGACGGGTCTTCCTGAGTTTCGATATGCAGATCTGACGAGAGATCGGGATCTGATCGAAAAGGCGAGAGAAGCGGGGGATCGGATCGTGGAGAAGGACGGGGATCTGGCGGAACACAGGTGGCTTCGCGATCAGATTGCCGGACTGGAAGATTCGGGGTTTTTGATCGCGGAGGCGGGGTAAGCAGACCCTTGGCGAATTAGGAGGTGTGATCACCTGGACCGTATTATGCAGCCTTCGGCTGCACGAGGTTCAAGACCAATGTTCTTGATTGCGATCCAGCCGGGGAGAAGACCGGAACCTACGGCCAAGATTGGACGCCATATGGATACCAAGGCAGTCGGAGGCTGCCGTTTTTGCGCGTGCGGCCTGAGGGGCGGCGCGTTGACACAACATAGGCATTGTGGTAGATTTCCAGATCGATGTATCACACGTATCTGGAGGGGTTTTGTGGGGGGTGAAGGAGGGCGCAGAATCGCCCTTCTCGGGACCATCAACAGGGATACGATTCGTACTCCCGATGGGGTCGAGACCGAGAGCTATGGCGGCATTCTCTACAGCTTGCTGCCCCTGTCCGCGATCGTAAAGGACACAGCGCGAATCCTGCCCGTCGTCAACGTCGGCGAGGACATGCGGGAGATCGTGATCGATTATCTGGGTCCCTGTGCGAACATCGATTTCGAAGGGGTTGCGTTCGTTCCGGACAAGAACACGCACTGCTTCATGGTCTACGATGAGGACTACAACAAGCAAGAGACACTGCTTGGCGGGGTCCCGAAGCTGACCTTCAATAGGATTGAGCCCTTCCTCTCCTGCGACGCGATCGCCGTTAATTTTATCACGGGAATCGAACTTGAGCTTGAGACGCTTCAGTCGGTTCGCGAGGCGACTGAAGCGCCGATATTCATGGATCTCCACAGTCTGTCGCTCGGGATGGACGACCAGAATCGGCGGTTCTGGCGTGTGCCGCCCTACTGGAACGAGTGGATCGCCTGTGCGGACGTGATACAGATGAACGAGCAGGAAGCAGCGCTGCTCGCTGGTGAGACGCTCGATACAGATGACAAGACTTACGCTTTCGGCGATCGTTTGATCTCGAACGGATCGTCCGTCGCGATCGTCACACGAAACGCAAACGGGTCGGATGTCGTGTATTCAGAGAACGGCGACACGATCCTGCATCACTCGCCCCCTCTGCCGGCCGGTGAACCGGTCGACGAGACGGGTTGCGGTGATGTCTACCTGATGGGGTTCATGGCCTCGTATCTCGAGTCCCGTGACCCGGTTGAAGCCAGCCGGTTTGCGAACTTCCTCGCTGGTATCAACGTGACCCTGAGAGGTATCGAGGGGGTACGGAGATTCGGAGAGGAACTTGAGATCCGGCCGGTAAGCTGAGGCGCGCATATGCAACAGTACGATTTTCCGAACAGACCCAACCTGGATCTGAACGTCAGTCCGCGTATGATCGTCTACGCGCTGGCCGGGATCCTTCTGCTGTGGCTGGCGAGCGGTATCTATATCGTCAACCCGGAGGAGCAGGCGGTCGTGCTGCGCTTCGGGAAGGCGGTACAGTTGTCGGATTCCGGTATCCACTACCACCTGCCGCGTCCGTTCGAGCGAATTGAGAAGGAGAAGGTGACGCAGGTGAAGCGGATCGAGATCGGCTTCCGAACAATCAGTCTGGACCCTGCGCCACGATACCAGAAGGTGCTTCGCGAATCTGTTATGCTGACGGGTGATGAGAATATAGTGGATGTGGAGCTGATCGTGCAGTTCCGGATTAGCAACTTGAAGGACTACCTTTTCAACGTGGCCGGCCAGACTGAGGCCGTCCGCGGTGTTGCCGAGTCTGCGCTGCGACAGGTCGTGGGTCGCCACACGATCGATCAGGCGTTGACCGAAGGGAAGCTCCAGATCCAAACGGAGATCGAGGAGGAGATCCGGTCGGTGTTCGAACTCTACGGGATGGGCGTGCGGCTTGAGAACGTGAAGCTGCAAGCGGTGTCAGTGCCGCGAGAAGTTGACCAGGCGTTCAAGGATGTTGCGAGTGCCCGCGAGGATCGAGAGCGGATGCGAAACGAGGCCGAGGCCTACCGCAACGAGATCATTCCGAGAGCACGCGGCGAAGCGGAAAAACAGCTCCGGGGCGCAGAAGCCTACTCGGTGGAAAGGGTGAAGCGGTCCCAAGGTGACGCGGATCGATTCCTGACCGTGCTCAAGGAGTATCGCAACGCGCGTGACGTTACTGAAAAACGGCTGTACCTGGAGACAATGGAGAAGATACTGCCCAGCATACAGAAGTATGTGGTCCAGTCGGACGGTAAGGGCGGATTACTGAACGTGCTGAACCTGCCACGTCAGTCGGCGGGAGGAGGCTCCGGACAATGAGAAACTTGATAGCGGCCCTTGTGGTACTGGTGTTGTTCGGCATCTTGGCCGACGCCGTTCTGTTCATCATTGATGAGCGGGAGCAGGTGGTCGTGACACGGCTTGGTGAACCCAAGCGCACGATCGTAGAACCCGGTCTCAACTGGAAGGCCCCGTTTGTAGAGCAGGTGCACTCTTTCGATAGGCGCCTTCTGTTCAGCGACGCCGATCCGGCGCCGATCTACACGCAGGACAAGAAGAACCTGATCGTCGACAACTTTGCTCGATGGAAGATCGTCGATCCGCTAAAGTTCCTGCGATCGGTGCAGACGATATTCGGAGCGCAGTCACGGCTCGACGACATTATCTACGCTGCTGTTCGCGAGGAGCTCGGCAAGCGGACACTTGAAGAGATCGTAAGCGGTGAGCGTGACCAGATCATGACCGCAGTGACGGATCGATCACGAACAGATGCCGCCGACTTGGGCATCGAGGTGGTCGACGTTCGGATCAAACGTGCCGATCTGCCCGAGGAAAACAAGAAGAACGTGTTCGATCGCATGAGGGCGGAGCGTGCTAGACAGGCGAAGGAGTATCGAGCCGAGGGTGAAGAGGTGGCGCTGAAGATCAAGGCCGAAACGGATCTCGAAGTGACCCGCATCCAGTCGAATGCATTCCAGAAGGCCCAGTTTATACGTGGTCAGGGTGATGCCGAAGCGCTGAAGATTTACGCGGACGCGTTCCAGCAGGATCCCAAGTTTTACGAGTTTCAGAGGACCCTCGAGGCCTATGAAAAGACGCTCGGTCAGGGTACGACCGTCGTTCTGCCCCTGGGCACGGACTTCTTCAAGTATCTGGGTCAGAGTAAGAAGTAGTCTTGTCGCAGCTCTCTGCTTCGTCCTCTTCACAAGTGCGGGAGCGCAGGAGACCGACTGGTCGCAAATCGAATCCGAGGGGTTGACACTGCTCCTTCCTGCGCGCGAAGTTCTGCAGGGTTCGTATCTGCTGAATCAACTAGTGACGCTCCGTGAAGAGGTCGCTGACCAGCTCGGTGATGTTCCTGTTCCGGACGTGCAGGTATACGTGGTCCGCTCTGCTCGGGACTTCAACACGCTGACCCAAAATCGCATCCCCCATTGGGGCATCGGTGTTGCCTACCCCCAGGCAAAAACGATTATCCTCCGATATCGACCCGGCCAGACGGAGGCCCTCCTTCGAACGGCCCGGCACGAATTCTCCCACATTCTCCTCCATCACGCTATCCACGAAACCGGAAACCGGGTACCTGTCTGGTTCAACGAAGGTCTGGCCATGTGGGTTGCTCGCGAGTGGCGTCTGCAGCAGAGCTTTGGAGTTGCGGTTGCGGCGATCCGTGGCGAGTTGATCCCGTTAGGTGAAGTCAATTACGTCCTCGGGTTCGGTGCCAATCGCGCTCATCTCGCATACGATCAGAGCTACTTGGCTGTGCTGTTCGTCGTTTCCCTCGGTGGCGAGGGTGCACTCGAACGGCTCGTCGGCGATCTCAGGGACGGCACACCCTTCGATGTGGCGCTTTTCCGGGTTACCGGTCGCTCTGCCGACCGGTTCGAGGCAGATTTCGCCGGCTTCGTGTCGCAGCGATTCGGGCTTCGAGCGCTCGTTACTTCGGAAGCGGCGCTCTGGCTTTACATCGTCCTTCTAGTCCTTATAGTCTGGGCAGGGGTACGTCGGAAGAATCGACGCACTTTGAAGCGCTGGGAGGAAGAGGATCCGCTCGAAGGGTTGCCGCTGAGACTGCAAGCAAAGATCAGACGGGAGCGCGACCTATGACGATAGGCGTTACTGGAGGGATCGGGTCGGGCAAGAGCACGGTCTGCTCCCTGTTTGAGTCGTGGGGCGCCGATCGGGTCGATGCAGACAAGGTCGGTCACAAGGCACTTGAAGACTATGCTGTTCGGAAGGCCCTTATCGATGCTTTCGGAGAGGATCTGATTAAGGCAGACGGATCGTTCAACCGGAGCGAACTCGGTCGCCGGGCGTTCCTGAACGGCGAGACCAGGCGACGGTTGACTGATGTTGTCTGGCCCGAGGTTGGGAAGCGGCTCAGGGAGGTCGTGAAGGCTTCAGAGGCTGATTTGCTCGTGGTCGAAGCGTCGGTTCTGCTGGAGAGGGGCGATCCGGAAGGGATCTACGAGAAGATCGTTGTGGTCACGGCATCCGAGCAGGTCCGCGTCGATAGGGCGATGAAGCGACAGGGCTTCGACGAAGCCGATGTGCGCGCCCGCATGAAGCATCAGATGCCGGAAGCGGAGAAGATCAAGCACGCCGACTATGTGATCGTGAACGACGGCACAGAGACGGATCTGAAACGTGAAGCCGGCCGAGTCTGGGGCGCGCTGACGGAATCAGTTAAGGAGTAAGCATGGATTACACGCCTCATACAGAGGAAGACATCACCACGATGCTCGCCGCGCTGGGGCTCGAAGATGTCCAAGATCTGAGGGCGCCGATACCTGACTCGCTGCGGATGCCGACACTCGATCTGCCTCCAGGAATGACCGAAATGGAAGGGGTCGGTCTTGTGGACTCGATCGCAGCGGCGTCACGCGCCGCGGCTCCTGAATTGAGCTTTCTCGGTGCGGGCGCATACGACCACTTCGCGCCGTCGGTCGTCGATGCTACGATCTCGAGGGGCGAGTTCTTCACCGCCTACACGCCGTATCAGCCGGAGGTCAGCCAAGGCACGCTGCGTGTGATCTTCGAATTCCAGACGATGATGTGCGAGCTGACCGGTATGGAGGTCGCGAACGCGTCGATGTATGACGGATCGTCGGCCCTTGCCGAAGCGGTCCTGATGGCGATGCGAATCCGGCCGGGGAAGCGCGTGATTCTTCCACGAAGCCTGCACCCGTTTTACAGAAGCGTGGTCGAGACGTATGTCCGCGGGATCGGACTCCAGATCGTGACGGCGCCATGGACGCTGGGCGGGACGATCGACCTCGATTGGCTCGCCGACAACGCTGACGACTCAGCGACGGCCGTCGTGATCCAGAACCCGAACTTCCTGGGTGTGCTAGAGCCGCTCGATGAGATCGGCGCTCTGCTCGCCGATCGTTCCCCCTTGTCTATAGCAGCCGTGAACCCAATCACACTTGGACAGATCGAACCTCCAGGTTCGTATGGTGCGGATATCGTCGTCGGTGACGGTCAGCCGCTCGGTCTGCCTTTGAGTTTTGGTGGACCTTACGTCGGGTTCTTCGCGACGCGACACGAACATATTCGACGGATGCCGGGCCGGATCGTCGGGCAGACTACCGATGTTAACGGGAAGCGGGCCTATGTCCTGACGCTCAAGACGCGAGAACAGGATATTCGTCGGGACAAGGCGACCTCGAATATCTGCACGAACCAGACGCTTTGTGGGACGGCGGTTACCGTATACCTCTCGGCACTCGGGCCGAAGGGGCTTGCGGAGGTCGGTGCGGTGAACTGGGAACGGAGCCACGCAGCACAGGAAGCGCTGTGCGGCTTACCCGGTGTCTCGAGCCCGTTCGGGGGGCCGTTCTTCAACGAGTTCGTCTGGCAGACACCGATGCCGGCAACCGACCTGCTCGATCGGCTCTCGCAATCGGGGATATCGGCCGGTGTCGACTTGGGGCGCTTTTACGAGGACTTGTCGAACTGCGTTCTGACGTGCGTGACCGAGAAGCGATCACCTGATGACGTGGATCGCTTGGTGAAAGCTGTGGAGGGGGCGATATGAGCGAGAAGATGCTGATCTTCGAGAAGAGCCAACCAGGACGTCGATGCACGACTTTCCCGGCCTCCGACGAGCCGAACATCCCCGCTAGCCTGAAGCGTAAGAGCGCGCCGGTGCTTCCCGAAGTGAGTGAATTGGAACTTGTTCGCCACTACGTGAGCCTGTCGCACCTGAACTTCAGCATTGACACAAATTTTTACCCGCTTGGCTCGTGCTCGATGAAGTATAATCCGAAGGTGCACGAGAAGGCTGCGCGTGTTCCCGAGATCGCCGGGATGCACCCAATGGAGCCGCAGAACCAACACACGCTTCGGATGATCTGGGAGATGGAGCAGACGCTTAAGGCCGTGACGGGCATGGACACGTTCACATTCCAGCCTGCGGCCGGGGCGCAGGGCGAGTTCGTCGGGATCTCATTGATCGCAGCACATCACAGAGCAAACGGGAATGAGAAAAAGGTCGTCTTGGTGCCCGACTCGGCGCACGGCACGAACCCGGCTACAGCGGCGATGTGTGGTTACGACGTTGTAGAACTCAAGTCGACTGAAGACGGGACTGTCGACGTTGACGACCTCAAGGCAAAGATGAACGATGAGGTCGCGGGTTTGATGCTGACAAACCCAAACACCTTCGGTGTTTTCGAGAACGAGATTCTTGAGATTTCTGACATTGTCCACGCGGGTGGCGGACTGCTCTACTACGACGGCGCGAACATGAACGCTTTCCTCGGCCAGTGTCAGCCGGGCGCGATGGGATTCGATGTCGTTCACATCAACTTACACAAGACGTTTACGACGCCGCACGGCGGCGGCGGACCGGGGTCGGGACCCGTCGGTGTGAAGGACATGCTCAAACCCTACCTGCCGACTCCGCTTGTTGTGCAGGAGGGGGAATCGTTCTGCCTGGACTTCGACCTGCCGGAGTCGATTGGGAAGGTAAGCACCTTCTGGGGCAATTTCGGTATGGTTGTCCGTGCCTACGTGTATTCGAAGATGCTCGGTGCGGAGGGCATGCGGCAGACGAGCGAGATGGCGGTCCTGAACGCGAACTACATTGTGCATAAGCTGGAGGATGCCTACGACCGTCCGAAGAAGGCCCAGCCGATGCACGAAGGCGTGCTGTCCGCGTCGCGACAGAAGAAGGAGTCGGGTGTCGGTGCGCTCGATATCGCCAAGCGACTGATCGACTATGGGATTCATCCTCCGACGATCTACTTCCCGCTCCCGAAAGTTTGTCCGGAGGCGTTATTGATCGAGCCGACGGAGACGGAGAGTCTCGAGCAGCTGGATACTTTTATCGACACCATGCGGAAGATTGCGAAAGAGGCACACGCGAACCCGGATTTGCTGAAGGAGGCACCGCACGATACGCCGGTAAGGCGGCTGGACGAAGCAACGGCTGCAAGGAAGCCTGTATTGCGTTGGACGGAGCCGTCATCTGGGTCAGCGGTTGATTAGAGCATGAAGGCGGTGCCCGAGCCCATTAGAAGATAGACGGTGTTAGATCGATCGAGAAACAATAGACCCAGTTCTTCAGAATAGGGTCTTGTCTGTTTTCGGCCGTTTAAAGACCCGTAACAGACAGATGTCATTAAGAAAGATCGCCCAGAGACCGAACGATTTTGGTCAGTAAGGTAGGGGTAAGCCCGTCCATAGCTGCTTATCCGGACAATGAAGGACACGTGTTAGCAAGACTTGGCCCACCTTGGTGAGTTTGCTGTAGAGCGATGGTCGAGCTATGCCCAGGGGCTGTGAGCCGGCGTATCAAGACTTTTTCTGCTCTGCTGATTTGCGTAGGCAAGTTCTTGAGCGAGGAATAGCAGGATGGTCTAGGCTTCGAAGGGACCCCCTTGACCCAGCTCGGGGAGGCTCTTCGCTGGCGGTCAGGATAACAACAAAAGAGGGGAGCGACGTTGGTTGTCGCTCCCCTCTTTTGTTGTTATGTCAGACCGGGTGGCCTCGGTTTTGACTAGCCGGGTGGCCCTGAGAGTTCGATCAGGTTGCCGGACGGGTCCTTACAGAAGGCGAATGATCGTCTGTTGTGCGGTCGGACACCAGGCCCGCCGACAATCCCGACCCCCGCGCATCGGATGGAGGCGATGCACTCGTCGAATTTGTCGACCTCGACGGCGAAGTGTTGTCGAGAGGGATCCTGATGCTCTTCCGCCAAGAGCAGGTGAAGCTCGATAGGTCCGCATCGAAACCACGCGCCCTCGAACTCGTAGTTCGGTCGGTCGAGCACCGGCAATCCGAGGATCTTCCCGTAGAAGGCGCGTGCTGCTTCGAGGTCGCCGACGACGAGCGTGACGTGGTGGATTCCGGATATGGTGAATGGGTTCGACACGGTTAGCTTTCTCCCAGATACACCTTGATGCGGCGCATGCGTGAAGGATGCTTGAGTGCCAAGAGTGCCTTGTCGCGGATCTGGCGGACACGCTCTTTCGTTAGGCTGAACTGGTTGCCGATCTGCTCAAGCGTCATCGGTTCGTCACCGTTTATCCCGAAGTACATCTTCAGAATCTGGGCTTCGCGCGGCGATAGCGTTTCGAGCGCCGACCGAATCTCCTCGATCATCGCGCGACGCATGACGACGCGCTCCGGGCTTTCGGCTTCTTTGTCTTCGATGATTTCAAGGAGGGATGTGTCCGGCCCTTCTTCGAGGGGCGAGTCGAGCGAGACATGCCAGCGCGAGGCATCCAGGAGATCCTGAACCTGCTTCGGCTGCATCTCCGCGATCTTCGCGACTTCCTCTGTGTTGGGTTCGCGTCCGAGCTCTTGTTTGAGACTTGATGCGATCCGTTCTAGGCGACACAGATGCTTGATCTTGTTGACCGGGAGGCGAACCATGCGGGCCTTCTCCGCGAGCGCCGACAGGATGCCCTGACGAATCCACCAGACGGCATAGGTCGTGAACTTGACACCGACCGTTTCGTCGTATCGTGTGGCCGCCCGGACGAGACCGACGTTTCCTTCGGCGATTAGGTCCTCAAGCGGGAGCCCGCGGCCCTGATACTCCTTCGAGATCGTGATAACGAAGCGAAGGTTGGATTCGACCATTTTCTCGAGGCTCTTGCGGTCACCTGAGCGGATACGGACAGCGAGGTCAAATTCCTGTTGGGGTGTAAGAAGTGTGTTGTAGGCGATGTCCTTGAGATACAGTTCAAGAGCTGTTCTTTTGAGGTTCTGAGCCTTTGCGTCTTCTTTTTGGCTCGCTGTTGCTACTGGCATTGCGGTCCCCCTGAATACTCGTATACGACAACGGCGCATCCATTGCGACGGTCGTGATGCGAAAGCGTCCTGCGATCGTCCCGAAGGAACGAGATTCGACTCGTTTGATGAGTTACTGCTTGGGGAATCCGTGGGAAAATCTGTGAGCCGTTGCTCGCCGCGGTTGCCTTGGGAGAAGGCGGCAGCGCCAAGGGGTATTGGGTGCAGAGGATTCGCCCGGGGAGGCTTCAACTCTGCCGTGAATGGCTCGGTAAGGTTGGCGTAGGGGGCCAACCTGTGCTACAAATTACCGGTACTGTCTCTTGTGCCCTCCCTTAATTTGGTTCAAGCCCGTACTTCTCGACTTTTCTGAGTAAGCGAGGCCGTGAGATGTTCAGCATCCTCGCGGCCTTGTTCTTGTTCCATTCCGTCGACTTGAGTGTGTGCTCGATCAGTTGCTTCTCGACTTCTTCGAAAGTCACACCCTCATCGGTGAAGTTGATCACGAGCTGCTCGCTGTTCCACTTCCGGGTAGCGAGTGAGTTCGTCTGGCGGATGCTGACCGGAATCGCGNCCGGTTGCAGCGTCTCTGCGTCGTGCAAGATCATGGCGCGCTTGATCGCATTCCGCAACTCGCGAACATTGCCCGGCCAGTGATACTGTCTGAGCAGATCCTTTGACGTTTCTGACAATGTCCGGTGACCAAGCGAGTANACTCTTCCGAACTCGTCGATGAAGCTCTCGGCCAGTAGGATCACGTCATCACCTCGCTCTCTGAGCGGCGGCAACGTTATCTGTATCTCGTTTAGTCTGTAGTAAAGGTCCTCGCGGAAGTCCTGTCTCTGCATAGCTTCCTCGAGGTTTACGTTGGTGCTCGCGATGATCCGGGCGCGAACCGTGACCTCATTCTCACCACCTAGGCGGCGGAAGGTCTTCTCTTCGATCGCCTTCAGCAGTTTCGTCTGCAGTGCTAGGCTCATGTACCCGATTTCGTCGAGGAGGAGAGTTCCACCGTCTGCGAGCTCAAAGAGCCCGCGTCTCCGACGATCTGCCCCAGTGTAGGCGCCTTTCTCGCAGCCGAACAGTTCGGATTCAAGAAGGTGCTCGGGTATGGCCGCGCAATTGACTTCTACAAAAAGTTCGTTGCCGACAGAACTGTTCTCGTGGATCGTTTTGGCAACGACTTCTTTCCCCGTTCCAGTTTCACCGCCAATNAGGACCGAAACCTCACGGTTTCTGCAGACACGCTCAATCAAATTGAAGATGTCTAGAATCGCCGGGCTTTTACCGATGATGCGACTGAAATCGGGCATCTTGACCAGGGGATAAACGCGGCGTCGGGAAGCTCAAGGGGGACAAAATATTGAGAAGGAGCCGCATTGAGTATTAAGCAAGATAATACGGCCTTAGGCGTTTGTCAACAAAGAGCATTGAAAAAACATCATTTAAGTCAGTTGTTGCTTGACCAGCCACTATCGCACGAACCACGCGATGGATTAGACATTATGTTGATATACGGACCGACGATCATTCAAATTCCGGCTTTCAAGCTTCTTGTTGTGTGCCGAAATTAGACTGTAAGCCGTTCATCTAAGAGTAAAAGTGCCTCTCTGCCTGACCTGGCAAAGCCATGGCCAACCCAAAATCTTGAGTACACTAAGGTTACGAGAGGCTCACCGTTTATCCNCCGTCGCTTNCTTCATCCTCCGCTTGGGGTCTCTGGCCAAGCTCGCGGTCCATTAGAAACAGACCGTTCCCGTCGTTTCCGACCAGCTTAAGCTGTTGGATGATCTCGGTAACAGTGGCTTCTTCCTCTNCNTGTTCNGTCACGAACCACTGGAGAAACGAGTTCGANGCGTGATCNCGATGTTCTAGGCTCAAGTCCACAAGGCCATAGATCTTNTGAGTGACCCCTTGCTCGTGCTTGAGAGCATCCTCGAACACGTTTAAGGGGCTATCCCATTCCGACGGCGGAGATTCGATGGCAGGAAGATCGACGACGCCCTCCCGATCGTTGATGAAGTCGAAGAACTTGGCCGCGTGCGCCAGCTCTTCCTGATACTGAGTGCGCATCCACGTGGCAAAACCGTTCAGGTCCTTGTCGTGNAAGAATGCCGACATCGAGAGGTAGTAATACGCAGAATACATCTCGGAGTTGAGGTGCTTGTTGAAAGCTTCAAGCATTTTGGGCCTGAACATCCCGACCTCCTTGGATAGATATAGCTTAAAATTCAATCNTCCGAAGTATACACAATACGTTAGAGTTTGGCTATCCAAGATCAGGCAAAAGGTGCGAGTGTTCAGGGGTATTTTCGCTTTACTGACGGAATCCAATCACGTACAATTTATTCGACATTGATAAAAGTTCTCATTCCTGAGGTTAGGGAGGGTTGAATGATCAAGGGCAAGGTCCTCGAGGCCTTGAACAATCAACTGAATCACGAGTTTCACAGTGCCTACCACTACTTGGCGATGGCATCGTATTTCCGTTTGGAGAACCTGCAAGGTTTCGCACACTGGGCCAAACACCAGTATGAAGAAGAGCGGGAACACGCTCTCAAGATCTTCGGGTTCATCCAGGATAGGGACGCTAGGGTCAAGCTCGATCTGATCGCACAGCCACCGGAAGAATGGGAATCCCCGGTTGCCGCTGTCGAGGATTCCTACAAGGAAGAGCAGGCCGCGAGCGAGATGATTAACGACCTCGTAGACTTGGCCCTGGTGGAGAGGGATCACGCGACGGATATCTTCCTAAGATGGTTCGTGGAGCGACAGGTCGAGGAAGAGTCCCACGTTGGTGATATCCTGAACAAGGTCCGTATGATCGGCGATGATAAATATGGCCTCTTCCTGCTGGATAGAGATCTTTCTTGAACAAATGAATTGATACGGGCAGTATCCCCCAGTAAAGTCCGCATTCAGAAGTAGTTGGTTAGCAATGCAGTTGCGGATGGTATTACTGCAGGATGTGTCTTGCTTGGTTTCTGTGCTTCCGTTTACAAAGCAGGTCGCCGCACAATCAGCGGNCAGGACACCTTCCGGAACCGTCCGAAGGCCGTGGAGATCGTCTTCGATTTTAGCATCAGAGTGCTGCGTAGGGGCTGCCCCTTGCGTCCTTTCTGAAGGTGGACGTTCTATCTTCGAAAGGAAGGTACCTGGCAGCTCCGAGTGATCCCGGACGAAGCAATTGCGTGACGACTGCAACCCAGCCACGTGAAGACGCCCTGCCGTTGGTCGGCGACATTGGCAACGCGAAAATCAGCAAGGCCACTCTTTCAACGCCTTCACCGAGCTCCATCAACCCGTCGGTAACTCTCAGGCGTGACATCGGAGCGGAAACAGGGCTCCCTTCGNTTTTTCGAAGTATCTTCTTNCGGACCGCTCGATCTGCCAGGCACCTACTCGCTCGAGGGCAAGTCTCTGTACGAACTAGCGTTGAGTTTGCAAGTTGATGGTGCTATTGCCAGTCTCGGAACCGTAGTGATCTTTCTTTCATAGATTACCTTTCATTGCATTCTCGGTGTCCGAGGACTGTTGCTACATGCCTTGTGCCGCTTTGGTGATCCATTGCTTGCTGCGATGGTGTGGTCTTTCGGTATGGCCCGCCATACCCAAGTGCCAAAGTGAAAACACACAACCCTATTAGGAGTAACGTATGTCAAAGGTAGTAAGGTTATCCTGTCTTACCCTTTTCCTCCTGGTTGCTGGATCGGTCAACGCGTTGGAGTTGGTTATTGGCGAGGAGCGAGTAGAGCCCGGAATCGTGTTCATTTTTGAGGGGGCAATCAAAGATCATGTCGTGCCTGTCTCGCTTCACTTAGCTGAGGGCGAAACGAACGTCCANATTGAAGCACGTGTGAACTGGGACAACAAGAACATCCCCGAGGGGACGCCTGCCGGCGGATTCGTCCCCTACCTCAGGATCACGGCCAAAGTGACGAACGAGAAGACCAATCTGAGCACGTTCATTGACCTTCTGCCCCACATAAACTTGATTGACAATTTTCACTACGCCAGAAATATGACCCTACCCGGTCGCATCGAGGATCCCTACACCGTTCGATTCTTGATCACCAAACCTTCTCCTGTTGATCTCGCCCTGCACAGAGACTGGCTNGAAAGGNACGGNACGGAACTCACTGCTGACCACGCCTTCGAGTATAAGAGCGTAGACTTCGAAATGATTGCCAAGGCATCGCGCCGCTGATCTCTATTTTCTGCGTAAAACCACAGGGGATCAATGACTGCGCTTTCGAAGCAATCAGTCCTTATGGATTCTCGGTATTGTTGTTGCGATTTCCCTGGCTTTTCCGCTAAAACAATCGGCCTTCAATGGAACGACCTACATTNACTGCGACGAACACTCACACGATCCGGATCCGAGATTTTCACGTATGTCGAGCGTTCCTCCAACGTGCCGGTAAAGTGATCTTTGCGTTATGTGTAATCTTATCGATCCTGGCGACTTTTCCCTAGCCCTAGCCCTAGCCTGACGATCTTTCCGTCAAGTTTGAGAACAGTGTCTTATGGGTGTCTGGATAGGTGATCGAGCATCTGGTCAGGNCGCTCGAATGAGACTGGCGTGTGGCTATCACCACGCTCAATGCCTTTNCCTCCCGGGATGTCTTTGTGGCAGCACTAGGTAAGATGATGTACAATGCAGTGGATACGAAGGGTGAGGAGTCGCTGAGGAGCACTCTGATCAATGCCAGGACGCCTGAGGGACATCCCACATTCACTCTACCTGTGGTTCTTTCGACTCTCGTCTTATTCGCACTCTGCGCGCAGTGCTCGGCTAAACTGGTTGCAATCCGGCACGCCGCTGGCGCGTAGGGCGTCTATCGGGTGACGAAGGCTTTTGGATGGTAACTGGTCCTTATCGATTGTCTTTCAAGACACTTTTTTTTGACATGAAATCTACGTATCTGTGCTGCCGTTGTAAGATTCGACTCGCCTGTCTATTTTTNCAGCAGCACAGGAGAATAGGATGTCGAACGGATTAAGAGTGGGGATCGTCGGTGCGTCAGGGATCGGCCAACACCACGCCCGATGGCACGCGCTGAGCGGGAGCGATGTGGTCGCTTTCGTGGGTACATCCGAGACGACGGTCGCACGCACACGACTAAGTCTCAAGGAATATTTCGGATTTAGCGGGAAGGGGTACACGTCTCTGTCCGAGATGCTGGACGAAGCGGCACCCGATCTCGTATCCGTGACGAGTCCTTACGTCCATCACAAAGCCCACGTCAAGGAGCTGGTTGACCACGGAGTACATATTCTTTGTGAAAAGCCCTTGGTTTGGGACGAGGAGAAGAGGCTCGATGAGATCTTGGCTGACGGTCGAGATATCGTGACACGGGCAAGTGCGGCCGAAAAGCTCTTTGGGATGACGGCTCAGTATCCCGCGTGCCTTCCGATGTATGGCGACCTGTATGCGTCCGTGCGAGGTGAGGATCTCGGGCGGGCGGACAGTCTGACGATGGAGATGGAGGTCAAGCGGAGAGGCGAACGGAAACTCTGGGAAGCGAACTGGATCGATGTGGCCAGCCATCCACTCAGTCTGGTGATCGCCGTTGGAGGGCTCGGTTCGATGGTGGCTGAAACCGCGATCTGCACGGTCGAGGAGGCTGAGTGCACGGCCGCGTTTACGTATGTGGGCGATCGAGCAACGATCGATGTGACTTTCGCGATTCGCGACATCGTTGAGGGCACGCCCTTACGTCGGTTCGGTGTGAACGGTTTCCTCGTCGACTGGGACGGGTTTGCGGACGAAGACGGCGTATACCGGGCATCGCTGACACACGGAGACCATTCTATACGCGGGAACGACTTTCTCCACACGATGATCGACCGCTTCTCTGCGGCGGCGCTCGAAGGTCGCTCCCACGTGCTTGTTGGCCCGGAGGAAGCGTTGCTTAACCTAGAGCTCCAGGTGGAACTGCTTCGCAAAGCCCGTGTCGGCACTGATGCGGCATGACCGACGTTCTCCTTGTCGCATACCACTTCCCACCGATCGTCTCCGGCGGCACAGAGCGAGCGGTGTCGCTCGCAGAACACCTACCCTCTCACGGTTATCGGCCACACATCCTGACGACTGACGCTTTTGGTGAGGCTGACTGTGGCTCCGTCTATAGAGCTGGAGAGATCGTCGGGCTTTATCGCAGGCTCTTTAACTCAGGGGCGAACACGCTGCCGGTCGCTGAGCGGTCGAGGCAACGCACCGGATTCTCAATGTCGCCAGTTGCCCGTTCACTCGGACGCCTCCTAATTCCGGACGGTCAGGTCGGATGGCTGCCGACCGCCTATCGTTGTGCGCGTCATATCCTGAACACGCATCCTGTCCGACTGATTCTGACGACGGGGCCACCGTTCTCGTCCCACCTGCTTGGTTTTGCGCTTCATCGGGCAACGCATCTGCCTTGGATCGCCGACTTCCGCGACTCGTGGACCTATGACCCGCTGGACCTGGGGCAGAGTTCCTCCTGGTGGAGAGCAGGGATCGAGGCAGCCATGGAGCGACTCGTCTTGGATCGGGCGACGCGTGTGACTGCCGTGACCGACGTATCGGCTGGAGCGCTTCGCGAACGGGGCACAGATGTGCGTGTCTCGGTCGTGCCGAACGGATACACGTCGTCACTAGGGGATCAGGATCCTCGCACGGACAGTGACGGGACGTTTAGATTCGTCCATACTGGTTCCTTCTCGGCGTCCCATCCTGAAAGGAATCCGGAGGCTCTCGTCGAAGCCGCCATCGAGGTCGGCGATGCATCGTTTGAGATTGTATTTGTGGGGTATCTGACGGACGATGAGCGCGCGATCGTGCAACCTCTAGTCGATTCCGGGCGCGCGGTGCTGACTGGCGCGGTCAGTCGGGAGGTGGCTATCGCCTGGCAGCAGAAGGCAGATGCGCTTGTAGTGGTGGATCATCCACGAGACGTGATCGCGTCGAACATACCAGGTAAGGTCTACGAGTATGGCGCGACGGGTAAACCGATGCTAGCCGTCGTACCCCGTGGTGCTACTAGCGAGCTGATCCGGCGTATGGATGCGGGGCTATGCGTGCCCCATCAACCTGAGGCGGTCGCAGAGGCCATGCGACGTCTGATCGATGGCGATGCGGGTATCGAGCCGGACCCGGGACGATGGGCGCCGTTCGAGCGACGGAAATCCGTCGAGAGGATGGCGGGAGTGTTTCGAGAGGTGTTGGGCTAAACCGCAGTCCCTAGACTTTGATGTGGTCGAAGAACTTCGCGGCGCCACCTGATTTCTTCTTTTTATTCCAGGTCTCGACGAGCTTGAAGTAGGGTTGCTCCTCCTCGTCCTCCCACTTGACGAGCTCCTCAATCTGCTTCTTCTCGTACTTGCTGTCGAGCTCGTATGGACACTCTACAGAATCGTTGATGCCGAGCAACGTCAACTCGTTATTCTCACCAAGTTCGACATCGAAGGGGTATCGGCGACACGCAACGGGTCTGTTCTCGTAGATACCGCACAAATCGTCCTCCTGCAGATACTGACAGCCGTCTTCCTTCCGCACGAGACCCATTATTCGCCACTCGCCATCGAGCTTGATCCAGCCCGGGTTGTCAAGACCCCATTCGATCTCCGACTGAGCGTAGAACGTGGCGATCTTTTCCGATTTCTGCCCTGTCAGTTTCTGGATGCGGCGTATGTCGGCGTCGGTGATCAACACGATCGGTTCGCGGCAGCAGTTCCCGCAGCATGTACACCGAAAGTTCAGATACTTCTCCCACTCCTTCCCCATCGTCCTCTCCCTGTCTGATGCAAGCTAGATAGTTGCTCTGAAAGTTGCTATTGCTGCCTGAAATCCCGATCGAGGGCTTGTCAGTAAGGGTATGTCCGAGTTCAGTCGGTCGGCGGCGCCTGCCATCGAAGCCTGCGCCAGTACGATTACATCCACATCGGCTGCAGCGGGTTCGAGCGACTTGACGATCTCGTTGTTGTATCCGTCTTGGTCTCCCGCTGCGAACGCGGCCCAGGCGGAGTCGCAAAGAATCTCTATCAGCTCTATCTGCTTGTCGTTCCGCTCGGCTGCTCGCTTGACAATCTCGATCGTTGGGACGAGCGTCGACTGCAGTGTCGCCGCCACAGCGATGCGAGACCCTGCTTGGACCGTCTCTTCCGCCATCGGGTCGTCGACCCGCATAACGGGGCGGTCCGTGAACGGTCTCGCCACTTCCACACATGGTCCGATCGAAGAACAAGTGCAGAGCAAGGCCTTTGCGCCGCCGTCGATCGCGTTCAACACCGCGGTCGTGACGCGCCGGTTTAGATCGGGTGTCACCCCGCCTCTCTCTCGTGCTTCGCTCAGCAGGCTGTCATCGACGACGTGTTGAAGCGGGATGTCAGGCGCCAGTTCCTGGCCGAGGGTTTCGAAGGGGGCGACATTCGCAGCCGCCGTGTGCAGCAATGTGAGTTTATGTGCGCCCACTATTGGTTCAAAGTCCAGAGCAACTTCCAAGACACAGAGAACCTTCCACGAAGAAGCGAAGGATATACGGACTCGAATAGGACACCGAGGTACGAGAGCCTTCGGAACCGCTGAATTCGCATTTACGGCGTCGAAGAAGGTAGGCAGCGTCCATGTCGCGGTCAAGCTTGCAGGATTTTTGGCCCGACCCACCGAGCGATGTATATTCAGCTCGCTCTCGGTCCGTTCATGCAACTGGATCATGTCGATTTCTCTTGTAAAGTGATGGCTGATCCATGATCGCACTTGTTGTGAACGTCCTCTTCACCGTGGCCTTCTTTCACGTCATCCGCTCGGCTCAGGTGAAAAAGTGCAACGTGATGTTGGTTGCGGTCGTGAACTACTTCGTGGCCGCACCCGTCTGCTTCCTCCTCAGCTATGTACAAGGGAATCTGTCCCTATCCGGGCCGACGCTGTTCTGGGGGTCCGTCCAGGGAATCTGCTTCATCGGAACCTACTATCTTCTGTGCACATCGATGTCCGTCAGCGGTATGGCGATTGCGACAGCCATCCTTCGTCTGTCCGTTGTGATACCGGTCCTTGCCTCTGTGTTCGCTTGGGGGGAAGCCCCGACCGTATACCAGATCATCGGGATTGTGGCGTGCGTTGTGTCTCTCCCTCTGATCGGTCTCAAGCAATCGCACCATTCACAACCGGTCTCGTTGAGTTTTCTCTTCCTCATGGTTCTGTTGTTCGTCGGTATGGGAATCGCGAATACCGCCTCAAAGGCGTTTGTTGAAGCGAACCTCCCGGACGTTCAGACGACCTATATCGGTGTACTCTTCGGAGTGGCGGGCCTACTCGGCGCGTTCGTGTTCATCTGGCCGGGCTGGCGTCAGAACCTGACGGGATTCCGGAATGGTGTAGTGCTTGGCCTCGTGAACGTGGTCAGCATCGTCAGCTATCTCGTCGCTCTAGAACAGCTTGCAGGTATTGTCGTTTTTCCGATTCAGGCGTCTGCCGGACTCGTTCTGAACACGCTGTTCGCTGTCTGGGTATGGGATGAACGGTTCCACAACCGCACGATCGTAGGAATGGCGACCGCCATGTTCGGCCTGATCTTCGTGAATCTCTAATGATCGGAGGAAGTGCTGTCGGTGCGTGTTCTGCTTCTGTGGTTTCGGGTTCGCCTTAGTCCTGGTTTCGCCCTGAATCCTGACCAGCAACGTACACGGCTACTATTGTATTGATGACAATAGACGAACTTCTCATGATTTCTGCCGGCCTGTTGACCGGAATGATGCGCGCCGGTTTCGGGGGCGGGGTGGGCGTCGTGGCGGCTCCCGTACTCGCACTCACGATTCCGGCAAAACAGGCGCTCGGTGTTATCCTGCCACTTACCCTGTCAGCTGACCTGATTTCGGTCCGATACTACTGGGGAAGGTGGGAATGGCACCTAGTGAAAGCGATCATACCCGGATGCGTTACCGGGATCGCGATCGGGGCGATTCTGTTGAATCTGATTCCTGAGGAAATGTTTCGGAGAATGATCGGCGGGATGGCTCTCTCCTACGCCCTGCTTCAAGCGTTTGGTGGATCTCTGCAGGCGAGGCTGCAGACGACGACCTCGTTCGGCAGTCTTCTCATCGGAATCGCAACAGGTATCGTGTCGGTGCTGCTTCACGCAGGCGGGGTCGTGATGATGCTCTACCTAGCGCCGCTCCGGCTTGCGGGGCGCGTGTTCGTCGCGACGGCTTTCCTAATTGGGGTCATACTGAACATATTTAAGAGCGTACCTTACGTGGGGCTTGGTCTGATCAATGGGAACTCGCTGCTCATCTCGCTCAAGATGCTTCCCGCCCTCGCGGTGGGAGCGGTTGTTGGTATTATACTGAACCACAAGCTCCCGCGGATCTGGTTTCATCGGTTGATTCTGTTGATTGTCGTTGGTGTTGGGATCAGGCTGCTTCTTTCGTGAGAACTAAAGGCAGGAGCAACACAAAGACACGAAGGAACCCAAAGGCATTGGTAATACACGCTGTTGCTAAGGCTTGGGTTTGTTGGCACATGAAGATGTATTGGTCTGGTTTACCTCCGGTCTTGGAGGGGCTCCAGAGAATGGCTAAGGGTAAGCCGCAGCGGCCCTGAGACGAGACACGGCTGCGGTTGGCTGGATCGAGCTTATACTCGAAGACGGCAAAGTTTCTTCGGTGTTGTTTTCTCTGAGGTCGCAGGATGTTCGTCAGGCTAAACTGATCGCTGGGTCCGAGGGCTCGATGCTGATCGAACAGAACCGCCTGTCTATCGACGGAGAGGACGTTTCCTTTAAGCCGAAAGAGGGTCTCTTTGTTGCGTCGATCGTGAAGGATAAGCCGCCCACAGCGTGCCGGGAATCGACGTTTCGCGAATGATGTGGGTGCTCGGCCTCGCCAAGCGGGCCTCCGATACTGGACAGACACAGGAGTTCTGAGTGAGCGCAGAAGAGAATCCGACCTCTGAAAAGGGGATTGCCGGTCTCGACAGGGGAACGTTCTGGACGGTGTCGAACGCGTTTAGCATGCTTCGCGTGATACTGGTCTTCCCGACGTTCTACTGTCTTTGGCTCGGACCCGACTATCGCTGGTATGTGTTTTGGATCGTTATTGCCATGGTAGTGTCCGATATTCTCGACGGCACGCTCGCCCGAGCTCGCGACGAGGTGACCGTGTGGGGCAAAATCATCGATCCGGCGGCAGACAAGCTGGCAATCGGTTCGATCGCCGCAATGCTCGTCTATCTCAAAGGCCTCCCGGTCTGGGTCGCCGCCGCAGTGATCGGCCGCGATGTCCTGATTGTGATCGGCGGGATCCTTCTGACGTCCAAGATCAAGGAAGTGCCTTCGGCGAACGTCTGGGGGAAGGCTACGACGTGTGTGATGGCGGCGCTGCTTCTGACCTTTGCGATGGGATTCGATCCGCCCAAGCCGATTCTCCTGCCACTCGCCGGGTTCCTGATCGCGGCTTCCGCCATCAGCTACGGACTGCGTTATAGGCGCCGGACACCCGAAGCCTCAGAGTGACAGCATCCGAAGCACAGCCTGCAGTTTCCGTGATCATTCCGGTGCTCAACGAAAGAGAGACGATCCAGGCTTGTCTGGACCAATTCTTGGGTCTCAAGGATGTCCAGGTCATCGTGGTCGACGGCGGGAGCCACGATGGTACGCAGACGAGCGTGGAAGCCACGGGAGCCTTACTCGTGCACTCGGAGGCCAAGGGTCGATTCTGCCAGCTGAATGCGGGCACCGAGTTGGCGACAGCAGAGGTCCTGGTGTTTCTCCACGCCGATTGCATTCTGCCGTCGACGTGGCAGGACGATGTGGCTGAGGTGTTGAGCGAGAGTTCATTCGCGGGTGGCAGGTTCCGGCTCGGGATCGATGAACGGACGCTCTGCTTTCGGCTGATTGCTTTTTTCAGTACACTTCGATCTCGTCTTCTAGGCATCACCTACGGAGACCAGGCAATCTTTGTTCGCCGATCGGTTTTCGACAGGATTGGTGGTTATCCCTCCCGCCTCATTTTCGAAGATTCAGAGTTCTGCGATAAAGTCTGTCGAGTCGGTCGATTCGGCATGACTAGAACGGTCGTTATGAGCTCCGCAAGGCGTTGGCGTGAGTGGGGCGTCTTCCGGACGGTGCTGCGAATGTGGATTCTTCGCCTGCTCTACTCGATGTCGGTTTCCGACGAGCAGCTCGCCAACTGGTATCGCAACGTTCGTTGAGGATGTGATGGAGTATCGAACTTTCGGGAAAACAGGCTGGCAGGTCAGCGAAATTGGGATGGGTGGCAGTTGGTTCTACGGGCGCCCTGAGATGGGTCTGCTCCCCGTTTCTCACGGTGTGTCCGTCGTCGAGCGAGCTCTGGAGCTCGGGGTCAACTACTTCGATACTGCGCCCCTTTATGGGAAAGGACGCAGTGAGGAGATACTCGGCACGGCACTCAAGGGTGTGATGGAGCCGTATTACCTGGCTACGAAAGTCGGATACCACCCGGAACCGTTCGACTACACGCGCGATAGTGTATGGAGAGGACTAGACGCGAGTTTGGAACGGCTGGGGCGCGACCACGTTAACCTGATCCAGATTCACGAGGCGGAGCAAGCTGGTTGGGATGGGATCATGAGCGCCGGTCGCACGCTTGAGACTCTGATTGATATTCGCGAGCAGGGCATAGCGGACCACATCGGGCTCACGGGATCGGATCTGGGACTGATGTCGAGGGTGTTTCGCGAGACGGACGAATTCGTCTCGGTGATCACCTTCCTCAAATACGACCTTCTGACACGAGAAGCGCGCGAGGAGCTCGTTCCCACCGCATTGGAGCAACAGGTCGCGGTGATCTGTGCGTCGCCGTTGCACGGGGGACTGCTGGGATCTAAACGAGACCACTGGATTGATAAGGGGCGGTTTGCCGAGCACTACGATCGGCTTGAGAAGGTGGAGTCCCTGTTGGCGGGCATGAATGAGCCTGTCGAACGGCTTAGTCTGCGTTATTTGCTGTCGGATCCGAACGTGACGATGATCCTGAGCGGCGTTTCGGATATCGCCGAGCTCGAAGTTTCGGCCTCCGTGTCTGACGGACAGCATCTTGATGAAGGACTGATTAGAGAAATCGAGGCGTTGCATTGAACCCTGTCAGAGTCGGCTTCATCGGTATCGGACACATCGCTATCCATTCGCATCTTCCGCCGCTCGGAGAGTTGGCGACGGAAGGCGAGGTCGTGCTGCAAGCGTTCTGCGACGTGAACGAACATTCTGCAGAGGAGCAGGCTGAAACGTACGGCGTCGAGAATGTCTACACCGATCATCGCGAGATGTTTGACAAGGAGGAGCTCGATGCGGTCTACCTTTGTATCCCGCCAACGCTGCACGAAGATGTCGAGCTGATCTGCGCGGAAAGGGGAATCGCGATCTTTATAGAGAAGCCGCAGACACTGGATATAGATGAAGCGGTGAAGTTTGACCAGGTGATCGCGGACAGCGGGATCGTGTCGCAGGTCGGGTTCATGAGTCGATACTACGTGTCCTCGGAAACGGTTGTTGAGCTGCTGAAAGAGAGAACGCCCAGACACGCTCAGATCCAGCTATTCTATACGGGGAAGCCGGCTAGGTTCTGGACGAGCCGGATGGATCTCTGTGGGGGAACGTTTGTGGAGAACACGATTCATTACGTTGATCTGCTCAGATACTTTTTCGGAGACATCGCGACCGTTTCAGCATTCTATGTCGATCGCAAGCCGGGTGAGGGACCGGCGCCGATGGATCTACCACACGTCTACAATGTGAACCTGATGTTCGAAAGTGGCGTGACAGCGAACGCCACGACAAGCCGCGTTCTGACGAATGTGAGCGTGTCCCGACGTGAGATCCTAGTCGTTTCGGACGATTCCATGATCACCTGGAACACGAGTCAGGCGACGGAGAACGACGAGCCCGTCGGGAAGGCCGAGACGGGGGATGTAGCGTTTGAGAAGCAGGCCAGAGCGTTCATCGAAGCGGTTCGAGAGAAGGATCCGGAAAAGGTAA
The DNA here is from genome assembly GCA_002714465.1 of Gemmatimonadota bacterium. The sequence continues at coordinate 81,962 of PAXL01000017.1, read as the reverse complement.
AGAGCCCGTATCGTGACGGTCTCAACAGCCTGGCTGCCGTGCTCGGAGCAAACGAGTCTGCTGCGAACGGTGGGACCGTCGTGGATCTCAAGGCTATGGTACAGAGATGACCGTTGCCGAGCTTGTGACGCGATTTCCTGAGATTCCGTCCGATTTACACGATGCTGAGCTTCTTAAGCGGTTCGCAGAGTTGTTCGCACCGTATCTCACGACAGCCTCGAAACCGGGCGCCTGTTCGCAGGACTGGACGCCCGAGAACAAGGCGTATATGACGCTTGTCGGCCCGATGGATATCTACCGCTACGGGCTGTCGACCCGGGAGCGCGTGCTCGAGCAGGTGACAGAACTGATAGAGCGATTTGAAACGTCGAAGGAGACGTTCGAAAGTAAGATGATGGAAGCCCGGTAGTTGTGTCTGAACTGCGATTCAAATCCGTGGGGGAGCTGGGCCGGTTGTATCGCTCGGGTGAGTTGTCGCCGGTCGAGGTAACTCGGGCGCATCTTGACGAAATTGCCGCACAGAACGGCACCACACACGACTACATTACCGTTACCGGTGAGCGAGCGCTGGCCGATGCATCCGCTGCAGAGGTGGCTTTCCGAGCAGGCGACGATGTGGGGCCGCTTCAGGGCATCCCCATCGCGCTTAAGGACCTCGTCGATACGGCTGGCATTGCGACGACGGCAGGAACGAAGATCTGGAAGGATCGTGTTCCGGACGAAGATGCGACGGTGGCGCGACGGCTGGCTTCGGCAGGAAGCGTGCTTCTCGGGAAGACGAACCTCGTTGAGTTCGCCTTTGGCCCGTATGGCCTGAATCCACACTATGGTACGCCACCGAATCCCTGGCGTCCCGAACACGTGCCTGGTGGGTCGAGTTGCGGGTCAGCCGGTGTGGTCGCTCGCAGATGCGCTGTTGTTGCCATGGGTACAGACACGGGCGGCTCGATTCGTGTACCGGCTTCCTTTTGCGGAATCGTAGGGCTCAAGCCGACGATTCAGCGTGTAAGCCGTGCAGGTGTGGTCCCGCTCAGCTGGACGCTCGACAGCGTTGGACCGCTGACACGAAGCGTCGAAGATGCCGCCTGGGTGTTCGATGCTACATCTGGCGATGATGCGGCTGACGCGACTACCCTAGGCGCTTTGGCACACGGAACCGTGTCTGAGGGTTTGACCGATCAGGTGAGCGGTTATCGGGTCGGTCTGGTTAGAGATCCCTTCTTCGAAGACGCAGAAGAGTCCGTTGTTGCCTGTGTGGAGACGGTCGCACGAACCCTCGAGGATCTTGGAGTCTGTGTCGAGGAGGTCGCGCTCCCTGAAGCAAGGGAGGCGCTTGACGCGGAGCTCAATGGGAAGGGGAGCGTGACTTTGATGTGTGTCGAAGGGTATGCTTGTCATCGAGAGACCCTTGACGCCCATGGTGAACGAGTTGATCCGAGAATCCGTGAGCGGATCGAGAAAGGCGCCAGCATCAGCGCCTCCGACTACGCGGATGCGCTGCGTGAGCAATCGCGGCTTCATCGACAGGTAGTGGCACGGATGGACTGTTTGGATGCGGTACTGGCGCCTACCGCCCTGTATCCTGCCCCAAAAATACAGGATGTGTCGAAGGCGCCCGCCAGATTGACGACCCGTCTGGTCAACTACCTCGGTCTGTGTGCAGTTTCCGTGCCGTGTGGTTTTACAGACGGCCTTCCCGTTGGGCTGCAACTGATCGGGAAGCCCTTCGATGAACAGTCGATCCTTAATCTGGCGCTCGCATACGAACGTGCAACTAGCTGGCACACGATGGTGCCATCCAACAGAGAGTAAAGACATGGCAAAGATCCTCCTCGCCACAAATCACGAGTCCGTCAGGCAACGTTTTGTCGACGTCTTGGTAATTGAGGGACATCAGTTCGTGACGTGTAACAGCGCTGAACGTGTTGATCTGGTTCTCCAGGAGGGGCTGCACAAGAGATGAACAACCCACTAGCCCGTCTGGCGTTCGCGATCTCGGATGTGGGCGAGGGGATGAAGATGCAAAAAAACCTCGAACAGATCGATCACCTGATCCATAAGATTGCGAACGTCGTGAAGAAGATGAGCCAAGTGCGACGGTATCAGGTTCAGAACTATTGCGGCGGTGTCAACAGCTTGGATCTTGATGCCTCTTCGCGAGACGGCGGATGAAAGTACGATCTGTTAACATCGGTTTCGCCTCCAGATTGTCACTTGATGGTGACTATGTTCAGACCGGTATCTTCAAGTCGCCGGTGAAAAAATCGGCGTTCTTGACGCAATCTGGGTTTCGTGGTGACATTCAAGTGGACAGGAAGAACCACGGGGGGCCGGACAAGGCGGTCTGTGTCTACTGTGCGGATCACTTCGAAATCTGGACGCAGGAAACGGGTTCAGCATTGAGTGATGGCGCCTTTGGAGAGAATTTGTCCGTCGAAGGAATGCCCGAGTGGGATGTCCTTATTGGCGATGTCTACCGCGTGGGGCGTGTGCGAGTCCAGGTCAGCCAGCCGAGACAGCCTTGTCATAAGCTGTCGAAGAAGATGGGAGATCCGGACTTTGCAAATCGCGTGATCGCGCTCGGACTGACCGGGTTCTACTTCCGTGTCATCGACGAAGGAGTTGTTCGCTCAGGGGATGCAATTGAACTCGAATCACGAGATGACCATGGGCCATCAATTGCTTACTCCAACGGGGTGCTGTATGACCGGCTGGATGCAGAAGCGGGTTTGGATCGTGTGCTCGCGTCAGACGCACTGTCCGAGAGCTGGCGCAAGACGTTGACTGCTCGAAAGCGGTCCAATTGACAAAGGGGATGACCAAGATGTCCTACTCGAGACGAGCATTTCTGAGAACCGCGGGAGCCGTGTCCGTCGGGTTCGCGGGTCTGCACAGGCTGATGGCTTCTGACCAGCTGTTCGCTTTTGACCGTGCCTCCGGCTACGGAGATCTTGTGCCTGACCCGGGAGAGCTCGTCGATCTGCCCAAGGGCTTCACATACAAGGCGATCTCGCGAACTGGTGAGCTCATGGATGACGGGCTTTACGTCCCGAGCTCGCAAGACGGTATGGCGACGTTCGAAGGGCCGGATGGGCGTACGATCCTGATTCGTAACCATGAGACCGGGGCAAAGAAGATGAATGACAGCGGGGGACCCCTGGGAAAGAAGCACGAAAAGCTGTTGGATGTGCCGATGGATCGCTTCTATGACCGAGGGAAGGGCGGCGCTTACATCGCGGGTGGGACATCGACGCTGATCTACAACACGAAGAAGCAGGAACTCGAACGACATTACCTCAGCCTGATCGGAACGATTCGGAACTGCGCGGGCGGTCCGACCCCTTGGAACAGCTGGGTCACGTGCGAAGAGACCACGGTGCGCGCCGGCGAAGAGACGCTGGTTGATCACGGATACAACTTCGATGTGCCGGCGAACGCTCAGGGTCTGGTAAAGCCTGTCGCGCTTAAGGAGATGGGGCGTTTCAACCACGAAGCGATTGCAGTTGATCCGAAGTCCGGCTGCGTGTATCAGACAGAGGACAGCGGAGAAGGGCTGATCTACCGGTATATCCCGAACGTCCCTGGAAAACTCGAGAAAGGCGGGAAGCTCCAGGCGCTCGCTGCAAGGGACGCGGACAGTCTTGACACTCGGAACTGGGAGGAGCACCGGACGGTCTCCGTCGGACGCCATCTCTCCGTTCGCTGGGTGGACATCGAGAACTACGAGTCGCCGAACGATGACCTCAGGTTTCAGGGATGGGGGGAAAAGGGCGCAGCGCGGTTTGCTCGCGGCGAGGGCATGTGGTATGGGAACGACGCTATATACTTCGCGTGCACGAACGGCGGTTTCGGGAAGCACGGTCAAATATTCAAGTATATCCCTAGCCCGCACGAGGGAACGTTGGAAGAGGAGAAGGAGCCCGGCAAGCTCGTGCTGTTTGTCGAACCGGATGACAAGGCGTTGATCGACCGTGCCGACAACCTGTGTGTCGCACCCTGGGGGGATCTGATCGTGTGTGAGGACGGATCCGCCGGCGACAACATCATCGGTGTCACACCTGAAGGTGAGGTCTACCTGTTCGGGAGCAACAGCTACTCGTCCAGCGAGTTCGCCGGGGCCACCTTCTCACCCGACGGAACGACCTTGTTCGTGAACATTCAGAACCCCGGCATTACGCTGGCGATCACGGGGCCCTGGAAGAAGATCTGAGCGGCCAGGAACTGCGTGTAGTCGACCCCCGATTGCCCGGCCAACCCGGAGCGGTCGGGGGCGATTCTCTTTTGGGTTTGACACCCCTGATATGGGCGTACTAATTCGGGTCTGAAAGCGAACTCCCTTAGAATGGAGTTCGCTTGCTGCTCGGATACGTTAGTGATGAAAGGTATCTCGCCTTACCCGGCGTATTCGTCGAGTTCGAGCGAGATGATGCCGTATGGACAACGCAGTCGACGGCGAGCGGTGCGATTCGACTCGATATCGCCGACGGTCCGGTTAGCGTGATGCTCGCGAAGCAGGGATTCGGCAGCAAGATCGTTGAAGTCGAGATGAAGGGTGACACGCCCTATCAATTTCGATTTCTGAAAGATGATATACTCGGGTATATGTGGCCCAAGGCCGTCCGCTCTGGAGGATCGGCGGAGTTTCGGGTTCACTCTGACGAAGCCTTCAAGGCCGAGCTGTGGCGCTACGGCATACTCAAGGAACGTGTTCGTCTGATCGGCTGGTATGATGAGCACGGTCCCCGCGCAACCGTTCAGATCACGCCGGACGGCGACTACTCCCGCACCGGTGTCGCTTGGAACGAAAAAGGCTACACCAACCCCCACCACAAGCAGTTCCTGACCGCACCCCAACGAAGCGGTCTCTACTACCTGCATCTGACGACCCAGTCTGGCCGGTTCTTCTCGTTTCCCTGGGTCGTCGCGCCAGTTGAGCCTACGGCGAGGGTCGCTGTTCTCGCCTCGGACATCAACTGGAACGCCTACAACAACTTCGGGGGACGGAGCAACTACATCCATCCGGGATGCCCGACCGCCCTTCGATCAACGTGCGACTTGAGCTTGATCGATATGCGGACCCGTGTTACGAACACTATAAGGAAGATGAGTAGCCGCCGCTCTCCTTCGACCGACCGGAACCGATCAACCACATCCCTTTCCAGACGCTGGCCACTGACCCGATAGTGCGCTTCCACCCGAGGGACCGGGCGTTGAGCTCGACGAGGACGCGATCGAAGGATACCGGGTGGTGTACCGCGGAGATACGGGAAATCCAATTCCATCGGGTGGCCATTCCCGGGATTTGCCCAACGCGGGTTGCGCCTATTGGAGGTCATGAAGGTAATAAGGTCGGTTCCGAGTATCTGCTTCTGGATCTGATGACGGATGGAGGTGTCGTCGGCCTTGGTGAGATCTCGGATATCGAGTCCTATTGGGGGACCGTCGCCTGAACGGGTCTTCAGGAGTCCATAGGGGATGCCCAGGTAGGGAAATCGCTGGTCGATCGACAGGTTACGGTGCTGAGCGTGGACCTTAGCAACCAGAGAATAGAAGAGTGGGCGGTCATCCAGCAGCTTCACTCGGGACAAGCTCAGGAAATGGAAGATGTGGAGGATTGCATTATGGCAGACAGGCCGAACATTGTGGTGATCTATACGGATGATCTGGGGTATGGGGATTTGAGCTGCTATGAGTCGGAGGAGATTCGGACGCCACATCTTGATTCGTTGGCGAAAGATGGCGTTCGGTTTACGGACTGGTATTCGAACTCGCCGGTTTGCAGTCCCTCGAGGGCCGCCTTACTGACCGGGCGGTATCCGAATCGTGCGGGTGTGCCACGGATTCTTGCGGGGAAGCGAGGGACGCCTGGGTTGCCGCCCGAAGAGACGACGCTCGCATCCGCTCTGAAGCCGCACGGATATCGAACGGCGTTGTTCGGCAAGTGGCATCTTGGTGTTGCCGAGGAGATGCGGCCAAATAACCACGGCTTTGACGAGTTCTTCGGTTTTCTGGCAGGATGTGTCGATTATTACTCGCACATTTTCTACTGGCAGCAGGCTCGTGGCGTCGATCCCATTCATGACCTCTGGCATAACGAGCGCGAGGTTTGGTATAACGGTCGATATTTTACCGAGCTGATCACGGAGAAAGCGGTTGATTTCATCGAGCGGGGGTCTGAGGATCCGTTTTTTCTCTTCGCCTCCTACAACGCGCCACACTATCCGATGCACGCTCCAAAGGCATATCTCGACCGATTTCCAGACCTGCCGCCGGATCGCAGAATAATGGCTGCCATGATCTCCGCGGTCGACGACGGTGTGGGGTCGATTGTGAAGGCGCTCAAGGACACTGGAGAGTATGAGAACACGCTGATATTTTTCTCCAGTGACAACGGTCCGTCTCGCGAAACACGGAACTGGCTCGACGGGCGAGAGGATCTCTACTACGGCGGGACGGCCGGGATCTTTCGGGGGCACAAAGGCAGTCTGTACGAAGGCGGGATCCGAGAGCCCGCGATATTGGCTTTCCCGGATACCATCCCATCAGGCCAGACGATCTGCACGCCTTGCGCTATGTTCGATGTCTTCCCGACTGCGTTTGAGGCGGCAGGTCTACCGTTGCCAGGGCACAAGATCGACGGCAAGAGTGTTCTTGGACTTGTAACTGGTAAAAAGCATGAGCCGCACGATCGAATCTTCTGGGAGTATGGTCCTAATCAGCTGGCTGTTCGTGAAGGAAACTGGAAACTTGTTCTGAACGGTAGAGAGGATGACGTCGATGATCGGGATTGGAGGAGCCGGAATGGTCTGGAAGTGGTCGATTTGCACCTCGCGGATCTGTCGAGTGATCCAAGTGAGAAGGTAAATCTGGTGGAGCAAGAGTCCGAACTGGTTGAGCGGTTGAGGCAAGCTGTCACGTCGTGGGATGAGGAGATAGGCGGGCATCGGTAGGGGCAGATGTTAGGTGTATAAAGGTCATAAGAGGGGGGGCAGGTAGATGGATATATCGTACACTGTGTTCACAAAACCGTGGAAGGATAAGAAGCTACCGGAGCTGGCAAAATTCGTGGCGGACCTGGGTTTCGATGGCGTGGAGTTTCCGGTGCGTCCGGGGTTCCAGGTGGAGCCAGACAACGTTACGAAGGGGTTGCCGGAAGCGGCTAAGATTTTCAAGGATCACGGGTTGAGGATCGGGACACTGGCGGGACCGACCGATGTCGTTACTATCGCGGCCAGTGCGGACGCAGGCATACCGATTATCCGGGTATGTGAGAGGATCGATCTCGAGATTGGGTATATGGCGACGGAAAAGAAGCTGAAGGAGAAGTATGATGCGTTGATTCCCACGCTGGACGAATACGGTGTCGCCATCGGGGTGCAGAACCACGCGGATATGAATGTGAACAACGCGATGGGGATCCGCCACCTGATCGAGGGTTACGATCCGAAGAATGTCTGTGCAGTTCTAGATCAGGCTCATAATGGCCTGAACGGCGAACCGCCCGAGATCGCGATAGACATCGTCTGGTCACACCTAAGGGTGGCGAACCTGAAGAGCGCGTATTGGGAGCGTAGTAACCAGACGGACGAGGAAGCGAACTGGAAGAAGGTCTGGACGACGGGGAAACACGGGTTGGCATATTGGACGCGGACGGTTCGCGAGCTCAGGAATCGTAACTATGCCGGAGATATCTGCCTCACGGCGGAATACAGCGATCCGGACAAAGTAGACTCGAACATTGCCGAAGACATTGCGTATGCAAAGCACTTGTTCGAAACTGAGGAGATCTAATGGCAGAGCGCGTTAGGGTGGCCATGGTGGGCGCAGGTCGGATGGCGAACGGCGTTCACTATCCTTCGCTGAACTCGTTCGACGATGTGGAGATCGCGGCACTCTGCGACCTGGACGAGGAACGGCTGCACGAAACGGCGACGCGATACGAGATTCCAGGTAGATACACCGACTACCGCAAAATGGTCGATGAAGTCAAGCCGGCGGGTGTCTACGTGATCGGGCAGCCGCACTATATGTATGACATCTGGGTCTGGTGTCTGCAGCAGAGGCTGAACCTGTATATCGAGAAGCCGATGGGGCTGACCTGGCATCAGGCGCAGATGCTGGCATTTCTCGCCGAAGAGAAGGGCGTGATCACGCAGGTTAGCCACCAACGCAGGTCGAGCCCGCTTCTAAAGAAGATGCGCGAAGCCTGTCTTGAACGAGGGACGATCACGCACGCCGTGTGTGAGTTCTACAAGTGTCAGATCAGCCCGATGTACTCGGCACGCGACCACATGATGGACGATTGCACGCATTCGATCGATACGCTTCGATGGATGTGCGGAGGTGAGGTGCTCGACATCGAGAGCCAGTGCAAGCGTGTTGGGACACCGGACATCAACTGGATTGGGACGACGGTCTATTTCGACAACGATTCGACCGGTTATCTCCTCAACAGTTGGGCAAGCGGGAGACGTGTATTTCGGGTTGAGATGCACGCCCCGGGTATTTACTGCGATGCAGAGGTTGAGGGGAAGGCGTATCTCTACAAGGATGGTGACTACGAGGGGAAGGTCTACGACTGCGACCAGGTCGCAGGGGGATCGGAGAAGTGGCAGTCAGGTGGGTTCCGAGACAAGAATCGCGAGTTCATCGACTCGATCAAGACGGGTGCGGATGTGACCTCATCGCCGTTCAGAGATTGTGTGAAGACGATGGAAGTGGCGGAGAAGATTCTGGCGAATGCGCTTCTCGCAGGTGAATAAAGATGGCCAGTGTTTCCGATGAGAGGTGTGTGTCATTGGCTCCGTGGTTTGGTGATACCGTATCCCTGTTAACACGGCGCCGCCTTGCACGCCCCGTGGCGGTCCTTCAGACGCTGAAGTCCCTGTCTACTAGCGGGCCGCCCCTTCGGGGCTACACCGCGCTCCGATCTCTCCTAGTGGTTTTCTTTGTGTGCTTGGTGGTCAGTCCCGGTGTTTGAGCTCTGGGTGCCAATCACCATTGGATCGTCGATCGCGCAGAACCTTCGGTCGTCGATCCAGAAACACCTGAAGGGCACGTTGAGTACGGCGGGTGCTACCTCCGTACGCTTCCTTTTTGCTGTCCCCATTGTCGCGGTTTACGTCACCATTCTCTGCACAACTTTTGGCTATACCATTCCAACTCCTGGATCGACTTTCTATCTCTATGCCTCGTTGGGAAGTCTGGGACAGATTTTGGGAACGGCTTTCCTGATACATTCCTTCTCGTTCAGAAACTTTGTCGTCGGCACAGCCTTTTCGAAGACGGAGACCGTGCAGGCTGCAGTCTTTGGCATCCTTGTTCTGGCTGATCCCATAACATCTTGGGCCCTGGTAGGGATTCTGGTTAGCCTAGTCGGTGTTATGCAATTGGCGGTTGCCGCTCAGGGTGCCGGGGTTCGAGAACTGATAGGTTCGATTTTTCAGAAGGAGGCAGGATACGGGATGGCTTGCGGAACGTGCTACGGGATCGCGTCGGTATGCTACCGGGCGGCGAGTCTGTCTCTGCAGACCGATTTCATGATCTCTGCTGCGACGACGCTCGGCTACGTTCTCGTTCTACAGTCCCTGATTATGTTTGTCTATCTGGTTCTGAGAGAACCGGGACAACTGACCGCGATCTTAGGGGCGTGGAAGCTGTCCAGTCTGGTGGGCCTGTCCGGGATGACCGCTTCGGCTGGCTGGTTGACGGCTATGACGATCCAGAATGCTGCCCACGTGCGCGCGCTCGGTCAGGTCGAGCTGTTCTTCACGTTTCTGTCCTCGGTGCTGTTCTTCCGGGAGCGCGTCAAACCTGCTGAACTGATCGGCGCGACCCTAATCGTTTTGGGCCTCGTCGCTTTGCTAATCAAGGCCTGACTAGTCAGAACGATGTCAATTTTGCCGGCGTTGAAAAAATTATCTCTAGGACGAAGCATCTGTGGTTCAGTAGACAGAGAGCCTATTCCAGATGGTCAAGCGGCAAGTTTGCCTGATCCATCGCACTTCTACGGTTGTTGGCGGAGTAGGGTTTCATCTGAGCGTTCCATGGTTGTACGATGCGCACACGATTTCCAAGCGCTCGGATGCAGTCGGACAGATCAAAGGTCTTGAGGCAGCCCGTTGGAAGGTTCGCGAAGGGCCACCTCACGATTGGAACCTGTGTCCACTCCTGGTAGCTCAGCGGCCCGTTCTTGAGCGTGACCGATCCTGCCCTCGAATGCAACAGACCGGTGTAGGTCGCAAGCACGGATCCCTGACCACGACCGATCAGGTCGATCCGCTTCGCTCCCTCAGAGGCGAGCAAGTCCATTGTTCGGAGGACGTCGTGAACACGGCGTCCCAGGTAGCTTTGGCCGAGCATTGAGCCGTGGCCGTTATGCATATAGTCGACGCCATACGAGTGGAAGAAGTCACGGTCGTCGTCGGGCATCGATTCGCCGAGACCTCTTACATCGAGGCTGTAGAAGGTGTCAGATCTGGACGCCTTCTTTGCGAGAGGATCAGAGGAGAGATCGGTTTCAGATCCGGTGTGCGGGAGATACAGGGTGACTCGCCGCTCGACATCGAGCGTGTGGGTAAAGCCGTTCGACACAGCCTTGTATAGGATGGCCTGGATGTCAGGTTCCGTCTCCACCGCATACCGGGCGCACACAAACCCGGGAGCACGGGTTGACCGAAGACAACGATGATGTGGCGCTGATCTGTGCCGGGTGAGGTCCAAGGTCCGAGCCACTGTTCGTTTCAACGCGTCGCGTGACAGCCGTTTTCTCTTCTGGTGAAGCTCGTCTGCCTTCTCTTCGACCAGTTTGAATATCGGGACCGTTCCAGCATTCACGACTTCACCCTTCGGCGCTGCGTGCAGGTCCGCGACGCGGATCGGCTTCGGGTTTGCTGAACTCGCCTTGACACCTGCGTGTTTGGCGAAGAAGCGGAGCATGGCCCTCTGGTTGTGCGATGAATAGCCGTGTCCCTCTGGCCCGAGGAAGTAGGCAGTGTTCTTTCGGGGCGCGCCGAACAATTCATAGAACCGGCGCACATCTGCATAGGCATCCTCTAGACCCCTCCGATCGAAGAAGCAATACTTCTGGCCAAGGAGCATCACGGGTTTGGGAGCCTGAGCCAACATGAAGTCAGCCATGTCCAAGCCTCGTTTGATGACTCCGGGCGGATACTGCTCCGAATCGGCGGGAAGCTCGTTTTCAAGGTTGTTCTTGAACGTCGTCACGAAGCAGCTTGGGGCCGCGAAAGCGAATCGCTCCTCGATACCCCAGATCCAAGTGGTCATCGTGCCGCCACCTGAGTTTCCTGTCAAACCCACGCGATCAGGGTCGACTTCCGGTCTTGTCAACAGATAATCGAGTGCACGGATCCCGTCCCACGCGCGCCACGAGCCAAACCACTCACCGATCAGATCCAACTGCTTGCCCATCATGTTGTGGGCGTGTGTCGAACTCCGGACGATCTCCCGGTCTTTGAGAGCTGCGTACTGATCCCGCTCACCCTGATTGAAGGGATCGAAGATCAGGACGACAAATCCCGATCTGGCGAGTCGCTGGCAGAACGCCTGATAGATCGGCTCCGCCTTCCCCTCTGCGGAGTGCCCGCAGGAAGCGATGACACCGGGTGCGAGCCCATCGATTCCGTGCGGTACGTAGAGGTTTGCGGATACGATGCACCCGGGCCGAGACTCAAACAGGATCTTCTCGAGTCGGTAATGAGGACCTTCGACCATACCGACCGTATGTGCGTTGAGAGGCGTCTTCCGGGGCAAGGGACCGAAGGCCTTACGGATCGTCTCTTTGACGCTTTCCTGATAAGCCCTAGCCTGTTCGGGTGAATGGATCGCTTCTAGCCTGGCACTTCTCTCATCCTGTATCTCACGAAGGTGTTTCAGGTAGTGATTCTGGACCATGTGTCCGTATCCGTTTCGCGGCATCTCTCTCTTCCTGTATCTGGGTGGGTGCGAATCATCTATCCACAGAATGGATAGTTTTCGTAAATGCTTTTAAATCAGTAAGTTGTTCGAGGCAGAGCATTGATTTTCGGTTGCCAGGATCCTACTAGATCCCTATATTAATAAGTCTTTGTTGGACTTGGCTTTATTGGGGATTTCTGCAGTGTCCGAATCGAATCCTGCCTTACCAGATCTCGAAACTATCCGCACGCAAATAGGCCACAATCTCGAGGTCGTTCAGGCACGTGTTTCAGAGGCCTCAGGCCGATCCGGAAGGCCCTCAAGTGATGTCCTGGTTGTTGCAGTCTCCAAGACCTGGCCGGCTGAGATCGTGCAATGCGCGGTGGACTCCGGCGCTTGTAGACTCGGAGAGAACCGGGTCCAGGAGGCCCAAGCGAAGGTGTCCGCGATCTCAGGGTCGCCCTCGTGGCATCTGGTCGGGCACCTGCAGCGCAACAAAGCTAGGATTGCTGTCGATTTGTTCGACGTGATCCAGTCCGTAGACAGCCTGCGTCTGGCGAAGGAGATCGGCAAGCACGCTTCGAACGCGGGTAAGGAAGTCGCGATTCATCTTCAGGTCAATACGTCGGGAGAGGCGAACAAGTTCGGTGTCGACCCATCCGATCTCAGCGAGCTGGCGGACTCGGTTGCCGACATAGGCGGACTGAGCCTTGAGGGATTGATGACAATCGCGGCATATACGGATGACCGAGAGGCTGTGCGCAGATGCTTCGTGATGCTCAGAGAGCTAAGAGACAATCTTGCGGCGGATCACGAGTCGATCAGCCACCTGTCGATGGGTATGACTGGCGACTTCGAGATGGCGATCGAGGAAGGTGCAACGATTGTCCGTGTCGGAACGGCAATTTTCGGTGTGAGAAGGTAGAGAAGTGTATCCCGTTTTTGACGAACTGATTCTGCAAGCAGCCAGAGGTCTCAACCTGCTGGTGAAGTTCGTAGTAATCGCCGTGATCGTCCTGATGGTGTGCCGCTGGCTTTTTCTTAAGATCAGCCCTTTTGGATGGGCTTCGTATTATGTTAGGCGGTTGACGGACCCCCTGATCTGGCCGCTGGCGCAGTCGCTTCCGATGCCGAATGCGATGAGTATCGCTCCGCTGATCGTCGTGCTGATCACGCTTCTGGGCGCCTACTTCCTTCAGGCGATGGTGGAAGAGCTCCTGTCTTCGTTGAGGATTCTGATGGGAGGCGTTGTCGCGGGAGAACCGCTAAGGATTTTAGGTGGTCTCTTGTATGGAGTGGTATCCGTCCTGATGCTGCTGATTATCGTTCGGATCGTGTCCTCGTGGGTCCCGTTCCTCAGGGACAACAGGTTCATGTGGACCTTGTTCAGCCTGACCGAACCGATCATGGCCCCATTCCGACAGATCATTCCCCCAATCGGTATGATCGATCTGTCGCCGATCATACTGATCTTTCTGATGAATATCGTGAAGGTTGCAATCGGCAGCCTTCTCCTTCAGTGATCACACCGTCTGGAGACGGTTTCCCCTAAACGCACGAGGTGCACAAGGTGAAGATCACGCCGCTGGATATACGGAAGCAGTCCTTCAAGAAAGCTTTCCGCGGTATCGACCCGGAGGAGGTACAGGCCTTCCTCGAGATGATAGCGGAAGAGTTTGAGCGCCTGAATCGGGAGAACCTCGATTTCAAGGAACGCGAACGTTCCCTCAAGTCGGAAGTGAAACGGTATCGCGACCTTGAGGATACGCTTCAGGAAACGCTGCGGACGGCGCAGAAAGCAGCAGACGACGTTCACGAGAACGCGAAGAAGGAGGCCCGTCTGATCATCAAGGAAGCGGACATCCGTGGGAATCGCGCGATCGAGAAAGCACGTAACCACGTACAGATGATCCGTAACGAGACCTTGGAGCTGAAGAATCAGCGCGATCAATTCGCGGCGCGCTTGCAGGTCTTGATCCAGACGCAGCAGGACTACCTCGCGCAACTCACCTTCTCGGATCCCCCGGTAGTCGAGGAGCTCGTTGACGAATACGACGCCAACGGTTCGAGTGAGGCGGACGGGGGATCGATCCCGGAAGATTAGACACGGAAGACGCGGAAGGGTTTCTGTCCGGAAGGAGCGGTTGGAAGTAGCCCGGGGCATTAGTCCGTGGATTGACGAGTAGCAAGACCAAGACGGCTGACAGGATCGCTTCTAAGTGAAGAAGACAACCCGCCGCCAAGCCATCTCTGCAATACGAAACAACGCCGCCAATACAAACGGAACCGCATGAACAAACCCACACCCACTGCACTCGGCGTGATCGGAGGATCCGGTGTCTACGAAATGGACGGCGTCGAGGTTGTGTCAGAGCACTATGTCGACACGCCATTTGGGAAGCCCTCTGACGCGATCGTCGAGGTGAAGATCGAGGGCCGATCGGTCTTTTTCCTTCCTCGGCACGGTCGCGGACACGTGCATCTGCCGGCAGAGATTCCGAACCGGGCGAACATCTATGCTCTGAAGACTTTTGGTGTGACGCACGTTCTCGGTGTGAGCGCTGTAGGGATCATGCAGGAGCATATCGTGCCGGGTGACATGATCGTTCCGGACCAGCTGTTCGACCGGACACGGGGTCAGCGAGCATCGACCTTCTTCGGCGACGGGATCGCCGGACACGTGATGTTCGCGGATCCCTTCTGCGATGAGTTGCGGCGTCTGGCGGTCGATTCGACGAAGGATGTTGGCGCGACAGTCCACGATGGCGGCACCTACGTGTGTATGGAAGGTCCAGCGTTCTCCACTCGTGCGGAATCGCACTTCTATCGGAAGGTGCTTGAGCCATCCGTGATCGGTATGACCGCTATCCCGGAGGCGAAGCTCGCCCGTGAAGCCGAACTGCGTTACGCGATCATTGCAACGGGGACGGATTATGACTGCTGGCACGAGGCGGAAGAGGACGTCACCGTCGACGCGATAATCGAGGTGCTCCACAAGAATGCCGACACAGCCAAAGCAATNGTGAAGAACGTAGCTGTCAGATTGCCAGAAACNTCGATNTGTGAATGTTTGAGCGCAGCCCAGTTTGCGATCATCACGCATCCGNACATGATCAGCGNAGCNGNTCGCGAAAGGCTGAGGCCTNTGTACGGGAGATACTGGGAGTAGAGAGGCACTGGGGGCTTGGTGCAGTAGTTGCAGAGCCCGGACTCTGCCTAGAATGGACGGGGCGATGCTGGTGGTGCTGGTTGCGCTTTTTTAGCGGCCCCCACGCACGACACTGTAAAACTATTTCGATATGACGTTGCTAAGGGTGCTTTTGGGCCCGCGGTCAACGGGATGAATGTGATGATAGACGAGACCTGGTACACACGCCCCGAAGGGGTAGAGGGGTCTGTCGCGGCAGGCGGGGTTGTAGCCCGGGTGTCCGGCAGTGAGATTCTGATCGCCGTCGCGAAGGAGCNGGGTTACGANACAGCCGTCCTACCGAAGGGGCACGTCGACCCGGGGGAGGATGTCGAGCAGGCAGCCCGACGCGAGATCGCCGAAGAGGTCGGGGTGGAAGATCTGCAGCTGCTGACGAAACTCGACGTCAAAGAGCGTCTCGACTTCTCGAAGACTGAGTGGAAGCGTACACATTACTACCTGTATTTTACGGACCAAGTCGATGTCAAGCCGTTGGAGGCGGACGTACATACTGAGATGGACTGGATTCCGATCGAACCGCTTCCGAACCTGTTCTGGCCCGAGCAAGTAGAACTGATCAGAGAGAATGCGGAAGAGATCAGGTCGCATCTCTTGCCGAAACAACAGAGTCAGGCACAATGAGTGAACCAGCAGAGTCGAAGGGTATCTTCGACAGCGTAAATAGTCAGGTCGATTTTCCGGCGATGGAACGCAACATCCTGAGCTACTGGAAGGACAACGACCTGTATCAGAAGTCTGTCGAGAACCGACCGGCGGACAAGCCTTTCCGGTTCTTCGACGGTCCTCCCTTTGCCACAGGCCTTCCGCACTACGGCCACCTCCTTGCGTCGATCACGAAAGACGTTGTTCCGCGTTACTGGACGATGCGGGGNTACCGTGTCGAGCGGCGTTGGGGATGGGACTGTCACGGTCTACCCGTCGAAAATGAGGCGGAACAGCAGCTGGGTCTGAAATCGAGACCCGATATCCTTGAGTTCGGTGTCGAGAAGTTTAACGAGTTTTGCCGTGAGGTGGTGCTCCAGTACACGTCCGAGTGGGAAAGTCTGATCCAGCGTATGGGCCGCTGGGTCGACTGGGATCAGCAATATCGCACGATGGACACCGACTTCATGGAATCGGTCTGGTGGGTGTTCAAGTCGCTCTGGGACAAGGGTTTGATCTACGAGGGCTACAAGTCGCTCGCCTACTGTCCCCGCTGCGCGACGCCTCTATCGAATTTTGAGGTCAACCAGGGCTATCAGGACACTCAGGATCCGTCGATCACCATTCGCTTCAACGTGAGGGATCGCGACAATCTGTCCATCCTCGCGTGGACGACCACACCATGGACGCTTTCCTCGAACATGGGCCTCGCCATCGGAAAGGACGTCGAGTATGTCCGTGTGACGATGAAGGACGGTGAGCAGTTGATCCTGGCGAAGGCTCGGATGGACACGATCTTCGCGAAGAACAAAGACGATATCGCGACCGTGGACTCACAGTTCGTTGCCGAGATGCTCGAGATGAGCTACGAGCCGCTCTTCCCGTATTTCGAGGAGCTTCGATCGGAGGGTGCCTTTCGGGTGGTCGCTGCGGATTTCGTGTCGACCGAAGACGGAACGGGGATCGTGCATGTGGCGCCCGGCTTTGGTGAAGACGATTACCTGCTCGGTCAGAAGGAAGGACTGCCGACGGTTTGTCCGATCGACGCAGACTGCCGTTTCACAGATGAGGTTGGTGAGTATGCCGGCGAGTTCGTCAAAGATGCCGACACCCCCGTAATACGGCGTCTTCGCGACGAAGGCACGCTGTTCAGCGAAAGCACGATGGTCCACAGCTATCCGTTCTGTTGGCGTTGTGATTCCCCCCTGATCTACCGGACGATCTCGACATGGTTTGTGAAGGTCGAGGGTGAGCTGAAGGAGAAAATGATCTCCGCCAACCAGCAGATTTGGTGGATCCCCGAGCACATCCGCGACGGACGTTTTGGCAAGTGGCTCGAAGGCGCACGGGATTGGGCGATCAGCCGGAACCGATACTGGGGTACACCGCTGCCGATTTGGCGGGACGAGGAGTCGGGCGAAGCGGTTTGCATCGGGAGTGTGGAAGAGCTGGAGAAGCTAACTGGGGAGAAGGTCGAGGATCTACACAAACACTGTATCGACCATCTTAAGATTCCGGCGCCCTCGGGGAACGGGATGCTGACCCGAGTTCCGGAAGTCCTCGATTGCTGGTTCGAGTCGGGGTCGATGCCTTACGCCCAGAATCACTATCCCTTTGAGAATCGAGAGGCGTTCGAAGCGAGTTTCCCCGCGGACTTTATCTCAGAGAACCTCGATCAGACGCGGGGTTGGTTCTACACGCTGACAATCCTGACGGCCGCGCTGTTCGACAAGCCAGCGTTCCAGAACTGTATCGTCGGCGGGATGCTGCTGGCCGAGGACGGTCGCAAGCTGAGCAAGCGCCTGAAGAACTATCCAGACCCGACGGATATGCTTGAGAAGTATGGAGCTGATGCACTCCGACTCTACCTGCTGAATTCACCGGCGATGAAGGCCGAAGAGCTGCGGCTTTCCGAGGCGGGGATGAGCCAGAGTCTAAGGGACGTGATCATCCCGCTCTGGAACGCATATAGCTTCTTCGTGACCTACGCGAATATCGATGGCTGGTCACCGGATCAGGCAGCGGATACAGCATCGACGCATCGACTAGATCGATGGATTTTGTCTGAGCTCCAGACGCTTCTGAATGATATAAACGCGGAGATGGAAGCCTATCGTCTGTATCGAACGGTGCCTGCGATGGTGTCGTTCGTAGAGAAACTGACGAACTGGTATATCCGTCGAAGCCGCCGTCGGTTCTGGAAGTCGGAAGACGATGCCGACAAAGTGTCGGCCTACGGGACGCTGTATCAGGTGCTGGTGTCGTTCTCGAAGGCACTTGCGCCTGTTCTGCCGTTCGTGACAGAACAGATCTACCAGAACCTTGTTCGGTCCTACCAGAGGAGCGCACCGGCGAGCATTCATCTGTGTGATATGCCGATGGCTGACGAGTCCCTGCGGGATGGCGAGCTCGAGGAGCAGATGTCGCTGGCAACACGCGCGGTCGTGCTCGGCCGGTCCCTGCGAAGCAAGCACGATCTGAAGGTGAGACAGCCGCTCCGGAAGCTGTACCTGTTGCCGCCCGACGAACACAACCGCGATGAGCTTGCGGAGATGAACGACCTGATTTCCGATGAATTGAACATCAAAGAGATCGTGATGGTCGAGGACGAGACCGAACTCAGCGATGTGTCCTATAAGCCCAACTTCCGTGCGCTTGGACCCCGGTTCGGGAAGCGGATGAAAGAGGTGGGGGCGCGGGTCGGGGCACTGACCTATGAGGAGATCGCGTCTCTCAGGAAAGGCGGTTCGATCGAGGTTGCAGACGGCGAGATCACGATTGACGATCTTGAGGTCCAGCGGACAGAGAAGGGCGATTTGGTGGTTGCGATCGACAATAATTTGGCGGTCGGCCTGGATGTGAATCTCGATGACGAATTGGTAGCGGAGTGCACGGCCCGTGAACTCGTGAACCGGATTCAGAACATGCGTAAGGAAGCGGGCTTCGACGTGTCGGATCGGATCACCGTCGGTGTGCAGGGAGATGACCATCTCGAATCTGCGGCGGCAGCACACCGTGAATACCTTGCCGGAGAGGTCTTGGCGGAGGATGTTGTGATCGGGACTATCCCCGAAGAACTCGAAGTAAGGCAGGAATCGAAAGTCAACGGACATGAGGGTGTGCTTGCCCTGAAGAAAGTCAGCTGAGCTGGTGACAACTCTTTCCCTGGGTCGCGACAGTGGTTGACCGGGGCTGGTCGAGGAGGCGGAGGATGGAACAGGCTGATCGCGAGTATTTCAAGCAGATCCTGATGGAGAAACGGAACGAGATCCAGAATGACCTTGGTGTTCTCGAGTCCCACTCCTTGAACAAAACATCTGCTGATTCATCGGGCGATCTGATCTATTCAGACCACATGTCGGACTTGGGCAGCGCGTCGATCGAACGGGAGAAGGCTTTCATGTTTGCTTCCCGTGACGGTGCGTATCTCTGTCAGCTGGAGCAGGCCATCCAGCGGATCGAAGACGGCACCTACGGGGTTTGTCGCGTGTGCGGAACCGACATTCCGAAGGCTCGTCTGGAAGCCGTCCCGACGACAAAGATTTGCGTGACCTGCAAGGAGGAAGAGTCCCAGCAGAAGGAACGCCGTGACTAGGTCCCGTTTTCTCCGGTGTATCTGGGAAGCGGAACGGATCCTCCCGTGAAAAGACTCTGGATCACAGCAATCGCCTTGCTAGTCGACTTGGTGACCAAGTGGCTCGTGACAACGAACCTCGAGCTTTGGGACTCCGTCGATGTGCTGGGCGATTTCTTTAGAATCACCTACATCCACAATCCAGGTGCGGTCTTCGGGATCAAGCTCGGGGGCGGTGGCCTCCATCTGATCCTGTCCCTAGTTGCTACGGTCCTAGTTATTTACATGCTGATCCAGACGGCACCGGAGGAACGATGGGGGAGTGTCGGGTTGGCGCTCGTGCTTGGCGGGGCGATAGGAAACGTTATCGATCGATTTCGGTATGGGGTGGTGATCGACTTCCTCGACTTCGGGATTGGTGATATTCGATGGTATGTGTTCAACATCGCCGACGCCTGTGTTTCGGTCGGGGTTGCATTGCTGATTATTGGATATGGCAGAGACCGTCAAGATGACGATCCGGGTGGTGAGCAGTCAGTCGGGTGAGCGAGTCGACCGAGTTCTCGTGCAGGTGTGTCCCGATCTGTCCCGTTCCGCAATCCGGAAGCTGATCGATTTGGACGAGA
This sequence comes from Gemmatimonadota bacterium, assembly GCA_002714465.1. The sequence continues at coordinate 61,996 of PAXL01000017.1, read as the reverse complement.
TCCTCGTGGAGGGACGCTCGGTCCGATCTAGCTACCGCGTATCGGAGGGTGAGCAGATCACGCTGACCATTCCGGAGCCTGATTCGCTCGATCTGGAAGCCGAAGACGTCCCGCTCGATGTCTGCTTCGAAGACGAATGGCTGCTGGTGGTGAACAAGCCAATCGGGATGGTCGTTCACCCGTCGGGTGGGTTGAGGTCAGGCACGCTCGTTAACGCTTTGCTCGGACGGGATCAGAAACTGTCTACTGTGAACGGAGAGTTGAGACCCGGGATCGTACACAGGCTGGACAAGGATACGTCAGGCCTCCTCGTCGTCGCGAAGGATGACGTGACCCACCGGAAGCTCGCGACACAACTCGAAGTGCGAGAGATCCACAGACAGTATGAGGCAATCTGCTGGGGACATCCTGAAGAGGAAGGCACGATCGAGACGAGGATCAACCGGAGTCGGCGGGATCGCTCGCGCATGGTGGTCAGTCGCGAAGGCCGTGTGGCAGTAACCCACTATCGTACCCGGGCGCGGTATGATTTTCTGTCGGTGCTCGATGTGATGCTTCAGACCGGGAGAACGCACCAGATTCGCGTTCACCTCGATCATATCGGACACCCCGTTTTCGGGGACCCAGTCTACAACGGCGACGCGAAAAGGCTGAAGGGGATATCACCACTCTATCGCCCAGAGGCGGCGCGGATGCTCAAACCCATCGATCGCCAGATGCTCCACGCAAGGAAGCTCGTTTTCGTGCACCCACACAGGGGGGGCGAGGTCTGTATCGAGAGGGATCCGCCGGAGGATATGCAGGTCGTGCAAGATGAGTTGGAGCAGTCGGATGAGTAACCCCCAGTTTCGGGGACCCTCCGGGCATGACAGCACGGATTGACGCAGTCCCACCTGAACCACGTAGCCTTAATTATAGAAGGCCCCCGCCTCATGTTGAGAAGGGGCCTTTGTCTTTTAGACCTAAGGAGCGCCTTACCCTTTCCGATTCGGGCGGTTCGGATGGGCACAAAAAAGGGGAGCGAAGGCTGTCTTCGCTCCCCTGAATCCGTTTTCGTCTTCGTATTGCTGGGCGAGTGCGTCTACAGGCTGCCCGCCGGCAAACCGTAGGCCTCTTCGACCCTGTCGGTGTTGACCATGTCGATGGCCTCCCAAGGACACATCTTCACACACTGTACGCAGCCAATACAGTCGGCGAGACGAACCTCGCAGAACTGCCCATAGCCATCCAGCCCAGCTTCCTTGACATCTACCTCTTCGATACAGTCGGTGGGGCAGACCTCGATGCAAGCGTTGCAACCCGTGCAATAATCGGGGTTTATGATTGCGATGTGTCGGGGCCGACGCTTCTTTTCTGTCATCCCCGACCGTCCCTCAAGCCAGAGGTAATCGTGATACCCGACACGGTCGATTTCGGAGACCAGCTCGGGGCGATAGGCTTCGCTTTTCGGCGCGAATATCAGGTCGCCCTCGGCGTGAGCGTGGCTCAGCCGATACCGGTCGGCCGTGATCACCTGATCCGGCTCATCGTCGTATACGAAGCTGACCAGGTCGTATCGGATTCCAATCGTGCGGGCAGCCCGATTGCGCCATTTGAAATGAAGGCCGCTTTGGAACTCAAGGATAGGAAGCCCCGATTTGGCCTCGGCCTCGGCGACGGCTGCTACGGCTCCGCCTGTGTTGGCTGCTGCGGCTTCNCTGCCTCCACTATCCTCGGCACCATCGGACTTTTTAGCATTCCGTACTGCCTCGGCCTTTGCCTTGGCCCGTGCAACACGATCAGAGATGTTGTCGAACTGCGACAGGTCGACGTTCACACGTCCTCCTTGAATACCTCAAGTGTCTGGTTTTTGACGAGCCTAAAATAGGCTTGTAGAGAGTGGCTGTCAAGGTGGTGGGCTGTCAGACTTTACCTCGAAGGCATGGTTTCAGGTCGATTTCTTGACTCGATTTTTGCAGTCACCTATATTTCGTAGCACTCTGGGAAAACCTTATACCATCTAGGTCATTATTCTTTGTCAGAAGACTCCAACTTGCAAGACGATACAGCAGAAGAGGACGCTCCTGCGAGCCCCGATTTATCCTCTGAGTCCCCCCGGGACACACCAAAGTCCAAGCTGATTTCACAGTTCGTCGTCTTTCCTCTTGCAATGGTGCTCGTCGGTGTTTCGATTTACCTATTTTTAGGGATCCTGACTTCCGACAACCGTACGGCGAGCGACTATCTGGACACGATCCGCCGCGGCGGGATTAACAGCCGCTGGCAGGCAGCCTACGAGCTTGTTAAGGTGCTGTCGGTTGAGTCNCGGNAAGGTACGCTAGATCCTAGGTTTGCNGACGAGATNGTAAATGTCTTTAACGCATCTGTCCACGACGATCCCCGGGTCCGCAGGTATCTCGCACGGGCTATGGAGATGGTGGATAGCCCAGCTGTTGTGGAAGCCCTGATCAAGGCNCTCAGCGACGCCGACGAAGAGACACGGCTCTACGCGATCCATTCGCTTNGGAGTCTTTGTGCCGAAGNCAGNGTCCCTGATCTGCTCAGGTTCGCCAGGGATCAGGATTCAGGCTTCCGAAAGGCGGCCGTGTATGCACTGGGACAGATGCAGGATCCGAGGGCGCGAGACCAGCTTTTGATCGCGATGAATGATCGAGTGGCAGATGTAAGATGGAATGCCGCTTTGCAGATGGCCCGGAGGGGTGACAGGGCTGGGGAGAAGGTCTTGGGCGAGATGATGCATCGGCCCTTCCTTGCCGGTCTAGAGATGACCGAGGAGCAGCGGGTGACCGCGATGGTTTATGCGATCCGGGCTTCTGGGGCACTAAAGCTNGAGAGCCTCAAGGACCACATCACGGAACTGAAAGGCAAAGATGAGAGCCTTAAGGTTCGGCAGGCGGCGATCGAGGCTCTGGAGCAGTGGGAAGCTCTTGATNATGGGGATTAGCGCTTGACAGCGTAAAATCGTTACGATATATTTNGTTCAAGGTTTAAAAATNTGGGGCAACTAACACGTTTACAACATGTTGCTGCCAAAGATTCGTCGAAGATCCGTCGATAGAATGCGGATTTCCGAAAGCCGGTTTACAGCCTCAGAGCTCCCCCCTCGATCGGATCAATACCTCCCTAGCTTATTCGTGACATTTTCGCCGGACGGCGAAGACCGTCCCGAACGGAGTGTACTCGATGTCAGAAGAAATCGATCTTTCGCAGTTTGACGATATCCCAGACCGGATCGAACGGGCAAAAGCGAAGGCTGCTGCCATTCGAGCCGCCAAGGAAGGCGGGGGCNCAGCTCCTACNGCTCCTACNGCTCCTNCCNAGGGGAGTGGAGAGGCCGTCCTCGAAAGTGAGGCCGCAGCAGCCCCCNCNAAGGAGTCGGCCTCGGCCGCCGGTAGAGCTGCCACAGCCCGCTCCTTGACAGGTGAGGGTGGTGAAGGAACCCGGGTCGTTGTCCAGACGACTCCTGCCCCCCCGGCGATCCGCCCCGGACNAGACCGTATANCCCCTTTGGTCGAAGGCGGGATTACGACACGCCGCGGTTTTTTCTCTTGGCTGACGCTCGCGTGGCTTTCGTTTGCGGGTGCATCGGCGGCCGCCTTGGCAGCATTCGGACGATTCCTGTTTCCGAACGTTTTGTTTGAGCCNCCGCAGTCGTTTAAAATAGGGTTCCCTGAAGACTACGATATCGGGGTAGACGAGCGATGGAAAGACAAGTTCACGATCTGGATCGTGAAAGAACGGTTCCAGATGTATGCGCTGCTGTCTGTCTGTACACACCTTGGGTGCACTCCGAACTGGCTGTCAGCCGAGGCCAAATTTAAGTGCCCCTGCCACGGGAGCGGCTTCTACTCGACGGGCATCAACTTCGAGGGACCGGCCCCGCGACCGCTTGAGCGGGCACGAATCGTCTTGGCCGAGGATGGCCAGATCCTCATAGACAAAACTCAGAAGTATCAGTGGGAGAAGGGCCAGTGGGAGAGTCCCGAGTCCTTCATGAAGCTGATCTAGCAGGTAGAACCAGGAACACACACCGGAGCCGAGTATGCCGAAGACCTCCGACCTGATGGATCAGGTCAAGAAGACCCAGATCTGGAAGTCGATTTTCCGACACGACATCCCGAGAGACGAGAGGGGTCGTGCGCAGGTGGTTCTGACGAACGTGTTTCTGCACCTGCACCCGGTTCGTACGCCGAAGTCTGGCATCCGAGTGCGATACACTTGGTGCATGGGCGGGCTTACGTTCTTCATTTTCATGGTTGAGGTCGTGACAGGTATCTTATTGATGTTCTACTACCGTCCGACTCTTGAATACGCCTACACGGATATCATCGATCTCGGTGAGCAGGTTCCGCTCGGGATTATGCGAGAGATCCATCGCTGGGGTGCCCATCTGATGATCATCACCGTGTGGCTCCACATGCTTCGTGTATTCATGACAGGCTCCTACAAGCCGCCTCGTGAGTTCAACTGGGCGATCGGTGTGATTCTGCTCTTACTGACTCTGCTCCTTAGCTTCACGGGATACCTGCTGCCTTGGGATCAGCTAGCCATCTGGGCGATCACGGTCGGTTCCAATATGGCGCGCGCGACACCTTTCTTAGGGCACGAAGGACCGGGTGCGGCGTTTCTCAAGATCGGTGAGGTCGGGCTTGTCCACGCGGGAGACGATGCGCGATTTGGTTTGCTTGCCGGACGCTTTGTTGGCGAGGGCACGCTCCTCCGATTCTACGTGCTTCACTGCCTTGCGATTCCGTTCGTTGCTGCAATTCTGATGGCCGTACACTTCTGGCGCGTCCGAAAGGACGGCGGTATTTCAGGGCCGATGTAAGTCGGCCCTGTCCCGTTCTCGGGAGGGGAAATGGAAGTTGTAAAGAACGTCATCAATTGGATGTCTTCGCCGGAGATCCTGTTCGGGCTTTCGACGCTGTTCTGCTTCGTTGGTCTGAAGCCGCGCTGGCTATGGACGAACAAGGCGGGTCTGGTTGGGCTCGTCGGCTTTGTCGTCTTCTTCGCTGCCAGTATGCTGGACCCGAACTTCCGGATCATCGTTANCAAGCCGGACAACGTGCCGATCGTGATGCTCTTCGCATTTGTGGGCTTCTTCTTGTGGCTCAGTCTGAAGCAGGCTCACGAGAACGACGAGCGTATCGAGGCGGGTGGCGAACCAAGAGAGAAGAGCGAGTATCAGGAGAAAGTCCTGACGTGGCCACATCTCGTCTACGCCGAGCTGATATGTCTCGTGCTGATGACAGTTGGCTTGATCCTCTGGTCGATCCTTATTCACGCNCCGCTCGAAGAGCCGGCCAATCCTGCGAAGACGCCGAACCCATCTAAGGCGCCCTGGTATTTCCTCGGTCTCCAAGAGATGCTGGTCTACTATGACCCGTGGCTCGCCGGTGTGGTGCTGCCAACGCTCGTGATCGTCGGTCTTATGGCCATTCCCTACATGGACCGCAATACCAAGGGCTCCGGATACTACACGCTGAAAGAACGGCCCTTCGCGATCACGATCTTNNTGTTCGGGTTCATCGTCCTCTGGGTGGTATTGATTATCATCGGAACGTTCCTGCGGGGTCCGAACTGGAACTTCTACGGTCCGTATGAATACTGGGACGCGCACAAGCTCGAAGCTTTGATCAACGTCAACCTGTCCGAGTTTATCTATGTGAAATGGATGGGGACGGGGTTACCCAAATTCTGGTTGACNCGGGAAATCTGGGGTCTTTTGATNGTAGTGCTCTATTTNCTTGTGCCCCCGCCTTTGCTGGCAAGGACGTTCTTCAAGGACTTTTACAAACAACTCGGATTCGCGCGCTANAGCGTGATGGTTTTCTTCTTCCTGTGCATGATATCCTTGCCGGGAAANATGCTCCTGCGCTGGTTCTTCAACCTGAAGTATATCGTGGCGATTCCCGAATATTTCTTCAACATTTAGCAATTGCCTGACGTCTCANAAGTGGAGCAATCCTGATGAACAGTGACAAGCGAGGCTTCGTCGACTTCGTATATAACGTCGACAAGATGAACGTCGTCTTTGCTCTGTCTAGTGTTGCGCTGGCGGTGTCGGTCGTCTGGATGATTTGGGCGGACTATGACCGCGAGTGGAAATACTTCCAGCGTGAGGCAATGAGCCTTGATCGTCATAAGACGGAGGTCGAACTTGCGGCTGCAAATGATGCTGTCGACAAGGATGTCCTGTCGAAGATCGATGCCGATGCGGTAGAGGTCGAGAAGCAGATTGCNCAGCAGAATGCCGACCATCAGGCCGTGCTNGATGAACTTGAAGTGATCCGCGGGCAGTTCTATATCGCAGACCAGGATCTCAAGTTCGAGAAGGCCGAGTATGACGTGGTGAAATACGAGTTCGAGGAGGCTAAGCACTCTAACCACGTTGAAGAGGCGGTCCAGAAACGGAAGACGCTTGACGAGCAGGAGAAGCGGATGGCCGACTTCCGTCTGGTGAAGGAGGAAGTGGAAGGCAGGCAGGCCGCGGCCTTGGCTCGTCTGGAAGCTATNGAGGGAAGGCGTTTCGAGCTCGAGAGCCAGAAGGCGGCCCTCCTGAAGGACACGGCACTACTCGAGAAACGACTGCAGGGGCTGCTTCCGATCTTCGAGAACGAGTTCCGGAATATGCCGATGCTCGATTTCATCTCGCCCACGGTGAAGATCCGACAGGTCGTGCTCGGTGACTTGAAGAACGANATCAACTTNATCACGGTCCCGAAGGTCGATCGGTGCATAACNTGTCACGTCAACATCGATCGCAAAGGCTACGAGATNGACTGGGAANCGGCGGCCTTCAAGGATAAGAGCCTCGCCGCCTATATGGCAGANACGTATGAGGAGGACGAGCGGATAGGGATGACGAAGGTTCTTGCCTCGCATCCGAACCTCGACTTATTCACGACGAGCGCGTCGCCACACCCGATCGATGTGACGGGCTGCACGAGTTGCCACGTTGGACGCGATCGGGGTGTGACCTTCGTGAACGCGGCCCACACNCCTAGCGACAAGGAAGAAGAAGCCCGGTGGGAGAAGCTCTACCACTACCACAAGATGCACCACTGGGACTACCCGATGTATCCGACGAAGTATGTTGAGCAGTCCTGCTCATCCTGCCACCAGGGCGTCGTAGATGTTCCCAAGGCGGACAATCTGAACCGAGGCGTGCACCTTGTGAAGACGCTCGGGTGCTATGGCTGCCACAAGATTCAGGGCTATGAAGATCTGAGGAAAGTCGGTCCCGATCTCCGAANGGTGAAGGCCAAGTTAGACGGCGAATGGATGGAAAAGTGGATCCGGGATCCGCGTGGTTTTCGGGCCACGACCAAGATGCCGAAAGTCTTCGATCTCCAGAATGTGAACTCGCCGGAGGATCGAGCAATCAGTACGGCCGCAATCCACGGCATTGCGAAGTATCTGCTGGCCCATTCCGAGGACTTGAGCTATCCGGATCCGCCCGTCTCGGGTGATGTGGCGCGAGGTGAAGATCTCGTCGAGAAGACGGGATGTCGTGCTTGTCACGTTGTGGGCGAAGGTGACGATCTCGGACAGGAATATGGTCTTAGGAATTTTGGCCCGAGCCTGAATGATGTTGGCACCAAGATGAACGCGGGGTGGCTCTACGCTTGGGTCAAGAATCCGGAGGCGTACTTCTCCGAGACAATGATGCCGAACCTGCGTCTCACGGATCAAGAGGCGGCAGATATCACAGCGTATCTTCTGACTCTGCGGAACAGGGACTTCGAATCNCGCACGCCCGCGTCCGTCGACATTAAGGTNCGCGATGATCTGGCACTCGAGTTCCTGAAGGCTCGGATGCCGGTCGTTGCCGCACAAGATAGTCTCGCGAGTATGTCTTCGGAGGCGAAGGATCTGTTTGTCGGTGAGCGGATGATACTGAGACAAGGCTGCTACGGCTGTCACCAAATCGAAGGNTTTGAGGATGCGACCCCGATTGGAACGGAGCTGACACTNCAGGGCAGTAAGGATGTGGCGAAGCTGGACTTCGCNCTTAACCCGCTGAACATCCCGCACACACGGCACGACTGGTTCTTCACGAAGCTAAAGCAGCCGCGCGTNTGGGATGAGGGGAAAGTGAAGTCTCTGANCGACAAGTTGCGGATGCCGAACTACAGNCTGTCCGATGAGGATGCNCATTCTGTTACGCTTGCCCTGCTTAGCCTGTCGAAGACTTTTATCGAGCCCGGCGGGAAGAGGCAGCTTTCACCGGCCGAGATCGAGATTGAGCGAGGCCGGAAGCACGTATACGAGCGGAACTGCAAGAGTTGTCACATCGTTGAAAATGAATGGCATGAGGAGAACAAGGGTCGTTTTGGTGGCGACATTCGTGACGTGCTCGTGTCGAGCTACGTGAATGACGGCCAAGACGAGGCCAGTGCTGTCGGGTTCTTGCCCCCAATTCTGAATGGTGAGGGCAAGAAGGTCCAGCCCGACTGGTTATTCAGCTTTTTCAAGAATGTAGGGCCGATTCGCCCGTGGCTGGATGTCCGGATGCCTACGTTTGGGTTCTCGGATCAGGAATCGATCGATCTAGTGACCTACTTCGCACGACTGGATGATCAGCAATATCCGTATCAGTCTGTCGTAGAGAAGCGTTTGGATTCGAAGGGGATCCAGGGCGGCGAGATGCTGTTCAGCGCAGACATNTACAACTGCTGGACGTGCCATCAGCAGGGGAACATCCCGCCGAAGGGTGATCCGGCCAGCTATGCGCCAGATCTGACGATGGCGCGGGAACGACTGAAGCCAGAGTGGATAAGGGACTGGCTATGGGATCCGCAACAGATCGCTCCAGGGACGAAGATGCCGACCTTCTTCGGTGATGCGATGACGTATCTGCCCGATAANATGGCACGNTACCTGCCGCCGGCTGAAGGTACGACACCCGAATATGGTGTGATGCAGGCGAACACGGACAGTGTGATCCAGGCAATCAACGATTACATTATTTTCGGTCTGCACCAGAACGTCAGACTGAGTAGCCGCTAACTCGAACTGAGCCGGGGGCTGCATCCACCCAAAGATGGGGTGATGGCNGGCTGCGGCCGAGGCAACCAGAGACGCTCTGCGTCTCGTGAAGGGAGAAGCACGATGATTCGCAAAAGCTTGGCCGTCTTGACCGCGGCCCTGATCGCTTCCGGGGCGGTCTACGCCGGGGATGTGACCGGCAAAGTTTCGTGGGAAGGCAAGGCACCTGGGCGCAAGCTTCTGAAGATGCAAGCCGACCCGGTTTGCGCTTCGAAGCATACGGAGAAGGTTCGAAGTAGCAGAGTNCTCGTGAACGACGGCACCCTTCAGAACGTGTTTGTCTATGTGAGCAAGGGACTCGAAGGGAAGTCTTTCGACGTGCCCGCAGAACCTGCCGTGCTCGACCAAAAGGGTTGTCTTTACGAGCCGATGGTCATGGGTGTTATGGCCGGTCAAAAGATAAAAGTGCTCAACAGCGACGGCACGCTCCACAACGTTCATCCGAAGCCGAAGGTCAACAAAGAGTTCAACCTGGCGATGCCGAAGTTTATGAAGGTGAAAGAGATTTCGCTCGAGGAGCCCGAGGTGATGATCCCGGTGAAGTGTGATGTCCATCCNTGGATGTCCGCCCACATTGGTGTGATGTCGCACCCGTTTTACGGCGTGAGCGATGCAGCAGGTGCTTTCACGCTCTCGGACGTCCCGGCCGGCAGCTACACGGTGACGGCTTGGCACGAGGTTTTTGGGTCGAAGACGATGGATGTGACGGTCGCCGCAAGCGGAGCGGTCACCACGGACTTCTCTTACAGCATTGCTGACGTCAAGAAGAACTAAGAAAACGATTGTCGAGCCGNCGGAGCGTCCGGCGGCTCGACATATTTCCGCTGCAGGGGCATTCTAGGGAGGGGCTCGTATGCAGGAGAAAGTATACGGCTACTGGCTGCCGATGAATGTCTCGACACACGGAGAGGCGATCGACCAGCTGATCAACGTGCTTCACGTGTTCATGCTGTTGCTCTTCGTCGGTTGGGGCATCTTTTTTATGTACTGTCTGATTCGGTTCCGCGCCGGAGCCAATCCGACAGCACGATACGAGCCTATTAAGGGGAAGGCGTCGAAGTATCTCGAGATCTTAATCGTGGTCTTCGAAGCCTTTCTTCTGGTCGGCCTGTCCATGCCAGTCTGGTCGGATTTCAAGTCGGATCTGCCATCCGAGTCCGAGGCGCTGGTCGTTGAGGTGATGGCCGAGCAGTTCGCNTGGAACGTCCACTATCCTGGAGCCGACGGCGTTTTTGGACGTAAAGCTCCCCAGTTCGTGACGCCGCAGAACTTGCTCGGGCTGGATCCGGATGACCCGAACGGCAAGGACGACTTCAACTCAATCAACAACCTCAATTGCCCTGTCGGCAAATCGGTGTTGGTCAAGCTGACCTCCAAGGACGTGATACACAGCTTCAAGGTGCCTGTACTTCGGCTGACTCAGGATGCGATTCCGGGACAGGAGATCCCGTTCTGGTTTAACACGACACGCACCGGAAGCTTCGATATCGCCTGCGCCCAGCTCTGCGGTCTGGGCCACTACCNGATGCGTGGTCAGATCAACATCCAGACACAGACCGACTTCGATGCCTGGCTCGTCGATCAGGTTGTCGAAGAGAGTGACGACGAGTTCTCGTTCTAAGGAGTGATCAAGATGAGTGTTGCACACGAACAGCACGACGATCACGGGCACGGTCACCACGAGGAGTTGTCGTTCTGGCGTAAATACGTCTTCTCGATCGACCACAAGGTGATCGGCATTCAATATGCCGTGACGTCCCTGTTTTTCTTGTTTTTCGGGTTCTGCCTGATGATGATGATGCGATGGCAGCTCGCCTACCCGGGTGAGGTTATGCCCATTCTCGGCAGCCTGCTCAGCGAGGAGAACATGCCGGGCGGTGTTATGGTGCCTGAGTTCTATAACCAGCTTGGAGCCATGCACGGAACGATCATGGTTTTCCTTGGTGTGGTGCCACTGTCAGTTGGTGGGTTTGGAAACTACGTTCTGCCACTCCAAATCGGTGCCCNTGATATGTCCTTCCCCAAGCTGAATATGGCGAGCTTCTGGGTATTCCTGCCCGGTGGTGTGATAATGCTTGCCAGCTTCTTCGCCGAAGGTGGTGCAGCACAGTCCGGGTGGACGTCATACTCACCCCTTGCCAACACGGCCCCTCCAGGACAGACTTGGTGGCTAGTCGGTATGATCTTTCTGATCACGTCCTCGCTGCTCGGATCGGTCAACTTCATCGTGACCACTGTTCAGCTTCGTGTGGAGGGCCTTTCGTTCTTCCGCCTTCCCTTCTTCGTCTGGGCTCAGTTCGTGACGGCCTTCCTCCTGTTGCTCGCGTTCCCGCCGCTNGAGGCTGCCGGTGTGATGCAGCTCATGGACCGGGTCGCCGGGTCGAGCTTCTTCCTACCGTCCGGTCTGGTGGTCTCTGGCCAGATGCTCGATGTGGCTGGTGGTGGTAGCCCNCTCCTTTGGCAGCACCTGTTCTGGTTCCTTGCACACCCCGAGGTGTATGTGCTGATCCTCCCAGCACTGGGTATCGTGTCCGAGGTCCTTACGGTCAACACACGTCGACCGCTGTGGGGATACCGAACCTTGGTATATTCAATTGTGTCCCTCGGTTTTCTGTCTTTCATCGTATGGGCCCACCATATGTTTATGACCGGGATGGGTACGGCGATGAGCACGTTCTTCCAGACCACGACGATGATCATTTCGATCCCGTCGGTGATCGTGCTGACAGCGCTTGCACTGTCTTTGAACGGCGGGTCGATCCGGTTCCCGACGTCGATGCTATTCGCACTGGCATTTATCCCGATGTTCGCCATCGGTGGTCTAACAGGGCTGCCGCTGGGGCTGACCGCATCGGATTTACACCTGCACGATACTTACTACGTTATCGGCCACTTCCATTATGTGGTGGCACCCGGCACGGTGTTCGCCCTCTTTGCGGGGATCTACCACTGGTTCCCGAAGGCGACGGGCCGGAAGATGAGTGAGGGGCTGGGCAAGCTTCACTTCTGGATTTCGCTGGTTGGGATGAACACAGTTTTNATGCCCATGTTCTTCATTGGTATGGCCGGTGTGTCTCGCCGCCTGTATGACCAGACCCAGTATGCCTATGGTGAGCAGGTTCAGGGTTTGACCATGATGAGCTCCTGGGGTGCCTGGCTCCTCGGGGTCGCGCAGATTTTCTTCATCATCAATTTCTTCCGTAGCATCAAGAGCGGTGAGAAGGTCGAGTCTGACAACCCGTGGAATGCGACAACGCTCGAGTGGCAGACGCCGACACCACCGCCGCACGGTAATTTCCCAGAGGTGCCTAAGGTATACCGGGAACCTTACGAATACAGCGTGCCGGGTGTGAGCGAGGACTTCATTCCACAGAGCCAAGAGGGTTAAGAACATGGACGAGATTCCCTATACCGTTAAACCCCATCCGATTTCGGGTCTCTACAGCGGGAAGCTCGGTGTCTGGCTGTTCTTGGCATCTGAGGTGATGCTGTTCGGCGCCTTGTTCAGCTCCTATATCCTGCTTCGAGTCGGATCGGATGACTGGCCCGTTGGTTCTGAGATTCTGAACGTTCCACTCGCGATGGTAAACACTTTCATCTTGATTCTGTCTTCGGTGACGGTCGTCTTGGGGTGGGCATCCCTAAAGCTNGGCGAGAACAGGAAGGCCAAGATGTATCTGTGGCTGACCGTGGTACTGGCGTGCGGATTCCTGGTTGTGAAGACATTCGAGTATGGCGCCAAGTTCTCGCATCACATCGGTCCTGCGACGAACAACTTCTACGCAACCTACTTCACGATGACCGGTCTGCACGGTTTGCACGTGATCGGTGGCATCGCGGTCTTCGTGTATCTCCTAACGAGNGGGGCGAAACTGCTTGAAACGAACCCGGAGCACTACGCGAATCGGATCGAATGCACAGGCCTCTATTGGCACTTTGTCGACCTCGTGTGGATCTTTCTTTTTCCGGCACTCTACCTTCTGTAAGGACTGGATCCATGGCCGAATCCGTTGAAGAAATTAGAGAACATACCAAGGTCTACATCAAGGTCCTGATCGCCTTGCTCGTGCTGACAGTAGTGACGGTCGCGGTTTCGTATGTGGATTTCAACTCGACGTTCTTGACAGTATTTGTCGGTCTTCTGATCGCCACGATCAAGGGATCGCTAGTCGCGTGCTACTTTATGCACCTGATCGACGAGGAGAAACTGATCTACTGGGTGTTGGGGATCACGGTNGTCTTCTTTGCTGTCCTGATGCTCGTACCGATTCTGACAGTTCACGACTCGGTTTTCTACGGCTGATCGGGGTCCGAAAAGTGTCTCTCAAGACTTTCCATATNGCCTTTGTGATATGCTCGGTTTTGTTCTCAATGGGCTTCGGGTTGTGGGCATTTCAGAACTTCCAAATCAGCGGTGACNGGCTGATGCTGACGCTTTGTCTCGCGTCATTCGTTGCTGCGGTGGTGCTCTTGGTTTACGGGGTATGGTTCTTCCGAAAACTCAAGGGATGGAGTTACTTGTGACACGTTGGCTGTACTTGTTGATTGCCACCTTGGTCTGTTCCCCTAGGTGGGTCCACGCCTGCCAGATCTGCTATGGTGATCCGAACTCGCTTCAGGTTAAGGGGGCTGAGGCGGGCGTATTGGTTCTCTTGGGAATCGTTTTGACGCTTTTGACCGCAATTGCCGGGACTATTCTGTTTTTCTTCGTTCGCGCCCGCCGGCTGGCTCGCACGGCAAATGCCGTTGTCCTGCCGTTATCGCAATAGTTCGATGCCGTCTCGCTGGCTTCACCTTTTTGCTGGGTTCACGGCCGCCTCTACGCTCTTTCTTATATCGGCAGGAGGTCTTGTGACGAGTACGGGGTCCGGCCTGGCCGTTCCGGACTGGCCACTGAGCTATGGGATGTNGATGCCCCCGATGGTCGGTGGCGTGTTCTATGAGCACGGTCATCGGATGGTTGCCAGCTTTGTCGGTTTTCTGACCGTCGTGCTTGCGATCTGGACGTGGCGAGTCGAAGGAAGAACTTGGGTGTGTCGACTCGGCTGGATCGCTCTGGCCGCCGTGATTGCACAGGGACTGCTCGGGGGGCTGACGGTGATCTATCTGCTCCCGACACCCGTATCTGTGTCCCACGCCTGTCTCGCTCAGACCTTCTTCTGCGTCGTTGTCACGCTTTGGCTCGTTACCTCGACCGGGTGGGCGCAGTCTTCCACGAACCTCGTCGATGAGCACGCTGTGTCCACGAGGTGGCTGACGGTATTCGCGGGTGTGACCGTGTATTTGCAGCTCGTTCTGGGTGCCGTCGTTCGGCACACGGAATCCGCGCTGGTGATTCCTGACTTTCCGCTGTCGTTCGGCCAGATCCTGCCGCCGATTTCGGAGTTGATGACAGACCCGACGGCACCGTATCCNATCGAGGTCCAGACGCTGCGACAGCAGGTGATGATCCAGTTCGCTCACCGGGTGTGGGCGGTAGTCGTCTGCGGGGCTCTGGGATGGCTGATCGCTCGTGTGATCCGGTCGCACAGCAATCAACCGGAGTTGGTCCGTCCGGTCAGCCTGATCGGCGTTCTGCTCGTGTGCCAGGTGCTCCTCGGCGCTTCGATCATCTGGTCCGGGCGCGCCGTGTGGATCGCTACCGGGCACGTCGTCGTGGGTGCAGCGATCCTAGCGTTAACCGTGGTGGTGATNCTGAGAACCTGGAAGCTGTCTTATCGAACCANGACTTTAACCGTGCAGTCACCGATCGCAGAGGGATCTGCAGCATGAAGCTGCAGGCCGACATACAGGAGTTCGATCATTCCAGGGGCAGCCTTCTGGATTTTGTCGAGTTGACGAAGGCCCGCATTGGGACATTCGTCGTGATCAGCACGGCTGTCGGGTATGTTCTGGCGAGCCCGGGCGGGCTCGATGTTCTGCGTCTGATCCATACGCTCCTCGCGACGTTCTTGGTCTCATCCGGAGTCTGTGTGCTGAACCACTATCTCGAGCGGGATTACGACGCGCGGATGGTGCGGACGGCTGACAGGCCGTTGCCGGCNGGGCGGTTTCAGCCTGAGCANGCGTGTGTCCTCGGTGTGACGATGCTCGCTGTCGGGCTAATCTATNTGGTCGGCTGGGTGAACGTGGCGACTGCGCTCGTCGGTGTTGCGACGGCTGTCGTTTATCTTCTGGCGTATACACCGCTCAAACGGATGACGGTCCACAATACACTGGTCGGAGCGGTCGCCGGCGCCTTGCCCCCGGTCGGGGGATGGACCGCGGCCCAAGGAGAGCTCGAGTTCGGCGCACTGGTGCTGTTTCTGATCCTGTTTATCTGGCAGTTCCCCCACTTCTACTCNATCGCGTGGATTTATCGGGAGGACTACGCCCGAGGCGGATACCGGATGCTCGCTGTCGAGGATCCTGAGGGCAACAGAACAGCGCACCAGATGGTGGTTTATTGTTTTCTCCTCCTCCCGTGCAGTCTGATGCCGGCGCTCATGGGCCTGAGCGGGACACTCTACTTTGCGAGCGCTCTTTTTCTGAGTGGTCTGCTNGTCTGGTCCAGCCTAGCGTTCGCGCGTGAACGGTCGACGCAGCGCGCTCGACATCTGCTGCGATCCACGCTAGTTTACCTGCCGGTCCTGTGGTTGATGCTNATCGTCGACCGCACGCCTTGATGATGTCACAGAGTTCGCGAATGCAGGTGATGGGCGCATTGCTCGTCGCCTTTTTTGTTTGTGAGTCACGTGTCTTTAGAATCCCGGAACAAAACACATAGCCCGATCGCCGTCTCTGGGCTATCGCATACCTACGGCGAGCGCCGTGCTCTCGATGCGATTGATCTGACTGTGGCGACAGGCGAGATCTATGGTCTGCTCGGCCCGAACGGGGGCGGAAAGACGACGCTCTTTCGAATCCTGTCGACGCACCTNAANCCGCAGTCGGGAGAGGTGTGTCTGTTTGGTCTGAATGCGTCTTATCAGGCACCCGAGATTCGTAACAGGATCGGTGTGGTCTTCCAACGACCGAGTTTGGATCCGAAGCTGACTGTGCACGAGAACCTGATTCACCACGGACTGTTTTACGGGCAAAGGGGCAAGGTACTGGGGGAGCGGGCCGAAGCGGTGGCCCGGCGTCTGGGGATTCAGGATCGCTCCAAGGATCTTGTCGAGACGCTGTCGGGGGGACTTCAGAGACGCGTAGAATTGGCCAAAGCTCTCTTGCCTGAACCGGGTCTTCTGATCTTCGATGAACCGTCGACGGGGCTGGATCCGGGTGCCCGGAGAATGTTGTGGGACGACCTGGAGAAGCTCCGCAGAGACCAAGGAGTGACGATCATCCTNACCACACACTTTCTAGAGGAAGCGGAGCGATGCGACCGGATTGGGATTCTTGCGAGCGGAAGGATGATCGCCACGGGCAAGCCTAGCGATCTGAAGCGGGAAGTTGGGGGCGATGTGATCGTGGTGCAGACGCGAGAGCCAGAGGAGGTGGCCTCAAGCATCCGGACCGATCTGAGCCTAGAGTCCGAGATCGTGGACGGACAGGTGCGGATCACATCGGATCGGGCGGACGAGTTCGTGTCCGAGGTGTATCGATCCTGCGGCGATCTCGCAGAGTCGGTGACTGTCGGCAGGCCGACGCTCGAGGATGTGTTCGTGGCACACAGCGGCAAGCGATTCCAAGTGGGGGAGGAAGATGCCAAGTCCTAGACCGATTCTGTTCGCGGCGGTCTATTCTCTCTGGAAAAGGGAGATCCTGCGGTTCGTGCGCGACCGAAACCGTCTTTTAGGCTCGATTCTCCAGCCTCTCTTATTATGGGTGCTGGTCGGCTTTGGGTTCGGAGGTTCGTTTACGGCTGTCGACGTTGGAGAGGGCCCAACGTATCTGGAGTACATTTACCCCGGCACGATGATGCTGATTCTGTTGTTTACGGCGATCTTCTCGACGATCTCAGTAGTGGAAGACAAGCGGGAAGGGTTCATGCAATCGGTGATCGTTGCGCCGATCCGNTCCTCCGGGATNGTGATGGGGAAAATCCTCGGGGGCACGACCGTGGCCGTGGGGGAGGGGCTCGTTTTCTTGGTTCTGGCGCCGCTCGTCGGGATTTGGATCTCCCCTGTGTCGTTCGTGGCGACCCTGGGGACGCTGATCCTGATCGCAATCAGCATGACNGGTCTTGGGTTCAAAATCGCTTGGCGGATGGAATCGACAGCCGGTTTCCACGCAATCATGAACCTGCTTTTGATGCCGATGTGGCTTCTGTCCGGGGCCTTCTTTCCGCTGTCCGGCGCACCTCAATGGCTCGCTTGGATCATGCGGGTCAACCCGATGACGTATGCTACTGCTGCGCTGAGACAGGTGCTCTACTACCCAGATCCAACCGTGGTATCCGACGATCTGCCCGGTCTTGCCGCCTGTCTTGCGATCACGGCGGTGTTCGGTCTTGCCATGCTGATCTGGTGCTCGCGGGCGGTGAGCGATCGGGATAGAGGTTCGCGTTGACACCGGAAGCTGTTCGAAAACGAGTGTTCTTGGTCGGCGGTATTTTGTTTGCGATGATGCTGGCAGTTTCGGCTGTCCTGTTCACTCGGGAGATTTCGAGAATACAGGAAGAGAAGACGCGAAGATCGGAGGTGATGGGTGAGCTGCCCGACTTCGCGCTCGTGAGCCAGAACGGACGCAGCGTCGGTCGATCGGACCTGCTGGGAAGAGTTCACGTGGTGAATTTCTTCTACACGTCCTGCACGGGACCCTCTCCGGTACTCACGAAGAAGATGGCCGGGCTTCAGGAGGCGTGGCTAGACGAACAGGACATCGGCTACATGTCGATCACCGTCGACCCTGAGCGGGACACACCGACCGTGCTGGCGTCCTATGCTGCCGAGAACGGTGCGCGTGAGGGCTGGGTTTTCCTGACGGGTGAAACAGAGAGAGTGCACGATGTGATCCGCCACGGCTTTCGTTCACCCGTCTATGCCATATCGGGCGCGGAAGCCATCCACCACAGTCTGCGATTTGCCTTACTCGATAAGCGAGGTCGCGTACGTGCCCACCTGGATGCTGCGAGCCCGACGCTAGTTGCGGATGCGGCTCCGATCGTTAAGCGACTTCTGGCTGAGAACTGATTGGGCGGTCAGNCCCAGGTNCCATATTTTCCGAGACGATCACGAAATGTCCCCCGGGTCAGCCGTACGAGCTTTGNAGCTCGAACCTATTTCCCCANCGGGCATCTNGAGTGTCTTCTGGATCAGGTCTATGTTGAGTGTTGTCGAGGATGAAGCCCTCGGGTAGCAGACGAAAACTATCGCACCGGTGACTGCTTTTCCGTTAATCCATGCCGCGTAAGCGGAACGGGGGATGCCGCCGAGAAAGTCCGGGTGCTGGGGCAGAAGCGTGTCGGCCTTCTCGAGGGGGGCGATCCTCTCGAGAAGACCGACGCAGGATTTTGTGGTTCCTTCAATCCCGACCGATCACGGCTTTGGGAGCTTGGGAGAAGATATTGCCAACGGCGCGAGCAGGATGGAACCCGTTGGCAATTTGTCAGTTCACGGATTGAGAATTGATGTTTCCGCTGATTCTGCTTGAAGCAATTCGTTGACACTTTTTTCGCAAAGGTATACATTACAGGGACTTATGTGGGTTTTTGGTCGCTGTGTGCCCCGCATTCCAGAGATACCGATGTATTACCGGATACTGCCGATCCTGAGCCTCTGTCTGGCCGCCTGCACGCTTCTCGACCGCTCGAGTCCTCCACAGATCGTCGAAGTGACGACGGATCGTGGTACGAGCGTGGGCCGGGGGCGTGAAGTGAACATTACCCTGTTTACGGAGGATGCGGACAACGATGAGCTCGATTATCGTTGGATCGCATCCGGAGGTGTGTTCACGTCTAGCAAGAACGACACTTTGATCGATCTGTTCCAAGATTCGGTTAAAGTGGTGTGGAAGGCCCCAGCGGAGGTCGGTTTCTATGACCTGACCGTTGAGGTCAGCGATGGGGTGACGGGAGAGGTGAGCACGCAGATTGTTCAGATTGCCGTTACACAGGGTTCCCCGATCGCGGTGCTNGAGCCGGACCGGGTGGTGGCGTTCCGCGACGATCTGAGCGTGACGATCGACGGTACGGGGAGCAACGATCCGGACGACGACGAGCTCAAGTACTTCTGGCGACAGATACTAGGGCCTGCTGTACAGCTCCAGAGCGCGACCGGCCCGACACCTTTCTTTGACCCTCCTGCCCCCGCCGATTATGTGTTNGAGCTGTCCGTTTCGGACGAGGTGCTGACGGGTGTCGGTGATACGAGCGCCGTCGATAATGTTGTGATNAGGGTGAGTGACCGATGAGGTCGTGGCGGGTGAGNCGGCGAGAACATCTATTTGTGTTTTGACGGAGCAGGCTATNAGCTTGCTCCTTTTTGGTATCCGGAACCCCATGAACCTGCATCGAAACGCGATCTACCTGACGATCGAGAAGGCCGTCCACGTACTGGGTGGGTTGCTCGGAATGGTGATGGTGGCCCGATCACTTGGTGGTGATACGCTGGCCGACTACGGGTTCGCCATCTCGCTGACTGCTTTCTTCATCCCTTTTCTGGACCTCGGGATGAATAACAGGATCATCAAGTCAGTTGCCGGGGGTGCTGATCTGGCGACAACACTTAACGTGGTGATCGCCTACAAGATGACTCTCGCGCCTGTCGTTTTCGGCGCAATGTTTTTGGGGGGAGTGGTCTGGGGCGAGTCTCATGTATCCGTTGCGGTCGCCCTGATCGGACTGTCGACGATCGCGATGAGCATGGGTGATAGTGCCAGTTCGGTGTTCAAGGGGCTGCACAGATCGCATATCAGTTGCTGGATGATCACGGGGCTCACTGTCCTGCTTCTCGGGAGTCTTGCCTTCTCTCTCCACGCGGGTGGGGGACTGGCGGCCGTCGCGTGGTGCTATGCCGGGTCCCGTCTCGTCTATTGCGTCATTGCCTACGCTATCTTGGCACGACAGTATCGTCAGAGCCTGAGGGTCAGACTGGGGTTCAGTCGACAGACCGTCCGGGAAGGGTTGCTCCACCTTCCTGGTGTCTACTTCCTAGGGAGCCTGCTGTATCTGACCTATCTGTCGACATACGTGCTGGCGCCGGCCGAAGCGGGCGTGTTTTATGTAGGATACAGGGCTGCTGCGGCTCTATACATCCTCGTGAGCGCGGGCTTCGAGGCGGTGCTAGCGAGTGCCGTCAAGGGTGAGACCAGCCGTGGAGTGCTGGGGTTCGGTTTTGTCATCTACAGCCTCGTGTCACTGCTGATCTTGTTTCTGGTTGCTCCGCTGGCGACGGTTATTTTTGGAGATGAGTATGCGGGGAGCGTTAGGCCCATAAGGCTGCTCGCATCGTGCGTCCCCTCATTTGCACTCTGTGGGCTGGCGTATACACTTCTGCTTGCCTCCCGAAATGAGGGCTTCGCCACGGCTGTGATGACGGCATTGCTTGCGGGAGGATTCGGTCTGGCTGTTGGTTTCGAATCCCTCTACGGCGCCGAGACCACGGCTTTCGCGCCAGCGATCGCGAGCACGGTTGCGATGCTCGTGCTCTGGGTGGGGTTGTCACGCCGGACGTCTAGGGACACTACCCTCGCTTGATCGGAATGTCGCACTCCCTATATTGGTCCACCCCATGAACAGACTCGACACGGCACAAATGGCGATCCCCCAAGTGAACACACGGGTCGCAGAAACCATGGTTTGGGCCACCTACGTTTGCGTGGGGCTGGCGTGCGTGATGTCGGCCCTGATCGGTGTGAGGAACGCCCACAATCCGACTGACCAGTTCTTCGCCTCGGTGGCCTTGCTGCCGTTGTGGCTTCTCCTGTTGGATGCCTGGGCGGTGATCGTCGCATTTACGAGGCGGCTTGCGCAGACGCCGCTTCGTGTCCCCCTCAAGACACCCGTCATCCTCTCGGCCGTTCACCTTCTATCCGGCCTGGGCGCGATGCGTCTGGTCAAGTTCGAGACGATCTACACACTTGTGGAGGTGAGCGATCGGCTTGCGCATTACCAAGTCCGCTGGACGATCGCAGTTGCCGTTATTGGGCTCAGTCTGGTGGCGCTTCTACTCTCGGTTTTCGAGGTGCGGCTCGTACGATTGGTCTTGCTGTCAGAGATCACCTCCGCAGGTTTGAAGCAGGTAGAACCGGTGTCACAGCCTGGTGTGGTGGAGGACCTCGAGCTGGGTATGGAGCACGTCTACGAGGCCCAGGTGCTCCTGAACAACTTGGGCTATGAGGTGTCGCCTATAAGCGGCGAGTTGAATGCTTCGACCGTAGAGTCTCTCAAGCAGTTTCAAATGATTGTGGATCTCGAGGCAACAGGTAAACTTACAGCCAAGTCGATGATCGAGCTCAGAAACCGGTGGCGCGAGCAGGAGGAAGAGTCGAGCCCCATGATGGCCGTTTCGGGCCACGCAGTGAAGCGCACTAGCTCTCGAATCGCCGGTTTTTTCAAGCGATCTTGACCCCGCTCTCGCCTTGCGCGACGTTATGAGCGTTTTGGGGAGAAAGAGGGAAGGGGCTGACCACCTGGGAAACCCAGATCATGCAGGTGATCTGGGGGATCTAGGGAAGCGATGGTCGAACAGATCCAAGGCAATCTACCTGACTTGTCGACCCGACGATTTAGATTCTCCTGCAGATCATGGCATGGAGTAGAAGGGCTACGTTCCTTTCAGGAAAGAAGGCTGCGTAAAGGGTCTACCGCCCCACGGTTCGGGAGTTGGACGTGGGGAGATCGGCGGTGCGACGGGTGGTCTACGGACTTTTCGGCGGATCGCCAGACGTGCTGCTCGCCTACCTCGTTTTAGAAGAGTATGTGGATCTGGCGAAGCTGAAAAAGGAAGCTTAAGAGAATAATTGAGGCGGTTAGGAAGTACGCGATGAACGTGGCCCGGATGGTTTACCATCCGGGTTTTTTAAGGTGTTTTGCCCAACCGAGCAGTCCCGGGAGGGATATTCAGAACAAAGAGGTCACTGTCGAGACCCTCGTTGGGGCGGGCCGATTCGACGGACCATTGGATATGGTTGCCGCCTTGAACGATCTCGATCTTCGTAGGAAGCAGACAGTCACCGACTTGCTCGTAACCGGAGAGCCTGAGGCTCGATCGGAGTGAGCCGTGGTAGTCGATGATGTCCTCGCGGGCGAGCGTGACGAGAGACCGGTCGACCCACACTCTGCGACGGTAGAGCGGATGGTGTAGATCAAGCACATACTGATCCGGGGTCGTGGCGAAGCTCGTTACGTAGCGGCGGTCCGACTCCTTAAGAGTGGGGACACCGAGAATGATGCGCTGGACATCGTAGTAACCGAGGTTCATTCCGGTTACTTGGTAGAGCACGCGTGCCGCATCGCCCTCCAGATATCCTTTATCCGACGGAAGGTAGACGAGAAGGGAGTCGGACCAGAATCTGGCGGACATGATGCTGACACCTAGCGTGCCGCTGACCTCCATACGCAGGTTGTTGGGTTGTCGGTAGAAGACGATGCTGGTTGCCTTCTGCCTGACACCGTCGATCTCGATCGAGACCTTCGCTCGAGATCGAATGTCCTTGAGTGAATCCGTGTGCGATCGGATGGTCTGGAAGAGGTCTCTCGGACCGTTGATGGATGGTGGAGTGCGCGCTACGGGGAGCGAAGAGCAGCTCCAGGCCAGCAGCCCGACGAGAAGTCCCCACGCTTTGGGGTCAGGGCGCACGGTACGGATTCGGGGGATGCTCCCGGTCGAGCTCTTGGAGCTTGTCACGGGTGTTCTCGATGTTGGGGTCGTTCTCGAGAGCCAGACGCCACCACTTCCGCGCCTCGCTGAACTGGTTGATGGCCAGTGCGCAGTCCCCTGCGTGGTCGTATATGACTGCCAGATTCTCGCGCCCCGCTTTAAGGCGTGCGGTTTCTTCGGATCCTACTTTTCTGAGCTCAGCTTCTTCCTGCGCGATCGCTTTTTGCAGGAGTTCCTGTGCCCTCCTATAATCGCCTGTCTGGAAGTAGACCCACCCTAGGCTGTCCAAGTAGGCCCCGTTGTTCGGGTCGCTCTCGAGCGCACGCTTGATGAAGTTTTCCGCCTCACCGAGCCTTACGCCCCGTTCGGCGAACATGTAGCCCAGATAGTTGAGCGCGTCGGCGTGGTTCGGATGGAGTGATAGGAGCCTCTCGAAGTGACGGACCGACTCGTCGAATTCGCCGCTCCGTTCGAGCGAGCGTGCCAAGCCATAAAGCGTTTGACCGAGCGCGATCGGATCCTTCTCGACACGCGGAACCAGCGCCCTGAAACCGTCTGCCGCCTTGTCCCAGTTTCCTTCGCGGATGTAGGTTTCAGCCAGGTCGAACGGGTAGTTTGTGTTGTCCGGTGAAGCTTCGATGGATTCATGGAAAGTTCTGCGTGCCTTCTCGTTCTGCCCTGTGGCTGAGTAGGCATTGCCGAGCGAAAGCATCGTCTTCTCGTAGAACTCCGACTTCGGCGTGAAGAGCGGCTTGATTCGCTCCAGAATCTGGATCGCAGGTTCGTAGAGACGTTCATACAGCATCGTGTGCGCCGCACCGAGATGATACTCAGGACGGTCGTCGTCCAGCTGAGACGCACGCAGGAAGGCCGTTCTCGCATCTCTAGGACGGTTCAGGTTGAGCAGGAGCTCTCCCTGCTTAGCATATAGATCTGCACGTCTGGGAGAAAGGCGACTGATGTTGTTGAAGAGGGCGAAGGAGCGCTCAAGGAGCGCCGGCGAGTGCTGCGGATTGCCTGACCGCGCAAACTGCCGGAAGACCTCTCCCAACTGCTCTTGGAAAGCCGTATCTGGTGGTGATTCCACGAGAAGCGAATCCATTCGCGGCGCAGGACCATAGATGCGGACGAGCTCCTGCCAGACCTTGCGTGCATCTACCCGCCGCTCTGGGTTTCGGATGGCCTGACGTAGGGATAGAGCACCGGAGAGCGTATCTCCTCGAAGGACCTGCAGGTTGGCGAGCTTTACCCAAGCTTCGCCACGACTCGGGTTGGTTGCCAAGACGTTCCGGACGAGTCGCTCGGCACGGGTGTTCGCGCCGCGTGCCTGGTAGTTCTGGGCCGCGATCAGTTTGCCCGCTTCGTTGAGGTCTGGCAATTCCGTGATCCTGTCGAGCGTCGTCAGGACGGCTGCGTTGTCCTTACGTGCGGCGTGCACGTTCAACATCTGCTGATAGACCTTAATCGGCTCGGGCTCCTGCTTGACCAAGATCTCGAGCTGAGTGAGGGCAGCCGTCGTGTCTTTGAGCTCCTTTAACAGAGCGTCGTGGTAGATCCAGCGTGTCGGCAGGTCGTTTCGGTCGAGAGCGAGGGCTCTGCTGGCGGGTATTGTGGCCTCTGCATACTGGTTGAGGGCCGCGAAGTTCCTGGCGAGTGCGCGGTAAAGCGTGGCCGAAGACGTGTCGATCGCGATCGCAGCACGAAGCGAGACGATGGCCCGGTCGCTCCGTCCGCGCATCTCGAGGAGCTTCGCGTTGACGAAGTGTGTCAGTGCGAGCGGGTCGGGTGGCGTAGGCTTCGGGATCGGGCGGAGCGAAATGCCGGTTTCGGGTGCTGTGGCACACGAAACTAGGGCGACCGTCACTAGGGCGGCTAGAGCGCGCCTTAGGGCATTGTAGAGTCGGTGATTCATCTGTTTGCCTTCGGTTTCTTCCTCATCTCCCAGCTTAGCTCCATCCGAGGTAGGTTTTCCAGATCGGGCTGGATGATCAGCGTGATTTCCCGTGTCTCGCCGCTGATCACGGGTGACCCGGAAAAGTCTCGGGCTGGGAAGAAGAGCTTGATCAATCGCTCCTGGCCAGAATAGGTGATCTTTTCTGGGCCGCTGAGCGCGCGCGTCTCTCTGTATCCAGGTTGACCCGTGTAGGTGCCGAAGACATCCGTATAGGTCACGGTCCGTCCCGGCACGCGAATCTCCAGAGCCTCGACCTTGCGAACAGGTTTGGCCTCCATCTTTTCCGGCTCAAATCCCGTTCCGTCCCTGTTCTGTATGAAGAAGATGTAACGGTCGGTCGACAGGTAGTACGCATTATAGGGCGTACTTAGCCTGAGTCGCACGAGTATGTGATCGTCCAGCCCATTCGTGTCACCAAAATTCTGCCAAGCGGATTCGCGATTCTCGAAGGTATGCTCATAGTAGTTGTAGAGTAAGCCGAATTCGACACCTGCCAGGTCGGGGACGAACAGGGTGGCTGAGACGATCAAAGGCGACCGAACGATCAGGCTTCGGAGTGTCGGTGAGTCCGATCGAACTTGGATGTTGGGAGACCGCATGAAGGTATCATTGGCCATCGGGTCGGGCAGGCGGATGTATTGACTGACCGTCCAGATTTCGAGGAGATCCTCGTAGGACCAGTTCGAAGCGGCCGTGTTCGGTCCCGGCACCTCGACTTGGTAGGCCCTTACGTTGTCCTGGAACCGCGGTTTGAGCGGTGAGGCGCTGATCCGATGGAAAGGGACGTCCGCGATCGGATAACCGAGCAGGTCGTCCCTCTTCAGGATGTCGTGCAGCCTCTCCTTCTGCTTGGATGTCAGGACCGATCTGATTGAGTCGAGGTAGGTGTCCGTCTTCACGCGTGTCTGCTTCTGCAGCTCGTGGAGATCCTTGAGGCGGGGGTGAAAGCCTTGCCAGAGTCGGCCTTCGTTGCTCCGTTTGCCATAAGCCCACTGATGGGCGGCAATTGCTGACCGGAGGCCGTCCACCCAGCTATTTAGAGCGTCGACCTGATCGGGTGATGCTTTGACATAGTTAACGAAATGACCCGGTTCAAGGAGGTCGGCTGGATTTGCAGCCTGTGCGAGGCCAATCGGCAGGGTAATGCCAGCAAGAAAGAGGACCGAGCGAAGCCAAGCGTGGTGGAAGGTGTCTTTCATAGAACGAATGGCGTTGTTTTGGGGTGCCCCGGCAAATCTTTAGTTGCCCAAGCGACGCCGGATTGTTGTTGCCGCGCGTAATCCCGCTCAGGTAGAACCGTTTTCGAGCATGAGCTTGTGCATCTCCGATTCAATCTGAACGGGATAGTTGCGGTCGAAGCACGCCGTACAGTAGTGGTTGTCGCCGTTGGGGGCACAGTCGATCATCCCCTTGAGAGACAGGTATCCGAGGCTGTCGACACCAAGGTGTTCCCGAATTTGCTCGACTGTCTTCTCGTTGGCGATCAGTTCCTTCTCCGTCTGGAAATCGATTCCGTAGAAGCACGGTGAAACGATCGGAGGACAGCTCACGCGGACGTGAATCTGTCGGGCCCCCGCTTCGCGGATCATCCTTGCCAGATGCTTGAGCGTCGTGCCCCGAACGATCGAATCTTCAACGATAACCACACGTTTTCCCTTAAGGACGCCGCGTACGGGATTGAACTTGATGCGTACCTGGGCCGCGCGACTGTCTTGGCCAGGTGTGATGAATGTACGACCGACGTAATGGTTGCGGATTAGTCCGAGTTCGAATCGCAGACCCGACTGGTCGGCGTAGCCGAGCGCAGCCGTGTTGCTCGAGTCGGGTACAGAGATCACGATGTCAGCATCAGCCGGCTGTTCGATCGCCAGACGCTTGCCGAACCTGCGTCGTGTCTTGTCGACGTTGTCACCAAAAATGATGCTGTCAGGGCGCGAGAAGTAGATGAACTCGAAGATGCAGTGCGCACGCTTTGGCGACTCCTGTTCCTGGAAGTAGGTGCGTAGACCGTTCTCGTCGATGACGACGACCTCACCCGGTTCAATGTCGCGGATGTAGCGCGCGGAAATGATGTCGAGGGCGCAGGATTCGGAGGCGATGATCCAGGCATCACCGAGTTGCCCCAGACAGAGAGGACGGATGCCGTGTGGATCGCGTGCTGCGATCAGGTGTCGTTCGGTGGCCATCGCGATCGAGTAGGCACCTTTGAGTGGAGCGAGGGCTTCGAGCACTCGCTCGGCGATCGACGTGGCTTTCGATTTGGCGAGCAAATGGAGGATGACTTCGCTGTCCGAAGAGGTCTGAAAGATGGCGCCATCCTCCTGCATCTTCTCCCGAAGTGCGGTGGTGTTGACGAGGTTGCCGTTGTGTGCGACGGCAAGGTGACCGCGGCACTCGGCGACGTAAGGCTGCGCGTTGGTCGCCGTATCAAGACCAGTTGTCGAGTATCGATTGTGTCCGATCGCCAAGTGACCAGGCAGACGGTCGAAGATTTCGGGCGAGTGGAATACGTCCGAGACTTGTCCCATCCCTTTGTGCACACGGATAGTCTTGCCGTTGCCGACGGCGATTCCGCAGCTCTCCTCACCCCGGTGCTGCAGCGCGTTCTGGCCAAGTCCGGTCAGCCGAGCCGCGTCTGGATGACCATACACACCGAAGATGCCGCAGTAGTGCTTAACCCCCTGATCCATTTTGCCCCCAAAGTGCAAAAAGATTTCCTGATGGTTCCACTCTCCCCACCACACCCAACTGTCTAGCGAGGCCTTCTGCGCCCACGCTGTCGGCGCGCCCTCCGAGGCCTATCCGGACGACCTTCCGGTTCTTCATCCTCGTTCAGCGCTAAATCGATCTGCTTTTGCTTCCAGTCTGCTCGCGTGACCACGACCGATACACGATCACCCAGACGGAATGCTCGCCCGGTTCGCTCGCCCGTAAGCGTCGCGTTCAGATCATCGAATACGTAGTAGTCGTCGGACAGTGTTCGAACGTGGATTAGTCCGTCGGCGAAGACCTTGTCGATGCGGACGAAGAATCCCATAGCCCTTACGCCTACGATCGTACCCTCGAACGACTCACCGATCCGCTCGGCAAGGTAGCGCGCCTGCTTGATCTTGATCGAGTCCCACTCCGCTTCCTGAGCGATGACCTCTCGGCGGGAAGCCAGTTCACCCAGGTTGGGGAGACGCTCGCGTAGGATGTCGGATCGCGTTTCAGAGAGCCCGCCCTGGAGGTGCTCTCTCAGGATCCTGTGTGTCAGCAGGTCCGGATAGCGCCGGATGGGGGAGGTGAAGTGTGTGTAGTCTGTCAGAGCGAGCCCAAAGTGTCCGCCGTTCTTCGGCGTGTAGACTGCTTTCTTCATCGATCGGAGCAGACGTTCGTTGAGTACCATGGCAACCCGCTTATTCGAGATTGAGCGCAGGAAGTCGGTGATCGCCTTTCCTGTCCAGAGTGCCGCTTTTTCGATCCTTACGCCCAAGGACGAAGCGACCGACTTGAACACTTCGAGGCTGTCGACGTCGGGTGCCTCGTGTACCCTGTAGAGCGACGGTACGTCCGCTTTGCTCAACGTGTCGGCGACGACGGTGTTCGCGAGGAGCATGTACTCCTCGATCAGGCGGTGACTTCTCAGCCGTTTTCGCTCGCGGATCGAAACAGGCGTCGCTGTGTGGTCCAGCTCGAACTCCGGCTCAGGGAGGTCGAAATCGATCGCTCCGCCTTCGAGCCGCCGCCCCGTCAGGTCTTGTCTGAGCGATTCAAGGGTTCGAATCGTATCGCCGATCCCACCGAAGTCGTCGTTGCCTTCGATCGCCGATTCCGCCTGTTCGTAGGTCAACCGTGCGTGGCTCCGGATCACGGTTGAGGCTAACTCCGTTCCTACGAGTCTGTTCTCGCTGTCGAACTCAGCGAAGACACTGAAGGCAAGGCGGTCTTCGTTTGGCCTGAGCGAGCAGACGTCGTTCGACAGGCTTTCCGGGAGCATCGGAACGACGTCATCGACTAGATAGACGCTCGTTCCTCTGGCCATCGCCTCGTGGTCCAACGGGTCACCCTCGCAGACGTAGTGACTGACGTCTACGATGTGTACGCCAATCCGCTTGCCCGAGGGTGTGTTCTCCAGAGAAAGCGCGTCATCGAAGTCGCGTGCGGTAGCCGGATCGATCGTAAAGCAGACTAGGTCTCTGATGTCGAGACGGTATTCGAAGGCTTCTTTGGGGATTGTATGTGGAATCTGCTCTGCAGCAGACTGGACGTGCGGGGGAAACTCACGAGGGAGCTGATGTGCAAGCCTGACTGCCTTGGCGTCGACGCCGGCGTCGTTCCGATCGCCGAGCCTCTCGGATACGCGACCTTCGGGGGGCCGATTCGACGAATCCCAGCTCTCGATTTTGACTCCTACTGCTTCACCGTGCACGGCATCGAGAGTGAGGCCAGAGTCTATGTGTATGACTGACCCGAAGCGATCGTCATCCGGTTCGACGTAGCAGAACCGCCCGCGTCGATGGAACGTCCCGACTAGTTCGGTTAGTCCTCTCTCAAGGACCTTTGTGACCTCGCCTTCCGGCTGGGCTCGTCGGCCCCCGCGGTGACTGACTTTGACTAGGACACGATCCGTGTGGTGCGCGTTTCCGAGGCTCGTTGCCGGGATGAAGACTTCGAACTGAGAACCTTCTGCGGACACGAAACCGAACCCGGCGGAGGTCACGGACAACCGTCCTGTGACCATGTTCTGGTCCTCGACTGCCGCGTAGCGGCTACCGCGGAGGCGCACGATCGAACCGTCACGTTCGAGTTCTTGGAGCGCGCGACGAAAAGACCGGTAGGCGTCATCCGAGATGGATAGCTTCTTGGCGAGCTCTCGGGCCTTAAGTGGTCTGGTCGTGCTGTTTTTGAGGTAGGCGAGGACCCGGTCCCGTTGACTCGAACTGTTCCGAGTGGTCGTATCCGTCAGGAGGTCCTCGCTTGACGCATCTATGTCTCCACTTTACTTTTTGCCGGTCTTTGCCAACAGGTTGAATATACATGAGGTCTCGGGATCTATCAACAGGTCTTGAGAGACTCCGAACGAACACCATCGAAACCCAAATTTGGAGGCTGTTATGCGTGTTTTCCGAGTGCTGGCCATCCTCGCTCTGGTCGTTTTTGTAATGCCGCAGGAGGCGGCCAGTCACTGTGAAATCCCATGCGGGATCTATGGTGATGACGGCCGGTTTGCATCGATTCTCGAGGACATCACGACGATTGAGAAGTCAATGAACATGATTAACGAGCTCTCGTCAGATCCCGGGAAGAATGCGAATCAGCTCGCCCGATGGGTCTTGAACAAGGAGACCCACGCGGATCGGATCCGAGAGGTTGCGGCGCAGTATTTCTTGGCTCAGCGGATCAAGGAACCCGCCGGGGGCGACGCGGCTGAGGAGAAGGCGTATCACGCGAAGCTCGCCTCACTGCACCAGATGATCAGAACTGCGATGAAGTGCAAGCAGACTACGGAAGTAGCGTACACGAAGAAGCTCCAAGATTTGACGCACAGCTTCATGGCGCTCTACGCGGCCAAGTAGAAACACTCTCGACAGCAGAGAATAAAAGGCGCAGGCTCTTTTAGACAGGGTCTGCGCCCTCTCTTTTGTTTGGAGTTTTTCCCTTGCCGGTCGCCGGGAGCCTGTATATATTCGTGGCTGTTAGCACTCGGGGAAACAGAGTGCTAATCAGGAAAGCGGTTTGTATAACTCGTTGTTTAATAGGAGGTTGTCGTATGGCAGTCAAGGTCAAGCCTCTGGGAGATCGGGTCCTTGTTCAGCCCGAGTCCGAGGAGGAGCAGGTCAAGGGCGGGATCATCATCCCGGACACGGCTAAAGAGAAGCCTCAGCGTGGCAAGGTCGTTGCGATCGGAACGGGCAAGACTGACGATTCCGGCAAGAAGATCGCCCTTAACGTGAAGAAGGGTGACAACGTGCTTTATGGAAAGTACTCCGGGACGGAAGTTCGCCTGGACGATGAGGACTATCTGATCATGCCGGAAGGGGACATTCTGGCGATCATCGAGTAACCGAGGAGACTACTGATATGCCTAAGCAGTTGGAATTCGATACAGCAGCACGCGACGCTCTCAAGCGGGGTGTCGACAAGCTGGCTGACGCAGTGAAGGTCACGCTCGGTCCGAAGGGCCGGAATGTCGTGCTCGACAAGAAGTTCGGTTCACCCACAGTGACCAAGGATGGTGTGACGGTCGCTAAAGAGATCGAGCTCGAGGACGCCTACGAGAACATGGGTGCTCAGATGGTGAAGGAGGTCTCCTCGAAGACGTCCGACGTCGCCGGTGACGGCACGACGACGGCCACGGTCCTCGCGCAGGCCATCTTCACCGAAGGTCTGAAAAACGTGACGGCCGGTTCGAGTCCGATGGAGCTGAAGCGTGGTATTGACGCTGCCGTCGCAGCAATCGTGAAGTCGCTCCAGGGAATCAGCAAGCCGGTATCGGGTCACAAAGAGATCGCCCAGGTCGCGTCGGTTTCGGCCAACAACGACAAGTCGATCGGTGACCTGATCGCAGACGCGATGGAGAAGGTCGGTAAGGACGGCGTGATTACGGTCGAGGAAGCCAAGGGTATCGAGACGACTCTTGAGGTCGTCGAAGGTATGCAGTTCGACCGCGGTTACATCTCGCCCTACTTCGTTACGGATACGGACAATATGGAGGCCATCCTTGAGGATGCCTACATCCTGATCCACGACAAGAAGATCTCCGCTATGCGCGATCTGCTTCCCGTGCTCGAGAAGACAGCTCAGACGGGCAAGCCCCTCCTGATCATCGCCGAGGACATCGAAGGCGAGGCTCTGGCCACGCTGGTCGTGAACAAGGTCCGGGGTACGCTCAAAGTCTCGGCTT
Source organism: Gemmatimonadota bacterium (assembly GCA_002714465.1). The sequence continues at coordinate 30,360 of PAXL01000017.1, read as the reverse complement.
GTAAGGCCCCCGGCTTTGGCGATCGTCGCAAGTCGATGCTGGAAGATATCTCGATCCTGACGGGTGGTCGCGTGCTGTCTGAGGATGCCGGCTTCAAGCTCGAGAATGCCACGATCGCGGATCTCGGCGAAGCCAAACGTATCGTCCTTGACAAGGACAACACGACGGTCGTCGAGGGTGCCGGAAAGAGCAGTGATATCCAGGGTCGTGTGAGCCAGATCCGTCGTCAGATCGAAGAGACGACGTCTGATTACGATGGTGAAAAGCTCCAAGAGCGTCTCGCGAAGCTCGCCGGTGGTGTTGCGGTCGTGAACGTCGGTGCGGCGACGGAGACGGAGATGAAGGAGAAGAAGGCGCGCGTCGAGGATGCACTCCACGCCACGCGTGCGGCTGTCGAGGAAGGTATCGTCCCTGGTGGCGGTGTGGCCCTCCTCCGTGCGGTCGACTCGCTCGACAAGGTGCGCAGCAGCGCCCGCGGCGACGAGAAGATCGGTGTGGACATCGTGCGTCGCGCCCTTGAGGCCCCGCTTCGGATGATCGCAGCTAACGCCGGCACGGAAGGCGCGATCGTCGTCCAGAAGGTCCTCGAAGGTAAGGATGCCTTCGGCTACAACGCCGATACGGACAAGTATGAAGACTTGATCAAGGCCGGTGTACCGGATCCGACGATGGTGACGCGGTCGGCTCTTGAGAACGCAGCTTCGATCGCCAGCCTTCTGCTGACAACGGAAGCTCTGGTCGCAGACATCCCAGAAGAGGCCCCCCCGGCTCCGCCGGCGCCTCCGGGTGGCGGGATGTACTAAACGCAGTCAGACGAACAAGAGAGCGGTCGCCCGAAAGGGCGGCCGCTTTTTTTGTTGATTGCCGGTTTCAACAGAAGTGATTCTGTCCGAAGAGCGTGACGGCACGCTCTTCGTCGGATCAGAGGAAGCTACGAATAATCTGAGAGGGGCTTGGCACGGAGGAATACTTATCGACTTCCCAAAGGGAGGTTAGCTTCGGCAGACAGATACGTGTCATGATGGAGAGATGCCGATGTAGATCGTGTTTCGGTCGTCGAGACTCAGAAGTGGATTCGTAAACTCGACCACAGATGCTTCTGCTGATTCGAAACACGTCTCTAGCCTGTTCACAACGCTGTCGTCAGGTTCGCCTGCGGACCAGAGACCAAAGACGCCGTTTGGCTCGAGGTGCCGTGCAAGCGTTGCGAGCCCGTTTTCGCTGTAGAAGTTGCTGCTGGCCTCATCGAGTAAGTAGTCGGGTGTATGGTCGATGTCCACGAGGATGGCGTCGAAACGACGTCCTGGATATTCGAGGTCTAAGCCCTGTTGGGGGTTGGAGGCGAGAGAGAAGAAATCAGCGTTGACGAATTTACAGCGGTTGTCGTCAGTCAGCGAGGCACCTAGAGGGACGAGATCTCTTTCGTGCCATCCGATGATGGCGGAGAGATACTCGATCACAAGGAGCGATCCGACATTGCGGTGGCTTAGCGCGGCGTGGGCCGTATAGCCCAGTCCAAGGCCGCCGACCGCAACCTTCATGTCAGAGCACGTAAGCTTTTCTAGACAGCGATCGGCAAGGGCGATCTCCGAGGCCTTGACGAGGCTAGACATGAGGAAGCTGTCGTTCAGCTTGACTTCGTAGACGTCCTGGTCCAGAGAAAGGACCCTGCGACGTCTCAAGATGAGTTCGCCCAGCGGTGTCTTTGCGTAGTCTAGCTCTTCGAAGCTTGCGTTCATGGCATAGAAACGAGCGATGAGCCGAGACTCATCGCCCTGGTTTTGTTCGAGTTGTAGCCTGCTCTAACCGGCCGCCACTTCGTCGGGAACCTCGCTCAGGTTGACACCGGAGCAGAAGGCGACATAGTCGATCAACTCCGTTATCTGCGGGTTGTCGCCGCAGACGGGGCAGTTCACGTCGCGCCGGATGTTGAAGTTCTTGAAGGACATCTGGAGCGCGTCGAACATCAGCAGGCGACCGATCAGTGGGTCACCCGCGTCCAGGATTAGTTTCACAACCTCCGTCGCCTGGATCAGCCCGACGGTCCCGGGCAGCACGCCGAGAACGCCTGCCTCGGCACACGAGGGCGCCATCTCAGCCGGCGGCGGCTCAGGGTAGAGGCATCGGTAGCACGGGCCTTCCTTGTCGCAAGGGAAGATCGTGACCTGACCGTCGAACCTGAAGATGCTTCCGTCGACAATTGGCTTCCCCGTGAATACACAGGCGTCGTTGATAAGGTAACGTGTCGGGAAGTTGTCGCAGCCGTTTATAACGATGTCGTAGGGTTCGATGACTTCCATCACATTGTCAGAAGTCAGATAGATCTGATGGGGTATCACGTTACAGCCCGGATTTATATCCTTCAGCTTCTCGTAGGCTGATACGACCTTCGGACGCCCCACGTCGGATGTGCCGTGGAGAATCTGACGCTGAAGGTTCGACAGGTCGACGACATCAGCGTCGACGATTCCGACTGTTCCGATACCGGCCGCCGCCAGATAATACGCAGCCGGGCTGCCCAGCCCACCAGCGCCGATCAGGAGGACACTGGCGTCGAGCAGCTTTCCCTGACCTCGTTCTCCGACTTCCGGTACTAGGAGATGTCGGGCGTAGCGGAAGGTCTCTGCCTTTGTCAGCGGGCGATCTTTTGCCGTTTTGAGACCGGTTGACTGCCAGGCATCCACGCCGCCCTCTATGTACGCTACGTTTTCGTATCCCATGTTTATGAGGTCGCGTGTCGCGAGTGGACTCTGGTCCTCGTCACCATACAGCAGGATGGCTCGAGACCGGTCGTTCGAGATCCCTTCGATCTGAAGCTCAAGGAATCCCCTTGGTACGTTCTCGGCGCCGGGGATGTATCCTTCGGCAAAGATCTCTCGCTCCCTCACATCTAGTAAGATAAGGTCCGCTTCGTTGTTGAGGCGGGTCTGCGCCACCTCGACGGAGATGCTCGAGACCTCGGATTTTACTCTTTCGAGCAGAGCTTCGAATGCTGCGCCCATAGGGCTACTCCTTTGTGTCTTTCCGGCCTAATCTGCTGATCGTTATCAAGATGCGACTCGGTTAAGGTAGGCGAATCGATTGAGGGTCGCAACCTCACCCCCTAAAGAGACGATGCAGCCTTACATGATGTTTATCTCCGGGTCCGAAACCTCCGCCTCGTCTACCAAACCGGTCAGCTGCTTCGCGATAGTCCTGATGGTCTCTGCCGCCAACCCGCCAGATGTCACGATCGGTTCGCCCTGATCGCCCCCTTCGCGGATCCTAGACTCCAGTGCAATGCTCCCGAGAACGGGCACGCCGAAGTGCTCAGACATGGCTTTTCCACCCCCGGATCCGAAGATCTTGGCCGTGTGTCCGCAATCGCAGGAGAAGGCCGCCATGTTTTCGATGACGCCGAGTATGGGGACGCCGACTTTCAGGAACATCTCGCCACCGCGGACCACATCTTCCTGCGCGACGATTTGAGGTGTGGTGATGACCACTGCCCCCGATAGGATGACCGATTGCGCGAGTGTTAGCTGTGCGTCACCAGTTCCGGGAGGCAGGTCGAGTATCAGGTAGTCCAGCTCACCCCAGTTCACGTCAACGAGGAATTGTTGGAGCACGCGTCCGACGATAGGTCCGCGCCATATGACGGGCGTGTCCTCACCCGCGATCAAACCCAGGGAGATGAATCGCACACCGTGCGCTTCGGCAGGAACAATCTTCCCGTCTTCTTGAGCAGGCTCCCCGGAGACTCCCATCATGGTGTGGACGCTTGGTCCGTGGACGTCTCCGTCCATCAGGCCGACAGAGTGCCCGAGCTGGCTGAGCGCGATGGCCAGGTTGACTGCCATCGTGGATTTGCCGACGCCGCCTTTACAGCTGGATACGGCAACGATGTGTTTGACGTCGGATATCGGTTTAGGTTGCGGCGGTTGGAACGGTGTCTGCAAGGTATCCTCAGCGTCAGGTGTTGGCAGGGCGGCAGCGGGGCGAGATCTCCCGCAGCCGGTTGACTTCAGTGACGACACGTTCTGCCACGTAGTCGACTTCCTCTTGGGTGTTAAAACGTCCGAGCCCGAATCGGGTGCTGCTCTGAGCCAGATCCTTGGTGGATCCCATCGCGCGCAGCACATACGACGGCTCGAGGCTCGCCGAGGTGCAGGCCGATCCAGAGGACAGTGCAATGTCTTTAAGACTCATCAGCAGGCTCTCTCCATCGATGGCCTCGAAGCTCATGTTCAGGTTCCCGTCGAGTCTATGCTCGGGGTGGCCGTTGAGGTGCAGGCCGTCCAGCTGAGCCGTGAGCTGACCCGCAAGATTGTCACGGAGGTTGTGAACACGATTCGCCTCGTTCTCGAGTTCCTGCTGGGCTACTTGGCAGGCGGTTCCGAGCCCGACGATGCCGGGCACGTTGATGGTTCCTGATCGAAGACCTCGCTCGTGACCGCCGCCATCCATCTGTGCGATGACGCGTGGTCTAGGTCTATTCCGGACGTAGAGCGCGCCGACGCCCTTGGGTCCGTAGAACTTGTGAGCCGAGAGCGAGAGCAGGTCAATTCCCATCTCTTCCACGTCGATCGGGATCTTGCCGATGGCCTGAGCAGCATCCGTGTGGAACAGGATGTCGTGTTCACGGCAGATCGATCCGATGTCGGTGACAGGCTGGATTGTACCGACTTCGTTGTTCGCGATCATCATGGTAACGAGAATCGTGTCCGTTCGGATTGCATCGCGGAGATCGTCCACGTCGATTCTGCCCGTCTTGTCTACAGAGAGGATGGTGACGTCGAATCCTTGGCGCTCGAGGGCTGCGCAGGAGTCGAGCGTCGCGTGGTGTTCGGTGACCTGCGTGATGACGTGCTTGCCTTCTGAAACGTTTGCCTGAGCGACACCCTTAATGGCTAGGTTGCTTGATTCCGTCGCGCCGCTGGTGAATATGATTTCTTTGGGTTTAGCTCCTAGGATGTTCGCAGTCTCTTCGCGCGCATCCTCGATGGCAGACTCAGCTGACCAACCGAACTCGTGTGTTCGACTGGCCGCGTTCCCAAACCGATCGCTGAAGAACGGCAACATTTCGTCCAGAACGCGGGGATCCACGCGCGTGGTGGCGTGGTTATCCATGTAGATTGGGAGGTCGACTGACATAGCTTGGAAGGTAATAAGGATGACCAACTACGACCAATATACCGTACACATAAATGGCCGTCAAGAAAGCATAAATAATTAAAAGACAAGAATTTAGGAGAAACGAGGGACGCCTGGTCGGGCTAGGGAGAAAGGGATACCGAAGCGTAGCTAGGCGGGTCGTACACCTACGAGCGGTGTTCGCCGGGAAATCGGTAGCAGATCACGTTCCACGATCAACTTCTTATTTAAAGGTTCGATGTTGCGGTTGAGAGGAAGGATGAACAGGTATCGCAGATCGACTCCTACGTGCCACCATTTTTCGAAGTTGAATCGCACAAGGGGCGCTCCCGTTTCGAGCTAGCAGCCGATTGTAAGGCACCCGGCGACCACGATTACACGCTGTCCTGTCAGCATCGATTCGAATGCGTGGATGAACTCGAGCACGATGATCCGATTCATCTGACTTCCGTCGACTGGTATCACAGGGATCTCAGATCAGTAGGGCCTCTGTGAAGGCTTTTGGGTCGAAGGGTTGCAAGTCGTCTTCGCCTTCACCCAGGCCCACCAAACGAACAGGGATGTCCAATTCGTCGGATACCGCGATGACGATCCCACCTTTTGCTGTTCCGTCCAGCTTAGCGAGAACGAGACCCGTCAGTGTGAGATGCTGATGGAAGGCTCGTGCCTGCTCGATCGCATTCTGGCCAGTCGTCGCGTCGATCACGAGAAGCGTTTCGTGAGGTGCGCCGTCGATCGCCTTTGAAACGACACGCGATATTTTCTTAACCTCCTCCATGAGGTTGACCTTCGTGTGGAGTCGCCCAGCAGTATCGATCAACACGACATCCACGTTCCGCGCCTTGGCGGCTTCAAGCGCGTCATAGGCAACTGACGCGGCGTCGGCTCCGTCTTGATGTCGCACGATTTCGGCGCTTGAGCGTTTCGCCCATACTTCGATCTGGGCGATTGCCCCCGCTCTGAACGTGTCGCAGGCAGCGATCAGGACCTTCTTACCCTCATCGGCGTATCGCTTCGCCAGCTTTCCGATGGTCGTCGTCTTGCCTGCACCGTTCACGCCCACGATCAGGAATACCGTAGGTTGGGCGACGAGTTCGAGCGGCTCAGAAGCACTCAGGATGTTCCGGATCTCCTCTTGGAGCAGATCGAAGACAGCCAATTCGGCATCCTCCAATTCGACCTCCTCGTAATGCTCTCTCAATCGGTCGATGATCCGGAGCGTGGGGTCGACTCCAACATCCGCCTCAATCAGGATCTCTTCGATCTGCTCGAGCATCTCTTCATTCAGCTTTGGCTTGCCGCGGACGACGTCACGGATACGGTTGAAAAACCCAGCGCGGGTCTTTGTCAGCCCTTTCTTGAAGCGGTCGAAGAATCCTCCGAGCATTGTCTCTATTCCACAAAGAAGGCCGGCAACATCGCCGGCCTGAGTGTTTCGTTGTCTTAGTGTGTTATCTAACTCTGCAGCAGATCCAGCAGTCTCTCAAGGTCGTCCATCGAGTAGAACTCGATCTCGATCTTTCCCTTGCTGCCCTTCCGCTTGATGTTAACACCCGTCCCGAATCGCGTGCGAAGGTTCTCCTCTAAGGACGCGACGTGCGGATCCTTCGGCGTAGGCCTAAGTTTTGTGGGTGATCCGCCGTTCTTGGCGTTTCTTACGAGTGCCTCAACCTTTCGGACGGACAACCCATTACTGACGATGTCACGACAAAGAGCTTCTTGCTGACGCGTCTCCTCGAGCCCCAGTAGCGCCCGTGCGTGCCCCATCGAAATTTTGCCCGCATCCAAAGCCTCGCGAACCGATTGGGCGAGCAGGAGAAGCCGAAGAGTGTTTGCTACGGACGACCGATCCTTGCTGACGCGTATGGCTACTTCTTCCTGCGTCAGGAAACACTCATCGATCAGTGCGCGGTAAGCCTTCGCTTCTTCGATCGGACTCAGGTCCTCTCGCTGAACGTTCTCGATCAGCGAGAGCTCCATCATTTCCTCATCCGACGTTACGTCGAACACGATTGCCGGTATCTTTGAGAGCCCAGCGGCTTTGCTGGCTCGGAGACGTCGCTCGCCGGCTATCAATTGGTAGCCGGATCCGAATTTGCGAACGCTGACCGGCTGGAGGAGACCCTTCTCCTTGATCGACGCAGCCAGTTCTGCAACTGCTTCTTCTTCGAAATGTTCTCTTGGTTGATGCGGATTGGGTTCGACGTGATCGACCGAAACCTGAATAACTAGAGTACTGCTTCCGTCCTTCTGGATCTCCGAGACGATCGTGTCGTCGTCGGCTTCCGGGATCAACGCACCTAGACCTTTTCCGAGCGCCTGACGTTGTTTAGCCATGGATGAGGACCTCTTCCGATTCAGATGCCAGCACCTCTCCAGCAAGGCTGATGTAATTCTGTGCGCCTGCAGACATGATGTCGTAGAGAATGATCGGCTTACCGAAACTCGGCGCCTCACCGAGTTTAACGTTTCGCCCGATCACAGTCTTGTATACCCGCTCTCCAAAATGAGCGCGTGCCTCATCCGCTACCTGACGGGAAAGGTTCAGGCGCCCGTCGAACATCGTTAAGAGTACGCCTTCTATCTCGAGCTTCGGGTTCAGGTGGCGCTGAACCAGCTTGAGCGTGTTCATCAGTTTGCTCAGACCTTCGAGTGCATAGTACTCACACTGAATCGGGATCAGCACAGAGTCGGCGGCTGTCAGGGCATTAAGAGTCAGTAGACCGAGAGATGGGGGACAGTCGATGAAGATATAGTCGTATTCACCTCGGGCTGCTTCAAGCGCTTCCTCAAGTCGTCGTTCTCGGGATATAACGCTCACCATCTCGACTTCTGCGCCCGTCAACCTGATGTGCGACGGCGCGAGTCTCAGGTAGGGCACATCCGTCTCGCGAATGATGTCTCCAAGAGGTTTGTCCTGCACCAGGACTTCATAGATCGAGGGCGCCTCGTCACCGATTGGGGACCCGTAGCCGCTGGTAGCATTGGCCTGCGGGTCCATGTCGATCAGGAGCGTACGCTTTTCGGCGACGGCGAGGCAGGCCGCCAGATTCACGGACGTCGTCGTCTTGCCCACGCCGCCCTTCTGGTTGGCGATAGCAATGATTTTGGACATGTCGCTCGTTCTTGAGATGTGAATAAAGCGGGGGAGCCGGAGAAGGGGGAAATCAGGTCCGACTTCAACATCTAGGGGGATTTTGTATAGCAAGAAGAATATATGCGATGGAATATGGGCATGCAACAGCAAGAATCAGAAGCGGGAGCCGCTGACTCCTTCCCCCTGAAGGGGCTGCGGCAAAATAGCCCGGAGTAAACCGAAGCGTCAGCAGAGGCGCTACTAGGGATCAACCATCCAATACGTGATGAGGGTGCTCCGGTATGCAAGGACCTCCGAAAACGTATTACTTTTGGCAGCGAAAGAAACCTGCGACCAGAAACGCGTGTTTTCGGAAAAAGACACGCCCCCAAGCCTATTAAGAAGCCTGGGGGCGAATAACTACCTTAATTCTGATCGCTTAGCTGAGGGCGGCCTGAGCGGCGGCCAGCCGGGCGATCGGGACGCGGTAGGGGGAGCAGGAGACATAATCCATGTCGACGTTGTGGCAGAACTCGACTGACGACGGATCGCCGCCGTGCTCGCCACAGATACCCACCTTTAGTGTCTTGCGCGATTTACGCCCAAGCTTTGTTCCTGTCCGTACGAGCTGCCCGACACCGTCCTGGTCGAGCGATTGGAAGGGATCGGTTCCCAGAATACCCTTATCTACGTATTCGCCGAGGAACTTGCCGGCATCGTCGCGCGAGTATCCGAATGTCATCTGCGTCAGGTCGTTTGTTCCGAAGCTGAAGAATTCGGCGTCCTCGGCGATCTGATCAGCGACCAGGGCGGCACGCGGGATCTCGATCATCGTTCCGACGAGATACTTGACCTTTGTCTTCTTCATAACCTCAGCAGCGACTCGGTCCGTCATCTCTTTGAGATCCTTGAACTCGCGGACCGTTCCGACGAGCGGAATCATGATCTCAGGGATCGCCTTTATCCGCTTTTTCTTGCAGTTCACGGCCGCCTCAATGATTGCACGGACCTGCATCTCGTAGATTTCAGGGAACGTGATGCCAAGACGGCAGCCGCGGTGACCGAGCATCGGGTTGAACTCGTTGAGGGACTCGACCTTGTCGCGGATGACGCGCGTCGAGACCTTCATCTGCTTGGCTAGGTCGGCCTGTTGATCTTTCTCGTGCGGAAGGAACTCGTGTAAAGGTGGATCTAGCAGTCGGATCGTTACGGGTAGGCCATCCATGGCCTTGAAGATGCCTTCGAAGTCGCCCCGCTGAATCGGGAGCAGCTTGCCGAGTGCACGACGGCGACCTGGTTCGTCGTCTGCAAGGATCATCTCGCGGACCCAGCGAATCCTGTCAGTCTCGAAGAACATGTGCTCCGTACGGCAGAGGCCGATGCCCTGTGCACCAAACTTGCGGGCTACTTTAGAATCTTCTGGACTGTCGGCGTTTGTGCGGACATCGAGCTTCCGAATCTCGTCTGCCCACTTCATCAGCGTGCCGAAGTTCCCAGACAGTCTGGGCTCCTGGGTTGCGACCTGTCCGAGCATCAACTCACCTGTTGACCCGTCAAGCGAGATCCAGTCGCCAGCCTTGACGGTCGTTTTGCCGACCGTGAACAGATCTTTGACGTAGTCGATATTGACATCACCGCAGCCTGCGACGCAACACGTGCCCATACCGCGGGCGACGACGGCGGCGTGGCTTGTCATACCGCCACGGGCCGTGAGGATACCCTTCGCCGCGTGCATACCTCCGATGTCTTCGGGTGAGGTTTCGAGACGAACGAGAATCACGTCCTCGTCCTTGGCTGCGAGAGCTTCTGCCTCCTCAGCGCTGAAGACGACCTTACCCGTTGCTGCACCCGGTGAAGCCGGGAGACCTGTCGCCAAGACGTTGCGGGTCGCTTTGGGGTCGAAGGTCGGGTGCAGGAGCTGGTCGAGCTGATTCGGCTCGACGCGCATCACGGCTTCCTTCTTTGTGATCAGGCGCTCCTTCACCATGTCCACTGCGATCTTGAGGGCAGCAGCAGCTGTTCGCTTTCCATTTCGTGTCTGGAGCATCCAGAGACGGCCTTCCTGAACCGTGAACTCGATGTCCTGCATGTCCCTATAGTGCTTCTCGAGCTTGTTGTAGATGCCCTCAAGCGTTTTGTATGCCGGTCCGAACTGCTTGCGCATCTTGGAGACGGGCTCAGGAGTCCGGACACCTGCTACGACGTCCTCACCCTGCGCGTTGACGAGATACTCACCGTAGAACTTGCGCTCACCCGTCGACGGGTTCCGTGTGAAGGCAACGCCGGTAGCGCAATCATCACCCATGTTCCCGTAGACCATCGACTGAACGTTGACGGCGGTGCCCCAGTCGTGCGGAATGCCTTCTATATCCCTATAAATTATGGCGCGAGCTCCGTTCCAAGACTTGAAGACGGCGCTGATTCCGCCCCATAGCTGGACCTGCGGGTCCTGCGGGAAGACCTGCCCGGTCCGGCGCTTCACGATCTGTTTGAACTGAGAAGTGAGTTGCTTCAGGTCGTCTGCGTCGAGTTCGGTGTCGAGTTGGATGCCCTTTTTCTCCTTCATCTTGTCGATCGCAACTTCGAAGGGATCGTGCTCCTTGCCCTCGGGAGCGACACCCATCACGACGTCACCGTAGGTCTGAACGAACCGACGGTAGGCGTCCCAGACAAACCGGTCGTTCCCGGTCTTCTCAATAATCGCCGCTGCTGTCTGGTCGTTAAGACCTAGGTTGAGGACCGTCTCCATCATACCGGGCATCGAAACACGTGCACCCGATCGGACAGAAAGCAGGAGCGGATTCTCCGGGTTACCGAACTTGGCACCCATTGTCTTTTCGAGCTTTTTCAGGTTCGTCTGAACCTGCTTCGCAAGTTCGCGGGGATACTTCTCACCGTGGGCGTAGTAGTAGCTGCAGACCTCGGTCGTGATCGTGAAGCCGGCAGGAACCGGGATCCCAATCCGTGACATCTCGGCCAAGTTGGCACCCTTACCACCCACAAGGTTTCGCATCGAACCATTACCATCAGCCTTCCCGTCGCCAAAGTAGTAGACCATCTTCTTTCTGGCGGCGGTTTTCTTGGCTTTTGCCATACAACTCCTCCTAACTCACCAACTCCCACACCGTATGGCGTACTTGTGGTGAATGTGTTCTGGAAAATGCGCCGAAAATACTGTAAGAACGGGCTATTCAGGCAGAAAGTAATATATAAGTGCGGCTAAGTTGGAGCAAGAGAATTGAGAAGTCAGTCGGGGGTTCCGCGATGCTATAGAGATGGCGGAACTAAGGCGGAAGGACTAGCTGGACGTTGGGGTGTTGGAGGGTTTGGAGGCACCCTTNTCCTGGGGTTTTGCGATCGTTGGAGGGCCAGACTGCCGGCTGCGTACCGGAACGTCNACGCCTCTNCCGGCTTCGATCGCGTTGTCGGATTCGATGCCGAAGATGGTTTGCAGGATACTTCGTTGTCCGACCACGATTCGGAGGTCCGCTGTTGAGCCGTAGCGGAGGGGGATCGGTGTGTTCACGATGTTGACTTCGAGGCCGAAAGTTCGGGCACCACCTTCGTTGACGGCGTAACCCAAGACCTCCGAGATCTGTCCTAGACCCTGGAACTCTTCGGGATCAGTGAACAGGTTGCTCAAAATTTCGACAGGCTGGCCCGGATGAACTTTCCAGGCATCGGTTTCGCCCATCCAAGCACTGATGACGGGGTGCTGGCTGAGACCGGCGATGATCATGACGATCTGACCTTGACCTGCTAGCATCCCGGGATGGAGATCCTGACGCGCCACTACGCCGTCTACCGGAGACCTCATCGTCGCGAGATCGAGAGCTTCCCGCGCGGCTTCGAGATCCTGCGTCGCGCGTTCGAGGTTCGCTTCTGACTCTTGAACTTCGGCCTGNGCTTGGCGTATCTCGGANCGGAGCGGGCCTCGTCGAACTATNTTTAGGTTCTCTGTGGCGACTTTGATGTTGGCCTGAGCTAGTTCATAGTTCGTCTGGGCTCGGTCAAGATCGTCCTGACTCCAAAGTCGCTCACCCAGGTAGAGATGCCTGGCCCGTTCCANGCTTTGGTTGCGAGCTTTGAGGTTGATTCTGGCCTGTTCGAGCTGAGACTCGGCGATTCGGAGTTTCTCTTCTGTGGGCTGCTCTTCTAGGTGAGCTAGCCGGGCCTGTGCGACTTTCAGGGTCGCTACCGCACCCTTGAGCTGCTTGTCGGTGGCGGCCACTTCAGCCCTGAGATCGCCGTCATAAAGGAGAACGACCACGTCGCCGGCTAGGACCGTGTCTCCGGCTTCCGCCACTATTCGTTTGATGACACGACTAAGGGGTGAGTCGATGTAGATCTTCTGACCTGGCTCGGTGATCCCTTGGGCCATCACGACGTCGTCGATTTCGATAAGGTCCAATGCAAGAATAATGGCGGCCAGAATACCGCCGGTCCAAGCCGCCCATCGCTTGACGTTGCTCTTTCTGCGTCGTTGTAACATCGAGAAAACCTGTTGTTTCTTGACATGAATCAGTCAAGAATCTACTTTTAGCGCGCTTTTTGGTGGGCCCGTAGCTCAGGGGTAGAGCAGCGGCCTTTTAAGCCGTTGGTCGAAGGTTCAAATCCTTCCGGGCCCACCACTCCATTAGTTAGTTTGCAACACGCAGGAAACTGCAGTTTGTGCTCGGGCCCGAGACGCTTGTTTCGGGCCTTTTTCACGTCGAATCCAGTGCCCAACCTAATAGTATATCTCGACGAGAACGCTACAAAAATATTGCTTAACTTAAGGAAAGTCAAGGCGATCTGTCGTGTTGGCGTATTATCAATACTTATTGACAGGTCGAGAAAATCTTCTCTAGTGTGATCAGGACGTCAATTCTTGACAGGTTGAAATGTATAGGATATATTCCCAGTCAAGTAAGTCAACAATTTGCAGGGGAATGCATTTGAGCCGAATCGACTTTGCCAAAATCGATCGAGAAGCAGACGCTCTGGAATCCGCAGGGATCGAGGACATCCTTAGTTGGGCGTGGGAAACAGTAGGTCCCAGATTAGCCGTGAGTACGGCTTTCGGTGCCAGCGGTATGGCCATGATTGATATCCTTTCTAGGGTCGTGCCCGAGATGCCGATCTTCACGATCGATACGGGCTACTTGTTCAGAGAGACGCTGGAACTCAGGTCTCGGCTGGAGGAGAAATACGGTATCGAGATAGAGGTTGTGGAACCGGATCTGTCGGTAGAATTGCAGGATCGGCAGTTTGGAAAGGATCTATACGACCGGGACTCGGACCATTGCTGCTTTATGCGGAAGGTGGAGCCTCTGCACAGAAAGCTCGCAGACCTTGATGGCTGGATGGCGAGTCTTAGGCGGGATCAGGGCGCCTCACGCAGACATACCCGGATCGTCGAACCGTTTCCCACACGAGGCGATCGGCTGATCGTGAAGGTCAACCCGATGGCTAGGTGGACCAAGAAGGACGTCTGGGATTACATTGTGGCCAATGACGTTCCTTACAACCCTCTGATGGATCAGGGATACCAGAGTGTGGGATGCTGGCCGTGTACCTCCTCGGTCCGTGAAGGTGCCGACGAGCGGTCAGGCAGGTGGGTCGGAAAGGACAAAACAGAGTGTGGGATCCATCTACCATTGACCGTGGAGCGGGTGGAGTCAGTGAAAGAGGGGTNCCTCGCAGCCGAGTAGACCCTATTGTTGACAGAAATACGTATATTGTAATGTCAGGATGCCGGGCCCTACGGGGTCCATTTTTTGTGAGAGGTCGAGAAGCAAACGTGTCCGTCAAGGTTCAAACAGGGGCCAGGCTTCTTCCGTCTGTTCTGGAAACGATCGGGAATACACCCCTCCTAGAAGTCAAAGGTATCGACGATCTGCCCCCGGCGGTTTCGATCCATGCCAAGCTAGAGACTTTTAACCCCGGGGGATCCGTAAAGGATCGTCCCGCGCTCCAGATGATACTGGACGCCGAGGCGTCTGGTGAGCTTACCCACAGCAAGGTGATCCTNGACTCTACTTCGGGGAACACGGGGATCGCCTACGCCATGATCGGGGCGGCTCTGGGCTACCAGGTTGAGCTAGTGATGCCCGAAAGTGTGAGCATCGAGAGGCGACACGTGATCGAGGCGTATGGCGCCAAGCTCGTGCTGAGTGATCCACTGGAAGGGGCCGACGGAGCGATCCTGAAATGCCGGGAGATTCTCAAGTCGAACCCGGAGCGCTACTACAAGCCAGACCAGTACAACAATCAGTCGAACCCGAAAGCACACTACCTGCATACGGCACCGGAGATCTGGGAACAGACGGGAGGGCGTGTGACCCATTTCTTGGCGACGCTCGGGACGAGTGGGACACTGATGGGAACCGGGCGACGGCTCAAGGAACTAAACCCTGATGTGGAGGTGATCGCGATNGAGCCTCCTGAGTTCCATGGGATTGAGGGGCTGAAGAACATGGATGTCTCGATCGTTCCGGGGATTTACGATGCTGAGGTCTGGGATCGGAAGGTCCAAGTGGAAACTGAAGAGGCTTACGACACGGCTCGACGATTGACGCGCGAGAGAGGGCTGCTCGTGGGACAGTCCTGTGGCGCGGCGATGGCTGCAGCTATTCAAGTTGCGCACGAGCTGATCGAAGGGGTGGTGGTAACGGTTTTCGCGGATAGCGGCGAAAAGTACCTGAGTACGCCGCTCTGGACGGAGGTTTAGGGCGTGTTCACGGTTGAAGAAAGCGCCTGGAAAGAGATCGAAGAGCAGGCGGCCNAGGCGCAGGCGGACGAGTGCTGCGGGCTGCTGACGGTCGGTGCCGATGGTAGACCGACAGTTCACGCGTGTGAGAACATCCAAAACAAGCTGCACGAGCAGGATCCGGAAACACATCCTAGGACGGCAAAGATCGCCTACCGGATGGATGATCTACAGGTCGCGAAGATCCTGAAANTGACAGAAGACGCGGGTGGCAGGCTGACTGCGATCTACCATTCACACATCGACTGTGATGCATACTTCTCCGAAGAGGACCAGAACGCGGCACAGTTCTTCGGCGAGCCCGCCTACCCCGGCGTGGTGTATCTTGTAGTGTCCGTGATCGAAGGCAAGGTCGAGAACCGGAAAGCCTTTGACTGGAACGACGAAACGAGTCAGTTCGAGGAAATTCCTCTCTCCATCGTCTGATTACTCCCCGTTCACGATCGAGGAGTTCCGCCCTGGATCAGTTCGACGTGATCGTGGTCGGCTGCGGGCCTGCCGGAGCGACGGCTGCTCGAGTCGCTGCCGACAGCGGGCGTTCAGTGTTGATCATCGATCGCAAGCGCTCCGTCGGGCAACCACCCCGATGCGCAGGATTTGTGCCTTCGTGGCTGCCGCCATATGCAGGAGTCGATGAGAGCGCGGTCATTCAGCCGATCACGCAGGTCTGTCTGTCACAAGGCGATTTCTCGACTACGGTTGGTGTCGATGGGTGCGTAATCGACCGCACGCGGTTCGACAAGACACTTGCGATCCACGCTTTAGAGTCTGGAGCGGATCTCTGCAATGGTTTTGTTATCCGGCGCAAAGATCGAACGCTGGTNGCACGGCGAAACGGAGTCGAGGCGACATTCGGTGGGGGGNCAATCGTTTGTGCGGATGGGGCTTCATCGGTTGTATCACGATCGATGGCCCGGAATCGTCGGCGATTTCTTGCCACGATGCAGTTAGAGATCGGGCTTGATGAGCCGTGTACCCAAGTCACTTTGCGCCGACCAGTGATNGAGGGTCGCGGGCTTGGATGGTTCATCCCTAGTGGGCGCACCGCCAAGATCGGAGTTGCATTGCCACGGGCGCTCGCGCGACTGCTGAAGCCTGCGCTTAGCCGTTTCGTGCGAACGCTCGGGAAGGATNCTCTGGNCTTCGAGAATGCGACCTTGGGAGCAACGGGTGGACTCGTACCGGTCGATCGTAGACCCCTGACCGATGCGTCGCTTTGTCTCGTCGTCGCAGGTGATGCGCGTGGCGGCCTCGGAGTTGACGGAGCCGGGATTGCGAACGCTGTTCTGTCGGGTGAATTGGCCGGTCACACGGTGGACCGGTTTCTGACGAACAATTCGGAAGACGTGATCGAAACCTATCCAGCGTCTCTTGACCGACTGCTGCGGTATGGTCGCGCCGCCGCCGAAGAGAAGACGCTTACATCATCGTTTGAGAAATGGGTCGGCAGGACTAGAGACATCTTTGTGTGGCGTCCCGAACACGTATCGATGGATGCAGCATCTTAAAGGAGGAGCACCATGGCAGTCAGTGTCCGTATCCCAACCCCTTTGCGAAAGTTCACGAACGGNCAGTCGGATGTCGAGATCGAAGGGGAATCTGTCGGCGAGGTCATCGACAACCTCGAAGCCTCGCACAGCGGGATCAAGGAGAAGCTCATCGACGAGTCGGGCAGCATCCGTCGATTCGTCAACGTATACTTGAACGAAGAGGACATCCGATTCCTAGATGGCGCCGATACTGAGGTGAAGGACGGGGACAGCGTGACGATCGTGCCGGCCATCGCGGGAGGGTGCTGACCGGGAGGTCTCATGCACGTCTCAGCGAAATCCGATTACGGACTTCGAGCGGTGCTGGAGCTATCGATGGCCTACGGCCGGGGGACGATTCAAAGCGCCGATATCGCAGCCAGCCAGAACATCCCGGAGTCCTATCTCGTTCAGCTGCTCAACCAGCTCCGCAAGTCCGGTCTGATACGGAGCGTCCGTGGACCCCGAGGTGGACACGAGCTCGCGCGCCGTCCAGAGGATCTGACTGTTGGCGATGTGCTCGATGTTCTGGAAGGTCCGCTTGATCTTCTCGGTAAAGGAGAGNACAGGCCTGCCAGCGGATCGGATGGCCTGTTCCGTGAGGTATGGCTGGATGTGGAGGCGGCGATAAAAGGTGTTGTGTCNAGCGTGACGTTCGCCGAACTGACTAGTCGACACGAAAAGAAGCAGTCCAACATCTCGTTCAGGATCTAGTATGAGCAAGCCCCGGCGTGTCAACACGATACTCGATCTGATTGCATCCACACCCGTTGTGCGTCTACACCGAGTGTGCGAGACAGCGGGAGCCGAGTTGTGGGCAAAGCTGGAGTCCTTCAACCCGGGAGGCAGCCTGAAGGACCGGATTGCTCTCGCCATGATCGAGGATGCGGAGGGCCGAGGTCTGTTGCGTCCCGGGATGACNATCATTGAATCGACATCCGGGAATACCGGCATCGGTCTGGCGATGGTAGCGGCCGTAAAGGGCTACCGACTGATCATAACGATGCCGGAAGGAGTGAGCGAGGAGCGACAGAAGCTGTTGAAGGCGTATGGCGCGGAAGTCATCTTGACCTCGGCCTACGATGGCATGCGGGGTACGCTCGAGAAAGCTAAGGCCCTAAGAGATCAGAATGAAGGGGCCTTCATGCCGATGCAGTTCGATAATCCCGCGAACCCCGAGTTTCATCGTAAAACGACGGCCAAGGAGATCTTGGACCAGATGGGCGGGGCGCCGGATGTGTTTGTAGCCGGTGTGGGAACTGGGGGCACGATCACGGGTGTGGGAGAGATATTAAAGGCTTGTGCGCCTCAGACGGAGGTCGTGGCAGTCGAGCCAGCGGATTCGGCCGTGCTGTCGGGAGGAGAACCTGGGCCGACTGAGATTGATGGGCTTGGAGCGGGGTTTGTACCCGAGGTGCTGAACCGGGAGGTTTTGGACCGGATCATCACGGTGTCGAACGCTGATGCACGACGGATGTCGAGACGATTGGCGAAGGAGGAGGGAATCCTGTCAGGGATTTCTTCGGGTGCTGTCGTTCACGCTGCGGTGAGCGTGGGGGCAAAGATGTCGCCGGAGCAACGAGTCGTCTGTGTCATCTGTGACACAGGAGAGAGGTATCTTAACGGATTCCTGTTCGGCTGATCCCTTTGAGTGATGCCCTTAAACGAGAAAGCCCCCACATCCAAGACGTGAGGGTTTCTCTATTTCGAGCCTGATCTTGGATCAGGACATCGCAGCGACGTGTTTTGCCAGACGAGATTTGTAACGGGCGGCCGTGCGCACGTGGATCACGCCCTTTCGGGCTGTCCGGTCGATCACGGCGTTAGCTTCCGACAGCAGTCCAAGAGCCTCTTCCTTCGATCCGGCAGATCGAACCTGCTTTAGGGTTGAGCGGAAGCGTGTGCGTACGGGTTTGTTACGCTCCGCCGCCTTGCCGGCCTGACGAAGGCGTTTCTTCGATGATGAAAGCTTGGGCAAATCCGGTCCTCCTAATGATCCAAATTCGAACTAAGGGTGGGAAAGCTACCGGGATGCGCCCCTAATCACAAGTTTTTTCTGCAGATTGAAGATTCGGTTGCCGCCAGCCGATAGTCTATGTGTCACGTCGATGACCTTGTCTATCGGAGGTTTCCCTTGGTTTTCTGGCTCGTACCTTTCGTCGGATTCTCAATTCTGGTTCTTTTCGTGCTCTCGCTTCTTGTAGTGGAGTATCAGGAGCAGAGAATTCGACGTTTCGATGGCGCACGAAGATTGCGTTACTAAGAGTGCGTTCCCCTGCGCNTATCACGTCTTGGGCCGTCTCCCCGGGGGAGACGGCCTATTTTTTGTCCATCCGCGCGATCCAGTCTTGGCTCGCCTTGATCCGTTTGTCCGCAAACTCGACGAACTTCGAGTCACCCTTCCACAGTGTTTTGAACTTCCCGAAGAGTTCGATCGTTTCCTGCCATCGGTGAAGACTGTATAGCATGGTGCCTAAGCTGAAGTAGGGTCGTGGGAAGCCCGGTTCCAGCCGGATGGCTTCCCGGTAGTGGGCCTCTGCCGACCTCACGTTGGCGTTCGCTTCGAGTGCCTGTCCCAAGCTCCAGTAGATGTGGCTGTTGTTCGGGGACCCTTCGAGAGCGGCGATATATCGATCGGCTGCTTCCGAAGACCTCTTCTGAGACATCAACAGGTCACCGAGGTTCTGATTCGCTTGCGGAAACGTTGGGTCAGATTTGAGAGCCTTCAGGTAGTAGACTTCCGCACTGTCCAAGTCGCCTCGTGCTTTCAGGATGTTGGCCAGATTGTTGTTAGCGCCCTTGTCCGCAGGTTCTGACGTGAGGACTCGTCTGAACAGCCCTTCTGCGCGGTCGTCGTTGCCCATCGACCGGTAGAGTGCGCCCAAATTGGTCCTGACGGAGCTAGAAAACGGACTTAGCTCAAGGGCTCGCTCATAGTGCACCATCGCCGTTTCGTTNTTTCCTCGCCTCTTGTTGACGATCCCGAGCCCGTTGTGTGCGTGCCAGCTGTGTGGGGCAATCTGAAGCGTCTGTTCGTATGCTGCCTCCGCTTGATCGAAGTGGCCCTGTTTTTCGTGTGCTCTTCCCAGGATCACATACATATGTGACCGAAAGTCACCGGATTCGAGACCCACCTTCGCATGATTCTGCATACCCGACCAGTTTTCGCTGTCCTCCGACAAGAGCGCAGCAAGGTAGTGGTAGTCGAAACTCAGATGTCTCCAAGTGATGTAGGAGCCGTAAGCTGAGAGCACGATCAGGGCAGCAGCAATCGGCGTTGTAGCGATCGATCGACCGGGGGCGCTCCCTGCTGCGACGCCCGCTAGGAGGAAGAAGGGGGCGATGACCTGCGGTTGTTCTTTCGGGAAGCTGAAGAANGCGTGGACGCTTACGCCAAGCANTGTAGCGATGGCGATCGCCTTCCACTGCTCAGAGCCATTAGAATTATTCCTTTTACCTANGACGGACACCAGNACCAGAGCTAGAAATGCGAGGTAGGCGATCAGTGCGAACAGCCCGTGCTCCGATGCGATCCAGATGAAGTCGTTGTGGGGACGTTTGGGAGAGGAGTCAGGCCGGACCATGGCGCCCTTATCGTAGTTCGGGTAGACATACTGCCAGTGTCCGGGTCCGACACCTGTGAACAGGTGGTCCCAGACGAGATTCAGCGAACGCTCCCACATCAGCCTACGGCCTCGATCGTCCGTCGAGGTAAACGTCGACTTCAGCGTGACGCCAAAGCTTGATTTTTTATCGTCAAATCTCTGAAGGCCTTGATCCGTGAAACCTGGCTGCATGTCTGCAGCGATCATTATCGCTATTGCCGACCCGGCCCCAACGATGATCTTCAGACGATCACGCAAGGCGTCGGTCATAATCGCTCGGAGATCCCCGAAATAGAGGAAGACCACGATGGATAGGGTTAGTCCGACCGCCGTGCCTAGCCAGGCGCCACGGGTCCGAGTATACAGCAGGAAGAGAGTGCATAGCGTGCCCGATGCAGCATAGAGGAGCACTCTCCAGCCCCGGGCGTAGAGAAATCTGAATGTACACGCGGGGATGGCGCTTACGAGAAACATAGCGGCGAAATTTCGGTAGCCGAACGTTGAACTCGGTTTTCCGTTCGTGGGCATCTGGCCAAAGGCTAGGTCGAAGTATTGCAGCACACCGATGGCGGATGACAACAGCCCCGAGATGATTAGAGCATCCAACCAGATGCCGATGTCGCCGTTCGTAGCCCGTGTACCGATCAGGTAGAGACCCAGAAGGCATATCGTGAAGGTCAGTTCGACGTGGGCGGCTGTCGTGTGGGTCGTGTTAANCAGAGACACAACGGTCAGAGCACCGTATGCCGTGGCAAGGAGTGTTGGCAGGCCAAGGCTGATCGTCTGGTTGCTCGATATCGATCTGAGCAGCCACCCGGTTGCAGCGATGGTGAGCAGTCCGTAGAATGCCAATCGCTTCGGGAGGAGGGTATACCCATAGATATCCGTCACGTAGACTAAGGGCACCACGGCAAGCAGTGCCGCGATCCCGTAAGTGCTCACGTGGCGTCCTGCTGATTCCATCCGCATCTCCTGAGGTTCAGTCGATCTGTTCTATGGCCTCTATGGCCTCTATGGCCTCTATGGCTCTCCGCGTATAGGCGTCTTGCGATTTGTGATAGTTCAGGAACTCCCTGAAGGCACGCTTCGCATCTTGATGGCGCTTCGATCTCAGGTAAAGCTCTCCGAGGACCATCCAGCCCTGAGCCAGTTCGGGAGCTGTGGTGACCGCTTGTTCTAGCGCTGCGATGGCCTCTTTTGTTCGACCTGCTAGGATTCGCGCGTTTCCAAGGTGAAACAAGATGGCTGCATCGGGTTGGTTTTCCGTGAGTGCCTCCAGAATTTCGATCGCTTCGTCCGGCCTTTTCTGCCGAATCAGGAGCGTCGCCAGATTGTAGTCAAGGTCACCCGAGGCGGCAACCAGCGCTCGTGCTTCCCTGTATTTCCGTGCGGCATCTTCCAGCTCGTCCGTGTTCTGGAGAGCAATCGCGTGACCGTTCAGGATCTGGACGTCGTGCGGTCTGAACGGAGCGTATCGCTCGTAGTGATCGATCGACTCCGCATACCGGCCCAATGTGTTGAGTGCGTAGCCTCGCAGCTGGATGGCCTCTGTGTGGAAGCGACCTTCTGACAGGGCCTGCTCCGTTTTCTCTGCGACACCTGTCCAGTCATCTTGTCGCTCGGATACAGTTGCCGATCCAAGCCAGGATTCGAACCGGATGAGGCGAGAGGTGAGTAACATTCCCAACACCATAGTTGTGAGCGTCAAGCTCCAGACAGGACGAGTCAGTCGTTTCTGTTGTGTTGAGAGGCTTCCCAGTAGACCCAGTGTCATCCAGAAGAAAAGCATAGGTGTTACCCGGTTCTTGGGGAAGCTGAAGCAGCTGTGTACGATTAGCCCGATCAGGCTTGCGATGCACGCGATCGCGAGTTCTCGCTTGTCAGGGCGAATCTGCCGCATGCCGATTCGTAAGGCCCCGATTATCAGCCACAGGAAACTTGTGAGTCCGAGCCACCCGGTCTCTGACGCGATCCAAAGTAGATCATTGTGCGGCTTGGAAGGGGCACCGTATTCCGTAACGAGCTGCTTCTCGTCGAACGCCGGGTAATGCAAGGCCCAATTGGACAACCCCACACCCAACGGATTCGCGAGGATCATCCGCGCGCTTCCAGCCCACATCGCCAGCCGTCCCCGATCGCCACCCGCATCGAAGACAGACTCCACTGTGTCGAACACCGTTGTCTTCTTCTCGTCGATGTCCTGAGGACCGAGCTTGTCGACTTGGGACGGAAGGGCACCCAGACAGAACGCGACCACGCACGCCGCTATAAGGGGGCGCCACTGACCAATCAAGTTCCGTTCGCGATCGAGCAGGATTATTGCGAGGATCCCGCAGGTGAGGCCGACCCAAGCACCACGTGACCGTGTCTGAACTAGGAAACCACCGAGCAGGGCGAGAGCTACCAGCCAGAACGTTCGATTACGAACTCGGTATACTAGTAGGAGCGCAAACGGAATCGCCTGGATGGTGACTGTCGCGGCCACGTTTCGAAAACCGAGTGTGCCGCTCGGGATCCCGGCAGACGGGATGATGAACGGGGGCGCTCCGAAGTGCTGAAGGATGCCGAGTACAGCGGACAGCGTTGCCGCTATGACGAGAGCCTGAACGAATTTGGGATCGGAGGGTGGGTGTGCGGCAACGACAGCCATCAATACGAGTCCCGTAACGATTTTGGACAGCTCGATAAGGGAGATGACGGGATCGACCGTCCATAGGATCGACAAACCCGAGATGAGGGCGTAACAGGTAGCCGGCAGCAGGAGTTCTGTGGCGGGTTGGGGAAGACCTCTGCGGATACGATCTGCTAGGATCGCTATCAGAGGGATCTGCCAGACGATGAGCTTCGGACCGAGCGTGTAGTCTTTCAGCCCAGTCCAGTAAACGAGCGGAACTAGGACGAGGACCGCCGTTATCAGCGATCGTTCGGTGTTTGTGCCCGCAGTCATGAGCCTTGCAGCTTGTGGATCCGGTGACGCGCCCAGTCCTTGTGTCTCGGATCGCCACTCCAATGCTCGATGAAGCGCCTGTAAGCATCGATTGCCTCTTGTTCCTTACCTGCTTTCTCCAAGATGTCACCGAGGTTTCTGTATGCACGGGCGTAAGCTGGATCGACCTGGATGGCTGCCCGGAACGCGTCAGCGGACTCCTTGTGATTACCTTGACGTTCCAGCACGACGCCTACGTTGTTTAGGTATTTTGCCTCCTTCGGCTCCATCTCGGCTGCTCTGCGGTATGCCTTGAGTGCAAGTGCGGTGTGTCCGCTACGATCCATCATCTCGCCATACCGGCTGTAGAGTCGAGCGCTCGCAGCTCTTGTGTGCAGTAGTCTTTCGTACGCGCCTCGGGCTGTGACCAGATCGCCACGTCCCTCTGCTGCTTCTGCAACAATGATGTGCGCATCCAACTGATTGACGTTCAGATCGATGGTACGTTTGGCCGCTGCCATCGCGCGATGCCAGTCCTTCAGAGCCAGATGAGCACGCGCGGTGCCAAGGTGAGCGGCGACTCTGTTAGGGAACAGACCGGCTTCGGTCTGATAAGCGGCAATCGCCGCCTCATACCGACCCATTTCAAAGAGCAGATCGCCCAAGGGGAGATTGCCCTCGTTCGGGTGGTAGGTCAGGGATGTGCGAAAGGCTTCGAGTGCTTCGGCGTGTCGGCCAAGAGACTGATACCCGGCGCCGAGGAGCTGGTAGACCCGAAAGTCAAAAGGACCGATGGTGAGGGCTTTGGCTGCAGAATGTGCGACAGATCCCCAGTCAGATCGCCTCCAGGCTTCGACGGCTTTGGCGTAGTGCCAGTCGAACCTGAGTCGCTGGATTGTCAGGCCGCTGCCCAGCAGTAGCAGACAAATCCCAAGGATCGCGGTTGGCTTGACGATGGCCAGCTGCTTATCCCCTCCGGTTTCACGGTCCAGTGCCGCAACGGATCCAATGAAGAGCCAGAAGACGGCTGTCGAAGCGATGCGCTCGAGGGGGAAGCTGAAGAGACTATGCACCAGGTATGCTAAGACTCCGAGTGACATCGCCACGAGAAGGGGAGCGTTTTCAGAGCCCGATTTCCAGTGATGGACCACACGCTCGAGCACTGTCGCGAGCAGAAGCACGTAGAGTATGAGCCCGACAAGGCCGGTCTCCGCCAGGATCCATAGGGGATCGTTGTGCGGTCGTTGTGGCGCCACGTTCGTCGTGATTGCGTCGCCCTGATCATACAGCGGGTACACGAACTGCCAGTTGCCAAGGCCGACACCTATCAGCGGATAGTCACGAACGAGTGATAGTGTGTTTTCCCAGACAGTAGTTCGGCCACGGCTGGCCGAGGGAGAGAAGCTCGTCTGAAGGGCGAGGGCCGGGTCTGCTTTGTTCTCGTCGATCTTGAACTGACCCTCCTGCACCATGTTCGGTGGCTGCAGTCCGACGAGACCGACAAGGACAGCAGCAAGGAGGCCAAAGGCTGCGCGTTTCGGCGTAAAGGATCCAAGAGCCGATCGCAGGCCGCCAAACGCGACGAATCCCGTACCTGTGGCTAGGCAGGTCGCGGTAAGAGCAAGCCACGCGCCACGCGTTCGAGTACAGAGGAGTGCAGTAACAGCAAGTGCGCAGGCAACTATGAGGCCCTTCTGCACGCGCGGTCTATCTTCGAGCCAGGCGGCGATCGCGATGGTTGGGAGAACTGTGACTAGGTATGTGGCGAGGAAGTTTCGGTATCCGAATGTTGCGCTCGGATTCCCGGCTGTGGGAATTGAGGAGAAGGCTAAGCCCCAGTACTGTGCAATGCAGATGATTGATACGAGTGACGTCACGAGCCCGATGGTTCTGAGGACATCCCGTACACCCTGCCAGAAGAGCGNGTAGGCGGTTGCCAGCGCAAAGAATCCGAACGTGGCTATCTGGCTTGCCCTGAATGCAGCTTCGATCTTGTTCGGCGCCCAAAACACGGACAGGATCTGCCACCCCACGAAGGCTGCGATCATCCAGACGAGCCGACCTGACGGCTGGTCCTCACTTTTTTTCACGAACTGCAACAAACACGTCAAGATCGCGACCACGACGATCTGCAGCGCCAGCAGTCGAGGCCACCTTGTGAAGTCGTAGACCCCCCTCACGAACAGCAGTGGAAGCAGGAAGGTGGCCGCCGATACAGCGGCGACCGAGATTCTGGTTGGAAGCGATGTCACGGGTCTAATTCGATCTCGGCCATCCTGCCTTTGGCGATATCCGTCTCTGACACGTCGCCGCGCCAAGTCCGCAGGAAGATGGTGTAGTGCTTCAGTGCGCGTTCACGATCGCCGGCTTGATCTCTGAGATAGAGGGCATCGGCAAGGTTGTGATGAAGGGCTGCGTCCGGCCGACGCGTCTGGAGCGTTTCCTCAAATTGCGAGACGGCACCGTCGTAGTCTCCCTCGACCATCAGCAGGAGACCTAAGTTCGACAAGGCGTCTGTATAATCGGGCTTGATCTCGGCTGCTCGGGTATAGGCGGCCTTTGCCTTTGGGAAGTCCTGCATCTTCTGATAGACCCCACCGAGATTGTTGTGGGTCTGGTGGTGTTTCGGCGCCAGGTCGATTGCTCGTTTGAGTGCCGTCTCTGCCTTTCCCAGATCGTTGCCGAGAGCGTAAGCCATGCCGAGGTCACTCAAGAGCTCTACCGAATTCGGATGGTACTGCAAGCCTTCTAGACAAGCCCGCTGAGCCTGTAAGTAGTTTCCGCCGCNCTGATGAACCTTGTTGCGCAGGAGGTGCATCCTGCTGTCGAAAGGCCCAGCATCAAGCCCCTCTCGCGTGTGTCGATCCAGCCCTATAAGATCTCCGCCAGCGAAGCTCTGTAATCCTTTCAGCAGGGCCCGGTCAAACCGGATCTCAACGATCGTCACAAGACTACAGAGCGCCAGAACCGCAGGTGAAAGCCACGGTATCGGCCACTTCCTAGCAGATCTCGTTTGTTCCCGGCATGCCAGTGCGGATACTAGGCCGATCGCTCCCCATATGAAGAACGAGGTCTCGATCCTCTCGCGAGGGAAGCTGAAGAATCCGTGCGTGTGAATGGCCACCAGACTGAAGAGCAACGCACAGACGAAAACGGCGTTTTCGTTGCGACGTCTGACTAGGCCGATTGCCATCCAGAGCGTCTGNCCAATCATCCAGGCATAGAGTAGCAGCCCAGGAAGTCCTGTTTCTGCGGCGATCCACAGGTAGTCATTGTGTGGTCGCTCGGGAGCCGAACCCGGCAGGATCATCTGTCCTGTGTCGTAGGGGGGGTAGGCGATCTGCCAGTTGTTGAGACCCACGCCGGTAAGCGGGCTATCTGCAATCATGTCGACGGTGTTGGACCACATGGTCCATCGCTCACGTCCGGCCCCTGAGTCAGTCACAGAGCNCATCGCGTCAAGCAGGTCGGCTTTTTTNGCGTCGATTGACCGGGCTTCTGGGGACGTGATGTTCGGTGACCAGGGCGACAGGACTAGTATCAGCGCAACGCCGATGGCGGCCAGCGTACGCCCTCCCCGCGAGCGAATCGCTGACCCGGTCGTCGTCAGATCGAATCGACAGACGACGTATGTGCCTAGAGCGACTAACCCGCCGACCAGTCCGCCCAGCCAAGCTCCACGGCTGCGTGTATAGACAAGGAATAGAGTTCCCAGAATGGCGGAGAGCGTTGCGATGGTCAGTTGAGACATACTCCGAGCACGGACAAGGCAGACGCCGATGAGCGGGAGCGCCGCGAGGAGATAAGAAGCCGCGAAGTTTCTGTATTCGAAGGTGCTGCTCGGACGACCGTTGGACGGGATAGTGCTGGTGTCGAAGCCCCAGAACTCGAGGATCCCAATACCTGAAAAGAGCAGTGCCGAGAGCGTTCCCCACCATACGATACGATCGATGGATGTCGAAGTCGCAGTCTGCGTGATCACCAGATACACGAAGAAGAAAGTCACTTGGTGAGAGAGAAAGGCAGTGGCGGTGAAGGTGTTTAGATCGGCGAATAGTACCGACAGAACTGACCATGCTGTGAAGGCTATCGCGGGTAGAAAGACTGGACCGGGGGGCCGGTCCGCGTTTTGTGTAGTGAGCTCACGCGCCCAAAGAGTCGCAATCAAAAACAGAGCCACCTGTAGAAGTATTCGCTTCGGCAGGAGCGAAAAGCTGTACAGGTCCGCATCGAATACAAGGGGGACCGCAGCAAAAAGGCCCGGGATAAGGACGAGCGCCGCGCGGTTGAACGTTGAGGGGAGGTGCTTTCTTTTCATCGGTTCAGCTCTTCCTCAANTTGCTGGATTCGTTCTNGGACACCCTCCAGATAGGTTGGGTCGCCAGTCCAGTTCTGAGCCACCATCTGGTATGCCCGCAAAGCGCCGGCCGTGTTTCCGGATCGCTCGTAGGCGACCGCAAGATTATTGTAGGCAACTCCGAAGTTCGGGTTGAGTCGAACAGCTTTTTCCAGCGCAATGACCGCTTTCGTGGTGTGCCCTTCGTGCAGGTAGATCGCACCGAGGAGGGCGAAGGCCTCGGGGTGAACTTCAGTTTCGGTCGTGACTTGCGTGACATGATTTCGTGCGGCAGCCAGNTGGCCACTGCGAACCAGAGCATTTGCATAGTTGATCCGCGCTTGGTAGTAGTTAGGCCGGATGTCCAATGCGCGCTTNAAGTGTAGCTGGGCCGCACGGGCGTCGCCGAGCTGCTCCTCGACCCCGGCAAGGTTGTGGTGCGTATTTGCATAATACGGGTGGCGATCGAGTGCGGCTCGATAAGCCGTACGGGCTTCATCAAGTCGTCCTGATGCTTGCAGGATTCGGCCCTTCAGGAAAATCGATCGGTGATCGAACGATCCGATGCGATCGACATCGCTGATTGCGGTAAGTGCGCGTTGATTCTCTCCTCGGTCGTGCCAATACTTCGCCACGCCATACTGGCTTGTGAAACGGATTTGAGCGAATCCGACCGCCGTAGCAGCAAGTGCGACCCCGACTGTAGCCAAGCCTGCGAAAGGTATCTGTCGCGACTTCTGTCTGTTAGATCCCACAGTCAGTCCGGCGAGCGACACCCAGANGAGAAGACCTGCTGTGGGATGTTCTCGGAGAAAGCTGAACCCACCGTGAACAAATATCGCGACAACCGACCCAAGACACGCGGCACGAACAGCGATTTCGATCGGCGTAACGGGCGGTCTTTTGAACGGTGACAAGACAGTCCAGCCGATCATCCCGAGGAACCCGATTAGACCTAGGGGTCCCAGTTCGCTCCACACCCAGAGTGTGTCGTTGTGAGGGCGTACCGGCTCGCTGGTCGAACGGATCCAATCTCCGCGGTCATACAGAGGGTAGTAGTATTCCCAGTTGTCGAAACCGACCCCGATAAGAGGGTGGTCTGCGATCATTCTGAGAGTGTGCTTCCAGAAGATCAGGCGTCCTTTGTCCGCACTCGGATCTGTGATCGATGCTAGGGCCTGCGTGGTCGAGCCCTTCACCGTATCGAACTTCTGTCGTGTCTCCAGGCTCTGTCTTGGCCCGAGCGAAGAGAGTGCCGAAAGGATCACGATACCTGTCCCCACCCAGAGGAGATTCCGCTTTAGTGGCCCGAACAGATCGACGCGGGCACGTATTAGGTAGGCGGCTGTCAGTACAGCTGCCGCCGAAAGGCCTACCCAGGCCCCCCTTGTTCGTGTGTAGATCAGGAGTATGAGAGCCAGTCCAGATGCAATGCCCCACATCCATCGATTCCGTCTGTTCGAGTCAGCAAAGCAAGCGAGCAGAGCGAAGGGCAAACTGCCGANCAGGAAGCTCGCGGCTGTGTTCCGGAACCCGAAAGTTGAGCTGGGTCGACCTACCGAAGGAATTCGAAGGTGTGCGACCCCGATCGTATCGAGAATAACCCGGTCGAAGTTGAAGAACTCGATTACACCAAGAGTTGAAACGACCGCAACCGCTGTGGCNACATACCGTGAAAGCCTCGGAAAATCGTCAACCGTCAGCGTATTCACAGCTAAGACAAAAAGCAGGAAGAGTGCTGCCAGTTGGGAGACCGCGGCCACGGTGGAGGATCGGTTGAGTGCCCAAAAGNCAGAGAGCGCAGCTATACCCGTGTAGAGNAATCCCAGCCGGATCGAAGNGCTGGACAGCCAGAGTGTCGCGTGGACTCCACGATTTCGAAGCCAGGCGAGACTATATGCAAGAAGACACAGGAAAAGGGCAGTTCGCTTGACGGGCAGGAATGTTCCTCCACCCGAATTGTAGAGCAGGGGGACGGCGAGGAGACCAGCTCCAAGTATGGTCGTGTAAAATCGTGTCAAAGAATACCTCAGGATCGATCGAGCCCAGAGGATGGACTCTTCGGCCTCAGCGCATCGAGTTCTCGTCTCGCAACAGGGTTACTCGGATCGAGCTTCAGGGCGGTCGAGTAGCTGCCTCGAGCCCGGATCGTGTCACCNGCTGCGNTGTATGACCGCGCAAGGTTGATGTNNAGGGTCGGGATGNGNGCAGTTCCCTGTCGGAGGACTCGCTCGAAGACATCTATGGAATCCTGGATTCGCATCAGGTCACGCAGGGCATTGCCAAGGTTGTTGTGTGCCTCGACAAACGC
This sequence comes from Gemmatimonadota bacterium, assembly GCA_002714465.1. The sequence goes on along the minus strand of PAXL01000017.1, from coordinate 693 downwards.
GGGATAGAGCTGTATCGCTCGCTGAAGGGCGACTACGGCTTCCTCCGTCCGTCCGACCATTCTGAGGGCGATCCCCAGGTTGTTGTGNGCGTTCAACGAGTTCGGGTGNAGGGTCAGCGCTTTTTNGTGCNATACGATGGCAGACTCCGGGTCACCTGTTCGGTATTNNGCTCTCCCCATTGCGATCCAGGTGTTCGCTCTGAAGTTGCCATATCCGGCNGCCTTCGGACCGTGGTNTAGGACNGTTTGCCAGTCCAGANCCCGTTCCGCCACGTGAACACGGAGGTGGTGGTAGTCGTNGGCGATTCGGCGNNCGGTCATCTGGGTGCACCACAAGAGGCCAATAGCGATGGACGCAATCGCGAGTCGGTTCATCCGCATCAAATCATTCGGTCGCAGCAACCATATTGTGCCGATAGCGAGCCAGAAGTGAGATGCACCGCCGATGCGCTCGCGAGGGAAGTTGAACATCCCGTCTACTAGATGAGCGACCACGACGAAGACCGCCATCAAGGCGATTGCGCGACGCTCCGACGACTCGTGTCGCACGATGCTCGTGGCCGCCGCAAGCGTCAGAACGATGATTGCAAGGTAGGCCAGCAGTCCGAGTAGGCCGGTTTCGCTGGCCAGCCAGAGCAGGTCGTTGTGCGGGCGTCGTGGAGCTGCGTCGACGTTCAGATGCTGACCATCCGC
>PAXL01000016.1 GCA_002714465.1 Gemmatimonadota bacterium | reverse complement strand
TATAACGCATCCCGAACATTGCAGTTAATCGTGCTTCACTCGACTGAATTGCCGCTTCGAGCCGATCCAGATTCTCGAGCGAGGTAGCAACCGGCTTCTCACTGATTACGTGGATGTCTCGCTGCAAGGCCGCGATCGAAGCCTCGGTGTTCATCGGGTAGGGTCGGCAGACCGAAACGATGTCCAGGGACTCCTTGTCGAGCATCTCCCTCCAGTCTTCGTAGCAGACTGTCGTGTCTGAGAACGCTGGATGCTTTCGCGCATTCGCAAGGTCATCGTCCGGGATCGCTTTTGCAGCGGCGGTAAGCTCGACGTCCTCCAGCTCCGGAATTCCATCCAGCACGTATTTGATGTGCCCTATCGTGCCGATCAAACCAACGCGAAGCGACATCTGATTAGTCCTCCAGCAATTGCGTGATATAGTTGGGTAGCGTGAACGCCGCACCGAACACACCATCGTTCACATATTTCAGATCCGGGATGCTGTCCGTGGTCCGGTGTTCAGACAGAGTGTTATTTGATGCCAGCGCAAAGGTGACCGTGCCCGTGCTGTGCGTCGGCAGAAAAGCAAGATAGGGAGAGACATTAGGGAATTCTCCGAGGTTGGAGAGGCCACCCCTGAATCCGTCAGGTGAAACGGTCGGTGACGGGATTTGAGAGACCAGTAGGCCTGATTCGGTTAGGCGGGATCGGGCGGCTGTGTAGAAGGATGCATCGAAGGGTGAGTCGCCTGCGGTGTCGAGGCTGTCTATCACAATGACGTCATAGTTTGAATCTGTCGATCCCACGTAGGCACTCCCATCGCCGTGTATGACGGTTACCCGCGCGTCGTCCAGGGACGCCGAAGTCTGGGCGAAGTGTTCGCGGGCCGCTTCCGTGACGGTTGGGTCGATTTCCACGACAGTGATTTCTTCGATGCTGCTGTGTTTGAGGAACTCGCGACACGCACCCCCGTCACCCCCGCCGACGATTAACACACTTCTGGGTGAGAGATGATGAAGGGCCGGCACGTGGGCGATCATCTCGTGATACACGAACTCGTCACGCTCCGTAAACGCGACCTGATCGTCGAGCAGCAGAATTTTTCCGTATCCATAACTCTCGACGACCTCGACCTTCTGATACGCAGATGTCTTGGCAAACGCGACACCCCCGTGACGAAGCGACAGAGCCATGTTGTCCTGGCGGTCCGTGAACCAGACACTTCGTCGTGTTGCCCCAGCCTTGTGGGATGAACTGTCCGCATGTCGAGCGCCCTCACCACGATCAAGAACCTGGACGGTGCAGGACTCGGCTTTTAACGCATCCGATATCGATTTTGCTAGCACACCAGGGTCCAAATTTTCGCAGCACGTAAAAACGTCTAGGGCGGCGTAGCCTTGGTCCGGCCATGTGTGGATGGAGAGGTGGCTTTCCTGGATCACGACGATCCCGGTGATGCCATGAGGCGAGAAGGCATTGAAGGTCGACTCGACGACGGTGGCGTCGGCATCGAGAGCGGTGAAGACCAGCACTTTCTCGAGGGCGGCCGCATCGTTTAGGATCGATGAGGGAACCCCGTTCAGTTCCGCCAGAGCGTGTCGGCCGAGGCTACTCACGCGAGTCCGCCAACTGAAAAGCCCGCACGGGAGGCGGGCTTCGTCAAGCATGCATCTGCTGGACTACGTTCAATCACAACAGGTTCTCGACATACTCTCGAGCCTGGATAGTCGCGTCAACCGGATCTGCCCAGTCGACCTTTTCCATCTCGATGACCAGTTCGCCAGTGTATCCACTTTCCTTCAGCAGATCTAGAAATTCCTTGAAAGGCAGATCACCCTCACCAAACGCGACAGGTGTCTCGCCCCTCTGATCGCGCAGGTGGACGAGGCCGATTCTGTCTGCCACACCCTCTGAGAAGGCCAAAACGTCTTCGCCGACAGTCAGTAGATGTCCCGTGTCGACCAGGACCCTTGCTCGCTCGCCGACGTTCGGTAGCACGGTCCTGAAGTCATCCAATCCTTGAAGTCGATTGCCCGCGTGATTNCCNAGNTTGAGGGTGACGTCNTCGACGCTCTCGAGCAGCTTGTTCACGCCCTCGATCAGNTCCTCGGTCGCTTCGTCCGTCCTGGTGCCACCCTTNGTGTTTGCTGTGCGCAGNCCGAGAGCACGNGCNAGGTGGATGTCCCAAGTNACCTGACGCAGGTTGTACTGGAGGTTGCGTTCATCNGAATCGGCNTTGCGTCCGGTAATGTTNCGNATATTCAGACCTGTGAGCGTCTGTCCTGATCCGTCCAGATGATCCCTNACCATTGGGACAGACCAGTCAGGGTGAACAGGGGAACTTTCGGTCCAGGTACGGAAAAGCTCGATTTGGTCGAATCCGGCTTTGGTCGCGAAGTCGGTGGCCTCGGGGAGGAGGGCTTTCGGGCAAGCGGTGGTGCTGAAGGTCAGGTTCATGTTTCCGGCTTTCTGCTGTATGAATGGGCTATTTGAGTGCGGGCCAGTGTTCCCAAGGATTATCGGGAAATTCGAACAGGATGTCATCCTGATCATGACGCGCGAGACGAGTCATCAAGCAGAACCGAATGTCGGGCCGACAGTTCTTGCTCGCCGAGTGCACGAGGCCCCCGTGCCAAAAACAGACTGTTCCCGGTGGGCCGACGATCTCCACGGGATCGGGATGAGCCCACAAATTCCAGACGTTCCCACCCTTTGGTTTTAGGATGGAGTGCGTTTTGAAATACTCTGCCCCCTGCAGGTGTGTAGCCGGCCAGACTGTGAACCCGCCACCCTCTGGTTTCTGCTCTGTCAGGTAGAGTGTCACTCCGACAAAGAACCGCCCGACCGTACCTTCAGGGACCCCGTTTTTCGGAGTGTAATAGCCATCAAGGTGAGGACCCGAAGCCGACCACTCAGTCTCATCGGTTGGGAAGTTCAACTTGGGCCCGAATGACTTCGGACGTGTTAGAAGACCCTCGCCGACGAGCTGCTCCGCCATCCCGTATACAGGCGACTCGTAAAGAGTATCGAGCATAGGCCTCGTGTCCCCGCACTTGGGACGGATTGGGCCTGCATTGAGCCAAGAGGATGGATCGTCACGCTCCGCCTCTAGGTGTTTCCATATCTCATCCATGCCCGCCTGAATCTGGTCCTCCGTGAGCGTATCGTGTTTGACGAGATACCCATTATCTTTGAAAAAGTCCTTGTCTTCTGCTGTGAGGGTCATTTGGTCGGCTCGGCTTCTGGTATAAGCGAGTCGTGAGTAAAAACAGGGCCCTGTCTCTTGCGGCAACAATACAGGGAGCCAGGGCCTGGGAGCAACCGCGTCGTGGATCACCTATTCCCGTTCTGCTAGCCATCTCTCCGCATCAATCGCGGCAGCACAGCCTGTCCCGGCGGCCGTGATTGCCTGCCGATAAATATGGTCGACACAGTCGCCGCAAGCGAAAATGCCATCGATGCTCGTGTAAGTCGTGGGTGATTGGGTCACGATATACCCGGTCTCGTCGAGTTCGAGCTTTCCTTCGAGGAACCCTGTGTTCGGGACGTGNCCAATCGCGATGAAAACACCGCCACACGAGAACTCTCGCTCTTCCTCGGTCTTCAGGCTCTTGAGCGTCACACCTGTTACCGTGTTCTGCTCGGGATCGTGGATCTCAGTTACGACGGTATCCCAGATGAACTCGATCTTTTCGTTCTCNAATGCTCGCTCCTGCATCACCTTNGAGGCGCGTAGNTCGTCCCTGCGATGCACGACGTTGACCTTCGACGCGAAGCGAGTGAGGAACAACGAGTCCTCCATAGCCGTGTCTCCGCCTCCTACGACGACAAGCTCTTGGTCTCGAAAGAAGGCGCCATCACAGGTCGCGCACGAGCTGAGTCCGTGACCGAGTAGCGCCCNTTCAGATTCGAGACCAAGGTAGCGAGGGCTCGCCCCGGATGCGAGNATTACGGTCTTCGACTCTATCTTCCGGTTGTTGTCGATCGTCAGGGTGAAGGGCGAGCCGTTGACGTCGATGTCGGTCACCAGCCCGAACTCGTAGCGGGTTCCGAATTTNTCCGCCTGAGCGCGCATTTGTGTCATCAGATCGGGGCCATCTACCCCNTCGGGGAACCCCGGATAGTTCTCAACCAACGTCGTCGTGCCGAGCTGTCCATTTGGCAGGTCTCCCTCAAATACAAGGGGTTCGAGCCCAGCGCGCGAGGTATACAACGCTGCTGCGTANCCGGCACAACCCGTACCAACAATAATCACGTTTTCCACACCACTCTCCTTGTTCCTGATCAGCGGTTGATCTGTTCCATCGGTCTCTTCTTCTGCAGAGGCTNGAGTCCTGCCCTGCCCGGCCCACGCGAGGGAAGCCTCCAGTTTTTTGTTCCAGTTTGTTCTTGAGCATCAGTGTCCCTACGACACGTTTCCAGCTCACTGCAGTGGATCAACATCGGGTAGTGGTCATCTGACGTCAACGTTTCGGTGACGGCCNCCACCGAAACGTTGACGTGACTTCCAACGGCAATAGATAGTTGCCCCGATCATCCTCAATCACCGTGTAAATCAGGCCACCATATTCTNTGAAGATCTCAATCTGAGCCGGTCCNTATGCTCCNGTTGCCGAGAAGTGGTAGGATGCTGAGGCACCACTGGCTCGCTCCGTTGCGATGACACATTTTGGGTTCGGCGATTTTCTCAGTCAGACACATTGAAGACTCGGGCGGGCTCGTATTCGTTTCTCCGAAGAGTCTGAGAAGTAGCTTGCCCGGCGAGAAAAAAGAGCAGGCTGTTTCGGACAGGGTGGATCACGCGTATAGGACGATCTCGTTTCCTTCACGCTCGACGCGGTAAGATCTGACACGCATTTCCGGATCGACNATGCATACTCCAGTTTTGATGTCGAACTCATACTGATGCCAAGGACACTTCAGNATCTCGTCCTCCCTGTCATATTTCGTGTCTTCATCCTGCCAAAGAACGAGTGGTCGTAGACGACCGAGGCAGAGCGGGCCGTTCCTGTGTGGGCAGATGTTNCGTATCCCGTAGTAATGATCTTCTAGGTTAAACACGCCGATCTCCCGTCCCTGAATCTTCACGATTTTCCTGGAACCTGAAGGGATTTCGCCCGCCAGGGCGATGACGTGTTTGCCTGCCGCCTTAGCGACGTCGTCAGAGCCCATACATATCCCTTGCGTTTCCACCGAATATGTGNGCTCGAACCTGCTCGTCGATTCCTCGCAGCATAGTCGATGGTTCGTCCCAATCCCAGTGTGGNTAGTCGCTTGCGAAGACGAANATCTCTTCGGCGTAGTTCCAACGAAGATATGTCGCTAGATCTTCATCGCTCGGCAGGTTTGGCCACGGCTGTGTCCCTAGCCGTAGGTTGGATCTGGCGTACTCGCTGGGCAATTTTTTGACCCACGGTGTGTAGTCTCGGAGTGCCTTCCAGTCGTTGTCCATGTGCCAGAGCAAACCAGACAGCCAGAACGTATCTACTTCGACGAACAGGAACTTGAAGGTCGGAAATTTTTCGAATACGCCTTCGCAGATCAGGCTTGTAACGTGAGCCTGTGCGATCTGAGGGCGGGCCATCCGCATTTCTAGGTAATAGGTCGGATATCCGGCTGCGGTCGGGGGACTGGTTATGCCTGCGCCTTCAGCGCCGAAGTGGCAGCTTACTGGTAGCTTATGACGAACACAGGCCTCGTAGATCGGATGGTAGTGCCTGTTGCCAAAAGGCATACGNGCACCGGCCGGCATCATGACCTGGACAAAGCGGGGATCCGGACCTAGACGATTGATTTCTTCAACTGCGAGATGGGGATCTTGGGGCGCGATGTGGATCGATCCCCTAAGACGGNTATCTTCCTTGATCCAAGTATNCGCAGTCCAATCATTGAAGGCACNACAGTAGGCGGCTGCATAGTCAGGGTTCGCGTGTGCTGCTGCCGTGTAAGGTCCACCCGTGAGTACTCCGATATCGATGTCGTAGCGATCGAGGTGTAGCTCTCTAAGAACCTCGACTCGGGCGCCCGGGTTCATATCACCTTCGGCTTCTGCCCAGAGGTCGTGACGGGATCCCTTACCCGGCATGTTCGTGTAGCCGACACTGGGCATCATGCTTCCGAAATCCTGGATCTGTTCGACATACTGTCTCGGGAGATAGGGGAACAGGTCATCCACCTTCTGTGTCTGGTGGTGTATGTCGCAGTCGATAATCTCTGGTACTGTCTTAGTCTTGTTCGGAGGATCATAATCGACCCGTTCTACCGGTCTTGTGTATATAGCCGCACCTTGGGACATGAGGTGCCTCCTAATCGGGTTTGGTGCACAGTTGAAGCTTCTGAGAATATGGGCCGCTCGACCTGCGAGTCAAGGACTATGCGGCTTTGTAAGGGGCTCGCGACCTGGTTGCGGTGTTGAAGGGTGGGAGAAAGCTGCCGCTCTTGAAAGGTCTACCAGGATGTGTCGGAGCGGGTTGCCCTGTTATGCTGCAGGGGCGATTGCATCCCGTCAGCTGTGTAAGCAGATCTTTTATCAGATTGCCCGCCACAACCTTGGGGCGTCGATCATCTGCTTCGTTCCATACNGTAGGNTGCCAGTCCGCCGAAACAGCCCTGTGAGCAGGGTGTCGACTCCATACTCTTATCTTACTGGATCAGGGCCTCAGGTGTCTCGCCTGACAGAGCTCGATGGATGTTTGAGAAGACGAACATACCGCGTCGATCCCAGGTGTCTCGAGTTATCCCGGCTGCGTGAGGGGTCAGCAGGATGTTCGAGAGTTTCAGGATCGGATTGTCGAGATCAGGCGGCTCCTGTTCAAGCACGTCGAGCCCCGCATATGCGATCTGGCCGGTTTTCAGCGCTGTTGTGAGTGCGACCTCGTCGATCACCCCGCCCCTACAGGTGTTCACAATGATCGCGGTATCCTTCATGCGATCGAATGCCTCCTGGCCGATCATGTGACGCGTTTCGTCGTTGATCGGGACGTGAAGGGAGACGATATCGGCTCTTTCAAGAAGTTCGGGCAGATCTACCCTCGAGATGTCCAGCTCGCTTTCGGTCTCTGGTGAAGCAGGGAAAGTGTCGCTGTAGATCAGGTCACAGTCGAATGGTCTGAGAAGGTGGGCAACTCGTCGCCCAATGTTCCCGAGTCCGATCAGGCCGATGGTCTTGTTCCAGATCGTATACGTGCACTTGCCGGTTTGCATCTCGTACCAGCGGTTGTCCCGGACATCCGAGTCGAGGGTGACCAGGCGTCGGTAGATACCGAGTATCAGGGCAATCGTTTGTTCTGCCACGTCGATGGAGTTTGCTCCTCCGTTGTTCGAGATCGTGAGGCCGAGCCTAGAGATGAGCTCGAGGTTCATGTGTTCGAACCCGGCGCTCACTAGCTGGATATGCTTAAGTTGCCCGGCGGATTCGAGCACGTCGTCCTCGATTCGGCTCGGGAAAAGGATCAGAGCATCCGCATCCAACAGAAACATCTTCTTCTCNTCTTCAGACGTTTCTGTCCTCGCAACCTCTATGACGTAGCCATCCGGGGCGTGTTGGGTTAGCAACGTGTGCAGTTCCGCATCGAGCTGCGTGAAGAAGACGACTTTGGGCATTTNATTCCTCCGACCTGACNGTTACTTTTNCTGTGCTCCGTGTACGCGAGAGAACAACCATGTGAATGAGAAGCGTAGACGGCAAACACCCGNCCAGGCTTGAGNTATTTTACTTGCGTGACAGAGGCATTTGANGGAACAAAAGCTCGTTAGTCTAAGAGACCACGATGAGGTGAGGAATCGCTATGAGTTTAGAACAGTTCGACCTAGTGCTGAAGGGTGGTCACGTGATNGATCCNGCTAACGACATCGACCAAGTCGCGGATGTNGGAATTCGGGACGGCANGATTGCCGGGGTGAAAGCGTTTCTGGAGCGGNANACTGCAAAACACGTGGTNGATGTGTCGGAGTTCATCGTGACGCCCGGGCTGATAGACATCCACGTGCACGCATACACGGGTAGGCTGAATGACAGCCCCGGCCAGTTCACGGCCAGCCTGAACGCAGACGCACATTTCCTCAACTCGGGTGTGACAACGTGTGTCGATACGGGTACGGCTGGTGCGGACGAAATTGAACATTTTCGGGTGTCTGTGATCGAGAAAGCGACTACTCGAATACTGGCGTATGTAAACATCTCAAAACCCGGAATGGGCACACCCGAGCAGACGATCACAAACTTTGATGTCGATGCGGCGGGGGAGGCGGCAAAGGACCACGCAGACATCTGTGTCGGAATCAAGACTGCCCACTATTGGACGAGCAAGCCCTTTGACGACCTCCATCCTGCGTGGGAATCGGTAGAGAAGGCGGTTGAGGCCGGCGACGGCTGCGGTATGCCGGTGATGGTCGACTTCTGGCCGCGGCCACCGGAACGTTCGTATCCAGACCTCATCCTGAAGAAGCTGCGTCCAGCCGATATCCACACACACGTGTTCGCCCGACAGTTCCCCGTGGTTGATTCGGAAGGGAAGGTCGAGCCTTATATGTGGGAGGCACGAGAACGTGGGATCTGGTTTGATCTTGGACACGGGGCTGCAAGTTTCTGGTATCGGAACGGCGTTCGTGCGGTTGCCGATGGCTTTGTGCCTGATTCGATAAGTACTGACCTCCATATGGGGAACATTCGCGGCCCTGTGATCAGTATGCTCGATACTATGACGAAATGCATCGGAATGGGCATGACGTTGAACGAGGTGATCTACCGGTCGACGGTGACACCGGCTCAGGCGATTCGAAGACCCGAACTTGGGACGATGTCAGTTGGGTCGGAAGCCGATGTGGCGGTACTGAATTACAAACGTGGCGAATACTCGTTGCAGGATTGCGGCTACACAAGGATGGATCTGGATGGGAAACTTGAATGTGTGATGACGCTCCGTGCGGGCAAGATCGAATACGAGCGAGACGGCCTTTCGGTTCCTTTGTGGGAAGACGCACCCGAATCCTACTGGCCTGTCGCGAAGTCAGGTGACCGGATCGAGCGATACTGGAGGACTTGGCCGGGATTGGACAGGCGGGGCTCGCCGCGATGATCGTAATAGGCCTTTGCATAAAAGTTGAGGTTCGCCATCGGGAGGGTGTGGTGGCGAGCCTCTCGTGAAAGATCTCATACTGCTGCCGACCTTTGTGGAAAGGTCAGCAGCAGTATGAGGGTCAGATGCGGCGATTTTTCCACTCACCCTTACTGTACTTCGATACGGTGAGGTAGCCCTGGAGTGCGCTAAAGATTACGAGGGCGGCCCATATGCCGTTAAGATCCAGGCCAAGCGGAAAGGCCAGTATGTAGGCAGCCGGGAGGCGGATGAGCCACTGAGCAATCAGCGTGTGGTAAAGCGCGGGCATCGTGTCCCCGGCGCCACGAAGGCTTCCCCCGCTCGTGATTGCAGCACACATGAACGGCTCCGCAGCAGCGATGGCCCAGAGATAGGCCACGCCGATTGCGATCACCTGACCGTCACCAGTGAAGATGCTCATAAAAGGTGACGCAGAAAGACATATCGGGATACCGACCCCCACGAGCATGAGGAAGGAGATCAGGAGCGTCGTCCAGCCGCGGAGGTCTGCTTCTTCGATCTCCTTGGCCCCGAGGCTCTGGCCGACAAGGGCTGTGGTTGCGGTTCCGAAAGCGAGTGATGTTCGCCTCAGGAATCGTTCCATCTGGTTTCCAATTGAGAACGCTGCCAAAGCGATCGTCGGCTCTGCGGTCAAGGCGATGAATTTGATGAAGACAAGGTTGGATCCATTCCGGAAAAGGCCCTGAAGTGCCGAGGGCACACCGATTTTCAGGATCTGTTGTGCTCTCTCCGCTTCGGGGATGAACGAACTGGTTCGCTTGAAGCTGATGCCGAAACGTCCTGAAGAAAGAGCTATGAGGCTAATGGCAACGGCGACTGCCGCCCCCACAAGACCACCGACCGCCGCACCTGTCACACCCATCGCGACAAAGCCGAACTCGCCAAAGATCAGGGCGTAAGCCGTGAACAGCCGAAGGACGTTCGAAATGAGTGCGATATACAGAGGTGTTCGCGCATCCCCGGCTGCGTGGAAGCACGTGCTGACGGTATACTGAATCCCCATCAGAGGAAGGCTGACGAAGAACCATTCGAGGTAGGGGAGTCCGAGATGGATCACGTCCTCAGGAAGGCTCATCAGCCTGAGCGCGAAGGGCGATCCTAAATAGCCGACCGTACTGATTAGAACGCTGACGCCGGTTACGAGGCTTATCGATTGTTTGGTCGTTGCGCTTGCCTGTTTCTGGTCGGACGCACCTATGGCCTGGGCAACCACCGCCATTGTTCCGGTGGTGACGGCAACCATGGTGATGCCGATGACCATGACGAACTGTCTTGAGATGCCGACCGCAGACACGGCGGCNGTGCCGAGAGATCGCACCATGAAAATTTCGGCAAACCCGACCAGATTGTCGATTTGAGAGGAAAGAGCGACGGGGCCGACGAGGGACAGGTAGCGGCCCGTGATCCCGAAGTCGAGGCGAATGTTGGGAACGGAGGTCAAGAGACCTCCTTTCTTCGGCTGCCCATAATCATGTTGGCAACCTCATCCTCCGAAGTGTCTTTTCGGTGGAAATCGCCGAGCTTAGTGCCGTGAGCCAGTACGGTCAACCGATCGGATACTTCGAACACATGACGGAGATTGTGTGTGATGAAGATTACCGACAGGCCGCGATCTCTGGCTGCTCGGATGTAGGAGAGTACCTTCCGCGTCTCACTGATCGATAAGGCGCTGGTCGGCTCGTCGAGTATGAGGAGGCGNGTGCCGAAGTGAACAGCACGACCGATGGCGATCGACTGGCGTTCGCCGCCCGACAGAGTGCCGACAGCCTCATCGGCATCGCGAATGTCGATGCCAATCTCCGAGAGAGCGTCTGATGCACCGGTCTGCATCCGTTCGCGATCCATCACAACAAAGGGGCCCACACGTCGTGTTATCTCCCGTCCCAGGAAGAAATTGCGCGCGATGCTCATCTGCGGAATCAGGGCTAGGTCTTGGTAGACTGTTTCGATCCCAAGGTCGTGTGCATCATTNGGTGAGGTGATTTGAACCTCGCGTCCGTCGAAACGAATCCTGCCTGCCGTCGGCTGGTGCACGCCAGTCAAAATCTTGATCAGGGTCGATTTGCCTGCACCGTTGTCGCCGAGGAGCGCCAAGACTTCTCCCGGAAACAATGAGAGATCGATGTCGCTCAGCGCGGTGATGTGACTAAATCGTCGGCTGATGCCGATCATTTCGACGAGTGGGTTCACGCCCGATCGCGTCTCACATACGTGTTGATGATGACGGCTGCGATCATGATCGCACCGATGGCGCCCCTAAACGCATTCGACGGGATGCTGATCAGGACAAGCCCCGTGCGTAGCATGCCCGTTAGTGCGGTCCCGATCGCAGATCCGACAACGCTGCCGAAGCCGCCTGTCAGAAGGGTTCCGCCGATCACGACAGACGCGATGATTTCAAGCTCGAGNCCTTCGCCTCTCAACGGATCGACGCTCTTAAGACGAGCGACCTGAATGATCCCGGCAAGAGCAGCCAGTCCGCCCGACAGGACGAAATTCGTGACNCGAACACGATCGATGCGGATGCCTTGAACCCGGGCGGCCTCGGCGTTNCCGCCTGTGGCAAAGACCGCGTTTCCGAAGCGAGTTCCGAGAAGGATGAAAGCGAATAGGGCTGTGAGCCCAAGCCACCAAAGGATGGAAGTACGATAGTTGGCACGCGCCCCCGTTTCGATTCGTCCGTTCATTACGCCGAAGACGTTGATATCGACGTCTGCCAGAGGCGACAAGGCATACTTGTCTAGTGTGCTAAAGAGGATTGCGAAACTGGCGATCGTGGCCACGCAGGCGATCGAGAAGGCAGGTAGCGCACGCGGTCCTCTCTTCAATGTTGGAAGAGAGGACCATAGGATGAGGACGACAACCGCACACACACTGAGTAGCAGGATGATCGCAGGAAGCGTGATGGTCGGATCTTGACGCGAGTAGTCGGTATACCGGATGATCCGGCCGCCTGAAATGCTGGTCAGTGAGAACGAACGGTAGACCAGCATGGTTCCCAGTGTGACGATAAACGAAGGGATTCGCGTCGAGACGAGTAGCAGACCGTTTATCAGTCCGAGAAGACAGCCTGAGAGGAGTCCGAGACCCGCTGCGAGCAGGATATGAACGTCGTTGACCGCCGCGAAGAGGAACACGAGGGATGAGGCGCCAAGTATTGATCCAACGGATAGGTCGAACTCTCCCGAGATCATGAGAAGCGTGATGCCGATCGCGACAATACCGGGTACAGCCTGGCTGCTCAGAATCGAAGAGAAAGAGGCGTTCGTCAGGAACGTCTCGAATGAGGCGACAGAGAAGAAGAGGAAGACGGCGAGGAATCCGATCGCAGCGCCTGATGTCGGGTTCTGGGCGAACTGCTTGCGGAGAGTGTGAGCTAGTGCCGCCACGTCGGGATTAGCGAACGCCCTGATCGACGAGCTTGAAGATTTGGTCGACGTTCTGCTTGTTGATGACGAAGGGTCCGGTGAGAATGTCGTCCGCGAGTGAGAGACCAAACTCCTTGTTCAGGTAGAGGAACGACACTGTCAGGTAACCTTGTAGGTAGGGCTGCTGATCTACGGCCTGAACGGTGTAACCTTCTCGAATGCGTTCGAAGATCGCGGGGCTGGTGTCGTGAGTCGCGTGCAGGATGTGATCGGCATGGCTCCCCGACTCGTCCATAAAGAGGTAGAAAGCATCCGCAGGGAGGGGGCCGAGCGTGGCAATCGCGTTTGTCTGCGGGTTGGCCAAGAAGTAGTCCCTGAAAAGTCCTGCCGACTGCTCAACATTGTTCGAGATCGTCAGTCCGTCCACCGGGATCCCGAGCGGTTCGAGGATGCTCCTGAACCCTTCGAACCGTGCCTCCAGACCGCTGTGTCCGATTTCTTGGATCGGGCAGACTGCGCGGTTGATTGTGACCCCCGTCTTGCCGGCTTCGATCAGAAGCCCCTTCGCGTTCGACTGCCCCCCTAGATACTCGCTGGCGCCGATGTAGAACATGGTTGGAAGCGCGTCGTCCGTGCCACTGTTTGGGTCGGCCGAGTTGAGCACGATCACGGGGATACCCGCCTGATCCGCACGTTCGATGCTCTCCCTGATCGCCTCAGGGTCCGGACAGGTGATTCCTACCCCATCCACACCGCTTGCGATAGCGTCTTCCAGAAAATTCGGCATGTCCTCGATCGAGAAAGTCGGGTTNCTCAGCCACTGCACGCCGACGTCGTAACGCTTGCCGGCGTCTTCCATGCCTTTGATCACGACGTTCCAGAAAGGGTTGCCTGGGCCGCCGTGCGTAACAAATGTGAACTTGTATTTGGCGCCCAACGTCGGAGCCGAGGGGGCCAGCACGGTGATTGCGAAAAAAGTGAGAAGAAAACGACGGACCATGGTTGCGNATTCCTCTGGATGTGGATGCGCAAGATAGACGCGAAGGTTTGATCGTACAATCAGGGCTGGACGCGAATCCTCTCAAGAATTGACCTCGTGTGATAGAGTGGAGCACCTCTAGGGTCACGAAGCACCGCATCGAGATCTTTCGGGGTGTCTATATCGGTCCAGGGAGGTATGAGACCGAGCCTTAGGTTGTGTTGCTGGATCCCTTCGGTCGCCTGTTCGAAAACTCTTTCGGTCGACCATGCCAAATCAGGAAACACATCTGGGAGGAGCGATCCGGTGCCGATTAGGTAGAAGCCGCCGTCGGTTGTGGGGCCNAGGATGACATCAGCANGGTCGAGCCGGTCGATCGCGGCGTAAATGTGGTCAGCGGGAAGGGATGGGATGTCGCTTCCGATCAGGATCGCCTTCTCTGCTCCGCTCTCGATGCTCGAGCGGAGAGAGGCAAGCATCCGCGTTCCTAGATCGCCCTCGACTTGAGGGACCTGATTCCAGCCATCTGGAATGTAGGGCTCGACATCATCGCTTGAGCCCGTGTAGGCGGCGAAGCAACGGTCNGCCTCTACGGCCTCAGCAGTGGCAAAGGTGTCCTTGATAAACGCTCCGTAGATGTCTGCTGTCTGCTGTTGCGAGAATCGTGTCTGCAGCCTCGTCTTGACCTCTCCGGCGACCGGCGCTTTCAGGAAGACGATTAGATCTATCATACACGTTCGCTCAAGACGATCATGTGTGCGCTGTCTACGGTATAGTCTCCGCCCCTGAAGTCGCCCCAGACGCTCACGGTTCTAAGACCGACTGATTCGAGTAGAATCTCGAGCTCTGTGAACGCGTAGATTCGGATAGAATGATGTAGGTGTGTCTGCCGTCCTTCCTCGAAGACGGTGACGTCTACGTGGGTCCGGCTGGAAAGAGGGTCGAATGTGCGCTCTTCGATGAGTGTCATGTTGCCGGTACGATAGACCTGCTGAGGCGACGAATGCCGGACGACAAACTCGCGGTTGACCGTCTCGAGCAGGACGCGTCCCCCTGGTCGCAGGCTGTCGGCTATACCCTTCAGCACGCGGTAGTTCTCGTCTTCCGAGTCAAAGTACCCGAGCGATGAGAACATCGAGATGATGGCATCGAAACAGCTTGAAAAGAAGGGAATAGCTCTGATGTCGGCTCTGACGAGGCGAGCAGAGGACATCGTCTCTGCCGCTTTAGCGAGCATCATTTGTGAACGGTCGAGACTGAAGATGCGGCATTTCGAAGCGAGCGGGTGCGTGTGGCGGCCGTATCCACAGCAGAGGTCGAGGACGAGCGTGTCCGATGTCAGGTGAAGGGCCTGCTCTATGAACTCTATTTCAAGGTGCGTTTCCGGGTGTTTATCGAAGGCGAGGTATTCGTGGCTGAAGAACCGGTCATACCACGGCTGTTCGGTCGATGACACGGCGGGGTCAGCCAAGCTTCTTGGAGATCAGATGAGTCGCCAGTTTGGGGTTGGCTTGTCCCCTTGTCGCCTTCATCACCTGCCCCATGAAGAACCCCATGAGTTTCTTGTTCCCTTCCTTGAACTTCTCGACCTCGTCTGAGTGGTCTGCNAGGACTTGGTCGACCGCAGACTCAAGNTCTTCCTCGTCACTGATCTGGGCGAGCCCGAGACGCTNGACAACGGCATCAGGCGTCTCGCCGGTGTCTGCCATTTCGTGGAAGACCTGGCGCCCGACGCTATTGCTGAGCGTGCCGTCGTCGATCAGGCCGATCAGGTTTGCGAGATTCTTCGATGAGACTTTCAAATTGGCTATGGAGATTTTGTTCTCGTTCAGGANCCTCAGAATGTCGCCCTGAACCCAGTTGGCGGCTTTACGTGCGTCCGCTCCCGCGATCACGACGGATTCGAAGTAGTCGGCCGCATCACGATCGGCTGTCAGGACTTCGACGAGGTTGTCCTCGAACCCGTAATCTGTTGCGAAACGTNCGCGTTTGGCGGATGGTAGCTCGGGTATCTGCTGCTTAACACGATCGATCCACTTCTGATCGACCAGAATTGGAACGAGGTCAGGGTCAGGGAAATACCTGTAGTCGTCCGACTCCTCTTTCCCACGCATGGGTCGCACGTCTTCACGGGCGGGGTCGAAGAGCATCGTTTCCTGCCGGATCTCACCGCCTCCCTCAAGCGTTTCGATCTGTCGCTCCACCTCAATTTCGAGCGCGCGCTGACAGTTCCGGATTGAATTCATGTTCTTGACCTCGACCTTGGTACCGAGCTCGGTCGAACCAACGGGTCTGATCGATACGTTTGCGTCGATTCGAACGTGGCCTTTTTCCATGTCGCCGTGGCTAACACTCGTATAGATCAGGATTTCGCGCAAGCGGGTCACATATTCGGCAGCCTCGGCTGGAGCGCGCATGTCCGGTTCTGAGACGATTTCGATCAGGGGGACGCCCGTTCGATTGTAGTCAACCATCGATTCACCCGGGGGTACGAACTCCTCGTCGTGGATGCTTTTGCCCGCATCCTCCTCCATGTGGATCCGGACGAGGCGGACAAACCGAGTGCCGCCGTCGGCTGTTGGAATCTCGATACCGCCNCCGGTGGCAAGTGGCATCTCCTCCTGAGACTGAAACTGTGAGATCTGGTAGCCCTTCGGCAGGTCCGGGTAGAAGTAGTTCTTCCGGAGGAAACGGCTTCGTGGCTGGATCGTGCAACCGACAGAGAGGGACATCCGCATCGAGAGCTCGACCACCTGTTTGTTGAGCACGGGCAGCGTGCCTGGCAACCCGAGGCATAGCGGTGTCACGTTTGTGTTCGGTTCTGCACCGAACTCTACGAGAGCACCACTGAAGATTTTGGTGTTTGTGGCGAGCTGTGCGTGNACTTCGAGCCCGATGACAGTCTCCCAGGCCATCAGGACCTCGCTTTCTCGACAACACGTGCTGCTCTGAACAGACGCTCTTCTTCGAAGGCGGGCGCGAGAAGCTGGATTCCGATCGGAAGGTTTGCTTCAGANGCGCCGCAAGGGACGGAGATACCGGGTATACCTGCGAGATTCACTGAGACGGTGTAAATGTCCGAGAGATACATTCGGAGCGGATCGTCCATCTTTTCGCCCAGCTTGAATGCCGGCGTTGGAGCGACGGGTGTTGCCAGGATGTCGCACGACTCGAAAGCTTTCTCGAAGTCCTGCTTGATTAGTGTGCGGACTCTTTGCGCCTTGATGTAGTAGGCGTCGTAGTAGCCCGCACTCAATACATAGGTGCCGAGTATGATTCGTCGTTTGACCTCGTCACCGAATCCTTCGCTCCGCGTCTGCTCGTACATCTCGAGTAGGTCGTCGGTTTCTGCGCGGTGACCATACTTTACCCCGTCGTAGCGGGATAGGTTTGACGCTGCTTCACCCGTCGCGATGATGTAGTAGGTCGCGATCGTATATTCCGGATGGCCGGCCACAGGGAGCGAGAGATCGACGATCCGGGCACCGGCGGATTCGAGGTCGGCGATCGCGGATCGAACGGACTGATCGACCTCGGGGTCGAGACCTTCGGAGAAGAATTCGACTGGGATCCCGATACGTAAACCGTTCACACCGGTTTCCAGAGTGTCCACAACAGAAGGAACGGCGACGTCCGCCGACGTGGAATCATGTGAGTCGTGACCGGATATGACTTCGAAGAGCTGGGCAGTGTCACGGACGTCGCGACCGAGTGGACCGATCTGATCGAGCGATGAAGCGTATGCGATGAGACCGTAGCGCGAGACACGACCGTAGGTCGGTTTGAGCCCAACGACGCCGCAGAAGGAGGCTGGCTGTCGGATCGATCCCCCTGTGTCAGATCCGAGCGTCAGGATGGCCTGACCGGACGCGACGGCTGCTGCCGATCCGCCGCTCGACCCACCGGCGACGCGCTCGTGATCGTGTGGGTTTCTGACCGGGCCGGCGTGAGAGTTNTCGCTCGACGAGCCCATGGCGAACTCGTCCATGTTCAGCTTACCGACGATAACTGCATTGGCTCGCTTCAGCCGATCGGTTACCGTTGCATCATATGGGGGGATAAAGCCTTGGAGGATGCCTGATGCACAGGTAGTATGAAGGCCTTGGGTACAGATGAGGTCCTTCAGCCCGACGGGAATGCCGGCCAAAGGACCCAGATCCTCTCCCGCNGATACACGCCGGTCNACGTCGTCTNCCTGCGAACGAGCCCCGTCNGAGTCTACGGTGATGTAAGCATTGATAGTATCGTTCTGNCGGTCGATTGTGTCCAGGACGGCATCCGTCAGGTCACGCGCTTTGACCTCGCCTCGCTTGATCTCCTGAACCAACTCGTGTGCCGGACGCTCGTTCAACTCTCCTTCTACACCCACAGCCTGTCACACTCCACCGGTTTAGGACTCGACCTTTTTCTCTGCCTCGGGACTACTGGTCGGTGTCGTGTTCGGGGGCGGTTGTGACGGGGTCGACGGAGTCTCCTCCGCGCTCGTCTCGATCTCGTCCTTCACGTCCTTGACGGCACGCTTAAACTCCGTGATGCCCTTACCCAAACCCTTGGCGATTTCCGGGATACGTTTGGCGCCGAACAGCAGGAGCGCCACGAGAAAGATCAGCAGGATTTCCCAGGTGCCTATGCCCTGAAACATGAGGACCTCCAGACAAGGCTATAAGAGTCAGTGTGCGCGGTCGCTACAGCAACGACTGCGCAATCTCAATACGAGTACTTCACGTAATACCAAGCGGTTCCGATTCCGATCAGGCTAAGCAGGTTGAAGTTGATCGAAAACCCGAGCGTCAGCGTCATCACGATCAGATTCAGCCGCATCGGGTAGAACTCGTAGGCGTAGAGCGGATCGACCAAGACCGTCTGGACCACGTTGTTCTGCAGCCCGAGGGTGTCGAAGATGAGGCTCAATACCTCGCCGATGATGTTTCCTGCGAGCACCCCGACAAAGATTGCGATGACCAGGAAACCCACATTCAGTTTTCGCATACCAAGCATCTAACCACGGTGTTAGCTCAGGTCTACAGCCTCTCGACCCATGAGTTGGTGTTTCAGCCAGCGGATCGGCCCAGAAAGGCAGAAGGCCATCGCTACGGGAAAGAAGGCTGCTTCATTATACAAGAAGACGAGGATCATCGCACCGAGAGACAGCGCGATACGGAATCGATCTTTAGCCGTCTCAAACGTGAAACGAGGGAAGGCTGGGTAGTCAAAGGGGCTGATCATCAGGAACGCGAGGAGCGCGCACAGCNAAAGGCCGACTTGAGGTTCACGTGTACTCTCCCATACTCTCTGGCTAAAGATTACGAAAGAGCAGAGCGTGGCTGCTGAGACAGGGATTGGAAGCCCGACGAAGTCGGGCTTGCTGTCCGGTTCCTCCTGACGGTCCTCCTGCTTCGTGTTGAACCGGGCAAGTCGGAATGCGCCGCTCAGCAGGAAGACAAACGCCGCTGAAAGGGCTATCCAGGAAGGATTTATCAACGGGTCAAAGTAATGGAGCATCAGGACGGCCGGCGCAACACCGAACGAGCAGACGTCAGCGAGAGAATCGAACTGAAGCCCGAACTCACCTGAATCGGCTTCAGAATCGATCAATCGTGCAAGTTTGCCGTCGAAGGCATCAAGGAAGCCCGCGAGTACGATTAGCCAGGCGGCCGGTACAAGACGTCCGCTTGCCGCGTAATGGATCGAAAGGAAACCACACGCCAAGTTGCTGACGGTAAACAGGTTTGGGATCGCACTTTTTCTCATGTCTTACAGACTCCGATGATCGTCTCACCCGCTTTGACTTGGTCTCCCAACTCGACCTTCACCTCGGAGTTGGATGGCAGGATATGGTCGATCCGGGAACCGAACCGGATCAAGCCGAACCGTTCACCAGAGGATACACTCTGGCCCGGCACCAAGCGACAGATGATCCTACGCGCTACAAAGCCAGCGATCTGTTTGAAAGCCAGCCGGAAACCGTCACCGTCAATATGAACGACGGTGTGTTCATTATCTTCGGATGCCTTGTCAAGAAAGGCCAGTCGAAACTTTCCCGGACGATGCTCAACTGCAGCGATATGTCCCGAGCAAGGGATCCTGTTGATGTGAACGTTGAAGATTGAGAGAAACACCGAGACTTGGGTCGATTTCCCGACCCACTCGTCCTCGATTTCTTCGATCGCGACAACCCTTCCATCGCCCGAGGCAATGCAGAGGGCCTCACCCTCAGGGGGGGTGCGGTCCGGGTCCCTGAAAAAAAAGGCAATAAACGCCGTAAGCACAAACAATAAGCTACCAAGGCCCGTAAGGACTGGGCCGCCACTGGAGAGACCCAAGTAGAGGAAGACAGAACTTGGCGCGCCCGTGGCCAGCAGAAATGGAATGGACTCCTTCGCGATCATCGGTCTCCCTAGCTCTGGGGGTCTCTTTCTAGGACCAGGCGGGTTCGGAATACGGTTAGCCCCCGCCGGCCCCGCAGGACGGTAAGGTCGTATGCCGCCCCAACACGCCCTTCGCGGAAGGCTTCTACCACTTCATCTGCGCTGCGGATGAAGAAGCCGTTTACTTTAACAATCACGTCCCCCGGGANGAGTCCCGCCTTCGAACTTGGACTTTCTTCGGTGACGGTCAGAATCAGAGCCCCCGAGGTNGTCGCCAAGCCAAGTGCCTTGGCCTTCCGGCGGTTCAGGTTCTGTATGACGACGCCCGTCCAAAATTCAGGGCTGCCGCCGTCGATTAACTTGTCGGCGACCTCAATGGCGCGGTTGATCGGGATGGCGAATCCGATGCCTTGCGAACCACCGCCCGACTGTGCGAAGATGAATGCATTTACTCCGACGACCTGACCACTGCTGTTAACGAGCGGTCCGCCGCTGTTTCCCGGGTTGATCAGGGCGTCCGTCTGAATCATGCCCCTGTAGGTTCTCCCGTCCTCGAGGGGGCGGAAGTTTCGTCCAACGGCGCTGATGACGCCGACGGTCACCGTGGGGTTTGGGTCCTCGATCGCGAGTCCGAAGGGATTTCCGATCGCGATCGCCCACTCACCAATGATNACATCGTCCGAATCTCCGAACTCGGGGACCTCCAGACCCTCCGCATCGATACGGAGGATGGCGAGGTCGTTCTCACGATCTACCAAGACGTCGTTCGCGATGTCCGTGATCTCGTATTTTCGCTCGTCCGGGAACGTGATATTGATCTCGCCCGCGTTTTCGACGACGTGACTGTTAGTCAGGACATAGCCGTCTTCGCGGAAGATGAACCCGGATCCGATCCCGGGAACTCGTTCCCGTATGATCGAGGGACTCTCGAAGAAGTAGTCAAAAAAGGGGTCCCGGTATCGCGGATACTCCTTGTAGTGGAACGTATTAACGCTCACCACGGCGGGGGAAACGCGCTGAACAGCCTCGACGATCGCGTTGGCCTTCGAGCGAGCTATAGGGTCATCCGAAGCTGCAACGCGCGCTTGGCTCGACACGAGCACCGCGCCAAGCACAACGGCCAGACCCGTCAGAAGGAGATCGTGGAATCGGCGACGATCAATCATAGTCGACGCGTGACAGGAAAAGACCGTGCGGTGGCGCCGTCGGGCCGGCGTGCGAGCGGTCTTTCGCCTCGAGTATGTCTTGCATTTCTGCCGCGATCCTAAAGCCTCGACCGATGTCGACAAACGTCCCGACAAGACTCCGAACCATCGACCGGACGAACCGGTTCGCTTCGATCGTGAGNCTCAAGCCTAGATCCTGAGGATCCCACCTGCAGACTCTGATGTCGCAGTCTCTGGACTCTCTTTCCTTAGCGGCGACGCAGAACGAGGTGAAGTCGTGGTGGCCAAGGACCGGCTGCGCCGCTTCTCGCATCGCGTTCAGATCGAGCACGTCTCTGCGCGACCAGGCATAGGCGCGTCCTACTGCGCGNTCCCCATAAGCGATGTCGTAGACATACTCTCGCCCGGTAGCAGAGAAGCGCGCGTTGAAGTTGGCTGCCGCCACAGAAGCCTTTCGGACGACCGCATCTGGGGGGAGCATGCC
Source organism: Gemmatimonadota bacterium (assembly GCA_002714465.1). The sequence continues at coordinate 109,311 of PAXL01000016.1, read as the reverse complement.
GTTAAGGGATTTTGCTAGATCTGCGGGTTCGATCGATTTTGGNCCCGAGAAGCTCACGACCTGACCGAGTGCGTGAACTCCCGTGTCTGTTCGACCTGCCGCTGTCGTTCTGACTTCCTGTCCAAACAGGGTCTTGAGTCGACTTTCGAGCTCGGCCTGAACTGTTCTTTCCTCCGGCTGTATCTGCCAGCCTCTGAAGTCGGTCCCGTCATACTCCAGATCGAGTCTGTACTGAGGCATCAGCCGACGTCCAGGCAGACTGCGGCCAAAAAAAGGCATGTTGTGGCGAATACGAAGGCGTCAACCTTCCCGAGACGTGTGACCCGGTAGCGTGTGCGGCCTTCAGAACCTCGGTAACCCCGGGCTTGCATGGCGTCGGCAAGCCGCTCTGATCGGGTGAAGGACGCTGCGAACAGAGGGACGAGCATGGCGACGAGGTCCTTGATACGTCGCTTCCACTGGCCGTGAGTCGGGGCGCCTCGGGCGAGTTGTGCCGTCCGGATCCGAGCCGCCTCATCAGCGATAAGCGGGATCAGCCGGAGTGCGATGGTCGCTGTCAATGCCATCTCGTGAACCGGGATCCTCAGTTTCAAGAGGGGGTGGAACAGTGAGGTTAACCCGTCTGCAAGGTCGAGTGGCATTGTAGTAAGGCTTAGAACCGTCGTAATCGTCACAATCCCTGCAAGCCTGAGGCAAAGATTCCCGCCACGACTCAGACCTTCAGCTGTGAGAGGCGCGTCGGTCCAGGCCGGGCGTCCCTCCGTGACTAGACCGTTTAACAGAAGCGTCAGGGCCAAGATCGGAATCAGAGGTCGCGCATTGCCCGTCAGGTATGAAACCGGTATGCCAGACGCGCTCAAAAAGAGAGTGAGGATGGCGATTAGACCGGACCAGTGGAGCCAGGCTCCGTGCAGGAAGAGCACCGTCACGAGTCCGGCCGAGCAGATGAGTTTTGTCCTCGCGTCGGTTCGGTGAAGCACCGTTTCAGCCGGGAAATAGCGCCCGATCGCGAGTCGGCTCGAGTCGATCATCTGTGAAAAGGAAAATTTTCGTAACTCAAAAACCTGAAATTAGAGCACTTTCTGGATGCGGGACTATACCATCCGCGTTAGGCGAAGTCAAAGCATTCCTTCCGGTCGGAAGTCCGGTTGAAACAACTGTTTAGATCGCTTTTGCCATTAGGAAAATAGCTNCAAACGCCTTTCCCATACAATTCTGTGCCGAGCTGAATGGGGCAGGCGCAAAGGTTGCCGATGTTCTCCGGCAAACAGTTGGAGGAGCCCGGTTCGGTATCNGTGTCTTGTCCTTTTCGTGTCGGAGTTCTGATGGAACCGGTGGATCACCACGCCCCNTTGTCCTTTCTGTTGCTGCCCAGCTCACGATCGAGCCCCTGATCGTCTAGGNATTCGGTTATTTGGGTAGTTGGGCTTATGCTTGCCGGGTTTGGTGAAGCGATTGTGATCTTGCTGCATCGGGGGCCCGACGTTCTCAACAACGGATCGATTGTCCTCAAGGATCAGCTTTCGATGTAGTTCGTTACTACTCACACGGTACACCGAATACAAAACAGACGGTGCGTTTCTGGGGTGGTGAGTGCGTCTCTCTTCCAGCGTGTAGGAGTCAGCACATCACATATACAGCACCAGGTTTACGCGAGCGTATATGGCCTCCACCGACCCCGCCTATGCAGCGATTTCTTGTGGTGTAAGAAACGAGTTCGGTCATTCTGCGGCTGAGACCCTCAAGCGGGACGAGGATGCGAGGATTCTTACACTACCGACGGACACACCTAGANNGGGCTGACTTTTACGTTCTGGANGGACGGGGTTCGTGTNCAGGGGATGTTGGAAAAACGACAGGCCGTCTGCCTGGTGGCAAACGGCCTGTCGATTAAAAAGAGGGCGGAGGAAGCGANACCGACTCGGGATTCGGGATGCATCTATGAAAGCGACAACTCTGCGTGATTCGAACGGTCCCCAGTGCTATCTCCCCCAATAGCGCTGAGTATGTCCGAACAGAGTGTAACTCCCACCGAACCCATCACCGGATCGCCTCAACTCCGCCCAATAGGTAGNAGTTTTTATTCAAGGCGGACATAATTCTACCGTCCANGGTCAGACCGCCTCTGCTTCTCTGTAAATGAGAATTAAGGACGACAGCTGCGTCAAAAGTTCCGATGGGGGAGGTGATTTTCAGACCACCTGGAGAGCTAAACCATTTAGTGGTTTGAAGTGCATCTGCGAAGGCGAATGTGTCTCTGAGCTAGCTCAGACGTCTTGGTTCGCCCTTCTGTCCTCCCTGAAACTCGCTCACCAATCCAGAATCGGCTGGAGGTACGCAAATCTCGACGTATCNCATTGTATATAAATAAGATACGACAACTNCTGTCATTCAAGCTGANGATGAATATAAACGGGAGAGGTAGGGTCGTCAAGCGTATTCTGAGCGATTTTAGCGCCCGTTTACGGGCTTTTTCACTAAGCTCTTGAAACACAAGAGTATCGCATCAGATTTTTTTTCGTGTGGCGTTGAGGGCTCTTCAGGCGAGATAGCTCCCTNAGAAAAATGTCCAAAAAAATTGTCGAAGAACAGGGTCTGACGTGACAAGGGTTTAGCGTTTAAATCGCCTCAAATGTAACTGAACTGTCGGCTTTTGCGTGTTGCTGGTGGCGTGACAATTGCTGCACGTGAGTAAGCCAACTTATTCTTCCCAGACACCCATCTTCGAGAACTTTTCGATCCGCTCCGGTGAAAGGGATCCGACCGGGATCGCGGCGAGCTCATCGAGGGTCTCAACGATCGCTCGCTTCAGGTTGTCCGATGCCTGGATGGGATCCTTGTGGGCGCCTCCCATGGGNTCCCTAACGATTCGATCGACGATTCCGTATTCGGTCAGGTCGTCGGCCGTGATCTTCATAGCGTCAGCNGCCTCTTCCTTCTTGTCGCGATTTCGCCATAGGATAAGCGAGCACGAATCCGGGTTGATCACGGAGTACCACGCGTTCTCTAGCATCAATATGCGGTCNCCAACTCCGATTCCGAGTGCTCCACCGCTCGCGCCTTCCCCGATGATTACGACGATGATCGGGACGGGGAGCTTCGCCATTTCGAACAGATTCCTTCCGATCGCCTCTGATACGTTTCGCTCCTCGGAGCCGAGTCCCGGGAACGCGCCGGGTGTGTCGACCAGACAGACCACCGGGCGCGCGAATTTTGCTGCCATATGCATTAGGCGCAGCGCCTTCCGGTAGCCTTCAGGATAGGGCATCCCGAAATTTCGGTGGAGGTTCTCCTTGGTGTTTCGACCCTTCTGCTGACCGATCAGCATAATCGGTCGGCCGTCGATTCGTCCAAGCCCTCCGACGATCGCGGGATCGTCGCGATACTGGCGGTCACCGTGGAGTTCCACGAAATCCGTAAGCATCGTGTCGATGTAGTCCATTGTGTAGGGGCGTTGTGGATGTCTGGCGACCTGAACGCGCTGCCATCGAGTCAGGTTCCTGTATGTCTCCCGCTCNAGGTCCCTTGCGCGCTTCTTTAGGGCCCCAATCTCAGTCGTCATGTCGAGATTTTCGGAGTCCGCACGTGCGATCATTTCCTCGATCTTCTGGTCGATCTCCTTGATCGGCTTTTCAAATTCCAGGTATGTCTTGCTGGTGTTCATGTCGATGTCCTAGCCGAGCGCCCCAAGCGTGTTCTCAACCCGGGTGATGGCTTCTTCAAGACGGTCCTCCGGCAATGTATACGAGAACCGAATGTATCCGGGGGTGCCGAACCCAATACCGGGGACGGCTGCGACTTTTGCCTTTTCAAGGATGTGGCCACAGAGCGCCACATCATCTTTGATTCCAGAGCTGTCGAGTAGTTCTCGCACATCCGGGAACACGTAGAAAGCGCCGTCCGGTTTGGGGCAAGAAACACCGGAGATGCGATCAAAGCGGTGTGCGATCTTATCCCGTCGCATCCGGAACAGATCGCGCATCCGACTGATGCTGTCCTGTGGGCCTTCGAGCGCCTCGACTGCCGCGTACTGTGAGATCGTGCACGTATTCGTCGTTTCCTGACTCTGAACCTTGGCGATGTGCGTCATCCACTCTTCGGGNCCCGCCCCGTAGCCCACCCGCCAGCCTGTCATCGCGTAGGCCTTAGAAAAGCCGTTTACGACGATCGTTCTTGTCCTGAGTTNGTCGTTCTGCGTCGCGATCGAGTGATGCTCCCCTTCGTAGATGAATTTCTCGTAGATCTCATCAGTGATCAGGTGAACCGGAGTGTCGGCCAGCCGATCTGCGAGCGCAGACCATCGCTCGACGGAGTAGGTTGCCCCGGTCGGGTTCGACGGGCTATTGAAGATGATCAGTTTGGATTTGTTGCTTAAAACCGATTCTAGCTGATCCACAGAAAGGCTGAAGTTGTCTCGCGGGTCAGTCTGGACGATGATCGGGACCCCACCCATAAGCTTGACCTGATCGGCATAGCTTACATAGAGAGGCGCCGGAAGGATAGCCTCGTCACCCGGGTTGATCAAAGCTGCTATCGCGTCGAAGATGACCTGCTTCGCACCACACGTTACGACGATCTGGTTGGGTTCGTATTCGAGACCGTTCTCCCGGATGAGTTTGGCGCAGATGGCCTCTTTGAGTTCGGGCAGCCCCGATGCCGGGTTGGTGTACTTTGTTCGGTCGTCGCGTATGGCGGCGATCCCGGCTTCTTTGATGTTGTCCGGCGTGCCGACATCCGGTTCGCCGGCACTCATGGTGATCACGTCGTCGCCCTGAAGACGCAGATCGGCAGCCTTTGCGGTTGTTGCGATCGTGACCGATGCCTCCATGCTTAGGACGCGGTCGGAGTAGGGCGAAGCCACTTCAGGTCGTGTATTCTGCGTTGATTCGGACATAGTCATAGGTCAGGTCGCAGGTGTATACGGTCGCTTCCGCGGATCCTGCATTCAGGTCGATGTCGATCTCGATTTCCTCCGCCCCGAGCGCCTTTACAGCAGCGTCGTGGTCGAACTTGAGTCCTCCGCCGTCGCCACCGTAGATCGGGATTCCAGCCATCGAAACTCGCGCGCGATCCGGGTCGAAGTCGACGCCTGCGTAGCCCATGGCGCAGAGAATCCGGCCCCAGTTAGGATCCCGGCCGAACACGGCCGTTTTGACGAGGTTTGAGTTCGCGACAGAAAGCCCGACGGTTCTGCCCGAAGTTTCGTCCGCTGCCCCGGCCACTCGAATTGTGATTAGTTTGGTTGCCCCCTCACCGTCTCTGGCAACCTGCTTTGACAGGCTGACAAGGACTTCCTCCATGGAGTCGGTGAACGCGGCGAGGTCTGTTCCTGCAAGCTNGCCCGTTTCTGCCGCATTGTTGGCGAGGACGATGATCGTGTCGTTCGTGCTCATGTCGCCGTCGATGGTGATGCAGTTGAAGGATCGCTTTGAGGCCTGTGACAGGGCCTGCTGTAGGTCATCTGAGGAGACGCCGGCATCGGTTACAACGTAGCAGAGCATGGTGGCCATGTTGGGGGCAATCATGCCAGCCCCCTTAGCCATCCCTGTGATCGTGACCGTCTTGTCATTGACCTTAAAGGTTGCCGTAGCTTTCTTCGGGACCGTGTCCGTTGTCATGATAGCTTCGGCAGCGTCATTCCAGCCGTCGCCGACCGAGTCGAGGCAGCGGGCGATGCCGGACTCGATTGCATCCATCGGGAGCTGTTCACCGATCACGCCTGTCGAGTTAACTGACACGGCTTGGGGCGAGAGGGACAGGCCGTCTGCGATCAGTTGTGCTTCGTGACGGGCATTCGCCAAGCCCGTTTCACCTGTACAGGCGTTGGCGTTACCACTGTTCACGAGGATCGCTTGAGCCGAGCCATCTGAGAGATGCTCTCGATTCAGTTGAACGGGGGCAGCCTGGACGAGGTTGGTCGTGTAGACGCCAGCAGCAGATGCAGGGCGCTCTGAGACGATTAAGGCCATGTCCTTGATCCCGTCATCCTTGATGCCGCAGGACAGTCCGCAGGCCCTGTAACCCTTGGGCGGCAGCAGTTTACCGTTGTAGAATGCCAATGTCGAATCTCCGTTAGAACAGCGCTCGCTTGATGTTGCGGATGGCCTGTCGTATCCGGTGATCGTTTTCGACCAGCGATATGCGCACGTAGCCCTCTCCGTTTTCCCCGAACCCGACGCCCGGTGATACGGCGACTTCCGCCTCTTTCATCAACTTCATCGCGAAGTTCATCGAGCCCATCTCCTGATACTGCGGCGGGATCGGCGCCCAGAGGAACATCGAAGCCTTGGGTTTAGGGACATCCCAGCCGATCCGGTTCAGCCCGTCAACGAGGGTGTCCCGNCTGTGCTCATACTGTTCCCGCGCTATCCGAACGCAATCCTGCGGCCCGTCGAGGGCGGCGATCGCAGAGACCTGAATCGGTGTGTAGACACCGTAGTCGTAATAGTTCTTGATCACGGATAGCGCGTGGATAATTTCCGGATTTCCGAGGCAGAATCCGACACGCGCTCCCGCCATATTGTACGATTTCGACATGGTGTAAAATTCGACACCCACATCCTTGGCCCCNTTGGCCTGTAGCATGCTGGGGACCTCGAACCCGTCGAAGGCGATGTCCGAATAAGCCATGTCGTGGATGACGATGATATTCTGACGTTTGGCGAAGTCNACGATCTCTTCGAAGAAGCCGATGTCTACCGTGGCGGTCGTCNGGTTGTGTGGAAAGTTGAAGATCATGAGCTTCGGCCTCGGCCAGAGCTCTCGAGTCACCATCTCGATGTCGGGGACGAAGTCCTTTTCAGCCCGAAGAGGGAGGCTGACCACATTTCCGTTCGCGATAGCCACCCCGTAGAGATGCAGCGGATATGCAGGGTTCGGCACGATCGCTTGGTCCCCAGGGTCGAGCAGCGCGAGGAGGATATGGGCTATGCCCTCCTTCGAGCCGATTGTAACGATGGCCTCGGACTCCGGGTCAAGGGGGACTCCGAAACGGCGGTCGTAGTGGCGGCAAATTGCGCGTTTCAGCGCCGGCAGACCCGCGGAAGGGGAGTAGCCGTGTGCTTTAGGGTCGTGCGCGACCTCGACCATTTTGTCGATAATGTGGTCCGGTGTCGGCTGATCCGGGTTGCCCATGCCGAGGTCGATGATGTCGACGCCTTGGCGGCGGAGCTGCATCTTGAGCGCGTTCACCTCGTGGAAAACGTAGGGCGGAAGGCGCTCAAGTCTTCGGGATAGCACGCGCATGTCAGGCTATCGCCTTATGCTCGTCGGGGTCTTCATCGGAGAGGGCGTCCTCTCCGACGATTACCCCGTCGATCAGGAGCTTGTAGGTCAGGCTGTCAACGAGGGCGAGCCAACTTGCATCTATGATGTTCTCCGAGACACCTATTGTGCTCCACATCCGGTGCCGGTCTGACGACTCGATAAGGACGCGTACCTTCGCGGCTGTACCATCACCACTGCTGAGGACTCGGACCTTGTAATCCTCAAGCCTGACTGTATTCAGGACGGGGTATTCGGACTCGAGAGCTTGGCGGAGCGCGCCGTCCAGCGCGTTCACAGGACCATCTCCCTCAGCTACGGTATAGCACTTCTCTCCCTTCACCTCAATTTTTACTATTGCCTCGACTTCTGTACCGTTGTCCGCAGTCTTGCGGTTGATTGTTCGGAATCCGATCAGCTTGAAGGGGTCCTCAAAGCCTTGGAGCGCACGACGGGCTAGGATGTCGAAGGAGGCTTCCGCCCCCTCGTAGATATAGCCGTCGTTCTCTCGGCTCTTGACTTCCTCGAGTAGGGCAATGACGCGCGGGTCTCGCTTGTCAACACCCGGAAGCAGGTGGTCCAGCTTGGCTGCGACCGTGGCCGTGCCGGANTGCTCGGACAGCAGGAACCGGCTCTGGTTGCCNACGCTCCCNGGTTCGACGTGCTCGTAAGACGCNGGTGACTTGCTCATCGCATCGATGTGCACCCCNCCCTTGTGCGCGAAGGCGCTCTCCCCGACGTATGGCTGTCTATGGTCGTGGTAGACGTTCGCGACCTCGCTGATGAACCGAGAGAATTCCATCAGCTCGTCAAGGTTCTCGCCCGACTTGAGCTGCTTGTTCAGCTTCAACTTGATGTTCGGGATGACTGTGCAGAGGTTGGCGTTACCGCAACGCTCACCATATCCGTTGAAAGATCCCTGAACCTGAATCGCGCCTTCCTCGACGGCGATGAGCGCATTCGCCACACCGACGCCCGCATCGTTGTGAGAATGGATGCCGAACGAGCAGGAGACCTGTTTCTTGACGTCTGCCAGGATATCCACCATCTCGAGAGGGAGCGTTCCACCGTTCGTGTCACACAGGACGACGCAGGAAGCGCCACCCGCCTCAGCTGCCTTGAGCGTNCGGATCGCGTAATCCGGGTCTGCCTTGTAGCCATCGAAGAAATGCTCAGCGTCGTAGATGACCTCGCGGTCTTTCGACCGCAGGTAGGCTACGGAGTCCTCGATCATCCGCACGTTTTCTGCAAGGTCGATCTTTAGGACGTCGGTGACGTGGAGTATCCACGATTTCCCGAAGATGCAGACCGTTTCCGTCTCCGATCCAAGGAGGGTGTTGAGCGTGGCGTCCTCCTCCGGCTTGTTCGCAGCGCGCCGTGTGCTTCCGAAAGAGGAGATCCGAGCATTTTTCCACGTTTCTTGGCTGGCTCTTGAAAAGAACTCTNGATCCTTAGGGTTGGTCGGGTTCGGCCAGCCACCTTCGATGTAGTCCACACCGAATTCGTCGAGGCGCTGGGCGATCAGCAGCTTGTCCTCAAGCGAGAACGAGATGTCCTCGGCCTGAGAGCCGTCTCGCAAGGTAGTGTCGTAGATCTGTATGACGTTCGCCATGTGTCGCTCCTGGGGGTAGTGGGGTTCCGGGGTGCTCGCNGGCTGGCGGCTTACCCCAGAACGCCGACCTTGCGGGAAACTCCGCCCGGATGGTCCCACCTCATTCTGTCAGATCTTACGACGCTGTGGTTCCTGAAGTCCATCTGTTTGCTGCGTCAGTCCAGAATCTGCTCGATCAGCTCTGCCGGTCTTGCGATCACGGCTCTGTCACCCCTGACACAAACCGGCCGGTTCATGACATGAGGGTGTTCGACAATCAAGTCGATCGCTTTGTCGAAGGTGTCGAACTCGTCCAAGCTTCGACAAAGCTTCTCAAACGACCCGGGGTGAAAGAGCTCCGTTGGCTCAACATTGAGCTTCCCGAGGAATCCTCTGAGTTCTTCTTCTGTCGGGGGTGTCTTGATGTATTCGATGACGTCGAACTCGACGTTGCGTTCGCGAAGGATGTCCATCGCGCCCCGGGACTTGCTTCACTGAGGGTTGTGGTAGATGGTGATTTTCATCGTATGGCTCCTATAATGGGGCAGGATAGCCACTTCCTATCCTGATCTCTATGGACAGCAGTCGCTAGTTGGTCGGGAACCTAGGCGGCGATGGTTTCGGCTACGAGGTCACCGACTTCGGATGTGGTGTAGCCCATGCGGCCGGCTGACATGCTTTCGAGCTTTTTTCCGACGACTTCGATGATCGCTTCGCCGACGCATTTGGCGGCGTCATCTTCGCCCAAAGTCTCAAGCATCATCTGCAGGGCGGCGATGCTGGCGATCGGGTTGATCACGCCCTGGCCGGTGTACTTCGGGGCGGAGCCACCGATCGGCTCGAACATCGAGACGCCTTCGGGATTTATGTTTCCGCCGGCAGCGACACCCATACCGCCTTGTACCATCGCGCCCAGGTCTGTGATGATGTCACCGAACATGTTGTCCGTGACGATGACATCGAACCATTCAGGGTTCTTGACCATCCACATGACCGTTGCGTCCACGTGTGCATAATCCCGTTTGATGTCCGGAAACTCGGCCTCACCGATCTCGTGGAAGGCGCGCTCCCACATGTCGAAGGCGAATGTCAAGACGTTTGTCTTGCCGCAGAGCGTAAGCGTCTTGTCCTTATTTCGCTTCTGCGTNAGTTCGAAGGCATAGCGAAGGCAGCGCTCGACGCCCTTGCGCGTGTTGATCGACTCCTGGACTGCGATTTCGTCTGGTGTTCCCTTTTTTAGGTAGCCACCCGCGCCGGCATACAGCCCTTCAGTGTTCTCGCGCACGACGACGAAGTCGATGTCTTCGGGGTCCTTGTCCTTGAGCGGGCAGTCGACATTCGGGTAGAGCTTCACCGGNCGCAGGTTGATGTACTGGTCGAGTTCGAACCGCGCTCGAAGCAGGATGCCTTTCTCCAGGATCCCAGGTTGGACGTCCGGATGCCCAATTGCGCCGAGCATGATTGTATTGAATTGACGCAACTCATCGACGGCTCCGTCCGGAAGGGTCTCTCCGGTTCGCTTGTAGCGTTCACCGCCAAAGTCGAACTCGGTCGTCTCGTATTTGAACCCGAACTTGCCGGCAGCGGCTTCGAGACACTTGAGCGATTCGACGACGACTTCTGGCCCCGTACCGTCACCGGGGATGCAGGCGATCTTGTAGGACAAAGTTTCCTCCCGTCTAAATGCTGTTTCTATGCTTCGTCAAACCCCTTCACGTAGGGTAGACTTTCTGCGGTCTTCTTTACGGCGCCAGCCCCTTCGAGGAGCATGCCTGTCGCATCCCACGCGCCTTCGAGAAGCGACTTGCGGTTTCCTTCGGGTAGTGAGACTTCGATCGTTAAGGCGCCGGAAGAGAGCGTCTTCTTGGCGAGATCAAGTGTCATCGATTCCGTCGGGTTCACCTCAACGTGATCCTGCATCTTCGCGACATCAGCAGGAGAGGCGATGACACACGGGATTCCCATGGCTGTGCAGTTCCCTTGGAAGATCTCGGCGAATGATTCTGCCAGGATCGCTTGGATTCCCCACCTGTTGAGTGCTTGGGGGGCGTGTTCTCTGCTGGAGCCACACCCGAAATTCCCGTTGGCGAGCAGCAACGACGCGCCCTTATACCTGTCATTGTTGAATGGGTGGTGAGGGCTGGACTTTCGGTCGTCCTCGAAGGCATACTCCCCGAGTCCATCGAAGGTGATCATCCTCAGGAATCGTGCCGGGATAATTCTGTCAGTATCGATGTCGTTCCCGCGGATGGCGATCCCTGTTCCCTTTACGCTTGTCACTGAGCTGGCTGGCATAGAGCCTCCTACATCATCGTGCGAACGTCGACGACCTCGCCGGCGATCGCTGCGGCCGCTACCATGGCGGGGCTCATCAGGAGCGTACGTCCTGTCGGGCTGCCTTGTCGGCCTTTGAAGTTTCGGTTGCTGGAAGACGCACAGACCTGACGTCCCTGGAGCTTGTCCGGGTTCATGGCCAAGCACATCGAACAGCCCGCACCGCGCCACTCGAAGCCGGCTTCTTCGAAGATTTCGTGAAGGCCCTCCGCTTCAGCTGTCTTCAGGATCTCCCGCGAACCCGGCACGACGAGCGGCTTGACCTTGCTCGAAACCTTATGGCCTTGAACGACCTTTGCGGCTTCGCGGAGGTCGGAGATGCGGCTATTCGTGCAGGAACCGATAAACGCTACGTCGATAGGCGTTCCGGCGATAGGTTGACCTGGTTGGAGGCCCATGTATGCGTAGGCCTCGTTCGCCACATCGCGGTCCTCTTCGTTCAGGTCGGCAGGAGCCGGCACCTGTTCCGTCACGTAGAGCGACTGACCCGGGGTGATGCCCCAAGTGACAGTGGGCTCGAGAGAAGAGCCGTCGAGATCGTAGATATCGTCGTAATGGGCGTCCTCGTCCGAGGCCATCGATTTCCACCAGTCGACAGCTCGATCGAACGCGTCTCCCTGGGGGGCATACTTTCGGCCCTTCAGATACTCGTATGTCTTATCGTCCGGGTTGATGTAACCTGCACGAGCGCCACCTTCGATGGCCATGTTGCAGACGGTCATGCGTTCTTCCATTGTCAAGTTCTCGATCGCTGCGCCTGCGAACTCGTAAGCGTATCCAACACCGCCCTTGACACCGAGCTGCCGGATGATGTTNAGGATGACGTCCTTCGCATACACACCCTTGCCGAGCAAGCCGTTGACTCTGACCTGCCGAACCTTGAGCGGGTCCATGGCCAGACACTGCGTGGCGAGGACGTCTCTCACCTGAGANGTGCCGATTCCGAACGCGATGGCGCCGAAGGCCCCGTGTGTGGAGGTATGGCTGTCGCCGCAGGCGACGGTCATACCGGGCTGGGTGAGCCCGAGTTCGGGGCCAATGACGTGAACAATGCCCTGATTCTGGTTGTGCATGTCGAAGAGTGGGATGTCGAACTCTTCTGTGTTCTCTTCGATGGCCTGCATCATCTGCTCGGCCATTTCGTCCGCAAAGGGCCGCGTCCGAACATCGGTCGGGACGATGTGATCCACTGTGGCGAATGTTCGATTGGGGTAGGCGACTTCCAGAGCGAGCTCGCGCATCATCTGAAAAGCCTGAGGACTCGTGACCTCGTGTATCAGGTGGAGGCCGATAAACAGCTGGGTCTGCCCAGACGGCAACGTCCTGACCGAATGGGCATCCCAGACTTTCTCAAACAAGCTCTGACCCATCTACTGTTCTCCTTACGTCGTTCCCGCGTAAGCGGGAGTCCAATCATGCCTTGGAGTGANGCCTACACCGCTTCTGCACGCTGCTTCTCNATCCCAGCCTGAACGGCCAGACGGTTGAGCCCGTCCAGATAGGCCTTGCAGCTGGCCTCGATTACGTCGGTCGAGACGCCGCGTCCCGTGGCGACATTACCCTCGTGGCTGAGTCGGACCGTGACTTCACCGAGCGCCTCGGCGCCACTGGTTACCGCTCGGATCGAGTATTCCTCGACGCGAGCCTGCGCGTCGGCGGCCTTTTTGATGGCCTTGTAGGACGCGTCGACAGGACCGTCACCCCAAGCCGATTCCTGTGACTCTTTGTCACCGACCGTCAGTCGCACCGTTGCGGACGGGACGGTCCCGGTACCGCTGACNGTGTGTAGATAGTCCAGCTTGTATTTCTCGGGAATATCCGTCAGTTCATCACTTACGATTGCGACCAGGTCTTCGTCGAAGACCTCCTTCTTCTTGTCGGCGACGGCAATGAACCGGTCGTAGGCCGTGTTCAGGTCCTCGTCGGACAGGTTGTAACCCAGGATTTCGAGCCGGTGCTTCAGGGCGTGGCGACCCGATCGTGCAGTCAGGACGATCTTTGTCTTTTCCAGTCCGACGTCTTCCGGGGCCATGATCTCGAAGGTGTCACGGTTCTTGAGTACACCGTCCTGATGGATGCCCGAGCTGTGGGCAAAGGCGTTCGCGCCGACGATCGCCTTGTTCGGCGGAACGGCGACGTTCATGAGCCTTGAGACTAAGCGACTGGTATGGACGATTTCGGTTGGGACGATACGAGTCTGGACGCCGAAGTAGTCGCCACGCGTTTTGATTGCCATGACGACCTCTTCCAGCGACGCGTTCCCGGCGCGTTCGCCAAGTCCGTTGATCGTACACTCGGCCTGACGGGCCCCATACTTGATGGCGGACAAAGTGTTGGTAACGGCCATCCCCAGATCATCGTGGCAGTGGACACTGATTACTGCATCCTGGATGTTCGGGACGTTTGCGAATAGATCTGCGATCAGCTTCCCGAATTCCTCCGGAATTGCGTAGCCGACAGTATCCGGGATGTTGATCGTGCCGGCACCAGCAGCGATCGTGGCTTCGACGACGTCATACAAGAATTGACGCTCGGTACGAGCTGCGTCCATGGGGGAGAACTCGACGTCTTCACAATGGCTGCGAGCACGCTCCACCGCAGCCTCAGCCATCTTCAAGACGTCGTCGTTCCCCTTGGCCTTTCGCAGCATGGCGATGTGCTGGGGTGAGGTCCCGATGAACGTGTGGAGACGAGTCCGAGGGGCATCCTTCAAGGCTTCGCCCGCACGGTCTATGTCCAGGTTGACCGCACGTGCGAGCCCGCAGATTCGGGGACCTTCGACTTCCATGGCGATACGTCGTACAGCGTCGAAGTCTTCATTCGAGGAGACCGGGAACCCGGCCTCAATGATGTCGACATTCAGGCGCGCCAACTGCTGCGCGACTTCCATTTTCTCTCGAGGTGTGAGGGAGCATCCGGGTGTCTGTTCTGCGTCCCTCAATGTGGTGTCGAATATGAATACGCGATCTACGTCGGATTCTGACATCACAGTACTCCTTGCCCGCCGGATTCGAGGTTACGCAGATGGATCCATCCGGCACGGTCTGCCATCTGCTCATTCAGTTCCAAGTGTAGGATGTTTTGGGCTTGAAGCTCAAGGTCTCCAAGGTCAAGATCCACTCTGCATCACCCCCTTTCGTATTCCTCGCGGATTACTGGTTCCCGTCGAGCCAGGACATCATGCCTCGCAGCTTGCCGCCGACTTCCTCGATCAGGTGTTCGCTATCCTGCCGCTTGCGTGCGTTGTAGAGCGGGCGACCCACCTGGTTCTCGACTAGCCATTCGCGCGGGAACTGGCCGGACTGGATGTCTCCCAAGATTCGTTTCATCTCCGCGCGGGTCTCGTCCGTGATGATCCGCTTCCCGCGGGTCAGATCGCCATACTCGGCAGTATCCGAGATGGAGGATCGCATGTTTGCGATTCCACCTTCGTATATGAGGTCGACGATTAGCTTGACCTCGTGCAGGCACTCGAAATAGGCGATCTCGGGCTGGTATCCCGCTTCGACAAGCGTGTCGAACCCGGCGCGAATCAGCTCGGTTATGCCGCCACAGAGGACCGACTGCTCGCCGAAGAGGTCGGTCTCCGTCTCTTCGCGGAAGGTTGTTTCGATGATTCCGGCGCGTGCGCCTCCCACGCCCTTCCCGTAGGCGAGACCGATCTCTTTTGCCTGACCTGTCGCGTCCTGATGGACCGCGATCAGACAGGGGACGCCACCGCCCTGTGAGAACACACGTCGAACAAGGTGCCCCGGGCCCTTCGGTGCGATCATGAACACGTCCACATCGGCGGCTGGCACTACCTGACCATAGTGGATGTTGAAACCGTGAGCGAAGGCGAGAGCGTTACCGGTGTTTAGGCCCGGTTCAATCTGCTCGTTGAACACGGCGCGCTGATGCTCGTCAGGGACGAGCATCATGATGATGTCGCCTTGCGCGGCGGCATCTTCGACCGACGTGACTTCGAGCCCCTCGTCGGCCGCCTCTTTGCGGGAGGCGCTGCCTTCGCGGAGACCGACGACAACCTTGACACCGCTGTCGTGAAGGTTGAGCGCGTGGGCGTGTCCTTGGCTCCCGTATCCGATTACAGCGACCGTTTTGTCGCTGAGCAGCCCGAGATCGGCGTCCTTGTCGTAATACATCTGCATCGTGTCCCTCCCTTAGCGCTGTTCGGTGTCTGCTTTAGCTTGTGAGTCGCGGAGGAGGGCCACATTGCCCGTCCTCGCCATTTCCGTGATTCCGTATTGAGACAGCATCGTGATCATAGCGTTGATCTTGTCGACTTTTCCGGTCGCCTCAATCGTCATCGAATGCGTGCTGACATCGACGATGTTTGCCCTGAAGACTTCCGTTATCTGGATCACCTCCGAACGCGTTAAGGTGTCCGTCTTTACCTTGATGAGCGCAAGCTCCCGCTCAATAAATGTTCCGTGTGTGATGTCGATGACCTTGATCACGTCGATCAGCCGGTTCAGCTGCTTGACGACCTGCTCCAGCACACGATCGTCTCCCTTGACCACGATTGTCATCCGGGAGATCTCGGGATCTTCGGTCTCTCCGACACTGAGGCTGTCGATGTTGAAGCCCCGGCTCGAGAACAGACCGGCTATACGGCAAAGTACACCGAAGTGGTTCTCGACAAGTGCGGAAATGGTATGTCGTTTCAACATGGTTCGTTCCTTAGCAGGCGTACATCAAAAAAGCGACCTTTGGGTTGTCCAGAGGCTCAATTCACTGCGACTGAAAGTGTGGGGCCGTCGGAATTGAGCCTAGAGTAGGGCTAGAAGGCTTGAAATAATGAGCGAGGCGAGTACTACGGGTGCGCTCAGTATGACTGAAACAGGAAGAATCGCGCGTGCGGATTTCTGTGCCGACGCGGGAGCGAGGCTGAGATTCCGGAAAGAATCGATCGACTTTTTCAAGAAATCGCGCATTGTTTCAACTCTACTTATGTATCAACAGAGGTTTAGATTCTTTCTAACATTAAGTAAAATATCTAATGGACTGATGGGTGTCAACAAAAAAGGTCTTGTAAACTCAGGCGTTGCGGGGCCGTGAGCACCTCTGAGACTATAGTCTAGGAATCGTCTTATTTCATTGATAACCTTGACATTACGTCAGGCCGCTCGTACTTTTTTGGCCAGCTAATTTCTGCCGAAACGAGCCGCGGAGTACTTATGTCAAGGCCAGACTACACTAACATCGGCAATGCTCATTATATCGACGAGATGTACGAGAGGTTTAGATCCGATCCGGACAGCGTCACCGACGACTGGCGGGTCTTTTTTCAGGGGTTCGAGCTTGGGATTGCACGAAGTATAGATGATCCCGGCCAGGATTCCCAACCCGCCGCTATGCCGTTCGAAGACGATCCGAAGGGAGCAAATGCCCTGGTGACGGCGTATCGACGTATGGGACACCTCGTCGCAGATCTGGCACCTATCAGCTACGAGCGTCCACCTCATCCACTACTCGAGATTTCGGAATACGGCTTTACCGAGGAAGATCTGGACAAGGTCGTCGGAACAGGTGGCTTTTTGGGGCAGGCTGACGGCACGCTTGGAAATCTGATCAAGGGCTTGAAAGCGACCTACTGTCGTAGCATCGGGGTAGAGTTTCTCGAGATTCCCTACAAAAGTCAGCAGGATTGGTTACTCCAGCAGATGGAACCGGTGCTTAATCGACCGAAATTCACGAGAGAGCAATCCGAGAATACTTTCCGTCATGTTGTTTCGGCACAGTCGTTTGAGAATTTTCTGCATACCAAGTTCTTAGGGCACAAGCGATTCAGCATCGAAGGAGGAGAAAGCCTGATTCCACTGCTGGCTACGCTAGCCGACACCGGGGCAGCCCTTGGTGTGGATGAGATGGTTCTCGGCATGGCGCATCGAGGTCGGCTGAATGTCCTAGCCCATACTATGGCCAAGCCGTATACGCAGATCTTCAGCGAATTCGAGGGCACGATCCCGGATCAGGGCATCCACGGATCAGGTGACGTGAAGTATCATCTAGGCTACTCGAACGATCACAGGACCCCCGACGGTCAGACGATCCACATCTCGCTTAGCCCGAATCCGAGCCATCTGGAGCTAGTGAATCCTGTCGTCGAGGGGCTCGTGTTCGCGAAGCAAGCCGCCAAGAGAGACGTCCAGTGCGGTCAGGTCGTGCCTGTGCTAATTCACGGAGACGCCTCCTTCACGGGGCAGGGGATCATCACTGAAACGCTCTGTTTGTGTCAGTTAAACGGATACGACACAGGCGGAACCGTGCATGTGATCGTGAACAATCAGATCGGTTTTACGGCGACGCCCAGACAAACGCGCTTCACCTCCTACCCCTCGGATGTGGCCAAGATCATTCACGCACCGATCATCCACGTGAACGGGGACGATCCGGAGGCGGTCGTTCACGCGGCCAGAATGGCCATGGCCTTCCGCCAAGCTTTCAAGGCGGACGTGATTATCGATCTCTGGTGCTACCGTCGACACGGGCATAACGAAGGTGACGATCCCGTCTTTACCCAGCCTATCCGCTACAAGGAGATCGCAGGTCATCCTACCGTCGACAAGCTCTACGAGAAGGATCTGATCGATCACGGGGTGCTCAGCCAAGACGAAGTCGATACGATCAGGGCAGAAGTTCGACGGTTGCTTGAGGATGCGCTCGAGGAAGCACATGAAAAGCCTCAGGAGGAGAGCATGCACGCTCTCGGCGGTGTCTGGCAGGGACTCGAGTGGGCGGGGGATGACTGGTCCGCCGACACGAGTGTCGACAAGGAGACGTTGACCCTTATCGCAGAGAAGGCGACCACGGCTCCTGCGGACTTCAAGATCTACCGCAAGCTGG
Organism: Gemmatimonadota bacterium; assembly: GCA_002714465.1. The sequence continues at coordinate 91,277 of PAXL01000016.1, read as the reverse complement.
ACCGTCTTCTGCAAACCCGTCGGGATATGGTTCTCGGCGAGACTCCGATGGATTGGGGTTGTGCGGAGATGCTCAGCTTTGGCAGCCTGCTTCTGGAAGGGACATCCGTCAGGTTGTCCGGGCAGGACTGTCAGCGAGGCACCTTCAGCCATCGACACGGTGTCTGGCACGACAACGAGGATGGGAGCCAATACTGGCCGCTCGCGAATTTGTCGGAGGATCAGGGCGAGTTCACACTGCTGAACTCGATGCTGAGCGAGTTAGCCGTGCTCGGGTTCGAGTACGGTATCAGTTCAGCGGATCCCTGGCGACTGACGATGTGGGAAGCCCAGTTCGGCGACTTTTCGAACATGGCCCAGCCGATCATCGACCAATTCATCTCGTCGGCTGAGCAGAAATGGCGGCGTATGTGCGGTCTGGTCATGCTGCTGCCACACGGTTACGAGGGGCAGGGGCCGGAGCACTCGAGCGCACGAATCGAGCGGTATCTTGCGCTTTGCTCCCAGAACAACATTCAGGTCGCCATCCCGACGCTGCCCTCGCAGTATTTCCACATCCTCAGGCGTCAGATGAAACGGGCTTTCCGGAAGCCGCTGATTCTCGTGATGCCTAAAAGCCTGCTCAGACACAAGGATTCTGTCAGCCGTCTGGAAGACCTGACCGACGGGCAGTTCCAGCCGGTCCTAGATGATCCGAAGGTTCAGAACGTCGGGACCGTGAAGCGAATCCTGTTCTGCTCAGGGAAGGCGTACTTCGACCTGCAAGAAGAGCGTATGAAGCGGGGGGAGCAGGGCGTAGCGATCGTGCGGATTGAGCAACTGAACCCGTTCCCAGGGGATGAGGCCAGAGGGATCCTCGCTCGTTATGCTGGCGCAGAGGAGGTCTTTTGGGTGCAGGAAGAGCCGATCAACATGGGCAGTTGGGATTTCACCGAGCCGAAGCTCAGGAAGTGCCTCGACGATCGGCTGCCTGTCCAATATGCTGGCAGGCCGCCATCGGCGAGCACGGCGACCGGTGTGACGCAGATCCATCTAAAGGAACTCGCCACCTTCGTCAACGAAGCCTTGAGTGTTTAGGGAGGCAGCATGGCCATCAATGTCGACATTCCCGAGTTGGGTGAATCCGTCACTGAAGCGATCCTTGTAGAGTGGTTGAAACAAGACGGGGAATACGTGGAGGTGGATGAGCCGGTCTGTCTGATCGAGACGGATAAGGCCGATGCGGAGCTGCCTGCTCCGGCGGCCGGTTTGCTCAAAACGTTGAACTCGGACGGTGATATGATCCGGGTCGGGCAAACGGTGGCTGAGATCGATCCGGAAGGTAAACCCGGTTTGGAGAGAGGGGGATCTGGAGAGCAGATGAAAGAGCCCACCGAGGTTGCGGCGGAAGGTGCTGAAGATCAGGTGGGTGAGGATGGGCTTAGCCCGGCGGTCAGGCGGCTTGTGACTGAGAATGACCTGGATCCATCGGCGATCTTGGGGACCGGTAAGGATGGGCGGATTACGAAGGATGATGTGCTTGAAGTCCTTTCGAATGAGGCCTCGCAATCTGCAGTCCTGGAGCCGGTTGGAGAACCGAATCCAGCTCATTTGTCATCGACGCCAGTGGTGAAGGAATCCGTTGGCGGCGTCCGTCGAGAGCCCTTGACCCGGATCCGGAAGCGGATCGCCAAGACCTTAGTGAAAGCTCAGCAGACGGCTGCTATGCTCACGACTTTCAACGAAGTCGATATGACAGGCATCTATGAGCTTCGGAAGCTCTACAAGGAACCTTTCACAGAGAAGCACGGTATTTCACTGGGTCTGATGTCCTTCTTTGTTCGGGCAGCCGTCATCGCTCTGCAGGACTACCCGGCCGTGAACGCAAGCCTCGAAGAAGAAGACGTTGTCTACCACGACTACGTCCACATGGGCATCGCCGTGAGCACGGAGCGGGGGCTCGTAGTTCCGGTGCTCAAGAATGCGGATCAGATGTCGTTTGCCGAGATCGAGTCCGAGATCAAACGAGTTGCTTTTGAGGCTCGCGATGCTAACCTGAGCATCAATGACCTCAGTGGTGGGACGTTCTCGATCACGAACGGCGGGGTCTTTGGGTCGATGCTGTCGACGCCGATCCTCAATCCTCCGCAGACCGGGATCCTCGGGATGCACGCCATCAAGGACCGTCCGATGGTCGTGCACGGGGAGATCCTGATCCGACCTGTGATGTATGTGGCCCTGACCTACGATCACCGTCTCGTCGATGGACACGACTCGGTGACCTTCCTGGTCCGGATGAAGGAGTTGTTGGAGGATCCGGCTAGGATGATGCTGGAAGTATGAGCCACCCGTCTTTGCTTATGCCACGGCGCTGCAGGCAGAAGACACGGATTGGTAGCGAGGAGTAGAGCCCCCTCGGGGGCGACCCGCGAATAGCCCGTGGTTTTAGCCTAGGAGAACCGCGGGTAGACACAGGGAGTAGCTTTGACAGACGAATCCTATGACGTGATCGTGATAGGGGCAGGCCCTGGTGGCTATGTTGCCTCCATCCGGGGTGCTCAGCTCGGTATGAAGGTCGCCTGCGTGGAGAAGTCGGATCTCGGTGGCACCTGCCTGAACGTCGGGTGTATTCCGAGCAAAGCCCTTCTCGAGTCGAGCCAGATCTACCGCGATGCCCACACAACGTTCGACAAGCACGGAGTTAAGACCGGCGAGGTCGCTCTCGATCTGTCCGCGATGATGAAGCGAAAACAGGGCATTGTTCGCAAGATGGCTGGCGGGGTTCGGGGACTCTTCCGGAAGAATAAGGTGACGCACCTTCAGGGGCTCGGTAAGGTTAGGGGACCCGGTTCAGTTGAAGTTAGCGATGGGAAGGATGCGGGCACCTACAAAGCTAAACACGTTGTGATTGCATCGGGATCTTCACCCGTAGAGCTTCCTTTCCTGCCTTTTGATGGCGAGCACATAGTGAATTCGACTGAGGCGTTGACCTTCGACTCCGTTCCGGGGCGAATGGTCGTTATCGGAGCGGGAGCGATTGGTCTCGAGCTTGGATCGGTCTGGTCCAGACTGGGATCGGATGTGCTGGTTCTCGAGCTGCTGCCTCAGATCTGCGTCGGTATGGATGCGGAGATGGCGGCTACGCTTCGGAAGTCCCTCGAGAGGGAGGGCCTGGTGCTTGAGCTCGAAGCCAAAGCGACGGGTGCCGAGATCAAGGACGGCCAAGTGCACGTGACAGTGGAAGCGGGTGGAGAGACCCGCCTGGAAGTCTGCGATCGCCTTCTAGTTGCGGTAGGACGTCGGCCCCACACGGACGGGCTGGGCGCGGAGGGTGCGGGGATCGAATTGGACGATCGGAAACGGATTGTCGTCAACGAACGCTACGAGACCAGCGTAAGTGGCGTCTATGCAATCGGTGACGTCATTGTTGGACCGATGCTTGCCCACAAAGCGGAGGAAGAGGGTGTGGCGGTGATGGAGCTTCTGTCGGGGAAGGCCGGCCACGTTAACTACGACACGATACCGGGTGTGGTGTACACTCATCCCGAACTGGCCTCCGTGGGGCTTACGGAAGAAGCCGCTCGAGAGAAACACGGCGAGGTTAAGGTCGGTAAGTTCCCGTTTGCGGCGAACGGTCGCGCACACAGTCTCGAGGATATTGAGGGCCTTGTGAAGATCATCGCACACGGTGAGACCGATCGTGTGCTGGGTGTGCACATCGTCCACGGTCGGGCATCCGAAATGATTGCAGAAGCAGTGGTCGCTATGGAGTTTAGTGCCAGTGCGGAGGACATCGCCCGCACAGTGCATGCTCACCCGACGCTTCCCGAAGCGGTGAAGGAGGCGGCACTGGCTGTTCAGAAGGAGGCGATCCACATCTAATGGTTCGGGCCAAGGCTGGCTAGAGGGCGATCCGTTCGGAGGATCGCCTTTTTTATTGGTCCGAATACATAGCCTCTTGGCGCGACGTATCTTTGGCTCACTCAGTTCTAGCCAACAGGGAGTTATGTGTCACAACTCAAGTCACCGGAATTGGCGCCGAAGCGCACATCACGATCTCCTGAGATCGTAATCAGTCCAAGGTCCACGATCCCGGCGTCATAAATGTTCCTCGAAAAGAACTCTTGGGCTTCACCGACGTCGCTGGCTGAATCGACCTCGTGCCCAGTTTTTAGGAGGACAGGAGGAACGACCCCATATGAAGTCGCCGTCCTCGACGAAGAGAATTCGGCCTAGCTCTTGCTCCTACGATGCGAGGCTCTCCTTCTCATCTACGCTCAGCACATTCTTGTCACCGTGACGAACAGAAAGCTTAATTCTTGCGTATCAAAGTATATAGTGGTGGGCCCAGTAGGACTCGAACCTACGACCTGCCGATTATGAGTCGGATGCTCTAACCAGCTGAGCTATGGGCCCCCACATTCCGGACGACAATGTATCAATTTGCGTTCCGGAGGTGTAAGATTTCGACTGCAGACCTCACTCGTCGTTGAGGATGGGTTCGGCCGCTTCGCCGATCATTTTGACCTCCGGCTGGCTGAAGCTGCTTCCTTCCTTGATCGCTTTCCGGTCGAGCGTCAGTTGCTTGTGCGCCTGCATTAGCTTGATCTGGTCGTCTGCCGAGGCGTTCCGCATCTGCCGGTTGAGCTCCTCGATCTGCCGGTCGATCCTGCGCTGGTGGAAGGCGTTTATATAATCTTGGACGGGAAGCTCGACCTGGTCCGGGTTGCTTATACCGGTTTCCAGAGACAAGGAACTAATAATCCTTGCGAGTCCGTCGTCTGTCAGACAGTCGACGATGTGTGCGACTGAGGTGCTCCAGCCGTTGTTTCGTTGGTTCTGGACGATCTTGGCGATCTGTCGGTAGATGCTGTTCGTGAAGTCTTCCGGCCGGATCTGCTCGAGCACGATGTCGGCCGTTTCGTTGTCCGTCATCAACTGGATTAGGAGTTCACGCTCCTGCCTGGGCCGCGGGTCGAACTGCTCCGCGAGCGACACGGTCGTTTCTCCCTGCTGTTTGCTTCGTCGAGGCCTTGGCGATTTCTGAGCATCCTGAACAGACTGGATAACGACGCTCTCCTCAATCCCGATTCTCTCCGAAGCATCACGAATCAACAGGTGACGTAGGGTCTGGTCGGTCACCCGTCCAATCAGGTCGGCGATATGATGCGTCGCCCTCGCACGTCCGTCCGAGGTAGTCAGGTCTTCGAGCGTGCCGACCCAGCTTACCAGAAAGTCGATCAACGGGACGCTCTCATTAACTACGCCAAGGAGGGCATTCTTTCCGTGCTCGCGGATGAACGTATCCGGGTCCTGCCCGTCAGGCAGTGATACGACCCGTACGTCGATTCCCGACTCGATCAGAGGAGCGATACCCCTGGAGGCGGCTGACATTCCTGCCCGATCACCGTCAAAGATCAGGACAGCATGCTCAGCATAGCGCCTCAGAAGCTTCGCCTGCTGAATCGTAAGAGCTGTACCTGATGTCGCGACGACATTCTCAATCCCGAATTGGAACAGGGAGAGGTGATCCATCTGCCCCTCCACGATAAGGGCACGTTTCTCCTTTCGGAGTGCGTCGCGACCCTCGTAGAGGCCGTGAAGTATTGCGCTCTTGTGGTAGATCGGGGACTCCGGCGAGTTGATATACTTCGCCTGCTCATTCGCGTCCAGCGCACGTGCACTGAATGCGACGACGCGGCCGGTGTGTGCCCGGATCGGGAAGACGACTCGGTGCCGGAAGCGGTCGTAGTATCCGTTCCCGCTGTTGCGAGCGAGGATGAGCCCCGCTTTCTCGAGGATTTCCGGACTGAACCCGCCACCCCTCCGCTTCGGGGAGGTCGCGACACGGAGGAGGTGATCCCAGGCCTTCGGTGCATATCCGAGTGAGAAAGCCTCGATCGTCGCGTTGTCTACTCCACGCCCCTTAAGGTAGTCGAGTGCGTCCCGCCCCTCTGACTTCACAGTCAGCAGGTGGTTGAAATACTTCCTGGCGAGATCCATCGATTGGTAGAGCGGGTCGAAGGCCTCCTCTTTGGCCTTCATCCGCTTGTCCGGCTCCGGGACCGGCAGCCCGCCGATTTCAGCCACCTTGCGGACAGATTCGACGAAGCTGATCCCTTCGATCTCGCGCACGAAGGTGTAGACATTCCCGCCTGCTCCGCACACGAAGCACTTGTAGATCTGCTTTTCTTGGGAAACGTTGAACGACGGGTCGTGGTCGTCATGGAATGGACACAGGCCGACATGGTTCCGCCCACGAGCCGTCAACTGGACATATTCGGAGACTACGTCGACGATGTCGACCGAATCGCGGATCCGATCGATCGCTTCTTCAGGGATGCGAGGCATGAAGCTTTCCCTCAGGGAGCTGAGAAATTGATAGAGCAGGGGATATAGACGATGGATCAGGAGGAGAGGAACTAAAAACTAATGACCAGAGGGGGAATCGACAACCTGAGAATGTTTAAACAAAGGCTTGAATCACCCGCTCCTATGGATGAATACCGATGAACAGGGGAAGCGGAAGGCTGCCAGAAACACGGTGCTTCGCTCCGCTGCCTGGGAGATACGAATGAGAGTGCCTCGCAGACGGCATCCTCCGACGGAAGGAATTCTATCCGATAAGCCGAGGATGAATGGCGTGGTCCAGAACCTGGTTACCCCATATATCATCCGTGTTCGTCGCGCCGGCGAAAGGCCGCCCGGGCGGTCTAGAGCTCTTCCTCTACCCAGTTGCCATCAGACCGAATCAGTTCGATCAACTCGTCAAGCGCTTCTGCGGTCGGGATGTTCGGTTTGACGACTTCCCGGCCACGATACAGCGTGATCTTACCGGGACCGCTTCCCACGTAGCCGTAGTCGGCATCCGCCATCTCTCCGGGGCCGTTCACGATGCAGCCCATGATGCCGATCTTGACGCCTTTCAGGTGGCTCGTTCGACCTCGAATCTCAGCTGTTGTCTCCTGAAGATCAAAGAGAGTACGGCCGCAGGACGGACACGAGATGTACTCGGTCTTCGAAATGCGTGTGCGGGTGGCCTGAAGGATGCCGAAGGCGATCCGGTTGAGTGTCTCCGTATCGAGCCCAGGAGCGTCGAGCCAGATGCCGTCGCCGAAGCCCTCGTTGATCAGGCCGCCCAGGTCTGTTGCCGAGAATAGCATGACCTCATCGAGCGAAGCCTCGGTGTATTGTCGACGGAAAACGATCGGGCAATCGATGTCTCGATTCACGAGTTCCACTGCGGCCCGCCGAAGCTCTGCCATGGCGTGGCAGTTGTCGGTTGAGAGGACGAGCACGGCTGTAGGATCGTCGATCAGCACGTCGACCGTGGGAGTTAATAGCTGGTCGAGCCGAGCTGAGACGAAATTGATCCGGTCCGAGCGTCGAGCTGAGCCGTATTTCTCTAGACTGTGGAGCGGACAGGTGTTTTCGTCGCCTGCCCACAGCCCTGCTTCGACGATGCGGGTTAGCGTACCCGGTGTCTCGTAGGAGACATCCTGATCGGTGTGGATGAAGTCGGCTGCCTGATCACCGATGTTCCATTTGTCAAGCGCAGCGTCGTATTCGTAGCCGATGGCTAGAAGCACGGCAGGATCGGACTGACTCCCCTCGGGCGAAGGCAGAATGACAACGGGCATTTGGTCTCCGCCGATTCGGTTGACCATCTTGCTTTTTCGCCTGTTGTAAGAGAATGCCTCGATTGGCCATTTGGATGCCTCGGGGATCGGGTTGTGATCCATCCGGTTCCGGTACCGGTTGACCAGGCTTTTACAGACTGGAATCTCAGCTTCGGGCTCTTCGGTCAAGGACACCCGGATCGTGTCGCCCAGGCCATCCTCCAAGAGTGCCCCGATCCCTACAGCCGACTTGATCCGCCCGTCCTCTCCGTCTCCCGCCTCGGTCACGCCGAGATGAAGCGGGTAGTTCATGCCCTCAGCCACCATTCGGTTGACGAGCAGACGATAGGCCTGGATCACGACCTGCGGGTTGCTCGCCTTCATGGAGAACACAATGTCGTGGTAATCGACGCTCGCGCAGATTCGTGCGAATTCGAGCGCTGACTCGACCATTCCCAGCGGTGTGTCACCGAAGCGGTTCATGATCCGATCGGATAGCGAGCCGTGGTTGGTGCCGATCCGCATGGCCGTTCCGTGTGTCTGGCATATTTCGACGAGAGGGAGGAATTTTTGCCGGATCCGCTCCAGCTCCTGTGCGTATTCCTCATCCGTATACTCGAAGACTGCGAACTTCTTCCTGTCCGCGTAGTTGCCCGGATTGACGCGAACCTTCTCGACGATACGGGCAGCGATCTCGGCCGCGTTCGGGGTGAAGTGTATGTCGGCCACAAGCGGCGTGTCATAGCCGCGCTTGTAGAGCTCGTTCTTGATGTTTTCGAGGTTGCGGGCCTCGTTCTGGCTGGGGGCCGTTATGCGAACATATTCGGACCCGGCTTCGATCATTCGAATCGCCTGCAGGACGGTCCCCTCGGTATCCATTGTGTCGGTTGTCGTCATCGACTGTACACGGATAGGATTGTCCCCACCAAGGGCCACGCTCCCGATGTTCACCTCTCGTGTACGGTAGCGTGAGTAGGCTGTCGTCGAGTTGCAGTAGTGCTGGTCTGTCAGTTCGTCGATGATCATGTAGAGTCGCTACTTGTTGGTGTCGAGTTCCACGATGGTGACACCGGCACCGCCTTCTGCCGGATTCCCTAGCCGCTGATCCCGAACGAGCGGGTGCTTCTTGAGGAAGTCGCCGATCTTCTGTCTCAGCGCGCCGGTTCCCTTACCGTGTATGATTGTCGCGCGTTCCATGTCTGCCATGCTCAGGTCGTCCAGATACCTATCTACGACATCGGAAGCTTCGTCGAAGGTCAGCCCACGCAGATCGACGTCGAGCGAGATCGAGTCGTCCCGGTCCACTACGATTTTTAGAGGCTTCTTCGTCACAGCCGTCCGTGCTCGCTGCCTGACCTCGACTTCGCCTGGCGAGACCTCCACGCGGAGCGCCCCGATTTCGACGAGCGTGCGTCCGGAATTGCTCGGCTCGTTGATGACTGTCCCTTCCTTCCCAAGGCGGTTGACAAACACGCGGTCCCCAGGATAGACTTCGATCGTCGGCACAGGCGCACTGTCCAGCGATCTTTGAAGTTTAGCTTTCGCATCGGCGATAGCATCGTGGGCGGATCGGATCGAGGACTTGTCCGCATTGCTCTCGCGTATGTCGGCTACTGTCTTTTCGATTAGCGCGTTTGCCCCAGAGAGGATTCGGTTGGCTTCCTCCTCTGCGGCCTGCTTGAGCTTTCTCTCCCGCTCCTCGATGTCGGCCAGCCTCTTTTGGAGGATCTCACGCCTTTCGGCCGTCTCCTTTCGCTCGATCTCGGTCAGTTCGAGCTGTTCGGCATACGCGCGATAGGTCTCGTCCAGGTCCTGGATCAACGATTCCACTCGGCCTACGGTTGAACCGGCGATTTCAGCTGCTTTGTCGACTACGTTCGAGGGTATGCCGAACCGACGGGCGATCTCGAAGGCATAACTGCTCCCCGGGACCTTCAGGCGAAGTAGGAAAGTCGGTTCGAGGGTGTTGGCATCGAAGGCCATCGAGCCGTTCTCAATACCTTCTGTGTTGTGGGCGAAGGCTTTGAGTGCGCCGTGGTGAGTCGTGGCGATCGTTCGCGTCCCTCGTTCAGTAAGCAGGCCAAGCAAAGACATGGCCAGGGCGGATCCCTGATCTGGGTCAGTGCTCGATCCGACTTCGTCGAGCAGGACGAGTGAATCCTTATTTGCTTGGTCACAGATAGCTGCCAGGTTCGAAGCGTGGGAAGAGAACGTGCTCAGGTCGTTCTCGATCGATTGCTTGTCTCCGATGTCAGCAAAGACACCTTTTAGCACCGGCAGTTCGGAATTTTCGCGTGCGGGGATGGGCAGCCCGCTCTGTGCCATCAGGGTCAGGAGACCTACCGTCTTGAGTGCGACCGTCTTGCCGCCGGCATTCGGACCTGTGAGGATCAACGTCCAGAAGGTATTGCCACCAAGCGAAATCTCTAGGGGGATTAGGTCCTTCTCACGCTCCTCGGATCGCATTCTGTTGGCGAGCAGGGGGTGACGGGCGCCGCGCAGTTCGAACTGACCGCGATCGTTGAAGACGGGCTCGGTGCAATCGAGTTCGTTGCAGTAGATCGCTTTGGCGTAGATGACGTCGAATCGGACGAGCACTTTCAGGTTCTGTTGGATGCTGTCGTGCGCGATGGCGACGCGCTCGGTAAGCATCCTGAGAATCCGATCGACTTCCTGCTTCTCGGCGTGCTCAAGCTGACGAAGTCGGTTCCCCATCTCCACCGACACCATCGGTTCGATGAACAGGGTTTGACCACTTTGGGACTGGTCGTGTACGATTCCCTGAACTGCTCCCTTCTGGTTTTCACGGACCGGGATCACGTGACGACCGTTTCGTAACGTGACCAGCCGGTCCTGCAGAACTGTCTCAGTCAGGCTGCCTGCGAGAGCTTCGACCTTCTCCTTGATGCTGCCCCGCACCTGTTCGATTTGCCGGCGGAACTTTTGAAGTGTCGGGCTCGCCGAATCCCTTACCGTCTCCGTTCCGGGTTCGAGCGCGCTCGATAGGGCTTCTTCCAAGTTCGGCTCCAGGGTCAGCGTTGTGGTCAGTTCGTTGAGTGCGGGATACTTTTCACGTCGCTTCGCGACGTAGTTGTGTATGCGTCTCGAACCGTAGAGGACTTCGCCAATCAGGAGCAGTTCCGGAACGGAAAGCATCGCGCCGGGTGTTCGGCAGGCTTCTACTGAGGCCCGAATGTCCGGAACGGGTGTCAGCGTGATCGGGTCGTCGAAGGCGATCATACGGATGGTCTCGAGGACGGGCGTCGTGCGCTGCTTGATGACTCCCACGTCGTCACTTGGCAGCATCGACAGGATCTCTTCCTTACCGAGCGTCGACCCCGCGCGCAGGGCGATCTCCTCGCGAAGCTTGTCGAATTCGAGCGTCTGCTGTGTGGCTAGACTCAGGTTCATTTTGAGACGTCGTCCAAGCGTTGCTTTGATTCTTTCACAATCTTGTCAAGCTTCTGGCGCGCATCGTCAGCACCCGTTTTCAGCGTCTTGACCACTTCGGGGACGTCAGAGCTTCGAATGTCCAGATCCTCGACCGCCGACTTGACCCTGGGGAAGACGGCCTCGATCGCGTCGACTAAGGCGAGCGCCCCTTGCTGAACGGGTCCTGCCAGGACGGAGTTTTCGATCTGTTCTGGAATCTCGTTATGCAGCGGGTAGCTGTAGGCGAGCAGTATCAACAGACCGAATGCGAGAACGCCTTGGGCCAGCCCCAGGATGCTCCCACCTGCGGCATCGACGATGCCGAGAGGCGTGGCTCGCAGGAATACCTTCAGGAATCGAGCCGCATAGTGCACGGCGAACACGACACAGAGGAACACGATGATGATGCCGATGATCCCGAAGAGCGTGCTGTCGTCGCCGAGTAATCCCTCACCTAGCGCTTGGCCGTAGGCAAGCGCTAGGATATAGGCGAACACGAGCCCGGCAAGCCTCAATAGGGCCTGGACAAGCCCGGTCTTCTAGCCCTTGTAGGTGGACCATCCGATAAGGATGACTAGTGCGATGTCGAGTGCGTTCACAATCTGTCCTGACGCGGTAAGCCTAGTTTGAACATAACCTCAGAAATATACTCAAAAGGTGTGGTGTCTTGATCTCAAACAGGATCTGTCTATCCCGGGCGATCAAGAGGGTGGACTAGAGGAGGCTGCGGAGCTCGACTCCGGAGGTTGCTATTTTCCCGTCGTCCGTATCAGACCTTGTTCCTATAACAATAATGAAGTAGCGATCTGTAAGCAGAACATCCAACAGGACCCAGCTTGAATTTGATTCTCCGCAAACTCTACCTGTCGATTGGTCTCGGGGCAGCTGTCTTCCTCGGGTTCAGTATCTATGTCGATGCAGAACTACTATTTCAGGCCTTCGGTCGGTTCGAGTGGTCGGCGGGTCTTGTCGCCCTTGCACTTGCAGCGGTCAACTACCTTGCCCGTTTCTTGCGTTGGCACCTCTACCTGCGACATCTGAAAACCATCCTGCCGACGATGGAGAATTTTCGGATATTTCTGTCAGGTCTCGCCCTGTCCGTCACCCCGGGGAAGGTGGGCGAACTTTTCAAGGCCTACCTCGTTCAAAAGTCGTCGGACGCTCCGATCGGTCTGGGTATATCCGCTGTGTTCGCGGAACGATTGACGGATTTCATCTCGCTCCTGCTGATAAGTGTGGTAGGCATCTATGCGCTCGAAGAGGGCGTTTACACGCTGGTATTTGTGGCTGTTGGGGCGAGCGGTCTACTCCTAATCCTGTTTATCCCCGGTGCCATACCCTTGGTTCTTGACGTGCTCGTTCGGATTCCGAGGCTCCATTGTGTGATTCATCCTGCGAGAGATGCATACGTCAACGCAAAACGACTGCTGTCACCCTATCAATTGCTCAAAGGGCTCTCGATCGGTGTGGTCGCTTGGCTTGCAGAATGCGTCGGTTTCTTCTATGTGCTAAGCGGGTTCGGGGCCGATGTCGATGTTTCGGCCGCGACGTTCATCTATGCCTTTGCGACGATCTTTGGGGCTTTGACACTTCTTCCGGGCGGCATTGGCACGACCGAGGGCAGCATGACGGGTCTTCTTGTTCTTGGCGGAGTGCCGGTTGCCGATGCAGCAGCGGCAACTTTTGTGATCCGTGTGTGCACGCTCTGGTTTGCAGTTGCAATCGGCGCCGTCGTTCTTTTGACGACTGGCTCGGGGGAAGAAGTCGACGAGTTGGAGTCTGCTTGAGATTGGAATTTTTTCGGCTGTACCGGAGTATACACACCGGTACGCTCACTCTACATGGGTATCCGGCATGGTATTTACTGAAAGCATCAGCCGCGCGGCACCACCCGAGCCCACCGCGGACTCACGTTGGTCGAGGACCTGGAGCGCCATCCGGCAGGTGGTGGTGTCGAACAGCCAACGGTTTGGCGCATACCTCTTCCTGACAGCCTCTATCCTGATACTAGCGTTCATGATCTATACTCAGATCTTCGTCGTTAGGCCTGCCAGGCAGATGGCCCGGCACATGATCGAGCTCTATGCCTTCACGTATAAACTTGCCATGCTCGATACGGTCGTCGTTGCTGAGTCTGACTCCGACATCCAGATCATCTTTCGGACGATCCAGCAAAGCGACTTCCCCGTTGTGATCACGGACGGAGATGGTAGCCCGCAGGTTTGGAAGAACATCGGGTTTTCGCCTGAAGAACGGACACCTGAGACGATTCAGTCCGTCACGGAGGTGGTTCGAAGGCTCGATCTTGGGAATCCGCCTCTTCCAATGGAGATGCCCTATATCGGAGATCTTGTGCTTCACTATGGAGATTCGGTCCTGCTCGATAGGTTGTCTTGGCTGCCCGTGGTGGCGCTTCTGGTGACGGGACTCTTTGTGGGGGTCGGATATGGCGGGTTCCGGCACATCAAAAACAGTGAGCAGCGTTCGATCTGGGTCGGCCTGGCACGAGAGACCGCGCATCAGCTGGGGACACCTCTTTCTTCGCTATCGGGATGGACCGAACTGCTCAAGGGTGAGATAGAGCGTGTAAGGGAATCGAATTCGGACGAGCTAGAAGAGCGTTTGACACAGATCGTGCGGGAGATGGAGAACGACACGAGTCGGCTTACGAAGATAGCGTCCCGGTTCAGCCAGATCGGCTCAACGCCTGAACTCCGGATCGGCAGTCTTAACGAGGTGATCGGAGACACGACGACCTACCTGAGGAATCGGCTGCCTAGCGATGTTTCGCTAGACTACGAATCCGAAGCGATGCCTTCGGTGCCGATGAACCGAGAGCTGCTTGGGTGGGCTTTCGAGAATTTGCTCAAGAATGCGGCCGATGCGCTCGAAGGCCGAACATCCGGACGAATTCGTGTCTCGACGAAGATCCGGGAAGCCGGAGAGTGGATCGACGTCACCTTCGAGGATAACGGGAAGGGGATCTTACCGAACGCTGTGAAGCAGGTTTTTCTGCCAGGCTACAGTACGAAGAAGCGGGGGTGGGGACTCGGGCTATCGTTTGTGAAGCGGATCGTGGAAGATTATCACAAAGGCAAGATCGAGGTTCTTTCGAGCGTGCCCGATGTGGGCACTACTTTTCAGGTCTCGCTGCCGATAAGATAGATAAGAGCAAGGGCGTTCCTAGTGGACCGCTTCAGAAGAACGTAAGTGGTTCCAGGGGACGTTCAAGCGATCCTCAGTGGAAGAGGAAGGTCAATGATATGGCGACAGTTACAGAAACTGATCAGAAGCAGATTCTGTGGGCGGACGATGAGATTGAGCTGCTGCGTCCACACATCATCTTTCTGAAGGACCGGGGCTACGATGTCGATCCGGTGACCAACGGTGATGACGCGATCGCGGCCGTGAAACGTCAGGCACCGTATGTGGTACTGCTGGATGAGATGATGCCGGGCAAAGACGGACTGAAGACCCTGCAGGTGATCAAGGATTTCAATCCGCACATCCCGGTTATCATGATCACGAAGAATGAGGAAGAGCGGGTGATGGAGCAGGCTCTGGGTCATCGGATTGATGACTACCTGACTAAGCCGGTCAACCCGAGTCAGATCCTGATGGCGTGCAAGAAGCTGCTGGACGCCCGGCAGATTCAGAAGGACCGGATGGGTAGGGACTACGTGGCCGCTGCGAACCGGCTGAGAGATCAGAATTCGCAGGCCTCATCGTGGCAGGACTGGATTGATTTGCACGTTCGGTGTTCGGAATGGGATATCCAGCTGGACCTGTTCCACGACCCTGGTCTGCTCCAGATGCACAGGGACCTGAGACGATCGTGCAACCAAGAGTTCGGGAAGTTTGTAGAAAGGCACTATGCGAGATGGATTCTGGACGAGGAAGATTCGCCGTTGCTCTCGGTCGATATCGTTTCTGAGTTCGTCACACCACCGCTTCTGGACGGTCGCCAGGTGTTCTTTATCGTCGTGGATTGTATGCGGCTCGATCACTGGATGGCGATCCAACCTCTGCTCGCGGATCACTTCAACATCCAGATGGAGTATCACTACTCCATCCTGCCGACGGCGACGCCCTACTCGCGCAATGCGATCTTCAGCGGGCTGTTCCCGTGCGATGTGGCTAAGCTCTATCCGGACGAGTGGAAGGGCACGAGAGACGACGAAGGAAGCCGCAATCGGCACGAACACCAGCTGATGGATCGGCAACTTGCGGAGATCGACCCAAAGCTCCGTATGGAGACGCGATATGTGAAGGTTCTCGACATCGCTGAGGGTAACCACATGGTGAAGAAGGTCCATTCTTACAGGGCCTTCCCTCTGATGTCAGTTGTCTACAACTTCCTCGACATGCTGACGCACGGGCGTTCAGAGTCCGAAATTCTGAAGGAGATGGCGCCCGACGAGTCGGCTTTCCGATCGCTGGCTAGATCTTGGTTCTCACACTCCTCGTTGTTCGAGATGCTGCGCAAGCTGGCTGCTACAGACTCGGTGGTCGTTCTGACGACGGATCACGGTTGTGTGCTCAGCTCGCATGCGACCGTCGCTTACGGTAACCGGGACACCTCAACGAATCTTCGATACAAGTTCGGCAAGAGCCTTCGAAGCGACGCTAGGAATTCGGTGCATCTGAAAGATCCGGATCATTTCGGGCTCCCAACTGTTGGATCGGGGACGAACTTTATGTTTGCGAAGGAAGACTACTACTTCGTGTATCCCACGAAGTTCAACGAGTATGAGCAGAAGTATGCTGACAGCTTCCAGCACGGCGGGGTCTCGCTTGAGGAGATGATACTCCCGGTAGCCGTGATGGAAGGTAAGTAGTACTGTCGTGCCCTCAGAGAGCTTCACAACAAACGCGCCCGCCGAGACGCAGGCGTTTGGTCGGCGACTTGCGGCACTATTGAGACCGGGAGCGGTGGTCGGACTGATCGGACAGCTCGGCAGTGGAAAGACCTGCCTCGTTCAGTCTGTGTGCGAAGCTGTTGGTGTGACCGAGCACGTCACCAGCCCTACCTTCATCCTCATCAACGAATACAACGGTATCGGCGCTGGAGGCCGTTCCCTCCCGGTCTATCACTTTGACCTCTACCGGCTAATGGGCGAGGAAGAGCTGCTCGATCTGGGCTGCGAAGATTACTTCTACGGTCAAGGTGTTTGCCTTGTGGAGTGGGCGGACATGGCAGGTGATCTGCTGCCCGAAGACCACACATCGATACAGATTGAACACGCCGGCGAGAATGTGCGTCACTTCAACGTTCGGTGGGGAAGGTTGGCCGCGGATGTGTAGGGTGTTCGGCTTCCTGTTCGGGATTGTTTTCGCATGGAGTCCCGCATCTGGCCTTGCGGTCGAACCACGATGGCTAGTCGAAACGCCCACCGCAGGCACACTCCCGCACGGGGTCATGTCTGCCGATCTGCTTGCCTCAGAGGGCGTTGGTCTGCTGGGAGGAATCAGCTACGGGTTCTGGGGGCGGGTGGTCGTCAATATGTCTTTCGGTGGCTCGGCCCTGATCGGTGACGGTTCGGTGAACTGGAACCCCGACCCGGGTGTGTCCGGTCGGATCCGTATACTGAACGAAACCTCGTCGCGTCCGGCCTTTGCGATCGGTTTCCGGTCTCAGGGTTTCGGGCCCTATGACGACCAGCTTGAACGCTACGCATCGAAGTCGCTCGGTATATACGGCGTGTTCAGCCGCAACTATGCAAACCCGATCGGTCAGGGCGGCGTGCACTTTGGTCTTAACCGCAGTCTGGAGGACGACGATGGCGATGATTCCCTGACCGGGTTCCTTGGCGCCGACCTCGAAATTTCGGAGCGATTTTCATTGCTCGTAGAGTATCAGTTTGGGTTCAACGACAACGGGGGACAGGCGCTCGGGCGAGGGAATCTGAGTGTCGGTGCAAGGTTGTGGGTGGTCGAGAAAGTGACCTTAGGGGGGCACTTGAAGAATGTGCTTGAGGATGGTGGTGGACGGGTCTGGGAGGTGCGGGTGGAGGTAGTAAGGGGCAGGTGATCGGTCAACTTTCAAACGAGCCCGATCGGTCTGATGACCCCGTATGAATCAACCCTTAAGGGTTGTCGCTGAAACTGGAACTCTGGCAGCACCCCGAACTCTTGCGAGAGGAATTGGTTACACTTTTTCGCGTCGAGCCTTCGCAGGAAGAGTATCTACTCCTCTAAATTCCACCTGTCGATTTCGTGAGGTCGTACGAAAAGCGTTTTCTCGTTTCGGATAGTGACGAGACCTGGAGGCGCTCCTTTGGGTTTCTGGACGTAGCGGGCTTCGGTGTAGTTGACGGGGACGGTTTTCGAGCCGCGCGCCTTGCTCCAGTAGGCGGCGAGGCTGGCTGCGTCGTTGAGTGCTTCGGCGGAAGGCTCACGCTGGTCACGGGGGCGAAGTAATACGTGAGAACCCGGACAACCGTGAGTGTGGAACCATATCGCGTTTCTGGGAGCGGTCTTGGTGATCCGGTCGTTTTCAGAGTTGTTTCGGCCGACCCAAATCTCCCATCCGTCGGATGTGCGGTAACGGCGGGGATGAAAGCCTGATGAGTCCGGATTGCCGGGTCTTGTCTTGGGGCGCGGTGCACGAATCAGACCACGATCGACGAGCTGTGTCCTGAAGGCGTCGATGGCCGACTCGCCCTCAAGTCCTTCTAGCTCCTGAGAAAGCGACTCGAGTTCAGCGATCGTCTCTCCGGTCTGCCTCAGTCGTCGCTCGAGAACGGGCACAGACTTTCTGGCCTTGGCTGCTCGCTTGAGGTAGCCCTCGCCGTTCTCTGCCGGACTTTGGTTCGGATTCAGCTTGATCGTGACTGTTGCCGGTGTGTCGCTGAACAGGTCCTTCAGATCGACCGAAGAAGCTCTAGGTTCGATGGCTTGCGGATTAGCCAGGATTAGGCTGCCTTTCTTTTCCAATGTGTCGGCATCACGAGCCTTCTCTAAATCGCAGGCGATCCGTTCTCGTTTGGTAATCGCGGTTTTGACTGCGCGCGTTACCGTACGGAGGAGATCCTTCTTTTTTCCCCGTTTCTCGATTCCCTTGAGTCCATCCTCAAAAGTGCGTTCGATCGCGACGCTGATCGTCTCGGTCGCCTCGAACCGCTCGTCTGAAAGGTGCAAAGGTTTGTAGGCTACGGGGGCGGTTCGGCGTCCTGCGGGAGAGAGGATGCATCCGGGAGATTCATCGAAGGGCGGTTCGGTGTAGATGTCTCGGATTGTGGTCAGGAGGTCTGAATTTAATTGCTCAGCTCGGTAGACCAACTCCCTAGCTAGGTTTCTATCCATGCCGGCGCAGAGCGAGATGACCGCGTCAACAGGGTCTTCGGCGGCGGAGACTGAGGATCTGAATCGGGTGGCGTCAATACTTTCGGGGAGCGCGCGATCCTGGGGGGGGGCGGCTGAGAATGTGGCACCGGGGTGGAGCTTTCTGCGCTCCGATGTATGGGTTCGAAGCAGCCCCTGGATTTTTCCGCTTGGGTCGACAAGGATCGCGTTGCTGTCCTGAGCGATCATCTCGATCACCAAGGTAGAGGTATAGCGGCTCCCAACACGATCCTGCTTGTCCATTTTTACGGCCAAGATGCGGTCGTCGGGCTGGAGGCTAATCGACAGGATGCGGGCTTTTAGCAGGTAGCGTTCGACCCACGGGGGGCGGTCGGGGCTTGAGGGGAATCCGAATTCGGTTATGCAGATGCGGGATTGTGACCGTGAACCGGAAACCAGAAGGCGGGTGACGGGTGCGCCACCAGTCTTAGCTAAATCGAGTATGAGCGTGTTCGGCTGAGCGAGCGAGGCGTCCTGGATCAACGAGCCTTCGAGCGGCTTTAGGTCCAGAAGCAGGCGTCGTAGCGTCAGGTGGCTGAGGTTCACGCCCCGCCGCGTCCGCCGCCGACGAGGTCGTCCAGAACCAAATACTGCTGCTCGAGCAGTATGTTGTTGTCCCTGAGACGATCTGCGAGGATATGAGTCACGTTCTGGTAGATCTTGTAGCCCATGTCTTTGTCCGAGTCCATCAATTCGAACAGGGCTTGTTTGCCGATACAAAGCGTCTTCGAGTCCCGCAAGGCGACGACGCTCGCTGCTCTCGGCTCTCCAGTCAGGACACCCATCTCGCCGACCACGCCCATCTCACCTATCGTTGCAATTTCGCCTCCTGTCGGCGTTTGCACTTGGAGCAGCCCTGATAACAGAATGTAGATGCCCTGAGGTTCATCACTCTCTTGGAAGACCGAGGTGCCTTCACCAAAAGCTTCCTCTCTGCAGGCGTCGATGACTCTTTCGACCTGATCGTTCGTGAATCCGTGCAGAATCGGGATTCTGCGGATAATATTACGAAGTTGATTCGTCTCCATGGAAATGGTCTCCGTCTATGATTTCTCTGAAACGCCCCCGTCTTGACAAGCGCCAAAGGAACGGATATTGTTTCGACTACAGCACGATAAAGTACTATAAGCTGCCCAAAACGCACTGCAAAAAATAGGAATGTTAGATGTCCGAGAGTAAGCCGGTGAATCCGGCGGATATCCAGAAAGATCTAAAGGAATTTATCGAGAATAAGTATGGCGCGCAGGTGGTCTTCCCTGATTCACAGCCAGAAGGCACCTCGATGGGTCCTCCGACTGATGAGGTCCCCATCGAAGACGACATCGAGTTCGACCTGAAGCCTGAGGAGCTCGAGGCCTACCTAGACGAGTATGTGGTCAAGCAGGCCGAGGCCAAAGAGATCCTGGCGACCAAGATCTGCACGCACTACAATCGCATGAAGCTTGATCGAGAGGACCCGGATTTCAGGAACGGCTTCATCGGTAATATTAAGAACAACATCATGCTGATCGGTCCGACTGGAGTTGGGAAGACGTACCTGATCAAGCTAATTGCGGACAGGATAGGCGTGCCGTTCGTAAAAGGGGACGCCACCAAATTCAGCGAGACGGGTTACGTGGGGGGAGACGTTGAAGACCTTGTACGGGAGCTCGTCCGCGAGGCCGAAGGAAGCATCGAAAAGGCGCAGTACGGGATCATCTATATTGACGAGATCGACAAAATTGCCTCGTCGACGGGGCAGTTCAAAGGCCCGGATGTATCCAGGACTGGTGTTCAGCGGAACCTGCTGAAGCTGATGGAAGAGACAGACGTCGATCTGAAAGCGCCGCACGATTTGGCGTCCCAGATGGAGTCTATGATGCAGTTCCAGCGCAGCGGAAAGATGGAGAAGAAGAAGATCAGCACACGGAACATATTGTTCATCGTGAGCGGAGCCTTTACGGGACTTGAGGATATCGTGAAGCGGCGGCTGAACAAGACTCGTGTCGGTTTTAAAACGAACGGCGAGGCGGATGTCGAGGATCGTACGACCTACCTCCGCGTGCTTCGGTCCGAGGACCTGATCGAGTTTGGGTTCGAGTCGGAATTTGTGGGAAGACTTCCTGTAACTGCGATTCTGGATCCGCTCAGCGTCGATGATCTCTACGAGATTCTGATGAACCCGACCTGTTCCGTGACCGTTGGAAAGAAGCGTGACTTTCTGGCGTACGGGATCGAGCTCAGTTTCGAGAACGACGCCCTCAGACAGATGGCCGAACTCGCTGCCGAAGAGCAGACTGGGGCACGTAGCCTTGTGTCCGTCGCGGAGCGAGTGCTCATCAAGTTCGAGAAGGCGCTGCCCACGCGTGAGGTGAAATCACTCGTGGTCGACAGGGAGATCGTCGACGACCCAGCCGGAGGACTTGGCCGTGTGTTGGGTGAGTCGCAGGTTGTCAGCTTCACCTCATCCTTCGAGAAGGCCTACGGGATCAGGCTGGCATTTGAAGACGCGGCGCTGGGTTACCTGTCAGAGAAGGCTCAGGATGCAGGGGTGACGCTGGATGAGTTGTGNGANGAACGGTTCGGGGACTATGGACACGGACTNAAGCTGCTAGGGAAGCCGTCGTTCTTGATCACGCGCGAAGCGGCCGAGAAGCCAAAAGAGCACCTCGACAGTCTTGTCAAGGCCTTCTACAATCAGTCCTGATCCTCGAGTGCCGCTCGTACAATCCCATTGTTTCGGTTGAGCAGTTCGCGAGCCGTCTCTATAGAGACGGCTCGTTTTTTGTGTATGATCGCGGTCTTGAGGTCGTTTCCCGACCGTTCGATCGCTTCGGTCGCATCGTCCTCGGTGATTCCCGTCAGCGCTGACAGGATCCGACGAGACCTGTCGTGAAGCTTTGCACTCATAGGCCTCACATCGACCATCAGGTTCTCGTAGACCTTCCCGAGTCGAACCATGGCGATCGTTGAGATCGCGTTGAGGACAAGTTTGGTTGCTGTGCCTGCCTTGAGTCTCGTCGAGCCGGTCAGGACTTCCGAACCAACGGGCGGCGCGATCGCGACATCGACCTCCACTTTCTCGACGGAAGCGGGATTGCACGTGAAGAATACCGTTGCCGATCCTGCCGCTCTGGCCGCTTCCAGAGCACCGTGGACATATGGTGTTACGCCGCTGGCGGCGATTCCAACTACCGTGTCGGCCGATCCCAGCCCTAGATCGGCGATCTCGCTGTTGCCGGTTTCCCTGTCATCCTCCGCACCTTCCTGCGACCGCACGAGCGCTTCGCGTCCACCCGCGATCAGGCCTTGGACCATCGTCGGGTCCGTTCCGAAGGTGGGAGGACATTCCGACGCGTCGAGAACGCCGAGCCTGCCGCTGGTCCCAGCGCCTACATAGAATAGCCGTCCCCCGCGCCTGAGGCCTGACACTATGAGGTCAATTGCTTTCGCGATCTGGTCTGATTGTGTCGCTACGGCATCAGCGACCGATCGGTCCTCCTCGTTCATCAGCCTCACGGCCTCGATTGTCGACATCGCATCGAGGTCGCTCGACTTCGGGTTCCGCTGCTCCGTCAGCAGGTTAGCCCACCGTGGACAATCAGTCGTCGCCACGAGTCCGCTCGCCGAGGTCTTTGAGTATTCGTCCTAGTTGATCCACGGCTTCACCGTAGCCCTTGAAGTCACCGGTCTTCAAGAGCCGCTGTGCTTTCTCGTACTCTGAAACAGCAAGACTGGTGAGGTTTGCNAGGCTCAGTGGCGGCACATNTCCGCCAGGTGCAGGGGTAGGCTCTGCATCTGGGATCGNAGAGAACGCTTCTTGTAGTGCGAGCTCNAGGNTCTNGGCCATCACGACGCGTTCCTCCTTGACGACCAAGACGCGCTTCAGTTCCGGCATTCCCGCCTGTGTTGCCCGGAGATACAGGGGCTCCACGTAAATGAACGAGTCTTCTATCGGGATGACGAGCAGATTACCCCGTATGACATCGGACCCGCGCTGACTCCACAGGGTGATCTCTCTCGATACCTCCGTGTCCTGATCGATCCGCCGCTCCACGAGCATGGGCCCATAGATGAGGCGCTCCTTCGGCATCTTGTAGGCCATTAGGCGCCCATAATTTTTGCCGTCACTCCTCGCAATCAACCAGGAAATCATGTTTGCCTTCCCTCTAGGCGTTGCGGGCTGCATGAGCACGAACTCTTCCTGGTCAGAGTCGGGCAGCCTCGTGACCAGGTAGTATGGTCGCACCTCCAACGTGCGCTCTGCCACACCATAGATCTCTGTGGCCGGTTCCCAGACGTCTTCCCGGTTGTAGAAGACTTGGGGCGAGGTCATGTGATACGAGCTATAGAGGCTGGCCTGCGTTCGGAAAAGCTCCATAGGGTATCGGACGTGCGCGCGAAGCGAGGTGGGCATTTCTTCCGAGGACCGGAAGAGCCCGGGAAAAATCTCCCGATACGTCCGGATGATCGGGTCATCCGCATCCCAGACATATAGATCTATGGAGCCGTCGTAAGCATCCATCACCGCCTTGACCGAGTTTCTGATGTAGTTCATCTCGCGGACGTAGGGTCTGCCGTAGGGCTCGGAATAGGGGAACATGTTCGTGGCTGTGTAGGCATCCTGAATCCACTTCAGTCGACCATCCACGAGGACGAGATATGGGTCTGAGTCGTATTCGAGGAACGGTGCGAGCTTTGAGAAGCGTCTGGGGTCTACCTCGTTGAACTGTGTTCCAATGTGCCGGTCGAATAGGATCCGGCTGTCTTCGGTGAGGTTGTCGGTGATGAGGATGAAGGGATCAGTGAACCGCAGCGCGAAAAGGAGTTTCTTGGAGAACGAGTCGAGGTTAACGCCCCCTTTACCGCCGTAGTCGGTATAGACGTTCTCGTCACCCTTCGGGTAATTGAACTCGGGCGTCCGTGTCTTGACGATGACGTAATCCCTCATGTCCTCGCCGTAGTAAATCTCGGGACGATCGATGCGAAGCTCCGGGNTCGAGACGGGTGGGATGTCCTTNATCAAGAATGTGGGGAGGCCGTCCCGGCCGGCCTCGTTCGCTGGGCTCATGCACAGCCCGTAGCCGTGGGTGTAGACCAGATGGCGGTTGACCCAAGTCTCGCTCTGCAGTGCCAGCTGTGAGTGCGAGAATTCCCTGGCTGCGAGCATGACCTGTCGCATCGTTCCGTCGATGGGATACCGGTCGACGTCGACCCCGGAGAACTCGTAGTAGGATCTGATCTCTTGGAGTTGGCTGTAGGTATCCATCAGGGGGCGGCGATCCCAGAGTGGGATACTCGACAGTGTCGCACGGTTGCGCCGGATCGCATCGTATGACAGTGAGGTCGCAGCTGGGAAGTCGATCTCCTCGACCTTNTCCAGATTGTATGCCTTGCGTGTGTAATCGATCGAGTGCTGAATATATGGCGTCTCGAGGCGCAGCTCGTTTGGCTTGACGGCCAGCTGTTCATACACCATCGGGATCGCCCAGCTGAACAGCGCGATCGATCCGATGTAGGCGAGCGCACCGTTTCTCGGGTATCGCCAACCTCTGTATTTTAGGTTGTAGAGCAGCAGACCTGCGAACGCTATAGACAGCAGGATCATCAGACGGTATGCCTGAACTTGGAGCGTGACGTCGGTGTATCCAGCCCCGAAGAAAGCCGTCTTACGAAAAGAGTAGAGGACCTCGTAGACCTTCAGCCAATAGCCGTAGCCCACGCCAAGCACAAATGCGCCTCCCAGAGCTGAAAAATGAGCGCGGACGTAGGGAGTCGTGTGCCATTGCTCGTCTTCGTGACGTATCGAGCGGTCGCGGTAGTAAGAGATCAGAACGAGGAGTGCAAGGACTCCAATCGCGCCGAGAAGCCAGAAGTAGAGGAAGTTGTAGAGTGGGAATCGGAAGACATACCAGCCGATCTCGTTCCCGAAGATGGGATCTGTCAAACCAAAAGGGTTTGGGTTGGTGAACCGCAGGATGCTCGTCCAAGCAGGTGTTCCCGCAATTCCCATAACGGAAGCTGCGGCGATCAGGGCGAATGCCCAGCCGACTCTCTGCTGTTGAAATTTTCTGAGGCCTGCGGGAGGCTCGTCCCCGACAAGCACCTCCAGCGGCATTTCGCGCGTTCTCTGACCGAAGTGGCGGGCAATGGCTATGTTCAGGGTCGCAAGCGCGAGGAATAGAGCGCCAAATCCTAGGAAGGACCCGAATCTCGCGATTGCCATCGTTTTGTAGGCGTCACCGTAGCCGAGACTTTCGAACCAGAACCAGTCGGTGGCGACGTGGGCGCCCACTTTTGCGAACGTAAAGGCGAGGACACAGCCGACAAAGACAAAGAGGATGGCAAAACCGCGTTGGAACATCAGGTATCCGTGTAGTATGGTTGCCCGACAGGCGAAAGGCTCTTTAAGGTAAAGGGGAGCTGAGGCACGAACAAGGCGATTTAGGGGATTCGCTATGGGTTGTTGATCACGAGCTACATAAAAACTATACTTGGATCGATATATTTAGATACGTCGATTNTGGTGACACGGTGAAAGACGGCGAATCTCNCTCGGATGTGCTTCAGGCACTTTCCGATCCGGCTCAGGCTGGCTTGTGGCGAGGCTCCCTGCGAGATCTGCGCGTGAGATTTGGCGGAGCAGCTCGGTGTCTCGCATTATCTGAAGGTGTTGCGTTCGGCCGGACTCGTCCTCTGTTAGCATTGGGGCGGATACGCATTCTACCATGTTGATCGAGGGGACACTGTCACCTCTCGACAGTCAATTGATGTCGTGAGACGCGTTAGGGAAGGCAACTAGTATGAGTGTCCAGGAATTGGGCGTTTCGATCGCGCCTCAGTGTGCCGAGCCTCCGGAGGCTCATCGGGTGTTTAGACGTGACGAGTTTTGGCGAGCCATCCCGGGCTACGCCGAAGTCGATGCGGAGACGTTCAATTCGCATACTTTTCAGATGCGAAATTCGGTGACGTCCGTGGCTAAGCTAATGGCTGTTCTGAAGAACCACGTGGACTCAAGTTTCTTTAAAGACCTGACCGATGGTCTCTCTCGCGCATCGATGAGCATGCGTCTCTCGCCTTACTTGGTTTCCCTGATCGACTGGGATAACCGGTATGATGATCCGATTCGAAAGCAGTTTCTGCCGCTGGGTTCATCGATTCTGCCCGATCATCCCGAATTGCATTTCGATTCACTGCACGAGCAGGCTGATGCAGCTGTACCGGGCCTCACCCATCGGTATCCTGATCGTGCTCTATTTCTAACACTCGATACGTGCCCAGTCTACTGCCGGTTCTGCACCCGCAGTTATGCTGTAGGATTGGATACGGAAGAAGTCGAGAAGGTGCACCTGGCAGTGAACCGGGAGCGATGGGACCGGGCATTCGAATATATCCGTGTAACCCCCCAACTCGAAGACATCGTGATCAGCGGAGGTGATACATACAACCTACGTCCCGAACAGCTAACCTACATAGGTGAATCCCTACTTGAGATCGATCACGTTCGCCGGATGCGTTTTGCGAGCAAGGGTCCCGCGGTCATGCCTCAGAAACTGCTGACCGACGACGCTTGGACAGACGCGCTGGTCAGTGTTGTGAATCAGGGTCGCGCAATGAACAAAGAAGTGGTCTTGCACGCGCACTTCAACCACCCCAACGAGATCACGGGTGTTACGTTGGATGCCATGAACAGCCTTCACAGGCGGGGCGTGACGATCAGGAATCAGGCTGTGCTGCAGAGGGGCGTGAACGATAACAGCGAGGTGATGAAGTTGCTGGTCAAGCGTCTCAGCTATATGAACATCCAGTCTTACTATGTGTTCTTCCATGACCTTGTTGCGGGCGTTGAGGATCTCCGAACAACGTTGCAGTCCGGACTTGATATCGAGAAGTGCCTGAGGGGTGTGACCGCAGGTTACAACACGCCGACTTTTGTGGTCGACACCCTCGGTGGGGGTGGCAAGCGGGACGCGCACTCGTATGAGGCATACGACGAGGAGAACGGAATCGCTGTTTTCTCCAGTCCGACGGTGCGACCGGGAGAGCTGTTCTACTATTTCGACCCCATCGATACGCTGTCCGCAGAGGCCCGTATGCGTTGGGCAGATGAAGCGACCCGGAAAAAGATGATGCGTAATGCGATGGAGGAGGCGAAGAGGTAGGCGGTAGACTCTGCGTGGACNAAAAGCAAAGGGCGCGGAGCGCCCTTTGCTTCAGTATAAACTAACTCCTCAGGTCTTCTGGAGCCAGCGAACAAGTGCCTTGTCTGGGTCCGGTATCTGATTCAGATGCGTGTAGAAGTAATCCTCCCAACCATCCTCAGGCATACCGGTGAATAGCATCAGGTTCAGCGGATAGCGCTCGCTGTCCGTACACCGTCTGAAGTCGTCGCGGAACAGGAAGGTCGGTTTTCCAAGCGCAATCGCTGCACCCAGTTCCACCATCACGCCCTCATCCGGCGGCGTGCCATTTACGATCGCGAAGATTGCGTCCGACTCGACCACATCTCGGACGTCCGCCTGACCGACCCGATATGCCCAGCCCTCCTCGCTGAAGTCGATCTGGTTATTCCTGGAAAAAGGCTCCCAGACCTCCGCACCCAGTTTTGACAGGATGTCAACGAAGGCGGGAAGGAGCGAGGTTTTCCACTGGTTGGAGAACCCGTATGGGCTGGCTAGGTAGACTCGTTTTGCCATGTCTATGTGGGTAGGCTTGACGCCGTTTATCTCAGTTTAGATGCTTGATCAACAGTNCCTTGCTCTTCAAGACGCCCTCGTGGTCGTCGGTGTTGCCTTCGTACTCGATACCCAACGGGTTCGAGTAGCCGGCATCCTTCAGGATCTGGACGGCCGCGCGGCAATCGATCTCGGGTGACTCGCCATTCTCGTCGAAACTGAGAAACTTGCCGTGAATGGCCCAGGAATGTGGGGCCACTTTTCGCAGGTTCTCGAGCTTGTCATCCTCAGCCGGCCAGTTCAGGAAATCGGCTAAAATGCAGCAGTAGTCGCTGCCGACATCCTTCATGATTTGCACCATGACATCCGGGTCATACGAGATTCCGCCGTGGTTCTCCATCATCAGCCTGACTCTAGCCTGACCGCTCAGTTCAGAAAGCTCGCCGAAGCTTTTCGTGCATTGCTCGAGCTTGGCGGCATCCTCGCCGTCACCTCGTCCTCCGCTGTTTGCACGAAAGGCGTTGCAACCAAGCGTGACACAAATGTCGATCCACTTCCTGTGGTTCTCGACCGCCTGTGACCGTTCCGACTCGTCGATCGAAGCGAGATCGCCGTGCGCGTCGACCGCGATGTTGAGGCAGCCGACACCGAGATCGTCTGCGCGTCCCTTGAGCTCGGTCAGGTAACCGTCGGATATGCTGCTCGTGGCGGGATCGTCCGGATTCTCGTAGAGGAAGAAGGGGCTGTTCAACTCGATCAGGTCGATGCCGAATTCCTCTTTCGCTACCTTCGGATACTCGAGCAGGGGGAGCGGGTTGTTTGCATCTCTGAATCTTCTGTTGATGCTCCATCCTGCAAGCGATATGTCCATCCCAACCTCCATTCCGGTTTGTTGCCTGCGTATGTTCCTTCGAAGTTCCAGTTTTAGGCGATATAGACGACTTCTTTTGTCGAGAGACACAACTGATCGGGGAAGTGGATGGAAGTATCCATAGGTCTTGATGGAACTGCACCTAGACAGGCAAGGCGATCAGTAGCTGACTAAACGGGGGTATAACATCTTCGGTTTACGAACCGTGAACCCGAAAGAGACCTTCTTACTGTCCTCTACGAAATCGCAACCGTCTATGCGAAGCGGGCATAGTGAGGGTGAAAAAGATCAGTCCCAAGGAAACGCGAGTGTCGGCGGATTCCTGTAACGCTCCATCTTAACTTGAATCGAAGCTCCTGCCGAAGGGGCAAGCCTGACTGAAAAGGTCTGACCGTCCACNTCCACCTGCCGATTACCTGAAGATACGGATTGGATTTGGTGCTCNCCGTAGGCGCCGCCTTGAACGACGACCGTCCGAAATATTACCTGGTTCAGATTGATCAGTTCCACGGTAACAGAATCCGCATCCATTCCTGTGACCAGAGCGGCGACACCCTGTGGGATGCCTGCCCGCTGATTGGCGGGATCGAAATATCGCAGCCGACAGTGGAAGGGATAGCCGTCACGGCCGGTCGGGATTCCGCCGGTCATTAGTCGGATCAGGGCGTCAGTCGTTGCGGGATTGATGCGGTTCATGTCGTCAGACATTCGCGTGTCTGGTGTGGACAGGTCACTTGCTAGCATGTCCATCGTGTTGCGGAGACGATCCAGATCGGCGTGNAATGCATTGACCGCATACTCGGGAGACTTTCCGTCCAGGAAGTCCTGCCATTCGTTCTCACCTGCTCGTTCTCGATCTGCCGGGTCCTGCGACCAGTAGTAGGTTTCGAATGCTCCCGTCGAGAAGGGGGTCGGCTGATATTCATACCAGCCATCATCGCCGTAGCCCCGCGGATACTGAGTCTGCCCGTCTACTTCTTTGGAGTTCTCGTTCACGATGTCTAGGATGTTTCGCCATACATCCAGATACGCGGTGTCACCNGTCATCGTGAAGGCATTCGCGAAACTATAATGTGTCCGGCTCAGGCAGGCTGGTCGGTGGGACCATTGGCCGTTTGCTGGGTTGATGACCGAGAATCCCCATCCATAGCAGCCGCCATACCACTTGCCGTCAGCTTCACCACCGATCGTACCGTCCAGCCCGATGTTCGACGGAATAAGCCCATCGTTCGCTTCCGTCCTTTCGACCCATGCATCAATATACTCTAGCATCCATTCTCGGTATTTCTGCTCACCCGTAAGCGCGTATGCATTGAAACCGAGNGTCGTAGCGCCGAGGTTTAGCGGGTGATCNCCGACGACATCGTTGTAGTCCTTGAAGTGGTCGAGCATCTGTGCGAAATCGGCTTCACCGTGACCGGGACGGAAGCGTCCCTTGACCTCGATCGGATCTCCCGCCCAGTCAAGGGCTGTAGCCTTCCGAAGTAAGGGACCACGACTGCCGTTGAACAGGCTTCTGATTATTCGGTGTTCAGGATCGTAATTCTTCGCCTGAGGGTCCTCACCCATGTAGAGTCCGGCGAACCGGCGCGACCGCTCGAGGTAAGCTCTGTCTCCAGGGTCTGCAAGGCCTTCAAGGATGAATGCTGAGAGCCACTCCCCGTGGTGAAACCAATCGAACATGACGGGGAACTCTTTGTAGTACATCCCATCTCGTGCCATCTCGACTTCTACTGTCTTGGCCCTAGTATATTGCTGTAAATGTCCTTCCCAGCAGATACGGTATCGATCCAAGACGCTTGCATCACCGCCGAGCGTATACAGGATGGTCCAGTTGAGCATGTTCTCGGCCGCATCATCCGGGCCGTCGTTCCCGCCCCATCTTGGCACGCATAGGAGGTATCCCTTGTCATCGAAATACTTCTCGTGGAACTGAGCGATTGCATCGGTCTGGGATTCGAGCAGAAGTCGCTCGAGCATCGCCCACTCAGGCGGGGGAACGACATCGGTGATATTCAGATGGCTCATAGTAAGCTTCACTTACCTGACAGAAACGTTTGGTGTGGCCACGCTATAATAGATGGCGTTGAATAGAATCTTGAATGTGGAGTGGGGCTGTGCCCTGTGTTGTGGGCGGAATCCGAACAGGATTACACGTCCGTTGTGGACAGGCACATCCACAAGGGCAGAATTTCCGTGGATCTGTTCGTGTCCGAAGATCCAGCCGCTCATCAGTGGGTTAAACTTGNGGTAATCCGCGACGGATGAGGCATTTCCAGAGACTTGAAACACGGGGCTCTGAGCAAAGTAGACTGGTTGTGGTGACGTGCGCCCGAACGCGAGAGGGTGCGATACGTCGAGGTCAACCTGTAGAATCGAGCCGGGCGCGTAGAAGGGATCGTCGCTGCGGTTCTCATCTANCCCGGATTCAACGGGCAGGTCAAAACGGTCGAGGGCCAGCCGGCTTGCATCTCCCAAGCAGATCAGAGTGCCACCCTCGCGAACGAAGGCGAGAAGGTTGTCCACACCCTGATCACCCATACCCCCGACATACTGGCGTGGCATGGTTCCATCGGCATGTCCCTTGAGCAGTCTCCCAGGTTTGGCACTCGGTAGAATGATTACGTCGTAACGCTCACCGAGGTTGCCGGCCTTGAGCTCCGCATCGTGAAGCGTTCTGTAGNCGAAGTCGTAACGTTCGAGGACCCAGCGAGTCCAGCCTTCATCCATGTTCGATGTCCACGGTTGGTAGAGTCCGAGTCTCGGCTGTTTGAGTCGGTAACCGCGGTCCGGTTTGCGACCTGGCAGAGGTTCAATACCTGTCTCGGTCGCCATCGATGTCAGGTCCGCCTGCAGGCCGTCTTTCGAGGGCAGCCATATGGCACCTTCGCCGATCGTACGGCCGGATGCACGTGTAGGTTTATCCGTCCAGTATGCAGAGTGACCCTTCGCTAGCAACCGGTTGAGTGCCCAGACATCGTTGTTGGTTCGGTTCTCNAGGTAATATCCCGAGCTGGAAGATCCAACGCGGTGATCAGGCAACCTCGGCTCGATCACACTCAGGTTGGCCTTGAACGGTGTAACGACCTCGACCGCCCGAACGCCCATCTGAAGCGGCAGCGTCCAGCCTGTGACATCGTAGGGTCGTTCAGGCTCGCCATCCTCTCCACCGATCCTCCGATCGGGATAGCGTTGCCTTTCGAGTAGGTCCTTTGCGTGAGCACGGTAGGGTTGTGCCATCAGGACAACGGTTGTTCCCGCAGGGTATGTAACCCCATCTGCCTGGAGCGATTTTTTGGCGCGGTGAATCTCGACGCCTCCTTCGGACAGTGTTCTTTTCAGCTCGTAGGCTGCGATCGGGTCGTGCTGATCCGGAGGGATAAGATACGCGAACGGAGGCTCATTCTTACCTAGATTGATCGCCTGCATACCGAGTTGGTAGAAGTTGTATATCCAATCCTCCTTCTGTGTGGAGGCAAGTTTCAGGATTGAGCGAGAGGCGATCTTCTGATACTCGACGATGTCTCGCAGGCGCCACCAGCCTCCCGGCCACGGCTCAGGGAAGTTGGCCTGCAGCCAGTAGTTCGGGAGACCACGTCTGTGGCCGGTCAGATCCTTCTCAAGCTGGAAGATCGGGGACGCGATCCGGACGCTTGCCGCTTCGCTCAGGATTCCAACGATGTTGTGTCGATAGGGAACCGTCCTGTAGCCGCCGTGCCACCACATATCGTAGACCGCTGACGTGATCACGCCCGGTTTGCCTTCGGCCTGTAGATCNTGCGCCATATGGGCACCGACGAGCATGATCTGCCGCTGGAGCAGAGGGGGGACATTTGGGTTTAGCGGGTCGAAAAACGGGGGGACAAAGAAGCGTGCGCCCTTGTTCCCCATCTGATGCACGTCGTAGATGATCTGTGGAAACCACTCCTCGTAGTGAACACGGTTCATGATCCGGGTTTCGTCCTGTGTGAGCATGAACCAGTCCCGGTTGTTGTCGTGGCCCGTGTACTTGTGGTAGAGCCACGGGGGACTTGTGCCTTCCCACGGAGTGCCGAGCGTCTCGCGATACCAGTCACGGACGATGTCGACGCCGTCGGGGTTGAGAGAGGGGACGAGCAGCAGAACGACTCTATCCCGCATGACTTGGATCGCCGGATCCTCAGACGTGACCAGGTCGTAGGCGAGCTCCATCGACATCTGGGAGGAGGCGACCTCGGTTGCGTGGATGTTGCAGCCGATCAGGACGACGGCCGTGCCAGACTCGGCCATGGATCGTGCGTCCCTCTCAGACAAGCCTCGCGGATCGGCCAGTCGCTTCTGAGCGGCCTTGATGTGATCTTTGCGCGCCAGATTCTCGGCCGACGAGATAAGGGCCATGATGAAAGGCCGGCCCTCCGTTGACTCACCCAGTGTNTGGACCTCGATTCGCTCGGACGAGGCATCTAACTTTGCGAAGTAGTCGAGGATATTCTTCCAGCTCGCCAGCTTGTAGTCGGCTCCGACCTGGAAGCCCAGATCGGATTCCGGCGTCGGAACTTCCTGTGAGAAGGCAGGTCCTAAAAGGGCAAAAGGGATCAGTATCGCTGCGAGTCGGCTCATCTATTTACCTTNNCGTGAAACGGGCATTTAGAAGTTGCAAGGTAAGTAATCTCTAAGCCGGAGCAAGGATGTCGTAGTGAACGACAAGGACAGGGAGGTATATTCGCAGATACAGCAAAGTACCACATAACCCAACAACTCGGAGGAAGCGTGAAGATCGCGACTGGGAACCATATGACGCCGACTGAAATGCCGTGGGCAGAGCGCTGCAAGGCCACTAAAGAGGCGGGCTTCGACGGCATCGAGATGTGGATCGGAACGGATGGCTTCACCATGGACACGACCGACGACGAGATCCGAGCGCTTGCCGATGCCGTGCGCGAAGCGGGTCTCGAGGTGTCATCTGTAGCGTCGACGATGGGGTGGGACAGCCCGATATGCAGCCCGAAGNCCGGGGTTCACGAAAGGGCGATCGAGATTGCAACGCGGCAGTTACAGGCGGCAGAGATCTTCGGCACGGACGCGATTCTGGTCGTAACTGGACGTCACAGCCCCGAGAACGATATGATGCGTGCGCTGTCGCGAATCGTTTCGGGCTTCAAGCGCATCGGGCAGGTTGCGGCGGATAAGGGTGTCCGTGTAGGAGCGGAAACTTGTCCCCGCTTATCGTTCAACCTGATGACTCCCCTTGAGTGTGCCGCCTTTGTCGAGTCGGTGGGGACCGAAGGAGTGGGAGTTTATCTGGATACGGCGAACGTGACATACTCGGGTTATCCTGAACACTTCATCCGAGCNCTGGGAGACAACCTCATACGAATCCACTTTAAGGACACGCGGGAGGTGGATGGTCAGCTCAAGCCGACTTGGCCAGGGAACGGGATGGTAGCGTTTAGACCGGTGATGGAGGCGTGTCGTGAGGTGGGATATGACTCGTGGGCGGTCATGGAGTATGGCGGTCCGCACAACGCCGAGACGATGGCTGCGGCAGCATTATCGACACGAGCCACTATCGATGGATAGCCCCAGCTTAGCTGGCCTGCTGAATCATCTCGTAGGGCGCGACAAAACCAGGAACGGCGATCAACATGGCGAACGCATTTTCGAAGCAATGTCCATAGAGTCGTTGGGTGGTCGAAGGGGTGACCACGATCGAACCGGGACGAAGGGGCACACGGAAGGCATCCTCGGTTCCCTTCTCGAGGGGGTCTCGAAAAATGACCGCGTGACCCTCTTCACTGTCGTTTAGAGGAGGCCTGCCATACACACTGCGTGGGAGCACGACGGCTGTTTCCGTGTGATTCCAGACGCATCCATCAGCTCCGACAACTGATCCGTGATGGTGCTGAGTCGGTGGTGGGTGGCGATCGATCCGCATGTCGAGCGTATGTTCGTTCACTCTGTTAGCCCCGACCTTGTNCGGGGATCCCGGCTCCAAGTGTGCCGGCGGGACCGTCTCTCGCCGGAACGCTTCGTCATACGGGGCACATCCACCCGGGTGGTCCGAGAGATTTCTGAGCAGCGAGACCTTGGGCGCAGGGTAGGAAGTTGTTTCTGTGACGATTTCGAAGTAGACCCCCGTCCCGTCAAGTAGAAGGGGACCGAGCTCTTCGCTAGACATCAGGGCATCTCCTGGCCACACCATCTCCTTGAAATTACTCTTTGCCCTCGGATGACCGTCGTCCGTGAAATCGTATCGGTCCTTCGACTGTCCACCCCTTACCTGATCTCCGCTTTGAAGCGAGACCGTCGCCCTTTCCGAAGAGACGACAAACCGATAAGTCGTTCTGTGGCCGATCGGGTTGAGTCTTGTCGGGCCGGACCATCTCCTGACTGCTACCTCGACGCGACCTTCGTGTAGGTCAATGTATGCTTTTGATATCCGGGCGATCGAATCTGGGTCATCCACATGACCGACAGGGATTTCAAATGTACGTGTTGACATTACTTGCGCTCCGTGTTCCATTGGTTTCGATGTTGATANAGCAACTATACAAGCTTCATTGCAAACATAACAGAGTTAACGTCGGAGCTTCGAGATGAGCCATAGCTTTTCTGTTATAGGGTTGAATCACGGGCATATCTACGGCCAGGTACAGGGCCTGCTAGAGGCTGGCTGGACCCTTAAGCACGTCTATGCTGCGGAGGAAGACCTGGTCGGCCAATTCACTTCGAAGTTCGCGAATGTCGATGTCGTTGAAAGCGCTGCACACATACTCGAAGATGAAGGCATCGACCTGATCGCCTCCGCCTCGATCAACGCTGACCGTGGTCCACTGGCAGTCGAGGCAATGGATGCGGGGAAGCATTTCTTCGTCGACAAACCTTGTGTCACAACCATCCCTCAGTTGGATGCGATCAAANAGGCTGTTGATCGAACTGGGAAGAAATGGTTCGCCTTTTTTGGGGAGATGGTTCTGAGTGCAGAGGTCGAGTATATCCGCGACGAGCTCGTGAAAGGGAATCTGGGTGAGCCCGTCCACTTTATGGGGTTGGGCCCACACTCGCTCCGTATCGAGTCACGCCCGGGCTGGATGTTCAAAGCCGAGCAGTATGGGGGTGTGTTGAACGATATTGCCTCACACCAGATGGCCCAGTTTTGTTATTGGATGGATCAGGACCCGGTCCCGCAGTTCTCGCGTGTTGCAAACCTCTACCATCCCGAGAAGCCTGAGTTCCAGGACTTCGGCGATGCGAGCTTCGCCGGATCCAAAGGTGCGACAGGATATGTTCGCGTAGACTGGTTTACCCCAGAGGGTCTGCCGAGGTGGGGGGACATCAAGCAGCAGCTTCTGACGACGACGGCCTATGTCGAGCACCGCAAGGTTCTGGATATCGGAGATCCCGAGTATAAACCGAAATTGATTGTCACCCGAAATGACAAGGAGACTGAAGTGGTCGACCTGGGTGGGCGTAAGGTGCCCTTCTTCGAGCGGCTGACGAAGGATGTCGAGGAGGGAACAGAAGAGGCGATTCCGTTCGAGCTGAGCTACAAGGCGAGCAAGTCGATCGTCGAGGCGCAGCAGAATGCCATAACTCTGGATACCATAAGGCGTTAGCAGCGGTCTAGGCGCTCAGGNCAGCATCTTGTATCTTTTCAGGCATGTCTCACTACGAGGCATGCTGTTTTTATGTACGAACCTCGGAGGAACGACCTGAAATGAGATGTTTCTGGCTGCTCATGACTGTATTACTGGCCACAGGGCAAGCCTTCACCGAAGGTCAGGGAACGATCAAAGGACGCGTCTATGACCACGCGACGGGTGAGCCCGTCTACGGGGCTAATGTCGAACTGAAGTCCGATATTGAGGCTACCGGTGCCACATCGACGGACAAAGATGGCAGCTACGCCTTCGAAGCGTTAATCCCTGGGACGTATGTCCTGACGGTTCGGTTTATTGGATACCGGACAGATAGTCATGTGGTAACCGTTATGCCAGGCGGCAGCACAACGCGCGTCGACGTAAACCTCGTGCTCGGAGACCTGTATGGGTACGAGATCGTTGTGTCTGCGAGCCGAGCGCCGGAGCGACTCGTCGATGCTTCTGCCACGATCACGAAGGTGACCCTGAACCAGATTCGAAGCAACGCGGCCGGGTTCACCTATATCAGTCACCTCCAAGGTGTCAAAGGGATCGACTATCAGCAGGTCGGTCTGTTCGATGAGCGATACAACGCTCGCGGATACAACTCTGCGTTCAACACACGGATGCTTCTTCTTTCGGATGGTCGTGTAACACGAACGGGTGCTGGAAACCCACTGCTGAACCCCGTGATGAGTCGGGGTGATTTGGGTGAGGCCGAGGTCATCGTTGGACCGGGTTCGGCGCTCTATGGTCCTGACGCAATTGCCGGTGTTGTCTCGCTGATTTCGCGTGACCCGCGGGTATCGAGCGGCACGTCCGTGGGCCTCTCCGTCGGGAGCCGAAGGATCTTCAANGGG
Source organism: Gemmatimonadota bacterium (assembly GCA_002714465.1). The sequence continues at coordinate 54,900 of PAXL01000016.1, read as the reverse complement.
CGCGCTCGACACGCTGGATCCTCGGGCCAGTGGGCCTGGAAGCTCTCCGGAGACTACCAACGCGGTAACAGCTGGGAGCAGATCGCCACATACTATACCCCCGATAGCAGTTTTTCTGTGACCGACGATCCAGACTTCACTTCCGAGACGCTAACGGGGAGCGCTAGCCTGCATTTTTATCCGGGTCCGGCTTCAGAGCTTCGTGTGTCGACCGGTCTAACCCGCGTTGAGCAGTTCTTTCTGAATCCGGTCGGACGATCGCAGACGAGGGGTTACATCCATCACCACCAGCAGCTGACCTATGAGGACGAGCGGTTCTACTTTAATGCTTATCACGTGGGGGACGACTCGGGAGATTCGTTCAGCCTCGACACGAGGGCCCTTCTAGAGCTCTCGGGACTGAGTCGCCAGCAAGCTGAAGAGCAGGCCAGGAATTCCTCCGATTGGAGTTTCTGGGAAGCGGAGAGTCGGTTTACACAGAGGATCGGGTCAAGACTCACTTCCGTGGTTGGTGGGAACTACCGGCACGACACGTCCACCGGATCAGTACTCGAAGGCGGCGAGGCTTCCGCGAGGCTTCTTGGTGGATATGTCCACGTAGAGACAAGCCTGTTTGACTGGGCCAAGGTCACATTTGCAGCCCGCGTGGATGACCATGAGCTGTTCGAGCGTCAATTCAGCCCGAAAGCAGCGTTGGTAGTAAAGCCTTCGGAGGGCCACGCTCTTCGATTCAGCTACAACCGGGCGTTCAAGAGCCCGACGCTGACACAGCAGCGTGTGTTACTGCCCGTCCAGCAAGGCGTCACGATTCGGGGAAACGATGCAGGCTTCCGGTTTGCGTCCCTCTTCGGTACACCACTACCCGCGCTATTCGCGAACGGTCTGCCCGCGCTGCAACCTGAACAGAGCAATACGTTCGAGGCCGGCGTCAGGGGCTTGTTCATANAGCGTCTCTGGGTTGATGTCAGCGCCTACTTNAGTCGATACGAGGATTTCATAAGCGATACGATCCCGATCTCCGACATCCAGAACGGCATCGCGGCGGTGGGTCCGGATGGTCTTCCGCTTCAAGAAGAGACTATNAGCTTCACGAACTTCGGAGAGCAGAATGTGCAGGGTCTAGATGTCGGTTTCCACTACAGGGCGAACGAGATGGTGACACTGAGGGGCAATCTCTCGGTGATCGACACGGATGAATTGAAGAACGCGAACGGCTTAAGCCAACCGTTCAACTCTCCGGAGGTGACGCTCAATCTGGGCGCTACGATCATCGACTTTCTTGTAAAGGGAAGTCGCTTGGATTTCGGCATGAGGTATGTCAGCGAGCACGCATTCGTGAGCGGCATTCACAAGGGTNTTGTGCCCGCCTACACGATCTTCAACTTTGGGGCCAGTCTAGGTCGTGACAACGGGATCGGCTATCGGTTGACGATTCGGAATCTGTTCAACAACAAGCACAGAGAGTTTGTCACAGGACCCGAAATCGGTGCCGTGGTTGTCGGGGAGGTGGAAGTCGGTTTCTAGGTTCAATACACAGACTTACCGCAAAACCCAATGGAGCGCGCTGCCTGGCAGTGAGCTTCTTCTTTTGTGTGGTGTCTGGCACACCATTGGCAATACTGCGATTGGCCGTCCGCACAAAGCGATTAAGACTAGGAACGTATGACAATCCGGGAAGCGATCCCAGGTTGCTACACGCTTGCCAAGCAGGGCCCTGCCTGTGTTACTCACGTTGTTGCGTGACCACCGAAATCNCTTTGGTGAAGAGATCATCCAGCTGCTGGGGAGATGCATGGCCGAAAGCCTGATCTAGTCGTTGAACTTTACGTGGTGGAGACGGCTCTGATGGAGGAGGAGACGGTTGGTGCTGACCTGCAAGGTTGCCGTTGAAAGATTCCCGATTTTCTGGTGCTGATTCATCCGATAGATAACATCTTGCGGGCACAGGCCGGACTCGCAAGCGTCCAGTATCGCTTGATTTGCCACTGCCTGGCTTGTAGTTTCACGCCTCGTGACTGCAGACCCTAACACCGGGAGCGAGACATGTTCGAGACCCTCCAGCAGGCGCCGCCTGATCCAATACTTGGTCTGACGACGGCGTTTAACGAAGACTCCAATCCAAACAAGATCAACTTGGGTGTGGGAGTATATAAAGACGCAGAAGGGAACACGCCGGTCTTTGCTTCCGTAAAGACAGCGGAGCAGAGGATCCTCGCGTCAGAGGATACGAAGAACTACCTCACGATCGGTGGCGATGCTGACTACGCAGATGCCGTTCAGCATCTGCTTTTCGGAGCGGATCACGAGATAGTCACCTCCAAACGAGCGATAACGGTGCAGACACCAGGTGGTACGGGCGCACTCCGAGTCGCCGGTGACTTCATTCACCAGCTGTTTTCTTCTGCGACGCTCTGGCTGAGTGACCCGACCTGGGCGAACCACCCGAAGGTCTTCGGCGCGGCCGGGGTTCGGATTAATACTTATCCGTACTACGACACGGAGAAGAATGAGCTCGATTTNGACGCTTTCCTGAAAGCGCTCGGCGAGGTGCCTGCGGGAGATGTGGTTCTGCTTCACGGATGCTGTCACAACCCGACCGGAATGGATCCGACGCCGNAGCAGTGGTCGGAGATCNCTCACGTCGTCGANCGACAGAAACTTATCCCACTCGTCNATTTNGCGTATCAGGGTCTAGGAGACGGTCTGGATGCAGACGGAAGAGGGCTGCAGGCTCTTACGGCGACTGGGTGCGAGATGTTTGTCGCGAGTTCTTTCTCAAAGAACTTCGGCCTGTATCGGGAACGAATCGGTGCCCTGACGCTTGTGACACCCGATCAGGATGCTGCCAAGGTGGCTCAGAGTCACGTGCTGATCACGATCCGCACGAACTACTCGAACCCGCCGGCTCATGGTTCCTCGATCGTGACCGAGGTTCTGAAGGACCCAGATCTGCGTGCGCAGTGGGACAACGAGGTTACGGAGATGCGTGACCGGATCAACGGGATGCGTCAGCTTCTTGTCGATACGCTCGATCGTAAAGGTGTCAAACGTGACTTCTCCTTTATCGCAAGGCAGCGTGGAATGTTCTCGTTTTCCGGCCTGACTCCGGAGCAGGTTGACGCGCTTAGGGAGAAGCATTCGATCTACGTCGTGAAGACGGGCGGGCGCATCAATGTCGCCGGGATTTGTGAAGAAAACATCGACTACCTCTGTGAGAGTATTGCAGACGTCTTGTCGACTTGACCTGCTGGACAACTTCAAACTGATTACGGCAGAACGACCCTAGGTCGATCTGCCGTTTCTGTTTCTACAAAGAGTAGTATATCGATCTTGCCGATCTATAAATACATCGCGAGACTGGCATCCCGTTATCTCCGTGTTTATCGGGCCGGATGCCCAGCGCCGTCTCGCCCAAGAGTTCGATTGATACTTTGCGTTTGTGTGGGAGTAAACATGTCCTGTAGTGAGAATGAGTGGCCGAGCGTCGCTTGTACGCCTGAGGAGTTGAGCCGTCTGCGAACGGCCTACGAGGAGGGTGGTGAACGCGGTGAGGTGGTGGCTCGGGTGGTCGAGCAAGCCGACAAGGCTCTGCGGCGGACGATATCGTTTCCGCCCGAGGGCGGACAGCATAATCAGTGGTATCAATGCGACCGCTGCCAGATTGGGCTGGAGACCGTCGACGATACACACCACAAGTGCCTCAAGTGTGGCGAGATCTACTTAGGCTATCCATACGACAATGTGATCTACTCAAAGAAGTTCCACGGGCTTACGCGCGACATGAACAGGTGCGCGTGGGCCTTCGCTTTGACCGGAGAGCTTACCTACGCGCAGAAGGCGCGAGACATCCTGGTCGAGTTTGCAGAGCGATATGAAACGTATCCATTGCACAGCGCGAACCAGGGGAAGCGTGATGATCCGCTCCGAAACTCGAGTGGTCACATATTCGAACAGACTTTGAACGAGGCAAGCTGGACCGAAAGCGTGGTAGAGACGTACGACCTGGCTAGAAAGAGCGATGCGGTCAGTTCGACGGATGATGAGACAATCAGGACTTTTTTGAGGGCGCTTGCAGCGAACATCTGGAAGCATAAGGCTGGAAAGAGCAACTGGCAGACCTACCATAACTCCGCTTTTATCCTGATCGGTGGTGTACTTGGTGATGACGTGCTGGTTGAACGGGCCCTTACGGATCCCGGAAATGGTCACGACTACCAGATGGATGTCTCTGTGCTGCCGGGCGGGATGTGGTATGAGAACTCGTGGAGCTACCACTTCTATACACTTGGCGCAGTCGAACGGGTGATCGAGACTGGAAGACGGCTAGGGATTGATCTGTATCAGGATCCGAGGGTGAAGTCGATGTATACGGTGGCGATGGACTACGTGATGGCCGACGGCACGTTGCCGAGGTTCGGCGATGCTCTGACGACTGGTACACAGGGGCATCGCTTTGAGACAGCCTATCACTACTGGAAGGATCCTGCGTTTCTCGCGGTTTTGCCAGAGGGTCCGACTTGGGATTCGATTCTGCTCGGCCGTGATGAGATACCGCCCGAGTCGTCAACCCGGCGCAGCAGTGAGTTGAAGAAAGGCGCGGGACACGCGATCCTTAGAGTGTCCGGTCCCGACGGTCCATCGAGCGCCGTGATGACTTTTGGTCCTTTTGGCGGTTTTCACGGTCATTTTGACAAACTGTCCTTTGTCTACTTCTCCNTNNNCAAGGAACTGGGCTACGATCCGGGACGTGCGAAGAGTCAGGCCTATCGGCTCCCAATCCACCGGAACTGGTATCGTGCTACAACGAGCCACAATACGGTGATGGTCGACCACGATTCACAGGAGGGGGCCGAAGGTGTCGGGGAATGGTTCGGTCACAACGATGACCTCGCTGCAGCGGTTGCTCGAGTAGATTCTGCCTACGAGGGTGTTACGCANAGACGGATGCTCGTTCTNCGGCCTGGCTATCTCTTGGTCGTGGACGAACTANAGGATCGTTCTGGCCGTGAACGGGTATATGACTGGCTGTATCACAACGTCGGCCAATCGATATCCAGTGATACAGCGGAGAAAGAATCGAGCCCTCCCGAGGGTCAGGGATTCGAGTTTATTGAGGAGGTTCGGACGGGCGTGACGGATGGGCTGATTCGAGCTTCGGTCGATATGGATGGTGATGCGGCGGATATCGTGATCGATGGACAGGAAGGTAGCACGGTGCTAATNGCAACCGGTGTGGGGGAGTCTGTTCTCGACCGGATCCCCATGGTCATGGTTACGCGGAGGGGAACATCGGCTCGGTTCGGTGCCGTTGTGGAACCGCGAAAAGGAACTGGTAAGAGTCGTATGGATCTTGTGACTGCCGAAGAGGAAGGGCTGTCCGCAACTGTTCAACTAACTGATGGAAGTCAGGAGCGGTTCACATATACGGACGGCGAATTCAATGCCGTGATACTCGATCCTGATGGAAGGGAATCGCGCCTGTACCCAAAACACTAGAAGGAGGGCGATCGCAGATCGCCTGTGACTTGAACATGATCATAGACTCGCATTGCCACGCTTGGCTGAGATGGCCCTACGAGCCTGCAGTCCCGGACGATGAGGGACGTGGGCAGGTGGAGCAGCTTTTGTTCGAAATGGATCGGAACAATGTCGACCGGGCAGTACTCGTCTGCGCTCGCATTGAGCGAAATCCGGACGATAACGACTACGGGGCNGGCTGCGTGAAGAGGTTTTCCGATCGGCTNGACATGTTCGCCGACGTCGACTGNAGCTGGTGGCCGACCTACCAGACCCCAGGTGCAGCAGATCGTCTGGCGCGGGCAGCCCAAGCCTACCCTATGAAGGGTTTTACCCACTATGTAAAGGGTGGAGACGACGGGTCGTGGTATCTGGGAGATGAGGGAACGCGGTTCTTCGAGGCAGCTCAGGAGCTTGAGCTGATTGCGAGCCTTGCAATCGGCGCGGACCTGCAGCCTGTCGTTAAGGAGCTGGCTTCACGCTTTCCGGGTGTTCCGTTTCTTTGTCACCACATGGCGGGTGCGCGTGTCGGGGATGTGGATCGCCTNCGGACGATCTGCGATTCTGCTGCAGTGGCAAATGTATACATCAAGATGTCCGGGTTCGCCTATGCTATGCCCGACCGCAAGTGGGAGTATCCGTATCACGAGACCCACGATGTTATAAAGGGTCTATACGAGGCGTATGGTCCAAACCGGATGTGCTGGGGCTCGGACTATCCGGTTGTAAGGAACTACATGACCTACCAGCATTCACTCGAGGCCTTCCGGTCGCATTGTGACTTCATACCGGAAGGGGACCGTGAGACGATCCTGGGTGGTGCGCTCAACGTCTTGCTCGATGCGGCGTGCAAGGTCGAAATCGGAGAAAGCTGACATGCTCTTGAAAGACAGGACGGCGATCGTAACTGGCGGCAGTTCAGGTATCGGGAGAGGAGTGGCTGTCGAGCTTGCGAGGGAGGGGGCGAACGTCGTCGTCGCGGACATCCAGGAAGCGCCGAAGCAAGGCAAGTATCATGATCAGGATGTGACAACCCCGACAGCCGAGGAGTGCGCCGTACTCGGAGCAAAGAGCACATTTGTGAAGACCGACACGGCATCTGAATTGGACATGCAGAACCTTATTGACCGATCGATCGAGGCGTTTGGTGGTCTGGATATTCTCATTAGCAACGCAGGGATTCACCTACCCGGGTCGAGTCAAGAGATGTCCGTAGAAGATTGGGATCGTGTCACGGGTATCAACCTGAGAGGCTTTTTCTTAGGGACCAAGTTTGCTATCCCGCACCTGATCAATTCGGTAGGGGGACGGATTATCAACATCGCGTCCGTTCACGCCTTCCACGGGGGAGGAGGACCCGCCTATGCACCGGCCAAGGCAGGAGTTGTGAACCTGTCGAAGGATACGGCATGCGAGGTTGCAGAACACGGCGTGACGGTGAATGCGATCTGCCCNGGGTACATTGAGACACCGATTCAGGACTACCAGACAGAGGAGCAGATACAGGAATGCAGGGACAAGACGCCACTACCACGACTTGGTCTGCCGAAAGATATAGGTCGCGCGTGCGTGTTCCTGGCCTCAGACGATGCAGAGTGGATTACGGGAGTTGCGCTTCCCGTCGACGGGGGCTGGCTCGCGCCGATCTGGTAGCCCTTTGGTCGAGTATCGATTTGCATCAGATGATGAGCTGGAAGCCTGTATCGACCTCCAGCATCTCGTGCTCCGCCCCGANCAGGAGGATGCTCCTGCGAGATACAGAAGCTATGTACGAGAAGATCCGACATATCGGCTCGGTCAGACTCGGATAGCGGTGGTCGATGGTCGGATCGTCGGTCACTTGCGTGTATGGGATCGGACGCTCTCGCTTCGCGGCAAAACAATCACGGCAGGAGGTATAGGAAGTCTCCTGACGCATCCAGATTNCAGAGGGCAAGGGATCGCGAGCGGGTTACTCGCCGATGCCGAGCAATACTTCAAGGAGGTCGATTACGATATCGGCCTCCTTTTCTCGATTATCGGGACCCCATTCTACGACAGAAGAGGCTGGACACCGATTCCGATATCCACGTTCGAACTCGACGTAACAGGGGTGAACGAGGTCTTTGATGCGTCGTCCTATATCGCTCTCTCGATAGACAGGGATCTCGCGCGTGTCAGGGAGCTTCACGGAGAGTTGACGAGCACCTACTCCGCGACCGAGATACGAGACGAATCATATTGGTCGACGGGTCCAGCTCGATATCGCAACGTGTTCCCGCCTACCGGTGTATCAGTCGATGGTAAGCTCGCAGGATACATCAACTGGAACGATACGAAAGAAGGGGTGTGGGTCGCGGAGTGCTGTGGTCGGAGTGAAGAGGCATATAGGTTGATGGGCGAAGCCGTCTTATCGTCAGTGCGGTCGATGCAGCTGACCCGCATTCTGGGGAGCCTCTCTGAAGGCCACCCTTTTGTTTCTCAACTCGAATCCCTCGCCGGTAGAAGCGCCGAGTGGTCATCACACGATGAGATGATGGTGAAGGTCTCTCGCTGGGATCTGCTTCAAGAAAAACTCGACCTTGATCTGCCTGAGGTGTTTCCTGAAAACCGGAATGAAATAGACGACTTTTGGCGGTCTCTACTGGGATGTCCGCGAAAGACCGATACCTGGTCGGACCATCTCGGGCACTGCGCTCCGACTTTCTACTGGTGGACTGATATCTTCTAGCCCTGTTTTTCTGTCCGTGGATGGTGAGNCATAGAAATCAGCTTGACCGAACTNGTCTTTNCTGAAATTTTCGGCAAGAATGTCGGTAATAGGTATGACTCCAACACGCTGGCCCTCATCACCAACAATAGGGGCACCGCTGATCGTTCGATCGTTGAGCAGGCGGGACAACTCCTTGACTGAAGCAGTGCCGACAATTGAAAGGACCAGGAGGCCCGTGATGTCGCCAGTGAACAGATTCATGGGTTTACCATAAAGTCCAGATCAGCGCCTTCGTTTGCCTGCAGTACGTGCTCTGAATATAGACGCGCCCACCCACGCGAGGGGAGCGGCGGGGTCTTGAACGCCTCTCTTCTCTTTGCAAGCTCGTTTGCATCCACCAGAAGATCGATTCTGCGTTCTGACACGGAAAGACGTATTCGGTCTCCGTCCCGGACAAGAGCTAGCGGACCCCCTGCTGCCGCCTCGGGCGCGCAATGCAGGACGACGGTACCGTAGGCTGTCCCGCTCATCCTCGCATCAGACACTCGAACCAGGTCCTTTACTCCCTGTTGTGCGAGGCGCTTCGGGATCGGAAGCGATCCCGCCTCCGGCATACCCGCTGCAATCGGGCCCGCGTTCCTGAGGATCATCACGTGATTCTCCGTGATCTCCGTGTTCGGGTCGTCGAGCCGGTCGGCCGCATCCTCAGGTGAGTCGAAAACGACCGCAGGACCCTCGTGTTCGAACAGCTCGGGCGTGGCCGCAGAGGTCTTGATGATGGCCCCATCGGGCGCCAGAGACCCGCGAAGCGTCGTGAGCGACCCGGTTCCACCGAGTGGGGACTCGAGTGTCCGAATGACCGATTGCCATTCACCGGGAGGATCCACATCGGACAAGCGCTCTGTGACGGTTCGTCTTTCGATGTTGATCGGTGCTGGGTCCAACTCAGACTCTAGAGATTTCATCAATACAGGAAGTCCGCCGCTCTTGTGGAAGTCTTCCATATAAAGAGACCCCGATGGCTTGCAATCGACGAGCAGGGGAATCCGGTCCGACGCTTCCTGTAGGTCATCCATATCCAGGTTGATCCCGGCTCTTCTGGCGATGGCCATCAGGTGGACGATCGTGTTTGTAGACCCGCCCAGAGCGACTAGCACCTTGAGCGCATTCTCGAAAGCGGGACGGGTCAGGATTTCGCTTGGTCTGACCGGTGAATGCGCAAGCTGCACGGCGGTTCGACCCGAAGCCACGGCGTTTCTTAGCCGATCGCCGCTTCCCGAGGTGGGTGATGCTCCACCAGGCAGCAGCAAGCCCAACGTTTCCGTGAGGCACGCGATCGTTGACGCAGATCCCATAACCATGCACGTGCCGGGAGTCGAACACAGGACCTGCTGGACCTCATCCAACTCTGACCTAGTGATCTCGCCCCCCCGAAAGCTGGAGTAGTATCTCCGGCAGTCTGTGCACGCACCGACACGATCACCACGCCACTCGCCGGTCCGCATGGCACCGGTCACGCAGAATACCGAGGGTATGTCAGCTGACGCGGCGGCCATCAACTGTGCTGGGACTGTCTTGTCGCATCCACCGAGGAGCACTACAGCATCCATCGGTTGCGCACGGATCATCTCCTCTGTTTCCATCGCGAGGAGGTTGCGATAGAACATGGTAGTAGGGTGGAACAGTATCTCGTTCAGCGAGATTGTCGGGAAGGCTAGAGGTAGACCGCCGGCCTCGAGGACCCCACGCTTAACCGCGTCTACCATTTGAGGCATGTGGGCGTGGCAGGTGTTGTAGTCGCTCGATGTGTCTGCGATTCCAACCACAGGGCGGTCCAGGTCAGTCTTGTCGAACCCCTGAGAGGCAAGGAAGGCTCTTCGGATGAANCGACTGAAGGTNGGGTCTCCGTAGGTNGTGAGATTGCCGTCNACNCCAAGTAGTTTGTGATCAGCCATGTCTGTCCTAGTNAGTCTCCGGATAGGGCGGCTTCCGCGATCTCGACCATGCCGTCGAGGATTGCCTGGGCCTCACGGTCCACGTTTGTCTTCGTCTCGGCCAGATCTGCGCCGGCAAGATGTGTCAGGTCTTTCGAGGTTGCGGAAACGTAGTATTTGATCTTCGGCTCCGTGCCGGAGGGTCTTGCGGTTACGCGTGTATTGCCCTGTTCGGAAAACAGGAACGCGAGCACATTGCCTGTGTCTCCCTCGACGGTCACGACCTGTCCTGTCTCAGGGTCCGTCGACGTGCCTGCCTGTCGATCAATCACAGCAGATACCTTACGCCCTGCTATATCAGTGGGCAGGTCCTCGCGGAGTGACTTCATGATCCTTTGTATATCCCTGCTCCCCGTCGTGCCCTCGCGGGTGACCGATTTCTGGATCTCCCGATAGAAGTCGAACGCTTCATATATCTCGTCGAGGTAGGTTCGGATCGAGGACCCGGCCGCCTTCCTGGCTGNGGCACAATCGGCCAGAATCACTGCTGCAGAGGCGGCATCCTTGTCCCGGACGGTTGGCGTTGCTANNTATCCGTGGCTTTCTTCGGTTCCAAAGACNAATGATGCGGGGTCGTCAAGACCANCGATCACCTCTGCGATATACTTGAACCCGACCAGCAGATTGTCCACAACGTGCAACCCGAAGGCCTTGGCGATGTCGGCCGAGAGATCAGTGGTTACGATCGTCTTGGCGAAGACGCCCCCGTTTGGTATAGCATTACGTGATTTGAGTGTCGTAAGAAGGTGATGGATAAGTAGCACGCCGATCTGGTTTCCGTTCAGCGCGAGCTCAACGGGGTCGGCGTCCCATCCGCAATCCTCGAGAGGGATCGCACAGCCGAGCCGGTCGGCGTCCGGATCGCTTGCCATGACGATGTCAGCANCCAAGCTTCGCGCCGTCTCGATCGCCATGGCCATCGCTTCCGGGTCTTCCGGGTTCGCGACCCCTCCCATTAAGGTAGGGAAGTTGCCGTCAAAGTCGTTCTGGGTCTCAACGGTTGTGACATCTGCGAACCCTAGGTGTTCGAGAGCCGGCACAATCGATGTGGCGCCAACTCCGTGNAGAGGAGTGAAGACGATCCTGATGTCGCGCCTCTCGCCGATGTCAAGGGATGTCTGCTCGACATAGGCAGTGTCGATCTCGGCCGGCATCGGCCTAATCAGGCCCTGGATCTTTGCTTTGCCGAAGTCAGCTCTCTTGATCTCGGTGATCGACTCAACCTGATCGATGATGGCTCTGTCGTGCGGGGGCACAACCTGACCGCCATCAGACCAGTAGGCTTTGAACCCATTGTCACACGGCGGATTATGGCTAGCGCTGATGACCACACCGGCCGCGGTATGGAGGTGCCGCACTGCGAAGGACAGCTCCGGCGTGGCTCTGGGAGCATCGAAGATGTATGCCGTAACCCCGTTTCCGGCTGCAATCGCGGCGACTTCATCGGCAAAGACATCCGAGTTGTTGCGTGTGTCGAATGCGATCGCAATGCCGCTCTGCGCAGCCCCCTCTATGCCTGACTGGAGGACATACTGGCACAATCCCTGAGCTGCCTCGCCGATCGTTCTGAGGTTGATCCGGTTTGGTCCGGCCCCCATTTTCCCGCGTATCCCTCCTGTTCCGAACTCGATCCGTGTCCTGAAGGCATCCTCCAGTTCGTCTAGGTCGTCTNTGTCGAGGAGACCCTCTACTTGAGCTCTGAAGGCATAGTAGGCGTCGTCCGAGATCCAGGTTTCGAGGTTTTCGAGCGCTTCAGGAGACAGTTTCTGCGAGCCTCTTAGCTCGGCGATTCTTTCTGTGCAGTCTGCCATGGTCCAGTTCCGTCAGATTGTGAATCACCACCACCCAACTGAGAGTCAAATAGAACAGACGGTATAGGCGTGTCAAGCCTATCCAGTCACTTGAACGAGTTGCCCGGAGAGCGAGGAGAGCTTATTGTAGCCCAATCTTATCGGAGGACGGTCCGTTGCTCGAAATACTCTTTGTTCTCATCCTTCTTCTTCTGCTCTTCTTTGCTATCCCGATCCGAATCGGTGCCTCTGGGCGGCTAGATGACGTAGATCTGGTCGCATCGGCATCCCTCAGACTTGCGCTCGGCGCAATCGGGGTCGGNGTTGTCTTCGACGATAGGCTTTTCTGGAAGCTCAAGCTTTTCGGAGTTCGGATTCTCATTCGTGCCATCGGAGGTGGCACGAAAGAGACAGAAAAACCCGACGAGGAAGAAGACAAGAAGGAGGAGAAGCAGCCTGAGCAGAGGCCGAAGAAGAGTCTGGCAGAGCATTTCGAACTGGCGCGGTGCTACTACCGCCGGTTCAGTCCAGCCGTCTATACGCTTCTGCGCAGACTCTTGAAAGTCGTTTGGGTGCGGCGACTTGAGATCAGCGGGCAGTATGGTGCTGGCTCACCTGACGCGACGGGTAGAACGGTCGGGTATGCTCAAGCACTCAGGGCATNTACTGGCAAGAGAGTCGTGCTGGACCTCCAGCCGAACTTTCTCGAGTCAGGATTCAAGGGCTCGTTCAGGTTCGAGATCTGGTTCTGGCTTGGGTTCCTGCTTTTCGCGGTCGTGTTAGCGGCTCTGTCGATTGGTTTCAGATTCGGGGTGTGGTATCTTCAAGGTAAGCTATCGGGACTCAGAAGGTCTCGGGCGCAAGCGGCTTAGTGGGAGTGGTGCATGTCTGTTGAGAATATGATTAAGACCGTGCTTCAGGAGTTCAAGGAGCTCGCACAGACGGAGACTGTCGTCGGGAAGCCGATCGTCGTTGAGGATACGGTGATAGTACCCGTTTCGAAGATCTCCTTTGGATTTGGCGCGGGTGGGGGACAAAAGCACGAAACAGGAGGCGGCACGGCGGGCGGCGGCTCGGTTGAACCGGTCGGGTTCATCGTTATTCGCAAGGGGAAGGCCCAGTTGATCCCAATGCAGGAGCAGGATATGTCGATCGGGAAGCTTCTCAGCTATGCACCCGACGTGATCAAGAAGATCAAGGAGTTCAAAGAGAAACGGGATGCGACCGCAGAGGCCGATACTCTTGGCGAGGCAGATGAGTAGACTCGTCAGATCATCGTAAGACGGAAGAGGCCTGCTTCTGCAGAGAAGCAGGCCTCTTTTATGCTGTCTGGTTGATCTGCCGGAGCCGGTATGTCTAGTGCGCGCCCTGGAAGTAGGGATTCTTGCCGTCCGCGTGATCGGTCACGTCTAGGATTTCTTCGATCTCGGGGCACGCCTCCTTGATCAATACCTCGACGCCTTGCTTCAACGTGACATCAGCCATTCCGCAGCCTTGACAACCACCGCCGAACTGGACGTAGGCGGTGTTCTCCTTGACATCAAGGAGCGACAGATGGCCACCGTGGGAGGCGATCTGAGGGTTGATCTTNTCGTCGATGATCATTTGGACCTGCTCGGCGACTGTGCCCTTCAAGTGGGAGGGAACCTTGTTTGGGCTCTCGATTTTNAAGCCGCGACCGGCGAGGCTCTCGACGAAATCGACGGTGATTTCTTCCACATAGGACAGGCTGTCCGGATCGACGTAGATGTTGAAGCCTTCGAACTCGGTGATGACGTCAGTAGCCTCTTCCTGATCTTCTGCAACGAACCGAAGCCTGAAGTTGGCTTGTAGGGGAGACGACGCCTCCGCCTTGATCCGCACCCCCTTGACCGGCTGCTCCTGTTTCTCCATCAGCTTGACAATCTCTTCACGAGCAGCGTCGGTAACTGTGATCATGGTTCCTCCTTAATGACCGGCTACAGCGCCGATCCCACCTGCAGCAACTTATCCGACTTTTCGGCGATGCCGGCCGATACCTCCGGTTCCTCACCGAGCATGTCCGTTAATGTAATCCGATTCAGCAAATGGTCGACGGTTTTCTGTACGTTGAACCACAGGGAACGGATCGAGCAATCGACCGTATGCGTACAGGAGCCGGCCTGGCCGGCGTGTTCGCCGCAGAATTCGTCGTCGAAAAGCCTTCCGCCGAGTGCTTCGAGCACGTCTCCGATTACGATTTCTTCAGCGGGTCTGGAGAGGCGATAGCCACCAGAGTGCCCACGTTCGCTGTCGACGAACCCGCCCAGTCGCAGGGTACGAACAAACTTACCAGCGTTCGCGATCGAGAGCCCCTCGAGTTGGCTGATCTCGGAGATAGAGAGGCTGCCACCAGATACCTGCTGATGGCGGCCTATCTGGATCAGGCAACGCAGGCCGTATTCTTCTTGTGTACTAAGCTTCATCTGATTCCTACATCATGCCGAGTTCGAGCTTTGCCCCTTCCGACATCATGTCTGGATTCCAAGGCGGGTCGAAGGTGAGCTCGAACTCCACGTCTTTGACGCCGTCTACGCTTCGGGCCTTGCTTTCCACCTCACCCGGNAGGATACCGGCGGCAGGACAGTTAGGAGTTGTCAATGTCATGATCAGTTCGACGATCCCGTCGTCTCGAGGCTCGATCTTATAGATCAATCCGATGTCGTAGATGTTGACCGGGATCTCAGGATCGAAGATCGTGCGCATCATCTCTTCGACGCGATCCCTCAGTGCCTCCTTGTCCACAGGTTCAACGGTGGAGGCTTCTTCCTCGTTCTCTGAAGGGCCCGAGGACTCAATGTAAGTGAGGTTCTCGGATCTCTCGTCTTCGCTTTTCTTTTCGGAGGTATCCGGGAGCGTGGATGCATCGACCGGCTTGTCCGACAGTTCTGACTCGGATGTTTCGTCCTTTGTGTCATCGGTGCCAGCGAAGCGGCTGAATAGCTTCTTGAACATGTCGACCTCTACTTATTCGGTTGTGACGGTCTCTTCAGAGCCTTCGAGTGCTGCCTNGANCGTTTGCCAGGCGAGCGTGGCGCACTTCACGCGAGTGGGGTAGTGCCTTATGTCGGAGAAGACGGCCAGCTTGCCGAGGTCAACCGGTTCATTTTTACCCGTGACCAGTCCGCGAAACTGATNCACGACCGCGATCGCGTCCTCGCGAGTCCTTCCCTTGATCTGTTCGGTCATCAATGAGGCAGAAGCTGTAGAAATCGCGCACCCAGCGCCCTGAAAAGCAATGTCGCTTATCACATCACCTTCGAGCGCCAGATCGATTGAGACAATGTCTCCGCAAAGCGGGTTTTGACCCTCGGCGTGACCGGAGGGAAATTGGATCACCCTGAAGTTCCGGGGACTCCGGTTGTGATCTAGGATGACCTGTTGATAGAGTTCGCTTGTATCCAAATCACGCAAACAGCTCGACCACTTTGTGTAGACCGGCTATCAAACATTCGACGTCTTCTTCGGTGTTGTAGTATGCGAAGGACGCGCGTGCAGTTGCCGGGATTCCGAAGAACTCCATGATCGGCTGAGCGCAATGATGTCCCGTTCGAATGGCGATCCCATCTTGATCAAGAATCGTGCCGACATCGTGGGGATGAATGTCGTCCATGTGGAACGAGATCACGCCTGTCTTGTCCTTTGCGGTTCCGATGATCCGCACCTCGGGGATGCCTGCAAGAAGCTCCTCCGTGTATTCTAACAATGCGTGCTCGTGAGCAAAAGCGCCAGCCATGTCGAGCGACTCGAGGTAGTCGATCGCGACACCCAAGCCGATTGCACCCGCGATGTCCGGTGTGCCCGCTTCGAACCGTGTAGGAGGATCTGCGAAGGTGATGTTATTGAATGTGACCTTCTGAATCATGCTCCCACCGCCCTGATATGGGGGCATCTCGCGGAGCAGGTCATACTTCCCATACAGTACGCCGATGCCCGTCGGGCCGAAGAGCTTGTGGCCGGAGAAGGCATAGAAGTCACAGTCGAGATCTTGGACGTCTACAGGCAGATGCGGTGCCGACTGAGCCCCGTCGATGAGCACCGGGATACCACGTTCGTGGGCAAGCCGTGTGATCTCCTTTACGGGTATGACCGTGCCGAGCGCGTTCGACACGTGAGAAATGGCCACCACTTTTGTGCGGTCGTTCAGCAGGGAGACGAAAGCACCGAGGTCGACTTGGCCCGATCGGTCGATTGGTGCGTGCTGCAGCTTTGCGTCCTGTTCGCGTGCGAGCAGATACCAGGGTACGATGTTGCTGTGGTGCTCAAGCTCCGTGACGACAATCTCATCACCTTTGTTGACGTGCATCTTGCCGAAGGTTTCGGCGACGAGGTTGATGCTCTCCGTTGTACCTCGTGTGAAGACGATTTCGCGTGAGTCGGCCGCGTTCAGGAATCGCTGGACCTTGTGCCGCGCTCCCTCATACGCCTCGGTAGCGATTCCGCTGAGCTGATAGACGCCGCGGTGGATATTTGAGTTCTGAAGCGCGTAGTAACGGTTCAGGTAGTCAATCACCGTCTGTGGCTTCTGAGTTGTCGCGGCGTTGTCCAGATACACGAGCGGTTTTGCTGATTCCTTCTGGTTGAGGATCGGGAAGTCCGATCGGACACGCTCTACGTCGAAGGTCGGCGGTACTTCGGTCGTCGATATGACGTCCGATTCGTGTGTCTGGGTTTCCGTGTTCACCGGGTAGTTCCGTTCTTTTGGATCTTGTCAAGCACGCGCGAAGTCAATGCTTCCCGAAGGCCATCGATCTTGATTCGCGACAGAATGTCTCCCGCAAATGCTTCGAGCATCATGCGGTGTGCGGCAGTCTTGTNGATACCGCGCGCCTGCAGATAGAAGAGCGCATCCTCGTCGAGCTGCCCGATCGTCGCACCATGGGAGCACTTGACATCGTCCGCGTAGATCTCGAGTTGTGGCTTCGTGTTCACACGAGCGCTCTCTGACAGGAGGATGTTCTTGTTCTGCTGGTAAGCGTCGGTCCCTTGGGCGATCTGGTGGACATGGATCTTGCCGCGGAACACCGCACGGGAGGAGTCGTCCAGGATACCTTTATAGAGTTCGTGACTCGGACAGTTAGGCTGGCAGTGCTCGAGCAGTGTGTAGTTGTCGCAATGCTGTGCGCCGTTCAGCACGTACANACCGTTGATTGTCGACTCGCAGGCCTCACCGTCCAACGCTGAGCTGACGTCGTTTCGAACAAAGGCTCCGCCAACCGAGATCGAGTGCGAACTGAAGTTGCTCGTCCGGCCCTGACGCACCTTCTGGTTCGACACGTGGAGAGCTTGGTCAGCCTCAAGTCCGACCTTGTAGTGATCGACAACTGAATTGTCACCGATGACNATCTCGGCGACATGGTTTGAAAGATAAGATTCTGTACCCACACCAGCGAACGTCTCAACAATTGTGACTTGGCTGTTCTCTTCCGTGACAAAAAGACTTCGCTGGTAGCTGACCGTACGCTCCTGAGTCGCTGTCGACAGATACAGAACGTGAATGGGCTTGTCAACGACAACGCCGCGCTTGACATGTACGATTGCCCCGTCCTTCAGGAAAGCCGTGTTCAACGCGGTAAAAGCGTGTTCGCCGTTGTCGGCTACCTTGCCNATGTGTGTCTCAATAAACGCGCTATCAGAGGTAAGGGCGTCTGCTATCGAGGTCAGTGTGAGACCTTCGGGGAGGTCTGCGAAGTTCGAGAGNCGCTCGTCGAAGTATCCGTCGACGAATACGAGCGTCCAGCCATCGATTCCCTGCGCGTGGCTTTCGACCAAGCCTGTAGGGGGGGACGAGTCTGGCCGATCTGTAGCCGTAAAGGTGTCGGTCAAAGCCGCAAGGTTGATCGACTTCCAGGCTTCATCCTTGGGCGTCGGGAAGCCGTTCTTGCTGAAGGTCTCGATTGCGCTCCGACGAGCTTGGTGGAGCGGCGAGGAGGGCTGACTATTCAGGCTTGCCTCGAAGGCTTCGAATGCTTTGAGATATGTATTGGTTGCGTCACTCATAGTCGTCAGGCGGAGGCGACCTTCTTGCCGTTCACTTCCACACGGATCTTGTCGTATCCCTCTTCTTCCAGTCTCAGGGCGAGGTTTTTGTCTCCAGACATCACGATCCGGCCGTCCATGATGACGTGAACGACGTCCGGGNTTATGTAGTCGAGCAGACGCTGATAATGCGTGACGATGATGGCCGCTTTGTCGAGAGAGTGAAGCGCGTTGACACCGTCCGCCACGATACGTAGTGCATCGATGTCAAGACCTGAATCGGTCTCGTCGAGGATCGCCAGTGTCGGTTCGAGGACAGCCATCTGGAAGACCTCGTGCCGTTTTTTCTCGCCGCCACTGAACCCCTCGTTTACGGGGCGACTCAGGAAGTCGGGATCCATCTGCACCAGCGCCATTTTTTCGCGAGCAAGCGCGAGGAAGTCGACGCCGTCAAGTTCCTCTTCGCCACGGTGCTTTCGGANTTCGTTGAGCGCGGTTCTAAGGAAATAGGCACTGTTTACCCCAGGGATCTCGACCGGATACTGAAAGGCCATGAAGATTCCTTCCTTTGCCCGTTCATCAGGGTCGAGATCCAGCAGGTCCTTTTTTTTATACTCAGCGCTGCCTCCTGTGACCTCATAGGCTTCGTTTCCGGAAAGCACCTGAGCCAGCGTGCTTTTACCTGAGCCGTTGGGTCCCATTATGGCGTGAATCTCGCCTGCGTTGACGGTCAGGTCGATCCCTCTAAGGATCTGCGTCTCCTCGAC
Organism: Gemmatimonadota bacterium; assembly: GCA_002714465.1. Next base: position 36,143 of record PAXL01000016.1, on the reverse strand, counting down.
GCTTGCTTCTAAGTTCTTGATCTCTAACATCTCGTTTCCTTGATTCGTTCGTGTCGATCTGATTGTTTTTTGCGCCGGAAGCCCANTCTTTTATGATGGTTGCTTCTATTCCGCCGGCACGATTCCGTCCCTTGCTTCGGTATTCAGTGCGCTTAAGTCCCCGGCTATTTCTTGGTCCCACTTCGGGGCTTAAACTGAACAGCCTCTGTGTATTCTGCGATTCCTGTCTTATCCCACAGATCCTTCGAGACTGATCCCTAGCAGCTTCTGCGCCTCAACGGCGAACTCCATCGGGAGCTCGGCGAGGACCTCTTTGCAGAAGCCGTTGACGATTAGTGAAACCGCGTCTTCAGTGCTAATGCCACGTTGGTTGCAGTAGAAGATCTGGTCTTCACCGATTTTGGATGTGGATGCCTCGTGCTCAACCTGTGAGGATGTATTGCGGACGTCGATGTAGGGGAAGGTGTGGGCGCCACATTGATCACCGATCAGCATACTGTCACACTGTGTGAAGTTGCGGCTGTTTGTCGCGCCCTTCTGGACCTGAACTGCGCCGCGGTACGTGTTCTGTCCGCGTCCTGCCGATATACCCTTCGATATGATGGTGCTGCGAGTGTTTTTGCCTAGGTGGATCATCTTGGTTCCGGTGTCGGCCTGCTGACGGTTGTTCGTCACGGCCACCGAGTAGAACTCGCCGACCGAGTTTTCCCCTTGGAGGATGCAGCTGGGATACTTCCAGGTGACGGCGGATCCTGTTTCGACCTGCGTCCACGAGATCTTGGAGTTCTTGCCACGGCAGGCACCACGCTTGGTTACGAAGTTGTAAATACCACCTTTGCCCTCCTTATCGCCGGGATACCAGTTCTGGACCGTCGAATACTTGATCTGAGCGTCGTCGTGACAGATCAGCTCGACGACCGCTGCGTGAAGTTGGTTTTCATCACGCATGGGTGCAGTACAGCCTTCCAGGTAGCTGACATACGCGCCTTCATCAGCGACGATTAGAGTTCGCTCGAACTGTCCCGTGTTCTGCGCGTTGATTCGGAAGTAAGTGGACAGCTCCATAGGGCAGCGGACACCCTTGGGAATGTAGACGAAGGAGCCGTCGCTGAAGACGGCAGAGTTAAGTGCTGCGAAGTAGTTGTCGTTGTAGGGGACGACGGAGCCCAGATACTTGCGAANAAGATCGGGGTGATCCTTGACGGCCTCGGAGAATGAGCAAAACACGATTCCGAGCTCAGAGAGCTTCTCTTTATAAGTTGTGGTGACCGAAACGCTGTCGAAGACGGCGTCCACCGCTACACCAGCTAGCATCTTCTGCTCTTCCAGCGGAATCCCGAGCTTCTCGTAGGTCTCTAGGAGTTCAGGATCGACTTCATCTAGGCTCTTCGGGCCTTCCTTCAGCTTGGGGGCCGAATAGTAAATGATGTCTTGGTAGTCAATCTGCGGATAGTCGGCCATGACCCACTGCTCGCTGGGCTTGGCATGGGTCGGATCGACCATCTTCTGCCAGTTGTTGTAGGCCTTTAGCCGCCAGTCAAGAAGCCACTCGGGCTCCTCTTTCTTTGCGGAAATGAAGCCTATGATGTCTTCGTTCAGCCCGGGGGGAGCCGACTCTTGTTCAATGTCGGTAACAAACCCGTATTTGTAGTCCTGATTTGCTAGCTGTTCCAGCTCTTCCATCTCTGCGCTCATCCACAACTCCTTGTAAACGCGGAGGATTCGCTCCGCCGGTCGGGCTGAACATACCGAAACCTGACAAAAACGTCAAGATTAAATCAAATCATTTTGTACAGATTAGCGAATCTATAGTTTGGATGCCTCGAGGAACACGATCTCTGATGAACGAAAGTCCTCGTAAACAGTTGTAGTTTAGCGGATTTGCGGTCGGGGCTTTTCGCTTGACGGGCCAAATCTTATTACCTATCTTAAAATCGCTTGNCAAGAAATTCTCCCGATTTTTTGCCCTCCAAGTCCCTGTAAATAAAGAATTTATTTCAGGTCTCCGCTTATGCTTTTGGATTACGCCAACGTCCTCATATTNATGGGTGTCGGGGCGTTTTTTATCGTCTTNAACTTGACGCTAGGCAGCTTGTTCCGGCCGAGCAATCCAAGCCCCGAAAAACTCAGCACCTATGAGTGCGGCGAGGAACCGGTCGGCGGTTCTTGGATCCAGTTCAATGTTCGATTCTACGTCGTGGCGCTGGATTTCATCATTTTCGACGTGGAGGTCGTTCTCCTTTATCCTTGGGCCGTTGTGGCTCAGCAATTTGGGTGGTATGGCTTTGCTGCCATGATGGTTTTCGTCGTGATCCTTTTGGTCGGGCTTGCTTTCGCTTGGAAGAAGGGGACACTCGAGTGGGTCAAACCAAAGGTCGAGCAGTTCCGCGACGTGATCGCGCGCCCTCTCTCCCAGACTGCTGCATAATCGAGAGTATTTAACCTATGGNCTCCATAGACGGTCGTTTCAACGACAACCTTATCATTACGTCCCTAGACTATTTCATCAACTGGGCACGTCTCTCGGCCCTGTGGCCGATGACCTTCGGCCTTGCCTGCTGCGCNATCGAGATGATGGCGACGGGCGCTTCTCGGTATGACTGGGACCGGTTCGGGATGATTCCTAGAGCGTCGCCGAGGCAGTCTGATTTGATGATCGTTGCCGGGACCGTAACCCTGAAGATGGCGACCCGAGTTAAGAAGCTTTATGACCAGATGGCCGAGCCGCGGTATGTNATAGCGATGGGCTGCTGCGCAACATCGGGTGGGCCCTACTGGCAGCACGGGTATCACGTGCTCAAGGGCGTGGATCGAGTGATTCCCGTCGACGTTTATGTTCCGGGGTGTCCGCCCCGTCCAGAAGCTCTGCTGGAGGGTGTGATGAACCTGCAGGAGAAGGTTCGTCGTCAGACGATCGCCAAGGTCGGGTAGGCTATGACATCTCAGGAGATCTTCGAAAACCTGGAAACCAAGTTTGGGGATCAGATCATCGATCTGACTGAAAACGTGGATCCCTGGATTCGGGTCAAACCTGAAGCCATAGCAGACGTTTGCCAGTATATGCTGACAGACTCGGACCTGGATTTCGAGTCTCTGATGTGCCTGTCAGGCGTGGACTACGAAGACCATATGACGGTCGTCTACAATCTCGGGTCTTACGCGAAGAAGCATAAGATCACGCTCAAGGTGGAAGTGGGGCGGGAGGAACCGAAGGTGCCGACGGTCGAGGCCGTCTGGCGTGTGGCTAACTGGCACGAGCGTGAGGCCTACGANATGTACGGCATCGTGTTCGAAGGTCACAGCGATTTGAGACGAATTCTCTGTCCCGACGACTGGGAAGGCTGGCCGCTTAGGAAAGATTACAAGGTGCAGGAGTACTACAGAGGGATGAAGGTCGAGGTCTGATGGCGAATACTGCAGACAGGCCAGAAGGTGCAATTCCCGAAGCGACGGTGACGGTCGACTATCCTGGTGTGCCTGATCTCGGGCAACTTGAGGACGACAGCTTGGAGAGCGAGCTGATGACCTTGAATATGGGCCCCCAGCATCCGAGTACGCACGGGGTNCTACGTCTCGAGCTGAAGACCGACGGGGAGATTGTCGACAACGTGCGGCCGCATATCGGCTACCTCCATCGGTGCTTCGAAAAGCACGCCGAGTGCCTGAGTTATCCGCANGTCGTGCCTTTTACCGACCGTATGGATTACTTGGCGGCCATGAACAACAACTTAGCCTTCTGCTTAGCTGTCGAGAAGCTGCTTGAAGTCGAGCTTCCCGAGCGGGTCGAGTATGTTCGCGTCATCATGTGCGAGCTGAACCGGATCGCGAGCCACCTCGTGTCCTTCGGCACCTACGGCATGGATATCGGCGCTTTCACCCCATTCCTGTTCGCCTTCCGTGAGCGTGAGGACATTTTCGATCTGTTCGAGATGACCTGCGGTGCTCGGATGCTCTACAACTACATCTGGGTCGGCGGCGTGTCGCACGATCTGCCCCCGGGTTTCGGCGAGAAGTGCACGGCGTTCCTCGACAAGTTCGAGGGCAAGATGGTCGAGTACAACGACCTACTCTCCCACAACAAGATATTCATTGAGCGTACGGCCAACGTCGGCGTCCTCCCGCTCGAGGCGGCATTCAGCTACAACCTAACAGGACCGAATCTGCGCGGGTCGGGCTATCGCTGGGACCTCCGTCGTGATGACCCGTACTCGATCTACGATCGGTTCGAATTCGATGTTCCGATCGGGTCGGGGGAGATGGGCGAGCTCGGGGACTGCTGGGACCGTTATATGGTTCGTATCCGCGAGATGAATGAAAGTGTCAAGATCATCCGCCAGGCACTCGATCAGATTCCGGACGGAGACGTACATGCAGCCGTGCCGAGGAATGTTAGGCCGCCCAAGGATGTGGAATGCTACTTCCGGTCCGAGACGCCTCGAGGCGAGATGGGCATATACGTGATAAGCGACGGNTCGAACGTGCCCTATCGAGTGAAGGTCAAGTCACCGTGCTTTACGGCTATTGCGGCGATGAACGATCTCTGTCGTGGTCATTACGTGGCCGATATCATTGCGGTTATCGGTAGTATCGATATAGTTCTCGGAGAGGTGGACCGCTAATGCAGCAGATAGCAAGAGACCTGGTTGCGACGGTTCCATTTCTGGCTGGTTTTGATCCNGGGACACTGTCATTGATCTTGGGGCTTATTTCTGGGATTGTACTCCTGACCGTCGTTGCCGTTCTCGGCATGATTCTCGTTTGGCTCGAGCGAAAGGTGTCGGGCCACATGCAGGATCGTCTTGGGCCGATGCGAGTGGGTGGATGGCACGGATGGTCTCAGACGCTTGCCGACGGTATCAAGCTGCTCCTCAAGGAGGACATCGTCCCGGAAGCGGCGGACAGCAAGCTGTTCAAGTTTGCGCCGCTTCTCGTTTTTGCGGGTGCCTTTGCCGTCTACATCGCCATCCCCTTCTCGGAAAGCTTGGTGGTGAGCAACCTCAACATCGGGCTTTTCTACGTGCTGGCGATCTCGTCTCTTGGCGTGATCGGCATCCTGATGGCAGGCTGGTCATCGAACAACAAATGGGCGCTGCTTGGTGCGATGCGTTCAGCCGCACAGGTCGTCTCTTATGAGATCCCGGTCGCGCTGGTGCTTCTGGCTATTGTTCCGCTGGTCGGTTCACTGAACCTGCAGGATTTGATCGCCGCACAATCTGGCGGGATCGCCAACTGGTTTGTCTTCCGAAATCCCTTCACGTTCCTGGCCTTCTTTCTGTTCTACATCGCGTCGCTTGCAGAAGTTAACCGGACGCCCTTTGATATCCCTGAAGCCGAGTCGGAGCTTGTGGCGGGATATCACACCGAATACAGCGGGATGCGTTTCTCCTTCTTCTTCATCGCTGAGTATGCGGCGATGGCTGGTGTAAGCTTTATTACGGCGGCGGTATTCCTGGGTGGCTGGCACGCGCCTTGGGGAGGGGATTCCCCGGTTGGACCTTTCTGGATGTTCCTAAAGATGTTCTGGCTGGTGTTCGTTCAGATGTGGATCCGGTGGACGCTCCCCAGGCTCCGTGTCGACCAGCTGATGTTTGTGGGCTGGAAAGTGCTGACGCCAGGTGCTTTCGTCTGCATCATCGGGTCGGTTGTTTGGGATTTGGAAGCACCAGGATGGCTGAGGACGATCGGGACAGGTGGCGTAGGTATAATCACGGTTGTCATTTTTGCATTCTTCCTGCGTTCTGCCGCAAGGGGCCTTGTCGAGGGCCGGAAGCAGAGGGCGACCGCGTAAGGGGTCACGAACGGAGAGCAGTTATATGGGCCGTTACTTCACCAACATCTATCAGTCGCTGGCTTCTATCTGGGTGGGCATGAACATCACGCTCAAACACCTGTTCACGCCCTCAATCACCTTGCAGTACCCGGATGAACGGTGGGAGATGCCCGAGCGTGCGAGGAACCAGCTGTTCAATGATATCGATGATTGCATCGGGTGCGATCAGTGTGCACGCGTTTGCCCAGTCGACTGTATCTACATCGAGACGGAGAAGACGGGGCCGGATGAAGACCTTGGACTGACATCCAAGGGAACGAAGAAGCGGTTGAAGGTGCTTCGCTTCGATATCGATATGTCCCTTTGCTGCTATTGTGGACTGTGCACATACCCGTGCCCGACTGAGTGTCTGATCATGACGCCGAACTATGAGTCTTCCGTCTACGATCGAACGGACCTCCTTTATAAGTATGCGAAGCCTTGGGAATACGAGAACCCCGCAAGCGATGATGCAGAAACACAAACTTCCGACGACGAGAGGAAAGAGACGGCTTCGGCTGATTGATATGGACCTGTCAACTTTCGCATTCGGGCTTATGGCCCTGATCACGGTCGGATCCGCTGCGGTCGTAGTGTTCGCGAACAGGCTGATCCACGCGGTGTTTGCTCTCCTCTTTACGTTCTTCGGCACGGCCGGTCTTTACGTGTTCCTTGGTGCCGATTTTGTGGCCGGTGCTCAGGTGATGGTCTACGTTGGCGGGATCTTGGTCCTGCTCCTCTTTGGTGTCATGCTAACCAACAAGATTTATGACATGCGGATACTCGCCGAGCGCCTGAATTTCAAGCGCAGCGTGCTGATTTGCGGGGTCGGTTTTGGGCTCCTCGCGTGGATTATGATTCGCACACAGTGGAAGACCGTAGAAGTCGTCGAGCCGGCGTCTTCTACGACGGAGATCGGGAACCTGCTCATGACATCGTATCTCCTACCATTTGAGATCGCAGCGATGCTTCTGCTTGCGGCGCTGATCGGTGCGTCCATGCTCGCGAGCGGGGATGATGCGGACGAGGAGGGTGAAGCATGACGATCGGTCTCGAACACTACCTAGTCATCTCCGCACTGCTGTTCTCGCTTGGCATCCTAGCCGTTTCGACACGGCGAAACGCTGTTAGCGTTCTGATGGGGGTGGAACTGATCCTAAATGCAGGCAACATCAACTTGGTCGCCTTCTCGAAGTTCTCTGACATTGGACTGAACGGTCAGGTTTTCGCACTGTTTGTGATCATTCTTGCTGCAGCAGAAGCAGCTGTGGCACTCGCCATTGTGCTGAACATCTACAGAAACCACCACACGGTCACCGTCGACCGCATGGACAGCCTGAGCGGCTAGGTTTGGAGATCCCTTGGCACTGATTCTACTGATTCCGATTCTGCCGCTGCTCGGCTTCGCTGTTCAGGCGTTTTTCGGGCGTCGTCTCCCGCGAGGTGGGGACTGGGTGCCGCTGACGTTTATCGGCATCGCGCTTCTGCTATCGCTGTGGATCTTCATCAGGGCTTTCATAGCCTACTCGCCTGACTTCAGCATTACATCTGAGCAGTTCGTCTGGCTCGACCTGACGTCTCACCAGATTGTCGTCGGTTTACTAATCGATAANATCACAGCGATCATGCTGATGGTGGTGACTGTTGTGAGCTTCCTCGTGCACCTGTATTCGACTGAGTACATGCACGGCGACGAGAAGTACAGCCGGTTCTTCGGGTTCCTCGGCATTTTCTCGTTCTCAATGCTGGGCCTTGTTCTAGTCGACAACTTCCTTCTCCTCTATGTCTTCTGGGAGTTGGTCGGTCTGAGTTCGTATCTCTTGATCGGCTTCTGGTTTGAGCGCGATGCACCGGCCAACGCCTCAAAGAAGGCTTTCCTGGTTAACCGCATCGGGGACCTCGGCTTCTTTGTCGGGATCATGATCCTGTTCTGGAAGATCGGGGCCTTCGACTACGCAAGCGTCTACGAAGGCGTAGCAGCAGGAAAAGTTGACGGCTGGCTGCTGACAGCTGCGGGTCTCTGTCTCTTCTGCGGCGCGATCGGCAAGTCGGCACAGTTTCCGCTGCACGTCTGGCTACCCGACGCCATGGAAGGTCCGACACCTGTCAGTGCTCTTATCCACGCTGCCACGATGGTTGCCGCCGGTGTCTACATGGTGACGCGGATGTTCCCAATCCTGACACCTGACGCGATGGTGGTGATCGCCTATATCGGTGCGATCACTGCGATCCTTGGGTCGACGATTGCAGTCGCGCAGTATGACATCAAACGCGTGCTCGCTTACTCCACGATTAGTCAGCTCGGCTACATGATCATGGGGCTGGGTGTCGGCGCATACGTGGCAGGGTTCTTCCACTTGGTTACGCACGCCGCATTCAAGGCTTGTCTGTTCCTGGGGTCGGGTAGCGTGATACACGCGATGCACCACGCCTATGGCGACGATCATCACGTCGACCCCCAGGATATGCGGAACATGGGTGGGCTGAAGGACAGGATGCCGATCACTTTCTGGACGTTCCTGCTCGGAACGGTCGCGCTCGCCGGTTTCCCGCTGACATCAGGGTTCCTAAGTAAGGATGCAATCCTGGCCGGCGCACTCGGCTTCGGGTTCTTCTACGATCCGAAGCATATCCTGATCCCGATCTTCGGGTTCGGCGCTGCTGTGCTGACGGCNTATTATATGTTCCGGCTCGTCTTTGTGACGTTCTACGGAACACCCTCGGACGAGCGTGCAAAACGTGCCCACGAGAACCCGAAAGCGATGACGATTCCGCTGGTGGTTCTGTCGCTGCTGAGCCTGTGGTTCTTCTACAGCCCGAATCCGATCGGAACCGGCTGGTTCTACGACTTGGTCCAGAAGCCGGAACAAGTGGCTGCCCAGGCGGCACACATTCTCAATCCGATCCCGGGATCCGAAGGGGAGGCATTGGCCGCCTCAGGCGGGCACGACGACCCGGCACATAAAGCACACTACCCGGCGATGGCACTTTCAATCATTCTTGCCTTCACCGGCACCTTTGTCGCTTACAAGCGGTACTTCAACAAGCGTCAGGAGATGATGGAGTATGAGGCGGGACTGATGGAACGGTCTTGGCTGTTCCGTGCGCTCCACAACAAGTGGNACTTCGACGAGATGTATGCCGCCAGCTTTCTCAAGGGTACGATGAGCCTGCGGATGATCCTGGCTTGGTTCGACACCTGGATCGTGGACGGCATCGTCAATTTGTCAGCTTACTTCACACGGGCTCTGGCTTGGCTGCACGGTTTGTTTGACAACAAGGTTGTCGACGGGCTCGTTAATCTCGTGGCCGACACGATCATCGAGGCCGGTGGTCAGTTGCGACGTGTCCAGACCGGTCGGCTTCAGACCTACGTGGTTTTGGCGCTTGCGGGTATCGTCGTGTTGATGGTCGCGAGAATGGTCGTTTGACCAGGGGGGAACGCTTCTGATGGATCAGTGGATTCTGACATTGCTCACATTTATCCCGGTGATGGGTGCGGTGGTGATCCTCATCCTGCCAGGGAACCAGAAGAACATCATTCGCTGGGTTGCGATGGTGACGACGCTGGTCTGTCTTGTACTGGCTGCGTGGCTATACGGCATATATGATCAGCTGAATCCGGGCATGCAGTTCGTGGTCAAGCTGCCATGGATCGCATCGTTCAACATCGAATACCACATCGGTATTGATGGTCTCAGCGTTTCGATGGTTCTGCTCACAGCGCTGATCAGCGCGATCTGCGTTCCCGCTGCATGGAAGGTCGAGAAGGGCGTGAAGGGCTACTTCGCGCTGTTCCTGCTGCTAGAGACGGGTATGCAGGGCGTGTTCGTCTCGCTTGACTTCTTCCTGTTCTATGTGTTCTGGGAAGTGATGCTCCTTCCGATGTACTTCCTGGTCGGTATCTGGGGTGGACCCCGGAAGGAATACGCGGCGATCAAGTTCTTCCTGTATACGCTTGCGGGCAGCGTGCTGCTCCTTCTTGCGATGCTAGCGATGTACTTCAACACGACAGATCCTTCGACAGGGGAGCACACCTTCAACATGCTCCTGATGATGGATCAGGGAAATCACTCCGAGTGGTTGAAATCAGGTGTGATATTCGGTAAGTCCGCCGCCTTAATGCTTTGGATGGCGATGTTCATCGGGTTCGCCATCAAGGTGCCGCTCTTCCCGTTCCATACTTGGCTCCCGGATGCTCACGTCGAGGCTCCAACGGCGATCTCCGTGATTCTGGCCGGTGTGTTGCTGAAAATGGGGACCTACGGGATCCTGCGATTTAACTATCCAATGCTGCCGGATGCGTCGCACTATTTCAGCACATTTCTCGCTTTTATCGGGGTTGTCAACATCATCTACGGTGCACTCTGCGCGCTCGCGCAGACCGATTTGAAGAAGCTAGTGGCTTACTCGAGTATTAGCCATATGGGCTACGTGATTCTGGGGATGTCGGCCTTCACCGTGCACGGAATCAACGGAGCAGTCTTCCAGATGTTCAATCATGGGACGATTACGGCAATGCTGTTCCTTCTGGTGGGCGTGATCTACGACCAGGCACACCACCGCTATATCGTTTTCCCGAACGACTACAAGGATCCGGAACTCCGCGGCCAGCTGGGTTTTGGCGGTCTCTGGACGCACATGCCGGTCTACGGGAGCATCACGATGGTGGCGTATTTCGCGGCGCTCGGGCTGCCGGGTATGTCAGGGTTCATAAGCGAGGCGCTATGCTTCCTTGGGGCATTCCCCGTTCATCGAACTCTGACGATCATCGGGACCCTCGGCGTCCTGCTTGGGGCGGCCTATATGCTCTGGGCCTTCCAACGTCTGTTCATGGGCTCGTTCAACGAGCGGAACAAGGATCTGGTCGAGGTGAACAGTCGTGAGATCGCGATGCTTGCGCCGCTTGCCGTGTTGGTTATCCTGCTCGGCATCTACCCGGCACCGGTGCTCGACCTGATCTCGGCATCCCTGAGCCAGCTTTCTCAGACACTCAGTTCGACCAGCGGAATGGCCGCAGGCTTCTAAGACGAGACAAACTTGACTGAAGTTATCCAACAGGCCATCGCCGCAAACATCAGCAGTCTCGGTCTAGCCTTGCCCGAGATCATCCTGACGGTCGGTATCCTTGTGATCGTGATCTTGGATCTGGTTCTGTCAGGAGACAACAGGGAGCTTATGACCGGTTTGACGGTCGTTACCCTCGTTGCGGCGCTGTTCAGCATCATCGATCTCTACGGTCAACCGTCTCAAGCACTGTTTGTAGGGATGTTGGCCCTCGATCCTTTCAGCCTCTACTTCAAGCTTCTGGTTGTGGTCACAACCCTCGTTGTGATCGTCTTCGGTCTCCAGTCGAGCGATATTGACCATAAGTATGCCGAGTTCTACGCGGTCTTCTTGACCGTCGGTCTTGGTGGGTTCCTCATGGCTTCGGCGTCGAACCTCCTAATGATGTATCTGGCACTCGAACTGGTCTCGATCCCTTCGTTTATCCTCGTCGGCTACCAAAAGCACGTTCGTCGTTCGAACGAGGCTGCCCTGAAGTATGTCGTTTACGGAGGAGTGTCCTCGGGCGTGATGCTCTACGGCTTCAGCCTTCTCTACGGCCTGACGGGAACGCTCGACATTCACGGTATCGGGGCCTCTCTCTCGGCCGGAGATGCGCCCGATGTAACGTTATTTGTGGCTGCGACACTGGCGATGGCCGGGTTCGGCTACAAGGTTGCCTCTGTGCCGTTCCACTTTTGGTGCCCCGACGTTTACCAGGGCGCGCCGACTCCGGTGACCGCATTCCTGTCCGTCGCGCCTAAGGCGGTCGGGTTTGCGATGATCGCCCGGTTCTTCTACCTCGGGTTCTCATCTTTCGACGGGATGACGGGGGAGGTGCTGGGCGGTGAGTGGCCCAATCTTCTTGCCGTGATTGCAGCCGCGACGATGACGCTGGGCAACNTGACGGCGATCTGGCAGAACAACCTCAAGCGACTGCTGGCCTATTCGAGTATCGCACACGCGGGCTACATGATGATGGGGATCGTGATGCTCTCGCCTGCGGGGCTCCAGGCGATCATGTTCTACACAGCGGTCTACCTGTTCATGAACCTTGGCGCGTTCTTGGTTGTCATCCTGATCNCCGAGAAGACAGGAAGCGAAGACATCGGTGAATACAAGGGGATGGGGTGGCGTGCACCATTCCTGGCAGCAGTGATGACCGTCTTTCTTGCGTCGCTGACAGGGCTCCCGCCGACGGCCGGCTTTATCGGTAAGGTGTATCTCTTCGCGGCAGTCGTCGAAGGGGGGCTCTGGTGGCTTGCACTGGTCGGCGTCCTCAACAGCGCTGTTTCTCTCTACTATTACTGGCGGATCGTCAGGACGATGTATTTGGATGATCCCGAGGAAGGGGCGAAACCGATCCTCGTCTCGGGTCTGGCCAACGTGTCGCTCGCGATTCTTTTGGCTGCTACTCTCGTCTTTGGGCTCTTTTTTACGCCGCTATCGAAGCTGACGGAAGCGTCGACTTCACTGCACATGCCGGCCTCGGAGGTCGTTCATAAGTCAGTCGAATAGACTTGGCTCATTCTATGCGTAACGAAAGAAGGCGACTCCTTCGTGGAGTCGCCTTTCTCTTTTTTTGTAGGTCCCAAGCTCTCACTGTCCCCAAGCCTTGCCGCTCGAGTTCTTCTTCGGCTTGCGCTTGGGCAAGTCGTCCTTCTCGACCAGGAAGCCGATTAGGTGCTTCTTGCCGAGACTCTTCAGGTATGTGAGGAGCGATACTTCGGCCTCCTTTAGGTTCAGCTTGTGGTTCTTGCTGAGCTTCCGGATCATCGCGTCGACGGAAGTCTTTCCGTCGCACATCTCCCACACCTGAGCGCCGATCTGATCGAGCAGCAGTGTTCTGTTCTCGGGGATCCAGAAGACTTTCGAGAGCACCCTCGCTTTCCAGTCCGTCCGTCGTTCGACTGTGATCACGATCTCGTCGTTCGCGTCCCTTTCCCAGGTTAGCGCATCGTTCCTGGCCGGCTTCGACTTTAGCATGGCCTCACGGCCGATCTTGGGCTGTCTTCTGAACATCTTTATTTGGGCAAAGCTACGATCGGCCGGCAGAACTTGCGGGTGCGATCGGATAGCGACTCGTATCTGTTGTGCGGAAGTGTGTTCTCGCTGCGTCCGACCCGGAACCACAGTGGCGTGTATCCGACCCCCATCGTGATCCACGCGCTATTCGACCGTTTCTCGGTCCCTCCGCGCCAGCACATGATGTTAGGGATCACCACAGTCCCTGCAGGAGCGCACGGGATCGATCGCATTATCCAGTCCGGCTCTTCCTCCAAACTCGGAACAGGGTGCCGAGAACGCTGTGTGGCTCGTGCAAACCTAGTCCGACCATTCTCTTCGTTGAATTTAGGCATCCTAAAATTGACGACGATTAAGGGGGATGGCAAGTCCGAGATCATTATTTCGCCCATCGCGTCCCTCAACACATCGCCGATGACGCTGTGAAGCTTCTGGATCTGGGCACCGGAGAGAGAATAGTCGCCGCTTGGTGCCTGTGCAGTGAAAGGCGTCTGTCTCCCAGATAGACTCCAACGAAGGTAAAACGGTCGCCAGATCGATCAACTGCCGCCACTCGGGGTTCTCGATTTGCAATCTGAAGTAATAGCGTGCATACCCGCTGTTCGCATTGTCGAAGGGGATTCGGTCCGTCTGATTCCTAACTATACGGCCCGCACCCACCTGAGCGTAGGCGAGCTGTTCGGGTGTCATAGGATCAACCACGCGGGCTATTTCGTCTCTAGGAAGTCATGTCGGATCCCATCCGTATCAGTAGGGCCTGGAACGTGACGTCCAGAAAGGTCAGTCTGCTTCGGAGGTGGTGGGGAGGTGGGTCTGGACGGCAGACTTTGCGACCGTGTCGATGTCCGGCGCCTCCTCTGGGGTTCGCCAGAAAGACTGCACAGTCAGAATCCGGTTTTCCTCAGCTTCGAGCCACGCACGTGCGGTATAGAATCGACGCGGTCGCGCATCCCAGAATGGCAGAGGTTGAAGCAAGCTCTGCGCCCTGCTCTTAGGGACACCCTCGAGTGCGATGCCATCATCTCCCTGGGTGTCCCAGGAAGAGACCTCATAATTGACGTAGCGCAGATCCTTCCCGAAGAACCCGGTGTACCAGTCGGAGAGCGAGATCCCCGAGAGCAACGCATTCGCCAAGCTAATTCGATCGACCTGAAGGATGGACTTGCCCGACCCGAACTGCAGTCGAATGTGCCCGGATTTGAGGTCGTATTCTTCAAGCCCGTAGCCCGGCGGAGATGTGACTTCAAGTCCGAAGAGCGACCAAGATTGCTCGGCCTCGATGGCCGTGTCCCCAAGGGATCCAAAGACCCGCTGGAGCAGTTCGGTCGCATCCTCTTCGGGTCGTGACATGACCCGGACAAAGATCAGTCTGTCGGAGAGGTCACTGTAGCAGGCGAGCGTGTGGACATCGAAAGAGGAACGCCAGGAGAAAGTCGTTACATCGTCGAAGGGAAGATCCATGAGGGCGAGCGAATCGATACGCCGCTCGACGTTCAATGACCGCTTTTCCTTCTGCGCCTGTTTGGCAAGACCCTCGATATACCGATCCACGATCCGGTCGACGCGGTTGTCTCCCTCGGCTGATTTCCACTCCAGCTCGACCCGAATGATCTCGGTATCGTCCAGTCGCACATTACCAGACTTCGGGTCTCCCACGATCTTGCCCGGGTTCCATTCCTCGGGGATCTCGATCCGGATGCCGTGCCACGAGAATGGCATCCAACTGTTGTAGCGCAAGCGCTTCAAAGGGGCTCCTGAGCACGTAGTTTACTAAATTTCAACATGTTGGGGAACATACTGTCGCCCCGGAATGGTGTCAAGGATTGCCCCGTTTCGGGCACGGACCTATAAGGCTGTGGGCCGTAGATGCATCAGTTTGGGAGAGCAAAGGCCTACCGGGACCGTGATGACCAAGCCCACTCACCAAGTGAACGCAATGATAGAGGCGCCAGTCCATTGTTGCTTAGCTGTAGCCCTGCCAGTTGCCTAGTCTTCTGATCCTTGAAACTGTTGGACGGGCGAACTGCGGGGCCACGAAAACTACTCGCCAAGCTGACCAATTTGGTGTCACCACACGTAACAGACTGAAATCCGCAGTGATATTGGTTTTTTGTCATTTTGGCTGGATACTTGCACGGATGTGCACTATATTCATATGTGCACTTGTTGTGTAGCCCTAGTGACTGACCGAAAGGGATCAAATCTATGCCTAGAGAACTGACACAGCGCCAGCAGGAGATTTACAATTTCATTGCACGCGCGATCCGGAAGAAGGGGTATCCGCCGACG
This sequence comes from Gemmatimonadota bacterium, assembly GCA_002714465.1. The sequence goes on along the minus strand of PAXL01000016.1, from coordinate 20,974 downwards.
ATCAGGGAGATCATGGATCAATTCGAGATAGCATCCACAAATGGCGTCCGAACGACGCTTGCCGCTCTGGAAAAGAAGGGGCACATCAAACGCAGACCAATGCTCTCACGCGGGATTGAGTTGACCGAGCAGGTTGAGAGGGATGTGCCCAACGTGAGCACGGCTGACGTTCGGCAGGTGCCTGTGCTCGGACGCGTTGCGGCTGGTCAGCCTATCTTGGCGATCGAGAATGCCGATGAGACCGTGGCAGTCGACGCGAGTTTTCTATCGAGTGGTGACGTCTTCGCCCTCCTGGTGGAAGGGGATAGCATGGTTAATGTCGGGATCCTGGACGGTGACTATGTGCTCGCGCGACACCAGACGACGGCAAACCAAGGAGAGATCATCGTGGCGATTATCGACGGAGAGGCGACGGTGAAGCGCTACTATGTGGACGGAGACGGTGTGCAGTTGATCGCTGAGAACGAGTCTTATTCACCGATCGTTGTCGAACCGGATCAGGAGTTCAGGATCGCCGGGAAGATCGTCAGCCTGATGCGAAGATTCTAGTCAGACTCATAGTCGGAATATGAGGTAAGAGGGTGCATCCAAACTGGATGTGCCCTCTTTCTGTTTACCAGCGAATCCGATATTGCATAGAAGCTGTGGCATCTTGCTCGGAGAGATTTTCTCGGACAAGACCACGGAAGTCTCAGAATCATTACGCATCGGATGATCGACTGTTCGTGACGATGTCACCCAGCGTGTGGATGAGGATGTCTATGCCCTCGCCGGATACAGACGAGATGGGGATAGCTTCAAAGTCATCGATGCGCTCGACCTTCCTGCTCTCAGGTGGGAGTACGTCAATCTTTGTAGCGGCAAGGAGCGAGGGTTTCTTGAGGAGTACGGGGCTGAAGTGTTCTAGCTCGTTCCGGAGCACAAGAAGGTCCGCTTCAGGGTTGGGACTGGACACGTCTACCATGAAAAGGAGCACGCGGGTTCGTTCGATATGCCTCAAAAACTGGATTCCGAGGCCTTTCCCTTCATGTGCTCCTTTGATCAGGCCGGGGATGTCAGCAACGACAAAGTTGTTGAAGTTTTCGTATGGGACTATGCCGAGGTTGGGTTGAAGCGTGGTGAACGGGTAGTCTGCAATCTTTGGATGGGCGGCCGAGATCCGCGACAGCAGCGTCGATTTTCCAGCGTTTGGGTGCCCCACAAGACCGACGTCGGCGATTAGCTTGAGCTCGAGTTCGATCTCGAGATCTAGTCCCGGTGAGCCCGGCTCAGTTCGCTCTGGAGCCCTGTTGGTAGGGGTCGCAAATTTCGCGTTTCCGCGGCCTCCACGACCGCCGGGAGCGATCACGACCCGATCGCCTGCCTCGGTCAGGTCGGCCAGAATAGTACCTGTCTCGACGTTCTTGACGACCGTTCCGGGCGGTACGCTTAGCGTGTAGTCCTCTCCGTTGCTGCCCGTTCGGTTTTTGCCTTTGCCGTGTTCTCCACGATCCGCGTTTGCGTGTTGCTGGTACCGATGGTCTAGAAGCGTCGACAGGTGAGGTTCGACAACACAGACCACATTTCCCCCGTTGCCCCCGTCGCCACCGTCAGGACCGCCACGAGGGATGAACTTTTCCCTCCGGAAGCTCTTGCACCCGTTCCCTCCGGAACCCGATCGCACATACATTTTAACTTGATCGACAAACATGGTATCGAACTATACCTACGCAGACACTGAGTTGNAAGGCAGAGGGNGNTTACGCCTGAGGAAAGACCTNCCGCAGNCGCTTTTCGATATGCGGNGGGACGAAGGGGGANAGGTCGCCGCCGAACTGCCCGATGACNCGAACGAGCGTCGAGCTTATNTGAGCGTATTGCGAGCTGGGTGGGAGGTAGATGCTCTCGAACTCGGGCAGCATAACCCGGTTGGCCGTCGTCATGGCGATCTCCGATTCGAACTCGTCAAGAGTCCTGAGGCTTCGAATGACCGTGTGGATACCGCGCTTTTCGGCATAGTGAACGGTCAGTCCCTCGTACGAGTCCACCTCGAATCGGTCATCGTTCAGTGCCTCGCGGATCATGTCCGAACGTTCTTCGGCGCTGAAGATCGGGTTCTTCTGTGGGTTCACGCCGATCGCGACTACGACACGATCAAAGATCTTGAGCGCACGCTTGGCGAGATCTATGTGTCCGAAGGTCATCGGGTCGAATGTGCCCGGATAGAGAGCGATGCTCATAGCGTCTTTCCGCTAAGGATATAGAGTGCAGCCCCGTAGGCCACGGAGTGCAGCGTGTCAGAATTTGTCTCTGTGTCGGGGTGCAGGAGGTTGATCGACCCGACTTGGCTTCCCTGGATGTGGTCCAGTACGGAGGCGTCGCCGAGCACGTAGGTCTCTGCGCTGTCCGATTCCTCGAGACGGCGAACGGCTGCCCGGGTCAACTCTTCGGGTTCTCGAGGGCAATGCGCACTTGCCGACACGAGGTTTCTGTCTTCCAGATCCACGACAGAAATCCAGCCGGCATCGACGAGTATGCCTCTGGTCCTGCCTTTAGGCCTGTGTCGTCGTATCGCGTGGGCTACGGCAATTGGGCTCGCACACAGACCGGCGACGGTCAATCCACAGGCCTGCATAGCCTTGCCTAGGGCTTCTATGCAGACATTTGGGATGGCTACCCAGATCGCCGAGCTGCCTCGGACTAGATAGTCGATCGAATACTCGTCATCCNTGGCAGAAAGCGTCTGCTGTACCTCCCACGTCACCTGGCTCCGCTGGTCNACATCCTCAGCCAGTTCAAGCGGTACTCGGCGAATCTGGAATGCACCGCCTGGCAATGCGAGACATACCGGCGCATCCCGGTCAGGGATCGTTTCCGAGATCGCGGGTGCGAGGATCTCCTCGGGCGATTTTAGGTCCGTAAGNGATATCGGGCGTGCGAATTCGACGTTTTCGCTGAAATTCAAGGCTCCGTCGGTGCTGACGCCGCAGAGTCGGAGGCAATCGCCAGTTGCGTGGATCCCGACAATGCTCACTGCGCGCCTACTGTCGCAGGGTCGCTCAGCTGCTCGACCGTCATAAGGACCACCTGGGGCCGGGTAGTCAGGGCATCGGCGGCTGCCGTGTTGATGTTGATCGGCCGGGNTTTCTGGGACGCGGGGTGAGATTCTCTAGGAAAGGTATCTGNCACAGGTAGCGCGGCCTTGCGGATTCCGAATTCCTCGATGTCATCCGGCCAGAAGTAGTCGTAGGTCGAGATGGCTAAGTCCACGATCAGAGGACCGGCCAGCACGAGAATCGCGATCTGCTCATTCTGGTTGAAGGTAAACAAGGTGCACCTGCGCTTAGTTGAATTCGATCTCCCCGAAGAGTCTGAATTCGTATGTATTGTTGGTCAATTCCCTCAACNGATCCTTGCGTCGCTCGTGCCGGAANGACAGCCCGCCCGTGAAGTTCTCGCTGAAGCGATACTGCGCACCTACCTGACCGGACCAAGTGCTTTCATTCCGGCGGATGATCTCGTCTTGCGGTTCCTCTCCGGGTTCGGGTTCGGGCACGACACGGGGGCGCTCTATCTGAGTGTTGTCCGACATCTGAAAGGTGAAGTCCATATCGATGTTGCTCTGAAGCGACTCGAATATCTTGGGTTTGATTGAATACCGCAACTGTGCGCGAAGATTACTCGTGTTCGTTACGGTCGTTCCGATTGTTCGCTCTTCGAGTGTTGGGAAGGCACCGTCTTCGTCCGCCTGCACGTTCCTCTGGAACCGGAGGTCTGTAGAATGTGACCTGTTTGTCTGGACAGTTGTCGACATGCCATTCTTCCAGCGCGTGGACAACGAGATCATTGGGCTCAACTTGCGCTCCTGAATGTCATTTGTGATCGAGGTATCACCGAGTCCGCCTTCGCCCCGTTTTGTGGTCGATAGCTGGAAGTTCGAAGTCAGGTTGGCGCTTGTCCAGAGCCACCTGAGGACGGGGCCTTTGTGAACGCCGCGCCAGCTGAACTTTAGGTCGGGGAGTGTACGACGCTTGTCTTCCGTATCGGCGTTTCCGGAGGCTCGCGTGTGGTTGAAGTTCGTGCCGGACTGGACGCTCAAGCCGAGCGGCAGCCGGATCGAGGCGTTTACGTCGATACGGTCTGTGACGTTTAACGTCGGGGTTCGCGTCAGGGATTGGCCCTCCAGCAACGGAACTCGGATCGTGTCGGAGAACCCGAACTGATACTTAAACGATGGCCGACCGGTCAGGCCGAAGTTGTTGAAGGTCTTGTTCCTGCCGACCTGTGCATTCATGTTCGAGATTGCTGAGACCGCCTTGCCAACGGTCTTGAGGGCCTTGCCCTTGCGTATCAGGGGTCTGAACAGCGCCGGCAGGTTTAATCCAAGCCTGACACTTGCTTGGTTCTGTGTGTTGACGGTCAGGCCTCTCCTCGCGTTGCCGTTTGGTGTACGTTGTCCGCCGGTCTCGAGGTTTTCTCGGTAGTTCGCGTTATACTGGCCGTTTGTCGTGAGCCAGTTGAAGATCCGCGGTGTGTAGGCTGCCGTGAACGTTTGCTGCCGTCCGTTCTCGCGGCCGAACTGGAGTCCGGTAAACGTTAGAGACTGCCTCAGGTCCCGCGTGATGTTCATCTTGAAATCGGTCGTTAAACTCCGGAAAGGCAGGAACTTTATCTCGTAGTTCTCGTTGAGATTGAAGCTCTCTGTATTTGTCCTGATGACGTCACTAGTGTCGCCGGCTACGGCCGAGAAGTCTTGCTGATCCCTGAGCTGCCTCGTGAACTGGAGACGGTATCGCATCGTGCTCGGCAGGTAGAAGAACTGGGATTCCTTTAATCTTTTCACCTTCGGCACCCAAGTGAAAAGCTTGATTCCCGTCTTCTGTGGGATAGTGACATCGTAGTTGAACGTGCCATTCAGCTGGTTCTGGTCTGAGGAACGTCTTCTGGTGATCGCGCCACTTGCGGAATTCGTTCCGACNAGGCTGAGCGAGGCGTTCACCTTATCGAAGAACAGTCGTGACACGAGCTTCGGGTTCTCTCTTGCGGGCGACTTTCGGAATGTAACGTTCAGGCGACTTTGGCTGTTGATGTCACTCTCGGTCGTTTTCTGCGCATCGGTTAGGACGATGTCGGACCCTCGTCTGATCCTTGGCACGCTGCTTGTTCGGTTGTAGCTGTATCTGAGAGGAATTGAGGTCTGCCAAGCCGACGGCAGAAACTTGTCAAGGTTGATGTCGGTATTGAGGTTGATGCGGGATGTCGTGTTGCCTGTGGCCGCTCCCTGGAGGTCTTGAAAATCGCCGCTCCGGCGTTCAAGCTCGAGGTTGAGGTTTCCGAGATCGGCGAGCACGGTTCTCAGGCTTAAGAGGCCTGATACTGCCCTCTGCTTGCGGATATTGTCTACCGTGAGTTCATCGACCCACAACTCGCTCTCGCCGTCGAGAACCATCTCGCCCCGGTTTCTGATGCCAAGAGTGAAGGANTTGATGCGGTTCAGCGATGGGTCGCCTCGGACCACATAGATGTTGTCGTCCTCTGTCGCCTGTATCTCGTTTCTCCCGCGAATAAACGATGTGGGCAATTCGCCGGCGTTTAAGACGAGAATCGTATCGACGTTTTCGATCCCCTGCGTCTGGAAGTCCAGAAGCTGGCCCTTCAGCTGTGTCATTAACTCAAGGTCGATGTCGAGCGTGTTGGTTTCGGGCGCCCAGCCGCGGTAGACGCGCGAGCGATACTCGTAGAAGTGATTCGTGTCGTCCTTGGCGGGACTGAATCGAAGGTATAGCTCAACCGGGCTGATTTCACCGGACAGCGTATCCTTTAAGGCTGGGAAGTGACGGCTCGCGGCTTCGGAGGCTGGATTGTTGTTACCGCCGTGCACGAACAAACGCATCTTGCCGTATCGCGTGTAGTCCTCACCGTTAACGAACGTACGCGATGCCGATCGACTTTCTCCCGGAAACAGATCTTCGAACTTGATCGCAAGCGAGCGCTCGGTCAGCGTCAATCCGGTTGTTGGATCTCGCTCCAGATCAAGATCGGGTGGGGATTCGTAGATCGGGTTGTCGGTTCCGATGGCGGCGACTTCGAAATCACCGGACAGGGATGTCGGGGAAGGATCCTCCTCCAGCCAGTCGTTACCCACGGCTTTGGGCTCGAAGAAGGACAGCGTGAAAGGGCGATCTCCCTCGATCCAGAAACGCACGAAATCGATCGGGCTCGCGAATGTCGTGTCAGGAGAGCCTTCGACCGTTCTCGGTGTCCGAGTACCGGCCAGCGGTATTCGGATCAGCCTCCAGGGCGGGTTGGACGCACCACCGCTTATTCTGTCGGATTCCGTGCCCTCGACAAGAACCGAAGGACCGTCATAAAGCCCCGTGCTAGGGTTGTATCCCCGGTTCGTGCTGAGATCGAAGCTGTAACGGATGTAGTGGTTCTGTGTGTCGAGGAACCCGTTGCTGTTCAGATCCTCCGTGTTTGGTATCGATACCCGGTCCGAATTGTTGTTCTGGGTTCCGTTGATCCCGGGAGGATACCGAAGATTTTCCTCGGTTTCGGAGCTCTTCGAGAGGTCAACATCCGAGAAGTTGTCTCCTGAAGGATCGGCTGGGACGGGTTGACCCGGGAACAGCAGTGCGAATATCTCAGCCTCCTCCACGTCCGTCAGACCGTCCAGCCCAATGTCTTCCTTGGCGGTCGTGATGCCGTCACCTGTCGGCAGACCTCCGAGGGGTTCGTCCTCGGTCCGGAAGCTTGTGGGTCTGGGGTTGTTGAACGGGTCGTCGAGAGGCAGGTCAATTTGCTCGCTGATTTCTCCGAGATCAATGTGGAATCGGCCGTCTCTTCCGCGGATCCAGACTTCGAGGAACTTGGAACGCGAGAGATCCCAGCCGTCCAGGTTCCCCATCATACCGGCCCAGGACCTGAGGCCTGATCCTGAGGTGTTGTCTCTCGTAGATCTGGGAAATCCGTTCGTTCGTGCCGGTTCGAAGCGAAGTCTCAGGATGTCTATGATGGACTGCTCGGTCGTCAGGTCTTCTCGGTTTGGCTGGATTCGGAGCAGGTTCGTTCGATCGCGATCGATCGGGGTATACCAAGCGAGCCGCCCCTGCGGTAACGTCACTGACGAAAGTGGAGAACCATTACGAGTTGGCGTACTTGAATGTTGCCACGCGTTCTTGTAGATCGAGAACCGGAGTTCGTCCTGTGAACCTTCNAAGTCGTCGATGTAGGCGATCCCTTTTGTGTTCGGGTTTGGAATGCTCTGCGCTATCTCGACGTCCATATCGAACCGGGACTGTGCGGTCGAGTTAACAAAGGGGATCGTGTTGACGAAATCGGTCAGGAGCTGTGGCTTGAACTGCAGTCTGGCATTGGCGTCCCAGATCAGAGTACGTGCGGGTTCTTCGCCGACTCGGACACGTTGTGCGGGGGTGGTCTGATTGCTGTAGAGCAGTGTCATTCCCACAAAGGACTGCTGGTTCTGGATTGGATGTTCCAGACGGACACCAAGTAGACTCTTCTGCTGTCCGAACCCGCCAAAGGGGTCCTTCGAGCTGAAGTCCATCTTCAGATTGGCCGTGGGGTCGGAGACCAGATTGGCGGCCTCCCCAATGAAGGAGATGCTTCCGAAATTGTAGTCGATCGTGTAGTCTTTGCCTCGCTCAAGCCTCCTGTTGTTGAGCGTAACGACTTCACTGTCCTGAAGGACCTCGGCTCCCAGGTTGAATCTGGTTGCACGACTCTGGGAGAGGACTTGGATCAGGTATTTGCTTTTCTCCGCGCGGGTCTGCCTGTTGCTCTCAGAATAGAGCTCGGGTACGCCTTCTTCTATGTCCGCGCTCAGGCTGCCCGTACCGAAGGGTTCGAGGTCTGGGAAGACCANGTGGCCCAGTGCGAGGTTGAGGCCGGGTATGTTACTCCCGCTGTCCGTATCGACGATGTTGTCTGGAGGGCTGGATGAAGAAGACCCGTTGGTGCGCGTGTCGAGCCCGAGGATTTGGATGTATGGTCGACCGCCTTCGCTGTCCACTGGCTCGCGCCCCGCGACTTCTTTCAGGATGCGAAGGTCGAACCCGTTGGGTTCGATGTTCCGCCCACCTAGGTTGTAGACATTTCGCCACATGAGCGGCCACGTCGCAGACTCGGCTCTGGGGTTTCGGGCCTTTATGAGCTTGAGTCGAATGCGGTCCTGACCGCCTCCCTGGATGAATCCGACGTCCCCGAAACGTCTGCCATCACTCGTCCGATAGGCGATTGCAAGCGCCGATCCGGTCGCGACGCGAACACCGGTCATNATCAGGTAGCCCCTCGCGTCGACCAAATACTGGCTTCGGTCGACCTGGTGATANGAGCCCTCCTGGATTCCGTCTGTTACGCTGCGTGAACTGAGATCGTTCGGGGTGCCATCGTTGTTCCAGAAGGCGTATGCAATCCCGGGTACGGCCCGATCCTCTATGTCATTGATCTCGTTGAAGTCGTTGATGTANAGGTCGACAGAGTTGACATCAAGCTGGTCCCTAGAAGGNGGGTCGTCGGGAAAGGCGTTCCTGTGGGTNGAGTCGAAGAAGAAGTAGATGTTCGACATGAACTGATGGTCGCGGAGTGTGTTGGCCGACTCCTCCGCCTGGCCTTGGAAGGACTTCCGGTTGCTCGACCCCTTGTCCTGTGTAGTGACGACGGTCAGGTCGAGCCCACCGATNGTGCCCTCGGCCTTGATACCGAACAGCCCGCCGCGGCCTCCCGTAAAGCCGATCAGGCGAGTGCCGGGAAGGGTCAGGTTCGTGTTCCCGGCCTCGATCGTGCGTATGATCGCATTCTCGTCTCCATCGTAGCGGAGACGGAGAGACTCACTTAGGTCNAGCTGGCGGTTGCTGTTCTGCTCAAGGTTCACGGAGATCTTGTCTCCGATTTCGCCGGATACGTTGACCTGGGATTCCTGCTCGAATGCGATTTGTGGGAATTTAGAGTTCCGGATCGCAGCAGACTGCGCTTCTCCGTCAGTGAACTGGCTGAGCCCCGATAAGTCGAGGCGCTGGCGCGCCGTTATGTTGAGCCGAGTCTCGTCTCCTCCAGTGATAGCGCTCAGTCCACGGGGCACCTTGAACGGGATCTTGATGTCCACAAGCCCCTCGCGCTCGCTTCGTGTGCGAGTGATCTTCTTTCCGATCGTGCTGCGCATGATCTGGCTTCGGACGAACCGGTGCCGCATCTGGTTGAAGTCATTGAANGATGCCAAAAGTGGTATGCCGTGGACGTCGCCGGCGATTTCCTTATAGACGAGGACGATCAATCTGTCTTCGTCGATGAGGGTGTAGCCTGTCTTGAGCATCTTGTTCCGCGGGGACTGGAACCTCGGCGGCCAAGGCTCAGGGGCTCTTGATTTTCTGGGCGGGGGACCCGAAAATTGCTCGAGATCGAGGGACTCTTCTACCTGAAGTCCGACCTGGGCGTATGCTGCAGGAGGCAAGCTTGAGCAGACAAGCAGGAGCATGGCGAGCAGAGGGATGCGTCGCGGATTCTGGGAGGCGTTGAGCTTGAACCTCAACGCAAGCCTCGAGACATTTCTATCAGTGCTCAGGAAGGTGTGTTGGATCGTCGGAAATGCCCACAGAATAAGCACTTGCGCCGATNTTGAGGACAAAAAAACATAGCATAGGGCCGGTAGTGTGGCAAGGGAAAATCGTTTGAAGACGATGGCTGTGCGACGACAGACCTAGTGTGGTCACCTTCCTTGCCGGGAGGCCTTAGCCTATATTCGTCGGTGTGCAGGTCTAAACCGAAATGAAACAAGGTGTTGAACTCAGAATGATCCTTCGGTGGTATCTCGTCCGCGAGCAGATCGCTCCGTTTCTGTTCAGTTTCTCGGTGATCATGTTTCTGCTGGTCTTGGATACGATCCTGCAGCAGGTGGATATGATTCTGGGACGTGGTGTGTCTTGGGAAGTTGCAACGGAGCTCTTCTTCCTCCACACGGCTTGGCAGGTCGCGCTGGCGGTACCCATGTCTGTCCTAGCGGGCAGCCTTATGGCGTTTGGCCGGTTGAGCGGCGACAACGAGATCGTTGCCATGCGCTCGCTTGGGGTCAGCATCGTCGGACTCATCCTGCCCGCTCTTCTTGCCGGGACGATTCTCGCCCTGCTCTTGGTGTTCTTCAATGATCGCGTGCTGCCGGACTTCAACCACCGAGCGCGATTGCTGACGATGGACATCAAACGAAAACGACCTACGGTCGCATTCCAGGATCGTGCAGGGATTCTTATCGACAATTTCAGGGACTACCATATCCTGATCGGCGAGGTTGATGAGCGATCTGGCCTGAAAGACGTGNTGATCTACAAATACGAGCAGGTAGGTTATCCGCTCACCCTGATNGCCGACCGTGGAGAAATTGAGTTCTCCGGGTCGGATGAAGTATTCCTGACTCTGCTCGACGGACACGTTCATCGTCTTGATGACGAGAAATCGGACGTGTTTGTCGCCGGCGAATTCAAGAAGCTGACTCTCAAGCTTGGCGAAGGAGGTCGCTACCTTTCCCGCACGGTTTCAAGCTATAGGAACGATCGCGAGATGGATATGGCGACGATGTGGTCGAAGGTTGCGGCCTACGAAGCAACGGCAGATTCCCTGAGGCTGGAGGCGGGGACNAGGTGGGCCGATTTTGTCGAACGCGTGCTGTGGGCAGGAGAGGGCCGTGCGGCCGGGATCGGAGATACACAGGACCTTCGTCGTGTTTCCAGCCGTGTGACGTCGGATATCACGTTGGCGGGACACAAGTCGCGGCAGGCGGGCCGGCTGCGCGTCGAAATCCACAAGAAGGTCTCGATACCCGTTGCGTGTATCGTGTTCGTGATGGTCGGCGCGCCCTTGGGGATCAGCGTTCGGCGTGGGGGTGCCGCGACGGGTGCGGCACTGAGTATCGGGTTTTTCCTGGTCTACTGGGTGTTTTTGATTTTGGGTGAAAAGCTGGCAGATCGTGCCGTGATCCCGCCGTGGGCGGCGATGTGGAGCCCGAACATCCTGCTCGGTCTCGTTGGGGCCGGCCTGATGTCGTGGCTTTCAAGGCGTGGCCGATGAGGATCCTGCTTTGGTATGTGTTGACGCGATTCGCCCACTCATTCGCGCTCAGCGCTGTGGCGTTCGTGATCATCTTCATCGTTGTCGATCTCTCNAACAGCATTAGTGCGTACCTTGACCGGGGTGTCGGTGCCGAGCAGATCCTGGTCTATTACGCTTGGTCGGTCCCGTATTTTCTGTTCCTGATTCTGCCGATGGCTATGTTGCTCGGGAGTCTTTTCTGCATCGGAGGGCTGGCCAGACGAAACGAGCTCTCGGCCATGAAATCGTCAGGAGTCAGCCTCTATCGCATATTGGCTCCGATCCAGATATTTGCTCTGCTCGTAAGCTTGGGAGCGTGGTGGAGCTCTACAAAACTCATTCCGATGGCGAACCGTGAGCGAGCAGCGAGGACCGTCGAGAGGATCATACCAGCCAGACAGCACCAGACCCAACTGGTCCTGCGCGACGTGGAGGGCCAGGTCGTTACCATCGGCGAATACCGGGTTGACAGGAAATCGGGCCGCCGCGTGACAATCGATCGCTATACCGATGGAATCCTGCTTTCAAAGACACGGGCGGACGAACTCGTCTGGGGTGAAACAGGCTGGGAGCTTCTTAATGGTGAGCACCGGGTGTTCGGCGCTTCAGGGGAGAGGGTCACTGCTTTCGACTCAAGTGGAGCGGAGACGCTGACCCTGACGCCGGAGGACCTGGGTCGAAAGACGCGACCGATCGATCAACTGGACACGAGTGATCTCAGGGTATTGGTTGACCGGAAGCGGATGAACGGCTTGGAAGCCGTCCGGGATCGGGTGGAACTTGAGCTTCGGATTGCGTTCTCGTTCTCTGGTCTGGCTATGGTGATGTTCGGCCTGCCAGTATCCTCGCACACACGTCGGGCGAGCCGGACGCTCCAGATCGGGATCTGCCTCCTTTTGAGCTTCCTCTTCTACGGATCACTTCAGGCGATGCGTGCGATGGGTTGGAACGGTGTCGTCTCACCCGTCACGGCTGCCTGGCTGCCCAATGTCCTCTTCATGGTGGTGGGTCTGGCGATGTGGCGTCGCGCGCACACCTAGTTAGAAGAGCGTTCGGCGCTGGCGGTTCTCGAGTATGTAGTCGATCGGGTTTTGAGCGTGGTTATTCAGGATCACGGCATAGTGGAGGTGAACGGCCGTTGTGCGACCCGTATTGCTCATCCGACCTATCGTATCTCCTCGCGAAACCTGCTCGCCCGGCTTGACCGCATCCTTCCTGTCCATGTGGGCGTAGACTGTCCTCAGCCCGTTCCCGTGGTCGATCGAGACCGTATATCCCAGTCTCTGGTGGTAACGTGCCGCATCTACGCGTCCATCCGCGGTCGCGACTATAGGCGTTCCCTTTCGACCTGCGATGTCGATTCCTTTGTTGAACGACCTTTGTCCGGTGATTGGGTCTGTTCGATACCCGAAGGTTGATGAGTACCATCCTTCGCCCTTGACCGGGAAGATCGACGGGATATACCGCCGCGCATCGCCACCCTCGGTCAGTGCCTGCAGCAGACTTTCATACCCTTCAGCCAGTCGGTTGGCCTCGCGTGAAAGCTGTTCGAGGCTTGCGAACTGATCCGGGCTGTAGAGAGCGTAAGGGCGAGGATCCTCTGGCGGGGCATATTCTCCGCTGTCTGTGGTGGGTTCGGGTAGCCGGGCGAATGCGCGCATTCGAGTGTCCGATTGTTTCAAGTTCGAAACGCGGTCCAGCAAGCCTCTCATTCTGGTTCTGAGTGAGATGAGGTGCGTCTCGAGCGCCTCGTTTTCCGTCTTGAGGTGGGCGAATTCCATCTCGGCGCCCTGACGTGCATAGTAGCCATAAGCGAAATAGGAAGCCGTAACGATAAACAGGACGAGCAGGAGGCCGATTATCCAGAGGATGGGAGCCGCTAGGTTGAACTCGCGGACGTGATCGTCGTTGTGCGGAATCACCATAAGCGTCAGGCATCGCTTCATTACGTTGACTCCTCTAGGCGGCCTGCGGCTGCAATTAGACGGTCGGTGATGTCCTCACGAACTGCAGCGAGCAGTTTCGGGTTATCCGCACAGAATACGCGAACAACCCTCGCCTGCGCCTCAAAGTTCCCGATTAGAGACTCTTTGAGCATGGAGATCTCCGGGTCGTCGAAGGACAAGGGTGCAGGCTTGCTGATCGGTACACTCGGACCGAAGAAGACTTTGAGGTTGACCTCAGGACTCTTGCTGAACCGAGGGATGTCGATGAGGATCTCGTCCCCGCGCAGGTCCATTCCTGTCGATTCAGCATAGGCGGCGCAAAGGCTGGTCTCAAGCTCGAGTCGGATGTCCGGAGCATAGTAGAGTGATGCGAACAGCGAGAAGAGTTGCTCCTGTTCCCCGTAAGGCAGGAAGATGCGGGCGACCTTGTGGAGCTTCCGCCTCTTGAGGAGGCCGACCATGCTCTCTCTGCGCGAGAGACCTAGCCGGTCGGTCTCCTCTTCCATTCGGTGTACGAGGTCGGCTTCTGTAGATCTGAGGAAGTCGGACTCCGCCAGCCCGCAATCCGGGTGGCTGAAGAGATCCTGAACTCCCCGCTTGAACATTGCGTTTGCGGACCGTACTGCGTGGTGCCAGTAGACGTTCCTGTACATCAGGTAGCTCGTGAAGATAAGCGCTTCGACGGCCGACACACCCTTGTAGGTGATCGCCGGCCTTTCTCCATGGGGGTCGTAGGTTATGGACCCGATCAGCCGATCGCGGTTCACGCTTTCACCGAAGGGGACGCCGCAATACCGGGCATCGCGGAGCAGGTAGTCGACCTTGTCCGGGTCGAGTGTCCCCGAGAGGATGTGCGCCAGGCGCAGGTCCTCGCGAGGAATGCTGACGCTGTCGTTTTGGTAGTCGATGACATTCGCCACACGGGCTGGATCGATCCCGGTGGTAACCAGGGCTTGGTGCACCTCAGTCGACGGGTCCTGGATGATCTGACGGCCTCGTTCCTCGTGGTCGACAAAAAAGGCCTGCATCTCCTCCAGCAGATGTGAGAAAGGGTAGTGTCCGATGTCGTGAAGCAGGCTTGCTGCAAGCAGGACGCGAACATCGTCGATCGTTAGGTCCGGGGAAGGGGTCGATTCGAGGAGCTGGCGGACAAACTGCCCGGCCAAGTGGAAGACCCCTAGGGAATGCTCGAATCGTGAGTGCCGGGCTCCAGGATACACCAGCAACACGTGGCCGAGCTGCGATATGTCTCGGAGCCGCTGGTAGTCTTCCGAGTCCACCACACCCACGAGTTCGTGCGGAACGGTGATATACCCCCAAATGGGGTCTCGGATGTCTTTGCCGGAATCGAGAAAGTTCAGGTCGAGCATGGGGTCGGGCTAGGGAGGCGTCAGGTGGTTAGCTCGGAGTCGACCTTGCACGCCGGAACAAGACTCCTCGTGTAGACGGCGACTAGGTTGGTGATGTAGGCACCATCTGCTTTTTCTGGCGGGATTTCAGCGGATGCAACGAAGCGGTTGACAACATACTGCAAGAGCGACCAGAAGAACGATTGCGTCGTGAGCTGAGGGTCCGCCGGGGCGAACTCTCCCGAGTCGACGCCGCGTTCGATCCGCTCCCGTATCCCGCGCAAGTAGGGATTGCGGTTGGACTCGAAGAAGCGCTGCCGGAACTTGTGGTCCTGCAGCGCGCTGTAGAGCATCAGTCTGACGAAGGTCTGGTCCTTTCGGCTTCGCTCGATGAAGATCCGGCCGAACCGAGTCATCAAATCCGGGAGGTCCTCGATGCCTTCGATGTTGTCGTGTTCCCAGATCCTGTTGCGATGCTCGAGCACTGTAGTGATGATCGCATTGTAGAGGTCTTCCTTGGTGGAGAAGTGTCGGAAGATGATCGCCTCAGATACGCCCGCGGCCTCTGCGATCGCGCGCGTCGTCGTTCCCTTGAATCCGCGACTCGCGAACAGGTTCATTGCGACCTGGATGATCTGGCTGCGCCTCTCGGCGTTGGCTAGTCGTTTCCGCGTCAAAATTCAGGTCCTCCGATCGGTTGAATATCGTCAGGGGCGCCATAGGTGTCAAGGTAGGCCGGTCTGACATAAAGTCCCTGCGCACAAGAGGTTGCGTCGGGTTTTTTTGTTTGTCTGCAGTGGACGCCAGACCCTAACTTCTGAAGCGGTATTCGACAAAGGAAGACAGCATTTTGAGATTCTTCGACAAACTATTTGGCAGGAAGAGACGAGACAGACGTGTCACAGCTAGGTTCAGGGTGACCGTCGCCCAGGGTGAGTCTGCATACTGGACAGAGGACATCGGGGTAGGCGGGATGCGGATGAGCATCGGAAAACAGCTGTCCATCGGGGATCTGACCGGTGGGGGACGGGACGTGCCCCTGTCGATCGAATTGGATATGGGGCCCGTCACTGTCTACGGCGATCCTATTTGGACCGTCCGGATGGATGATGGCCAACTGGCGACCGGGTGGATGTTCACTCGTTTCGATGACGATGCAGAGGACAGGCTCGCGGATTTTATCAAGTCTATTGACTGAACTCAAGGCTTCCTCGCGTGGGAAGCCTTTTTCTTTGGGGTGCATGGCTACGAGCAAGCCGGATTCGAGGCGAAAGGCAGTCCGTAGGATGGCGGCTAGGCTGGATCGTCGGTTCGGTGGAGAGGCCTGGGATCGGACGCGAAAAAGGCCGGATCCTCTCGATGATTTGGTCCGCACGATTCTCTCGCAGAACACCACAGACGAGAACCGGGATCGCGCCTTTGACGATCTGCGCTTGGCTCTTCCCACCTGGGAGGCTGTCCGCACTGCCCGGTCGAACAGGATCAAGCAGCTGATCCGTCCGGCAGGGCTCGTGAACGCGAAAGGGCCGGCCATTCAGGCTTTCCTGAAGTGGCTCAAACGTGAGCGGGATGAGTTAGATCTATCGTATTTGAAGGATATGACGGCGGATGAGGGGATTGAGGAACTGGTCCAGCATAAGGGTGTGGGACTCAAGACCGCCTACATCGTGCTCGCGTTCGCCTGTGATCACGACCTGTGTGCGGTCGACACGCACGTGCACAGGATCCTCAAGCGTACCGAGATTATCGACGGGCAGTGCACGCGGGAGAAGGCGCACGATGAGATTCGCTCGCTGATCCCGAAAGGGAAGGCCCGCCCCTTCCACGCGAACCTGATTGATCTGGGAAAGCAGATCTGCACGGCACGGTCTCCAGATTGTCCGAATTGCCCACTTCTTCCAGATTGTCCGTATGCGGGAAAAATGCTCTAGGGATGCGAGTTTAGCGGTTCTTTTGCTTGACAGACATGTTGAAATCTTCTACCGCTTACAGCCCGGCAATATGAGCATGCTCCCGCTGTTCAGCCGCATAAAGCAACTGCCTTGTAAGCATAGCCGCAGCAACTCTTGCCGTAACAGATTGATGTTTTGGGTTTAAGGCGGAAACCCAAGTGGCTTACCGCCTTCCGGATTTGTTGTCCGCGCTTTTCGCCCGCGCTCACTTTGTCGCGCAGATAAACCAGAGCGGTTGATCCAGGTGAGTTTCTGTTCTGAGTCGTGGGTCGATAAAATAGGTTCTCTCAATCTTGAAATACTCGCCTATATAAAGCTGATAGTTATGACGCCAGAAGGACTTTTGAAAGCTGAATATCATTCCCAAGCTTATAGCTGACCATTCTATTGCCATCGGTTCGATAATCTGAAATGCGACGACTTGCTCCTTTGCCCCGACAAATGATACGAGTTGGCGAAACTTGTCGGGTAGTATATACCCCCCCACTTCTGACATATAGATTCCGATTCGATTCCCTGAAATACCATCAAACAATCTTCTCAGATCCTCCGCTTCTTCAACGTCAACGAGATGAAATTCTGCATTTGGAAGTGCGTAGGAGCGGCAAGCCTCGATTGCCTCTTGACTAAAGTCAGCTCCTATGATTCTTGTCTTCGATCCGTTCCTGTGAAGTTCCTCCGCGACCGGATATAGCTCTCGTCCGTAGGCGCATCCGAAAATGACAAGTGTGTCGAGTTCTTTGTCCGTTACAAAGTCAATGAGAAGATCCCACCTTTTCTGGTTGTAGGCGTTGTTTGCGAAGGGGTCCTTAAAGGATGGTTTTCCGTTCTCTACCTGGAACGGCAGAATCTCATCGCCTTTTAGAGGAATCTCACTCAATTGCCGAATATAGTAGGTGAGGAGATAACCATGTAAGTCGTAAAACTTCCTACTTAACGTGTTGAATACAGCGCCGACCCTACCAATTCTGATTCCCAGAATCTTAACAATTCGCCACATCCGATCTTTTCCTTTCCAGATGTCCTCGCCCCAGTTCTAAAAAAGGTTTCGTGATATACAGCACAAAAGACGGCATAGCCAGAAAATTCTCGCAGTAAGGCGGCGGAACGCACATAGTGGCAGAAGGCTGCAAAACCGCCGCCTGAGCCACGATTGTTGCAGCCATGCGATGCCTCGGTTGTGGCTTTCGCATGGGAGGGTGCGGCTACGGCTGTCTTGGACATGATGACGCGCCAGTAACTGCTGGGAGCACCGACTGTTTTTTTTGCTGAGAAATTTGCGCGACAGAATGGGATATTACTATACGCAGATAGGTGGCATCCCTTGCCCTTACTTCCATGGAATACCGTTGCAATCTTTCTTGGCTTGGAATCCGGGCAAGGGTTGCAGCGATCCGGTTTTTGGCCGGCGAGGGTTATCGAGTAAGACTCTCTTCGTTACGCCACTCTGTATCGATCTGGATTCCTATAAACCCGTTCATAAGATTCGCCTTCAGAAAAAAAGGCTAAGGAAAATCTCGGATGCTTGGGCCATCTCTCGTTTTTCTTCGCAGTTATCTTGGCCAGATTGTTGTAGGGTAAAGCCATCCCTTCATTGTCCCTTTGTCACGCTTCATTCACCTCCAAATAATTCCGGTAGAGGTAATTAAGCGGACAGGCACCATCGGTCTTCCTCTTCGGATCCTAAATACACGCCTTACACTAGTCCGGCATCCGATTCACGTATTTGCCGGACTAGTGTAAGGTTTCTAGGGGAGGGGTATGGGGTGAGTGTACCGGAATTTTGGGACGTGGTTGAACGAGTATCCGTGGGATTACTTTGTGACGATTGCGCGCAGGTATGAGAGGGTTACCTCTGAAGGGTGAATCCGGATTTGTCGTAATTTTCTGAACCGGCAGTGCGGACCCGGTTCTTACGCTTTTTGCTCGGTTGAGAGGGCTGGGAGGAGCCATATCCACACGTTGACAGGCGGAACCAGCATTACACCGAAATCTGCCATATCTGTCCTGTCCTGGCATGGGAGAGTTCAGATTGATCCGTACATATGGAATGGTGGTGCGGCATTCTATACTGCGAAAGGCATCAATACAGATTTCTGCGCCTATGATATCCTTGGTCAGTGGCCGGATTTAAACTATTGGGGCCTTCTGACTGAGAGACTGGCAGGTGGCACGTTTACCGTGGGGCACAGGAAACTATAGGGGCAGGAGACTAGGTGTCCTGAATCGTTTTACAAGGCTCAGGGAGGAGTTTATAGACGTCCATCAGAATTGTGGAGGCAGGGGGGGAGAGGCTGGAGGAGATGCTGCAGGAAAACCCAAGGGTCTTCTCTGGACTCCTGGTGAGCTCGATGCCCAAGCTGAAAGTTCAGGAGTAACCTAAAAATGCAAACGACCGCGGTTCTAATTCGCATCTCTTGTATTTAGAAGAGCGTGTAGACGAACGGCGCGACCGCGGTGCCGTGTGTGAAGACGATTAGGAGCCCGAATAGAAGCAGAACGGCCACCATCGGAATCATCCACCAGAGCTTTCGCTGCCAGAAGAAGGACAGGAGCTCGCCCATAATGCCGAGCTTTGAGGCCACTCGTCTGAAATAGGACATATCCTAACCTAAATCCTCTCCAGTCTGCTTCGTAACAATGCAATGTCCAAGAACCAGAACATCCATTTCGCTTCGGATGAATGTGCTGTATGCATCGGCGGGACTCGTGACAATCGGCTCGCCGCGAAGATTAAATGACGTGTTTAGAACTACTGGGACACCCGTTCTTTCTGAAAAACTTGAAATTAAAGCGTGGTAGAGTGGACTCTCCTCCGCAAAAACAGTTTGCAACCGGCCTGTGCCGTCGACGTGCGTCGTGGCGGGTATCTCGTCTCGTCTTCCGGCTCTGACTTTCGAGACGAGAAGCATGAACCGTGCTGGGTCTTGGTCCGCTGGACACTCGAGTTCAAAGTATTCATGGGCCCTCTCGGCAAGTATAGAGGGTGCAAACGGCCGGTAAGGTTCTCTGAACTTGATCTTGGTGTTCACCACGTCCTTCATCTCATCCCGTCTCGGATCAGCCAGAATGCTTCGGTTTCCGAGTGCCCGCGGGCCCCACTCGAAGCGCCCCTGAAACCATCCGATCACGTTTCCGGAGGCGAGCAGTTCTGCGGTTCTGCTTACGAGTTCTTGGCCGCTCGCACACTTCTCGTAATACACACCCTCACTATCGAGGTAGTCCTGGATTTGGTTGTCCGAGTATTCTGCTCCCCAGTATGCGTGGCGCATTTGGAAACTTCGGGGTTTTCCCAGCATGCCATGGTAGGCGTGAAGCGCAGCACCAAGTGCCCCTCCGCCATCCCCCGCGGCCGGCTGTATATACAATCTGTCGAATCCGGCCTCGGCTAAGATGCGACCATTGGCGACGCTGTTGAGCCCAACGCCGCCGGCGATACAAAGCTGGGACATGCCAGTATGTCTTCGCACTGCCTTTGCCATGTTAACTAGGATGTCTTCAGTTACAGCCTGAATGCTGGCAGCAATATCTGCGTAGTACTGGTTGGCCTCAGCCAGTTCCTCGTAGTTGCCGGGACGCTCACCGAAATAGGACGGAAATCCAGTCTGCTCGGTGAAAAAGAGTGTCTCCGGTTTTCTCGACCTGCCAAACAGAGCTTCAAACTTCTGATTGTATGTCCTGTTGGTGGAGTGATGGAAACAGAAGTAGTCCATATCCAGTTCGACCGATCCATCCTCGAACTGTCTCACGACTTTCCATACCTTATCCGTATACTTGGGCTGTCCGTAGGGGGCCATCCCCATGACTTTATACTCGCCCTCATTGACTTCGAACCCCAAATAGGCCGTAAATGCGCTATAGAGGAGGCCAACGGAGTGCGGAAACCTCAACTCGTGCGTCAACTCGATCTCTGTATCGCGCCCAGTTCCGTATGCTGCGGTAGCCCATTCCCCGACGCCGTCAACAGTCAGAATCGCAGACTCCTCGTAGGGTGAGGCATAGAACGCACTGGCTGCGTGTGAGAGATGATGCTGTGTAAAGAGGACTCGATCCGGGGAAACACCGAGCGCATCGTGAATCGCGTGCTTCACCCAGAGCTTGTCAACCAGCCAAGTGATCATCGACTCGCGAAAGACCTTGTAGGACTTCGGGTATGTTTGGAGGGCTGTCTTGAGAATCCTTTCGAACTTGTCGAACGGTTTCTCGTAGAAAACAACCCAATCCAGGTCTTTGCTTCTGATCTTTCCCGTATCGAGACAGAATTGAGAAGCGAGTGTAGGAAATCCGGAATCGTGTTTTTTTCGAGAGAAGCGCTCTTCCTCTGCAGCGGCAACTAAATCGCCGTCTTGAATCAAAGCAGCAGCCGCGTCGTGGTAAAAGCACGAGATACCCAGAATGTTCATCAGAACTGCCGCTTCCCTTCATCGAGTGTGCGAGTTCGGTAGCGGATCTCGGACCACGCAGATATTCGGGTTTTTTTTATGGCTAGTGGATCCGCGAAGAGACGTACCACGAGACCGAATGGCAGAACGATGATCGCGTAGAAGAGAGTGAGGACTACGCGACTGTTGAATTCTGCGATGACTTCTGCGATGCGCAGCCAGCGCTGCCATGCTCTCTTTAGCAAACCAAACTCCGGTGACAATGCGGG
>PAXL01000015.1 GCA_002714465.1 Gemmatimonadota bacterium | reverse complement strand
ATCGCGGATGTGATCGACGTGATGCTTGAAGCGTATCGCACATATGGAATCGAGAGATACCTGAATGCCGCTTTGAAGGGCGGTGACTTCATGGTGATGGCTCAGATTCCCGAGCCTCAGCCAGCGTGGGCACAGCAATACAACCATCAGATGGAGCCGGTCTGGGCACGTCGATTCGAGCCGGCCTCAGTGACGGGCGGAGAGTCTTTCGGAATCATGCGGGCGCTGCTCGATCTTGCCGTACACACCGGTGAAATGAAGTATGTGGAGCCGGTAAAACCGGCGATCACCTGGGCAAAGAGATCGCTTCTGCCCGATGGAAGATTGGCTCGGTTCTATGAGCTGAAGACGAACAATCCGCTCTACTTTGTACGCGATACGTATGAACTGACGTACGACGATTCGGATATGCCGACGCACTATGCTTTCAAGGTTACAGGAGAGTCTCGGATCGCCGCTGTAGAATCGTATCTGGAGCGGATTGCCTCAGGAGAGCTGGAGAAGATTCGTGCGGAGCAGCTTGCACGCTGGGACGGTTCGATCACGGATGAGGATCTACAAGAGATCAGCGGGATGATCGATAGCCTTGACGGACACGGTCGATGGGTCGAAGATGGCCATATGCGATCACGTGAGCGCGGGAAGCCTCAGATTCCAGCTCGAGTGATCAACAGCCGTACGTTCAACCGCAACNTGTCGAGTATGGCGCGCTTTGTAGCGCTGTGGGAGTAGGTATGGCAGACATGGGATGGCGACGTCTGGGTCGCACCGAGATGAAGGTGAGATCGTTGGGTCTGGGGTGTGCCTTCTTCGGTGGCAACCAGTCGTCGGACGAGGACACCTTCGAGGGTGTCCGACGTGGGATCGATTTGGGAATCAATTTNGTGGATACGTCGCCACTGTATGGAGAGAGCGAGCGGCGTGTTGGTCTGGCGCTAGAAGACGGGTATCGTGAGAGAGTCTACCTGCAGACAAAGACCGGGACGCATCCCGACAGGAGGCAGGACTTTTCGGCCGCCGGAACACGATGGAGCGTAGAGAACAGCCTAAAGCTGTTGAAGACGGATCGGTTCGATTCGGTGCTGATCCACGACCCGAGGGATATCGAGGCACCCTTCGCGGCAGGTGCTTGTCTGGACGAACTCCTTAAGATGAAAGAGGAGGGGATCCTCGACCATATCGGTATCGGTGTNCGCGAACACGATTTCCACAGACGGGCGATCGCGACACATCACATCGATATCGTGCTGACGTTCCTAGATTACAACCTTCTGACTCAATCTGTTGCCGATACGACCCTGCCTCTCGCGAAGAAGCACGATTTGGGGATCATTCTCGCGAGCCCTCAGGGGATGGGCGTCCTGGCCGGTCCAGAGCCTGATGCAGACGAGTCCGAGCGGAAGTTCCCGGGTAANGGTGAGGTAGCCCACCAGATGTGGGCCTGGTGCAAAGACCACGACGTTAACATCCGTCAGCTGGCCCTGCACTTCTGTCTAGGAGCCGACATCGATGGTATGGTGATGGCGGGACCGGCGNACAGNCAGCAGGTTGAAGAGGTCGTGGAGGCGGTGATGAATCCGCCGAGCGTGGAGGTATGGGATGCGTTCGAAGCGGAATTTGGGGTCAAGCCATCTGGTCAAATGTCAAAAGTGAGGCGAAATAGACTAGTTATTTGAGGGTTATCTGTCTGAACTCTGTCGAGCTTGATGAACTGTGAATGCCAAATGAAGAGCCGGCTATGAAAGGCAATACGTGAATATAAGAGCCGTGCTGTTTGACGGTTACGGGACGTTGTTCTCCGGGGGAATGGACAAACTGTACCAGGTTTGTGAGAAGATTTGCGACGACCACGGGGTCGACTTGGATGGACATGGATTTCTTGGCGAATGGGATAAATATTTTTTNCCGCTGATCCGGAATGAGGCCTTTGTCCCGTTTCGGGAGGNACACTATCGGAGTCTTACCACTGTTTTCGGTGAACTTGGGATTAATGCGAAGCCGAATGGTTATGTGGAACGGATCTTCGAGCTTCTTGGACAGGTCGATTTGTATGACGATGTGGAGCCTGCTCTTGGAAAGCTCGATGGATTTCCGCACGGTGTGGTCTCGAATGCAGACTCCGACCATCTTCACAACGCCCTGTCGAGGAATGGACTGTCGTTCAATCTTGTCGTTAGTTCGGAGTCGGCTAGAGTGTACAAGCCGAGTGCGGAGATCTTCACTCCCGCACTCGAGACTCTGAATGTTTCGCCGGAAGAGACACTCTATGTGGGCGATTCGCAGGAAGACGACATCGTCGCGGCGAGCAGTGGCGGCCTTCAGATGGCGTGGCTAAACCGCGAAGGAGAGTCGCGGAAGACGGGGATTCCTGACCCCGACTTTGTGATCGAATCCCTCAGCGAGTTGGAAGAGGTGATGGCCCACAGGGTCTAGCCGGGAAGAGATATGTCAGCGGAGATGGACGAGTATCTGTTCGACCTGCGTGGTTACGTGATGCTGGAGAACGCGGTCGATCGTGATCACCTGGCTGAGATGGACGCCATTCTGGATACCTACCGCGACCTCGAGCCAGGTGAGTGGAGAGGGTGGGTAAGGCGATCACCGCACAACCAGGATTCGACAAGGCATCTCCATCAGCTTTTTGAGATGGGGGAGCCCTTTGAACGACTGATTGACCATCCGTCGTGGATCGACCACATCGCGAGGTTTGTGGGCGGTGATGACGGCCTGTTCATCGATGAATCGTTCGTGGACATTCGCCAGAAGAGTGCCGCGACTCCGTTGCACTCTGGCGCGCATAAGCGTCGTATCCGTACTCAGTATCGTTACCACAATGGACAGTTCCGTTGTGGTCAGATCAACATCCTTCTCGCGCTGAACGACATCGGCCCCTTTGACGGAGGCACGATGGTGATCCCGTGCAGTCATAAGTCGAACTTGCTCCATCCTGCGTTCAAATCGGGCGCCGGAAAGAATGGGCTGGCAAACGTTGAAGGTGCCATCGAGGTTAACTACAAGGCGGGCGATGTGCTTCTCTTTGTGGATTGCATGGCACACGGTTCCGCAGAACGCATGAACGACGGTGAACGCCGCATTTTGATCATTAGGTATGGGCCCCACTGGGGTTTCGACCGATACGGGTATCAGCCATCGCCCGAGCTGATTGAGCGGCTGACGCCCGAGCGAAGACAGATCGTTCAGCCCCTGCCGCCGGTCGTTCCTCCTACGGAAGATTCCAGGTATCCGAAGAAGGATCGTGCTGTGGGGAACGAGGCTGTGCAGAAGTATCTGGCAAGGTGGAACGCGCGGAAGGAATAGCCAGGGGTATTAGCCCCTAGTTGAGGTAGAAGAGCGAAACCGCTCCGTAGGTTTATAGTCGGATGAAGGGTCAGCGAGCCTCGGCGCAGCTGAGGATTCATAATCAGGCTGATTTTTTGGGACACCCTTCGACTCCGCTCAAGGTGATTTCCCCTTGTTCCAGAGGATGACTATCAGCCTGCTCATGATCTTTCCGATATAGGAAAGCCTGCGAATCCGTTGGATTCACAGGCTCATTGATAGCGTGAGGAGCGTGCTACTTTGTCGGGTCAGGTGTGTACCGGAGGTACGGCTTGACCGCGTTGTATCCCGGGAAGAGGTCGTTAGCTTCTTCATCGCTGACCGCAGGCACAATGATGCAGTCGTCTCCGGGGTTCCAGTTGGCGGGTGTTGCGAGCTTCCTCTCGGCCGTCAGCTGAAGCGAGTCGATGACTCGGAGAATCTCGCTGAAGTTGCGACCCGTCGAGGCGGGGTAGGTCAGGGTAAGTTTGATTTTCTTGTCTGGGCCGATAACGAATACTGAACGAACCGTTGCCTTGTCATCGACGTTCGGGTGAATCATGTCGAAGGCTTCGGCGACCTGACGGCTGTCATCGGCGATGATCGGGTAGTTGACCGTCGTGTTCTGGGTCTCGTTGATGTCGTTGATCCATCCCTTGTGTGAATCGAGTGGATCGACGCTGACACCGATGGGTTTGACGTTCCGTTTCTCGAAATCTGCCCTGAGCTTTGCGACGGTTCCGAGTTCTGTGGTACAGACTGGTGTGTAGTCCGCAGGATGCGAGAAAAGGATGCACCAGCCGTTGCCTATGTAGTCATGAAAGCTGATCGTGCCTTCTGTCGTTTCAGCTGTAAAATCGGGGACCGTATCACCGAGTTTTAGCGGCATAGAATCGCCTCCTCTGAACAAGTTTCTTTGCAGTTTCTTCCCGTCACGCGAGAGGTTGAAGGTTGCGAGCCCAAGCGGCCTCAGTCAAGAGAAAACAGATACGAGTTGGGTGCTGATCCTAGTCATTTTGTCAGGGGTGATAACAGTCAAGACCCCGGCCTGTGATTGGTAAGTTTATATTTTTCAGTGATCTATTCTAGAGAGAGGGTGTTACATATGCCCAGTATACGGTTCGATAAAATCTCTGTATTCGACCGGCCGGCTGAACCCGTGTCGCTAGGGATACCATTCGGGCGGGGAGAGCTTGCAGACCCTGGTCAGTTCCGAGTCCACGATCGTAACCGGGAGTTTCCTGCACAGGTTCGAGCGACGTCGACTTGGGATGACGGGTCCGTTCGGTGGTTGATGGCGCATTTTCAGCCTGATCTGCCCGGGAACCGGTCGCACAGGCTGGAGTACGGGGTTGACGGGAGTGATACGATACGGTCCAGCGTGGTGGTCGAGGTTCACGAGACCGATGATATGCTAGAGGTCGACAACGGTGTTCTGAAGCTGGGTATCAGCCGCACGGACGGTTCGATCGCCGAACGAGTCGAGCTCGAGGGCACGACCACATACGAAGGCTCGTTCAGCGGTTTTCGGATCACCACCGAATCAGGGCAGACCTATTCGACCGAAGGACAGACTATTGATTTGATCGAAGTCGTCGATGCAGGACCACTCCGTGCGGAGATCGAAGCCATTGGAACGCATTGCTCGAATGAAGGGACCAGCCTCTTCGATTATTCGATTAAGTATGTGGTATGGGCTGGAAAGCCCTGGGTTGAGTTGGAATACCAGTTCGTGAACCGGGAACGATCAGGTGAGGTCATCCTGACCGGATCGGGCTTCACGTTCCGCCCCGGAAGCGAGGCTACAGACACGAGGCTTGGCGAAGGATACTACAGGACGGAGATAAAAGAAGGGCCGTCCGAATTTCTGCTGGATCAGGAGACGATCCTGTATCAGTCCGTGGAACACGTGCTCGAGACCTTCTACGGCGACTTCTGGGCGGATTGGGCAAACAGCAATGGTGGCGTCGCGATCACGCAATTCCAGGCGCATCAGAATTTTCCAAAACGGCTGAAGGTGGACAAGAAAGGGATCGATGTCGATGTGTACCCCATTGGACAGCCACCGATCTCGATCCTTCAGGGTGTCGCCAAGACCCACCGATTCTTGCTGCACTTCCACGTTGCCGCTACGTCTGTCGAAGAGATCACAGCCCGTTCATTACAATTCCAGATGCCCGATATCGCGATCCTTCCCGAATCCGTCTATAGGGAGGCCGGTGTGTGGGAAAACCTGTTTCCCGAGCGACTGAGTTCGCCGATTGAGGTTGGTCTGATCGATCTGGCGGACAACCGAGCCCGGGGTCTCGGCATGATCCACTGGGGGGATGGGCCTGATGCGGGTTATACGCAGCAAGGACGCGGGCGTGGTGATCTCGTATGGACGAACAACGAGTATGATTTTCCCCATGCCATGTATCTAATGTTCGCGAAGACCGGCGAGCGGCGGTTTAGGGACATCGCGACCGTAGCGGCTCAGCACTGGATCGATGTCGACTTCTGTCACTATTCGGATGATCCGCTGAAGGTGGGTGGTCAGCCGATCCATACGGCCAACCACGTGACCGGAGGTGTCACCCCCTCGCACGAATGGACGGAAGGTCTGCTCGACTTCTACCATTTTACCGGAAAACGGGAAGCGCTTACCAAAGCCGTCTCGATTGCAGACAACATGATTCGTCATCTTGAGTCCCCCCGGTTCAGCCAAGCGGGCGGGTTCGCAGCACGTGAGACCGGGTGGGCCATGCGTGGTTTGATCGGCGTGTATCAGGAGACTCGGGAGCAGAAGTATCTCGATGCCTGCGATGGCATCGCACGGCAGTTCATGAGCTGGAAGCAGGAGTGGGGGGCCTTTCTAGCTCCATATACATCTCATACACAGGTGCGTGTTCCTTTCATGATCTCGATAGCCGTAAATGCACTGGCACGGTATCACGCCGTCACCGCGGACGATTGCGTCAAATCCCTGATCGTCGATGAAATGCGGGATCTCCTCGAACACTGCGTGATGCCGGATGGCCGGTTCTTCTACAAAGAGCTGCCGAGTCTGAATAGGCGTGCTGGTGGGCCTCGCGAAATGGAGGCGTTGAGCCACGCGTATCTGATGTCGGGAGACGAGACATTCCTCGATCAGACCGAGCGAATGATGAAGGCTCTGGTAAGGCGCGGGATCGGCGGAGGCGGTGGCGGCTCGAAAACCGTCGCGGGTGATCATGGTATCGTGTTCGGGGGTGCGAGCCCTAAGGCATTCGGTAGTACGTATGTGCCCCTGATGATAGCCTACAAGACGCTGTCCGACGCTGGCCGCCTAGACGAGCTTGACGACCTAGTCTGATTTTTATGCAGACAGGACCCGAACCTAATCCAGCCTCCTGCTGCTGTCATTCCTGTATGACGCGACGANGGGGTCTTCCGTGCCAGAGATGAACATTGCTCACTGCAACTCGCTGTAGTGTGCATACGCGCTTGAAACACGCTATGGTCAATCTTGGTTTGGGTAGCGCAGCGCCACTTGTGTAAAGGCCTCATTAAAGACTCGCGATACAGTGGTCGGAGAACTNTGCTTCTTGCGGTGAGTGGTTCGGGTGCCGATGAAATTTCCGATCAGAAAGGCGAAGGACCCATGCTTCTTACGATTGGCCGTGTGCTTGTTCTCAAGTCGGTCACGATGTCCGAAGACTTTCCGGAATAGGTGCTCGCCACTCTCTTCGCGGAGGCGGAAGAGGGCGAGACCGACGAGAAGGTGTTTGAGAAGTGTGGGAGCGGAAGATGATAGAAATCATCACGGGCCACCAAGTGAAGGTGCACAAGGAGACCGTAAGTGCGTAACGCTTGGTGAGAAGGACTCCCGCGACGAGTTGATGACATCCGTTCCGGCACCTCACTGCGCGCCGTTGACGATTCTCAAACCGACCGGACTTTTTAATCGCGAGGCGCTTTACGAACTGATGTCGGATTACCCCGAAGTGTTTAGAGNGATTATTCACGAGTTTTGTTAGGGGCTTAGCGGGAAGGGTAAGTAGTTGCCTACCCAGGCCACAGCCCGCGAACAGGGGCGGCAGAGGAAAAGTCATGAACTTGCTGTTCATCATTGCGGATCAGTGGAGAGCGGACAGTCTGGGGTGCGCGGGGAATCCTGTAGTTCAAACGCCGAACCTGGATCGGCTGGCGCGTGAAGGGGCACGATTCGAGAAGTGTTTTGTGCAGACGGCGCCGTGCGGGCCGAGCCGGATGTGCATTTACACAGGGAGGTATCTGTGTTCGCATCGGGCTGTGCACAACAAGACGCCCCTGATNGATGCGGAAGACAACCTAGGATTCTGGCTTAGGGAAGGAGGACACGATCCCCATCTGCTAGGGTATAACGACTACGCAGTAGACCCACGTACGCTGCCGAAGGACGATCCTCGTACACAGGGTCTGAGCTACGACAACGTGCTACCCGGGTTCGCAACGATCGTGTATCACGAGTATGACAGCCCGGAATACTTCGAGTATCTTCGGGCTAAGAGGTATCCCGAGTGGCTGCTTTCGCACAAATCTGTCCACAAGCCGAACGTGCCCGATGACGGTCCTGGGGATCATCTGTCTCTTCGATATCCGGCTCACTATACAGTAGAGGACAGTGAAGTTCGCTTTCTAACCAACAAGGCGATTGAGCACGTGAAGGCTCTTAGGGATTCCGGCTGGGTGCTAAACGTGAACTACATTAAGCCGCATCCTCCGCGTATCTGCTCGGCGCCTTTCAACGACATGTACGATCCTACCGATATGCCTGATCCGGTAAGGGACGAGTCGGAACTCACGAGTGAGCATCCCTACCAGAAGTTGATGCACCGCGCTNCCGAACTTGAATCCGATCGCGATCTGCAGGAGACCCGGGCTAACTACTATGGGATGATCACGGAGGTGGATGCGTCGATCGGCCTGCTTTTCGATGCCCTAGACGAGACGGGACAGTGGGACGATACATTGATCGTGTTCTCGTCTGACCATGGCGAGTATCTGGGTGATCACTACCTGACGGGAAAGGGGCACATCTACGACGCCGGTATGCGGGTGCCCTTGATCATCCGGGATCCCTCGGCTGAAGCGGATTCAACGAGAGGGGAAACCCTGAGCGGGTTCGCAGAGTCTGTGGATATCACGCCGACTATCCTTGAACTGATGGGGCAAACCGTTCCGGATCGCGTTCAGGGAGAGAGTTTGGCGTCTCAGTTAAGGGGCCAAGACGGAAATACGAAGACCGAGATCCACTACGAGAAGGACTTCCGGCATATCGNTGGCGTGGACCCGGATCAATGTCTTCTATGGGTGATACGTGACGAGATCTACAAGTATGTCCAGTTCACCGACCCGACTATGCCCCCTATGCTATTCGATTTGGCTTCAGATCCAGGCGAGTTAGCAAACCTGGCGGATTCGCCCGATCATCTGGGTGTGGTGAGCGAGTACTGCCAACGGCTCCTGAGGTGGCGTATGAGGCACGAGGATCAACGAATGGAGCACTGGGCATCACAATTTAAAATATGACGTATATCATGTAGAAAAATAAATGTATCTGTATGAATTTAGGGCATTTATGCATGAAATGTGTGTAGGTTTGCTTATTTTAAGCTAGCATAAAAATCAGAACAGATTATATTAGAAATGTATGCAGAACCTAATGGGCGCCATTCCTACATCCGTCCGAAAACTGAGCGGCGAGCTTGAGAATTTCCAAGATATCGCTCGTCATATCCGACCGAGCGCTGGTGAGATACCCCAGCTGGACGGTCTTGATATCTACGGGGAGACGATCCCGCTGAACGGTGTGATCGGCGGCGACCACATCGTGTATGTGGATTTCAACAAGCGATACGACCTGGACGCCCGGATCGCTCAGGCGAAAGAGCGGGGTCTTCCTGAGGTCGCAAAGGCTCTAGAGGGATGCAAGAGGAAGGCAGGGATCGGTATCCTGGACGTGTCCGGTCATCAGATCACGGATGCGCTCCTAGCCGCCATGCTNCATCAGTCGTTCCTTCTAGGGGTCATTTACGAGCTGGACTACTCCGGGAACATTACTGAACGTCTGTTCGAGAACCTGAACACTCGGTTCTATAACTCTTCTACCGTTTCGAAATTCCTGACTCTGCTCTACGGGGAGATCTACGAGGACGGAGCGTTCAAGTTCCTGTCTGCCGCACATCCGCCTCCGGTCGTATTCTCAGAGAAATTCGACAAGATCGTGCGGATCCCAGATCAGAAGACCTTCCCACCGATTGGAACGCTCCCCTCGCAGACGGACATTGACAGGCGACACAACANGTCTGTCCTCGGCTACAAGGATCCGTATCGTGTGAACGAGATTGATCTGATAGGGTCAGGCGACATCATGCTGATCTATACTGATGGTTTGGCGGAGCATGTGCGGGACGATAAAGACTACTTTCCGAGGCACGTCGAGCAGGTGTTCCGGGAGCGGAAGGAAACGCCCGCCAAGGATATCTTCGCTGCTTTGAAGGAAGATTTGCTCCNCTTTAACGAGCCGGATGACGACATCAGCTTTGTGGTGATCAAGAAAGTCTGACCGAATCGCNATATTAAAGCAAAAGCCGCGTCACGAGTTGATCGTGATGCGGCTTCTCTTTTCTGGGTTATTGTCGTCTCCGNATACCTGCGGGAGGATGTGCATAAGGGTGGGGGGTAGTGTATAGCCGGAGCGCAATGCGCTCCGGCTATTTGTCTTTAGGCGAGGTCGGTTAGGTCCTTCCTCAGGTCCCGTGAAAGCGGTTCGCCTTCGTAGATCGGGCTATCGGCCTCCACAAGTCGGCCGTCTCCCAAGAGGATCTGGTTGGGTGTAGTCGGCGTGAAGCTAGCCGGATACGCATCCCGCAGTGATCGGTTTGTCTCCTGTATCTCGCGACTCGCATCCCCGAAGTCGAACCCTTCTAGAACCGCTTCTCTCAATGATCTGATCACGTCCGCCCTGTCCTGATCGGCGGCGATGTTGACCAGCTCGTTCGGGTCCGCGTCGAGGTCGAATGCGAGGTCCTCGCAATCGCGGAAGGCGATGTATTTGTACTGGCCAGACCGGATCATTCGAAACTCGGTACCCTCTCCCCAACGTGTCGTAAGTGCTTCGGTGATGACCTTGCCATGGTTGTCGGACAAAGTGTCCGTCGTTAAGGCCGATGCGAGACTCGTTCCGTCGAGACCTGCCGGGTGCAGGATACCTGCTAGGTCGCATAGTGTGGGGAACAGGTCGGCCAGGCTGACCGGCTCGAGGACCTCGGATGCGTCGCGCTCGCCCCTGCGATGTTCGGGCGTGGAGATGATCAAGGGAACGCGTGACGAGCTTTCGTGCCAAGTGTTCTTCCACCAGAGACCGTGTTCGCCAGCCATCTCGCCGTGGTCGGCCGTGTAGACAATAATCGTGTTCTTGAGCAAACTGGCGTGCTCCATCGTCGCCAAGAAATCGCCCAGCATCTCATCGAGGAAGTCGACGCAGGCGAAGTATGCGGCCCGTGCCTTGCGTCCCTCTTCGGGCTCGACTTCTTCCGTTCTGAAGCCTTTGACCATACCGAGAGTCATCGGATGATCCGCGCTGTCTCCTGACCTGGGGACGCGAGGCTCGCTCACACCCTTCGGATAGTAGCGGTCCAAATGACGCGGCGGAGCGGTCAGCGGGAAGTGTGGACGACTGAATGAGGTGTAGAGCAACCAAGGCTGATCCGGATTCGTGTGTTCCTGCTCGCGTGCCCAGGCCACCGCTGTTCGAGCGACGACATTCTCCTGTAGGTAGGCTTCGGGGATCTCGGTCCGGCCTGCATCGAGCGTTCGGGATCGCATCCCTATGCCCGGCCCCCCTTCTACGTCCAGCTTGCTGAGGGGGTCGATCTGATGTGCACATGGCCCGCCGTAGTCGCCGTATGGCCTGGCATCGAAGCCGGCCATCTGTCGCGAGCCACCGATGTGCATCTTTCCGACGGTCGCCGTGGCGTAGCCGTTTGCTCCGAGGTGTGAGCCAAAGGTCGGAAGGTCGGGCGGGATGATGGACCCGTTACTCCAAGCACCACAGCGGTGGGAATGACGGCCCGTAAGCATGGATATCCTGCTCGGTGTACACAGCGGCATCTGGCAGTAGGCGGCGTCGAAATGGACGCCCTTGTCGATAAGTCCGTCCAGCGTCGGCGTGCGGACGGGTTCACCCCCACGGTCTACGCTTCTGGCGGAGATATACCTGTAGGAGTGTTCGTCGCTGTGTAGAAACAGGATGTTCGGCTTCATATGTCCTTCCTTTATTGTACCACCTTCAGTCGAGTTGGGACCAGTCGAACAGAACGCCGAGGACGTTCTTGGGTCTGTCGGCCAGTATCGTATAAACGTCCTAGCCTTCGCCNCGGCTGAACCGTTCGGTGGTCAGGTGATCGATCGAAAAGCGATTGCTTATCGTGAGCTTGACGAGCTGACGCTCTTTAGTTCACCGATAGTAGATGTGGCCGATGTCAGGGTTTTGGGGCTGGTGGACGCCGAGCAGGTCGCCGAGGTCGCAGCGGTCTGTAGTACGTGGGAAGGGACCAATCGATNCCGGCTTTTCCCCGTGCGTTTAGTTCTAAATCTTGGTCCCGATCGAGACCGCCGTGAATCGTTCTAGATCAGTGTGACGTCTGCTGGGACGGTTCGAGATCGAACGATTTGATCTCGAACCGGCGGATGGCATACGAGATGAATCAATGCGTCTTCAGGGGTGTAACTCAATTGTGTGCCCCAACTTCTCATTCTAAGGAGGATCGACGGGGACTTTCTGACGTTTCGGAATCAGTGGATCGTATGTGAAGCTTTTTGTCTTCGACCGGAACTCAGACTTTGCCTTGGCGAGAAGGTCTGGCTTCGAGAACAGGTCGAGAGCCGACCCAGCGAAGATCTTGGCCGCTTGGAGGATCGCCCGGTCCGCGTATGGCAGGACGGCTTGTGCAGCCATGTCCCGGTGATGACCCGGAGTACCGATGGCGTAGCAGGCGACCGTGAACCGTCCCATCGGCGCGAGCCAGCTAACGTTGTCCTCGTCGGAAGATCCGCGGCCTTGCTGTCCGTGTCCTGTCGAGACGCTGCTATTGAAGCCCTGTTTGTAACCCATCTTCTCGATAGCTGTCCGATCGGCCTTAGAGGCTCTGGGGGGACCGAAGAGCGAGACGTTCCCGGCGACGGAGTCACACATGATGTTGTTCGGAAGTCGAGGATAAACGGCCGTAATCCGNTGCCATTTCATCTCGGTGTCGGTCGCAGTTGCGGCGCCTNGTGCACACTTTGTTAGTCTCTCGCGAACTTCGTCCACCTGTGCGCGATCCTTTCCGCGGACAAAGTACCAGACCTTGGCGTAGGCCGGGACGACGTTCGGCGCGTCACCCCCGTTGCGGATGATGCAATGGATGCGGACGTTCTCGGGGACGTGTTCACGAAGGTAGTTGGCGGCCACATCCATGAGCATTACACCGTCCAGTGCACTGCGGCCCGTGTGCGCACTTGCCCCATGAGCTGTGCGCCCGAAGAATTCGTAGACGAGTGAATCGAGTGAGGATCCGCCGTAGTTGTTAACACCGGTTGCTGTGCCGGGATGCCAGGCGAGTACGGCGTCCAGGTCACGGAACGCGCCGTCACGTGCCATGTAGACCTTGCCTGCGAGTGTCTCTTCAGCCGGGCACCCGTAGTAGATTACGCGTCCCTTACGGCCTGTCTGTTCGAGGATTTCTGCAGCGGCGACCGCACCTGCGGCCGGGGCAACGCCCAAGAGGTTGTGGCCTCAGCCGTGGCCCCACGATCCGTCGGCTGCACCGCAGTTCGGGAGGGCGTCATACTCGCCNAGCATTCCGATACTCGGCTTCCCCGACCCTCGTATCGCNCGAAACGCCGTGGGGATGTTCTTCCAAGGGAACTCGACTTTGAAGCCTCGCAAGGTNAAGTAGCGGGAGAGGGCTTTCGCAGAATGTGTCTCCTTGAAAGGCCTCTCGGCATAGCTGTGGATCTCGTGGGAAAGCGCTTTCGCGGCACGTTGCTCCGCTCGAATCGCTTCCGTCACGCGGTTCTTCTTTGTGCGTGCGTTCATTTGCCCCTCCTAGAGTTCCGATGCGACCGCGTCACCGACGTCCGATGTCTTCGCCGATCCGCCTAGGTCTCCAGTGTGGGAAGTCTTACTCGACAGGATACGTCCCACCGCCTGATCGATCGCATGAGCTGCCGCTTTTGCGTCTTCGTCTTCGTTTCGCTCACCCAGCCAAGAGAGCATCATGCCTGCCGAAAGGATCTGGGCAACAGGGTTTGCTATCCCTTCACCCGAGATGTCCGGTGCTGTTCCGTGTGAGGGCTGGAAGACACCGTAGCGATCTCCCACATCAGCAGAGGGAGCCATTCCGAGTCCGCCGATCGTGCCCGCAGCAAGATCCGAGATGATGTCGCCGAACATGTTCTCCGCTACGACGACATCGTACGTGTCGGGTCGTGCGACCTGGTAAACTGTGTAAGCGTCCACGTATGCGTAGTCGCGCTCCGTGTTGGGATATCCTTCAGCAACTTCGTTGTAGATCTCCCTGAAGTAGGCTTGGCTCTTCAGGACGTTCGCCTTGTCCACACATGTGACACGTCGTTTTCCGTCACGGGGAGCCCCGCTCCGCTGGTTCGCGATCTCGAAGGCGTATTTGACGATGCGTTCGGTGCCCTTCCGCGTGATGACCATGCTGTCGACGGCCATGTCGTCAGCGAGGCGAACACCGCCGCCACGCGATGCGTAGAGACCCTCGGTGTTTTCGCGCATGATAACGTAGTCGATCGGAGGGTCTGCTGTCAGGAGCGGCGTGATGCCCGTGTATCTCTTGATCGGACGGATGCCGGCGTAAAGATCGAGGGCGAATCTCAGCGTGAGCTGAGGCATGACCTCACTCCCGTCTTCAAGTCTGACGCTGGGATCTCCAGCGGACCCGAACAGTACGGCATCGGCGTTCCGACACGCATCGAGCGTTTCCTCAGGAAGATCGGTTCCAGTTTCCTGGTAGCATTTTGCGCCGACCNGATGCTCGTTCAGGATTAGCCTCAGGTTCGGGAAAGGCTTCTCGAGTGCGAGCAGCACTTTTACGGACTCCGCCACCACCTCAGGTCCAATTCCGTCACCAGGCAGAACGGCAACGTTGTACTTCCCCATTAGCCATCCTCTTCTTGTTATTCGTAGTCGCTCCGAACGACCGCTTCGCCTTCCGACACCATTAGCCGACCTCGACACCATACACAGTCGATTTCCTCGTTTCCGGTCAGAAGCACTAGGTCTGCATCGCCACCGTCCTGTATCGTGCCCTTTCGTGTCAGACCCAGGCGGTTGGCCGGATTCGACGTGACCAGAGGTAGAACATTCGATAGTGAGACGCCGCTTCGAACGACTTTCTGCAGTGTCTCAAAGAGCGTCATCGGTTCTGCCATCGCGCGTTTGCCATTCCGACCGTGCAATCGGTAGGAGCCTCCTCCATCGGTCGACATCGTGAGGTTGTCTGGCGGGATGTCTGCACCGAGGATCTCAAGCAGGGCTTGGTCCGGCTCGATCGCCTTCTCATACCCGCGATCCTTCTGAATCTGCGAGGTTAGGTCTACGCCNCCACCCTCTTTGGCGAACTCGAAGGCCTGCGCCCATAGGTGTGGATTCCGGTTCGCGTGGGTCGCGACGAACCTGTCGGGTCTGATCGCAGAAGCTTCGATAGCCTGACGGAGCGGGTCGAGACCCTCTGGGCGGTCACCGATGTGTGCGTGCAGAATGCCCTTCTTGCCCGCGATTTCGCCGCCGATCACGGCCGCCTGAGCCAGATGGCAGAGATCGTCGACGGTAAGGGGGGGAGAGCCGCGTTCGGCGATGGCGACCTTGATCCCCAGAACCTTGTCGATGTAAGCCATGTCCGCCTGAGGATCGCCTGTCAGCGTGGGCACCGGGTTCCGCCAGCCGCCTGTGTAGATGTAAGCGTTGATACCCTCGTATGTGAGTGCAGCGGCGCGACTGAGGAGTGAAGGGATGTTGCGGCTTAGGCTGTCCGTTCCGAGAGGAGAAACGACGGTTGTGATCCCGGCAAGCGTGATCCAGCTGAGCGGCATCTCAGACGATCGAGATAGCGGCCCGTTCGCACCGCTTGCACCCATTACGTGGATATGAGTGTCGATCAGACCGGGTATGAGCGGNCGGCCCTCGGCCTGGACGATGGTCGGTTCGCCGACCGGCCAGACTTCGGTCCCGAGATCGACGATCCGGTCACCTGCGACGAGGACGTCGTTGATGCCTAGGTCTTCCGGTGCGTAGACTTGCGCGTTCTTGATCAGCAGAGTTTCCAAAGTCAATCCGTTTCGAGTGAGGCGCTCGCTAGCTTCTTCATTCGTTCGAGCTGCTCGGGTTCCTCAACCTTGAGCCAGTCATCCGTTGACAGCAGACGACACGCTTCCGAGAAATGGGGCGCTGCTTTTGCATCTCTCCGGAGGGCAAGCAGACATTCGCCGATTTCCTCAGCCACTTTTCTATCCTGGTCTTATTCGAAAGATGCGTAATAGTCATACAATCCGCGCTGACCGTCGAATGCCTGCCTCGGGAAGGGAACCATTATGAAGTGCAGCTGTGAGCCTTCTAGTGTCATACGGCCGCCGGAGGAGACAGATAGATATAGTAGCCCGATCCGAGCTGGCTTCTATCGTGACGGTATTCGAACGACTCGATCGGCGACAGCGCTCGCGTTGTCATAGGTGCCGGGTTGGCAAGCACGAGGAGCTCGTGGTTGACCGGGTCGACGGTGACAATGTTCTCGCGACAGTCCCCTAGGATGTCGACGCAACCGAGGTTGCGTCCGTATTCCGCGGTCTCGGGGAGCTTCGATTCGGGGAGGTCCTCTATCTCACCCGACTCGAGGAGGCGGACGACGCGTTTGTCTTCCTTCCGGATGATGAACGCGACCTCTGGCCGCTCGTCCCAGTGGACGGGGACGAAATTCTTGCGCTGCCAGTCGGTCAGGTTGAGCCAGGTCGATCCTTCCGGCAGGTAGATCGGGTAATGGTTCTGCTCGTNACACCGACTGTCTTCGGCGGTGTGAGGATGGAGTCCGTCGACACCCGGTGCGTGTCTGGCTATCCATCCATAGTGAGCGTGCCTGAACGGATGCTTCCAGAGCGTGTTGCCGTCTTTGTCAACCAGGTAGACGCCCGTGTTCTCCTTCTCGACGGCATACCAGACCTGCATGCCAGGGAGCCGCGGGTCGATTCGACAGGGTTTCGACANGTCGGTGTGGCCGAAGGGCTCGGCTTCCCATCGTCTGCTGCCGTCCCCATTGTAGCAGATGCCNCCACAGATGACTTCCTGGACGCCATCTTCATCGATGTCGGCGATGTCGAGATTGTGTCCGGCACCTCGCGCTTGGTCGACTCGCCACTTGACCGAACCGTCAAGACCATCGATCGCGGTCAGTGTGACATCTCCGTACGTCTCATCGAGGATCACCATAGACGCAGGTGCGTCGATCCCGTCGAGGTGGCCGACCGTCATCATTACGCGAGAATTAATCGCGGGCCAATTGGCCTCCCAGACAACCTGCCCCGTTTCGCCGTCTAGGANGGTGAGATGCTCACCGTCAACGGTCTGGTCGTAGCTGTCCGTCGGATATCTGCCCTTGTAGCTGTGGAAGGCGACTTCGGTCCTGCCATCACCGTTCAGATCCCACATGAGAAACGGGACGTGGNGCATCGAGCCATCCCAGCCGCCTCGCTCGGGCAGGTTGGTGTCGATCTCCCATAGATGGTCTCCGTCCAGCCCGATGGCGGTCATCCAGACCGTCCCACCCTTTGCCGAGCGGACGACGAAGCCGTAGCGACCNGTGTTCTGGAGGTCACCGACGATCACGCCCTGAACGCGTGCTACTGGGTCGAGTGCGTGAGACCGAGCAGCAAGACCGGGCTGAGCGTCCACGTCGACCGTAGCGGTTTCTGAAGGCGTTCCGTCGTGTGCGATCACACGGAATTTCTGAGGTCCACTCGCATCGATGTAAAAGGAAATAGTCGTCGAATCGACGACGACCGCATCGGTCGGGAAGCGCCACGTGCCGTTGACTAGGTGCTCGATGTAGAAGGCGGCTGAGGCGGGATCCGAGGGGAGGAGACGCCAAGACAGGTACACGCGTCCATTCCCACGGGAAAGAGCAATCAGCTTTCGGTCTTGTATAGCAGGCACGTTTTGTAAGGTTTCGAAGAGGGCAGTTACGACCGTGGTCAGACGGTCACGNTGAAACCATCGTCGGAAGCAAGCTCATCGGCCCAGACGTCAGGCTCCAAGTCGAAGCCTATTCCAGGTGTGTCGGGGACAAGGAGGTTGCTGTTTTTGAGCTCCCAACCATCGAGGAGCAGGCCAGGTGTCTCCGCAGGGGCGGCCTCCAGCAAGTCGAAATTCGGGATGGATGCGGCGAAGTGAGCATGCGTATACCGCTCGATCAGGCTGCCCCAGCAGTGCGGCGCACAGCGGGCACCCCACGGGGCGATCCGCTCGGCCGTCTGCTTCCACCACGTTAATCCCTTAGCGCGGAAGTCGTGTTGCACGACGTCGATCCATCCTTTCTCGACCATGGAGAAGTAGGTCGGCGGCGGAGGTCCCGACTCACCGTCGGCAACGAGCGTGTCGTAACCGCGTTCGGTTATATGTGCCTTGAACGCCTTGTTGAACTCTGTGTCTTCGGGGAAGGCCTCCTCGAACCAATAGATACCGACGTCCTCGGTCTGTCGAAGGATCTCCTTCGCGATGTTAAGCGTAGTCCCGTTGTTAGCGTCGATCAGGACCTTGGCGTCCGGTCCGGCGGCCTCACGGACGGTGCGAATCACNAGGATGTCGCGGGCCAGCCCTTCGTCGACGTCCATCCAACGNGCGCCTCGTCCGATCTTGATCTTGAAGTTGTTGTAGCCGAATCCTTGACCTGTCGCCACTTCCTCTCTGAAGATGTCGACCGCTTCGTTGTCCGTCTTGCCGAGATCGTCGATGTAGATGGATCCGTCGTAGACCTCGACCTCGCGAGATCCCCGTCCGCCAAGGAATCGGTATAGAGGCTTATCGGCCATCCGGGCAGCCAAATCCCATAGTGGCAGGTCCAGGGGCAAGCCCGTGTTGGTCGTCCCGATCTCAGCGTCAAAAAGCGCATATAGGGGCTGTCCGACAAGCTTTTCCGCATTCTCCCTTGAGATCCGTGACCATCCGACACCGGTTGCACCCGAGTTGGTGTGGATCCGTGCCACGTGATCGGTAACTGTATCCCCGTGATCGCCCTTTCTAGCGTTCTTGCCGATGAANCGTGGTCGCTTGAATCTGAGGATGACCCTCTCGATCTTGGTGATTTTCTGGGCAGCCATTGCGTCTCCTAAATTCTTGATCGTGAGGTGGCTAATTAGTGGTCCGTGAACTCTCGTGTCAACGCTCGACGGTCCAAAGCGGGTAAAGCTANAAGGNTGTCCGATAAGAATATTAAATACAATAGTTTATTNTGGTTTCTGAGCTTGTAAAGCCTACAGGCTGNATGCCAGAAAAGGCTTGACCGAACCTACTAGATGTTGTATTNTTCTNAAGCCTGACCGGGTCGCCCATACTGCTCATTGTATATCAGAGAGTTGNCGGCTCCTCGCACNCGATCGGTGTTTAAGCCACAGATGTCTAGGCGTATCGATCGTCCCCCTGACGATTTAGCCTATTCAATCCCCTTTCCCCAAATTCAAACAGTCGACCGTCGTCCGACTCTCCAGCATTGCTCGTAGCGTGGTCGGCGGAGTGCGCTCCAGCGTTACATCTCCCAGGAGGGTGTACGTTGTATCTCTCGCGGATGAACGCGTTTGGGTTCAAATCCTTCGCACAGAAGGTTGAGCTCAAGTTCCAGAAGGGTATTACCTGCGTCGTCGGGCCGAACGGTTGCGGCAAGTCGAACGTGGTCGATGCGATCCGGTGGTGTCTCGGTGAGCAGCGGGCCCGCTCGCTCCGAAGCTCCAACATGGAAGATGTAATCTTTCAAGGATCGCGGTCCCGCAAGCCTCTCGGTCTTGCGGAAGTCTCGATCACGATCGACAACTCTGCCAAAATCCTACCTGTCGAATTCACTGAAGTTACGATTACCCGCCGTCTCTACCGGTCCGGTGAGAGCGAATACCTGATCAACAAGATTCCCTGCCTGCTCAGNGACATCCACAACTTGACGATGGATACCGGTCTCGGTGCGCATTCCTACAGCGTGATCGAGCAAGGCATGGTTGATGAGATCATCAGCGACAAGACGGATGAGCGGCGTCGAATTTTCGAGGAAGCCGCTGGCGTCACCCGCTACAAGGTGCGTCGTCGTTCGGCGTGGAATAAGCTGCAGTCGATCCAGCAGGATCTGACGCGGATCGCCGACATCATCGGCGAGGTCGAAAGGCAGGTCCGGTCGCTGGCTCGTCAGGAGCGGAAGGCGAGGCTCTACAAGCAGCTGACCGATGAGCTGACCGAGCTTGAGATCAAGCTCGGACGTTACCAGTATTTCGAGATGTCCGACACTTCACGACCGATGCTCGAAGAGATGTCCTTCCTGAAAGAGGATATTGACGTCGGTACGGCGGATGTGGCGCGTCAGGAAGCAAAGCTGGAAGAGATCCGTGTAGAGCTCGCCGAGCAGGACCAAGCGCTTGCCTACGCGAGCGCTGAGGTTGGGAAGCTGGTCGATCTGGTTCATAGGAAAGATCGTGAAATCGTGATCGCTCGGGAGGAGATCCGGAGCATCACGGGTTTCCTNGAGCGAGCTGGAAGACAACTGGAAGAGTTGCGGATCCGACGTGAGTCTGCGTTGCGCGATCGGACGCAGGCGGAGGAAGGTGCTCGTGAAGCAAGAGGGACGCTTGAAGAAGCTACGCAGTCGCTCACAGTCGACGAAGAGACGCTGGCGAAAGTTACTGAACTGCTGAACGGTTTGACGAGCCGGGTCGAGCAGGAGAAGAGACGCTCGAATCATCTGTTCCATGAGATGAACGAGAAGAGTTCGCGCCTGGAACGTTCGCGTACAGAGCACGAGGGTGCGCAGGAGCAGGTTGGGCGGCTGNCGGAAGAGGCGGGTCGTCTGGTCGATGAATCAGGAAGGTCCGACGAGAAGCTCAAAGCGACGCGACGGCAGATCTTGGATGTGGAT
Source organism: Gemmatimonadota bacterium (assembly GCA_002714465.1). The sequence goes on along the minus strand of PAXL01000015.1, from coordinate 69,661 downwards.
GGTGAGATCCTGCGACAGACAGAGCTACGGAACGGGCTGGCCGCAGAGAAGGCCCGGATCCAAGAGCAGGGAGACGCGCTTGTCGAGGAGCGTGTTAGTCTTCGCAGCACGCTCGAAGCCGAGAAGGCGCGTCTGAACCTTCTGCGAAAACTGCAGGAGAGTTTTGACGGATACTCCGGCAGTGTTCAGGCGCTGACGAGAGAGGATTCACCACTTCACGACCGGGTTCAAGGTCTAGTAGCCGATACGATCGAGGTGGATACGGCTTACACGGCTGCGATCGAAGCGGCTCTTGGTCGTGCACTCGACTGCGTCATTCTGGAGTCTACGGATGATGCTCTCGAAGCGATCGATTTCCTGAGAGACGGTGGGCACGGTATGGGGTCGGTTATCGCCCTGGAGCGGATTCTTCAGGGTACGGGCACACCGTGGTCAGTGCCTGAGGGTGACGGTGNGATCGGCCGNGCGAGTGATCTATTCATACGGTCGCGCGATGTGTCGGGGGCGGCGAGAGCCCTCCTCAGGCAGACGCTGGTTGTTCGCGACGCAGGGACGGCGATCCAGCATTTCAGCATGCTTCGCGCGAAGGGTGTGGATGTCGTGACGCTTCGTGGGGAGGTTTTTGCCGCAGACGGGATCATCTACGGTGGCGGCGCGGATGGGTCTGCTTCCAGCCTGATCGGACGGCAGCAGCAGATCGAAGAACTGGATCTTTCGGTCACCGAGCTCGATGGTGACCTCAAGGATCTAGAGAGCCGGATCCGCGGTGTGGTCGACGTCCTTGGCGATAGCACGGGTCGTCTTGAGCGAGAGGACGAGGTTCTAGCGGATCAAAAAAATCGTCGAGCCGGGTTGGAGAGAGATGAGCAGAATGCTCTTCAGGAAGCCCAGCGAATCGAGCAGGCAAGGAAGCGGGTGGTGAGTGAGCACGAGCGCCTGAATCAGCAGATCGCAGAGCTCGCCAGGAATGTGTGTGACGGCCGGATCGAGATCCGGGTGCTCGAGTCTCGCAGGATGATTATCGAAGAGGTAGAGCGCGCGCTTGCGCAGACGCTTAGATATCACGAGGGACTTAGGAGNGAGGCGCACGATCGTGTGTCGGCCAGACGCGTGGAGATCGCGTCTTTTCGAGAGCGAGTGGACAGTCTCACGCAGGATGCGGCGCGTCTTGGTAAGGAAGCGGAGTCGCTCGTGGTCGAGCAGGAGAGACTGACGGCTGAGTCGGCGGCGAGTATAGAGCGAAAGACCGAGCTGGAGGCCGCGGTAGAGACCGCGAGCACAGAACTGGCGACCCTGCACGAAGCTCAAACTGAAGCGGAACAGAAGCGAGATGGTCGGGCAGAGATGCAGCAGGAGCTTCTGATGATGTCCAGAGGCGTTGAGGAGGAGCTTCGTCAGCGGAGCAAGAAGTTGACGCAGAATCGCGAACGTTTGCACGAGCTTGAGGTCGGTCTGGCCGAACTGAAGACGAGAGCGGAAGAGTTGCAGCGTCGGATCGAGCGGGATTACGAGATCGATCTGAAGGAATCAGGACGGCTGGACGAGCCGGAGTTCAACTCGGATATCTCGTCAAAGAAGGTGATCGAGATCCAGGATCGACTTCGCCGTATGGGGTCGGTGAACCTGGCTGCGCTTGAGGAGTACGACATCCAGAAAGAGCGATACGAGTTCCTTGCGAAGCAGCGTGACGATCTGCTTGAGGCAGAAGAGACGCTGAAGCGGACAATCCAGAAGATCGACCGTACGGCGCGAAGCCGGTTTATGGAGACGCTCCAGCTGATCCGGCAGAATTTCCAGAAGACCTATAGCGCGTTTTTNGAAGGGGGTGAAGCGGATCTTATCATGCCGGATGACGAGGATCCGCTCGAAGCGCCGATTCAGATCTCNGCAAGACCGCGCGGCAAGCGGCTGCAGAGTATCAACCTGCTATCAGGTGGCGAGCGAGCGCTGACGGCGATCTCGCTGCTCTTCGCGATCTACCTTGTTAAGCCGAGTCCCTACTGTATCCTAGACGAGGTCGACGCACCACTCGATGATGCGAACGTGGGCCGGTTTGTCCGTGTGATCAAAGAGTTCGCGAAGGACACGCAGTTTTTGGTCGTCACGCACAACAAGGTGACGATGGAAGCGGCGGACGCCCTCCACGGTGTGACAATGGAAGAACCAGGTGTGTCGAAGCTGGTGAGCGTGAAGATGGGGCAAGACGAGTCGTCGTCGAACGGTCACGACGAGCAAGTGCGTGAGGAGGCAGTCCCGGCGGACGATTGAGACCTCAAAGTCAAAGACGTTGGAACCGGGAGAGGATGTGGAGGGGAGTGCGGGGAGGATCTTGCAGGAGGCCGGATGCTCCCGGGTAGCTGTGGGTAAGACGAAGGGCGCGCAGACACGATCTGCACGCCCATCCTTATTTGTGGTATGTTCGGTGATTGTTCGGTTTCATCCCCCAAGGGTTTATGCCAAGTGGCCCGGGTTTTTGGTGGGCCCGTCGGAGCTGTTCACCCCAATGGGGTTGCCCCCAACTATTCTTGGATCAGGCTGACGAAGGTGAGTTAGTAGCCGTTGGGATCATGGAGATATTATGCCTTTGTCCTGCTTCTCGACTTCGGAGGGTGAGCAGCCTTTCGATACGAGGTCTACTTGAATGGCGTGGACGTCTTAGACTCTGAAGTAAAAGACGTCGTTGTGGTAGACGTCTCGTGGTCGCCGCTCATTGCTGTTGTTGCTTTCCCTTGCGTTGAGAATCTGCCCGACCCTCCTGCCTGCACGGTCTTTCCTTCCCAGCCGAACGTCGGATTGGTTTCGAGACCGATGATGTCGCGCTAGAATTCGATGCTGACATCGGCCTATTCGACGACGTTGAGCAGCGGCACGAAGATCTTGAACACGACTNGATCTCCTTATCGAGGTTGTTGCTAAGCTTTGAAGTCGACCCCGATTCGGGGTTGAGTTGTGTTTGGATTGCGCTGCTCGTCTGAATCGATGCGAAGCTGGATATCCTGAACCGGATAACCGGATAGGCGAAGTGANGATCTCAGACTGTCTAGGTCGGGCTCCAGCCATTGACGTGCGTCTTCGTTGTCGACACGAAAACTGCAGGTGTTCCGACCGTCGTAGGACGCCAGATCCACCGTTACCTTTCCGATTACAGACAGAGTGACACTGACCGAGACACTGACACGTGAAGGGTCGACCTTATTGTCAGCATTTCTGGATATGCGGATGTCGGCGGTCGTGAGGTCGCCAGCATCGAGCAATGGGATCTGGAAGACGATCGGGTCGTGACCGTCTCCCGGAAGAGATGCGGCCTGGATCGTGTTGAGATGACGGAGGAGGTCGGCGATACGAGCCTGTTCGTCAGGCGTCAGATTTGCCGTCATCTGGAGCTGCAACAGAGTGGCTCGAAGTCCGTCGGCTGGTTTGCCCTGTGCGAGGGTTGCTTCGAGATCGATACCTNTTCGCCTGAGTAGATGGCGAATATCATCGGGAGAGAGATCGCCTGATTGCCTCGACAGTTCCGCGATCACGGTTTCCAGGCCCGAGCGAATAGACTCGGGGGCGCGGCGGCCGAAGCCTTTGAGTAGTTCGGTCAGACCCNCGATTAGGGCGCCAAGATTACCTACGGGTACTGTTGACCAGAAGGATGCAATGGTGTTGGGAGTGACGGGCAGTCCCTTGCTTCGGAGGAAGAGAACGCGATCGACGAGCTCGTCAAGGTCTATAAGGTGCGGGTTGTTATCAAGTCCTGCCAGAAAGTCCCGCATTGCCTGGACTTCGGACCGCTCGACAGGGAGACCGTTCCGGATCAAAGCCCCGATGATGGCCCGGCTCTTCCCATCGTCCTTGATGCTGAGCTGCTGTAGAGTCTTNCGAACGGCTGCTTCTTCGGAACCTGGTCGGCCTGAGATCGATAGGCTGAGGGGCGGTCCCAGGTCGTGTACTCGAGCTTCGACGACTTGGCCGGGACGCAGCGTCAGACGGCTCTCCGCAACGAGCGTATGCCCCATAAAACGAATGGCCCAACGTCCTGTCGAGAGTTCGTCGACGACGTGGGCCTGTATCCTTTGGCCTTCACTTAGCTTGTTGAGGAGTGCATCACGCTGAGCTTGGGGCGTGAGGCTAAGTCTGAGGACGCCTAGTGAGGGTTGAGAGCCTGAGATCTTCAAAGGTTAGCCTGTAAGCTNCGGAAGTATAATCATCCTCGAGGAAAGGGACCGCGCAGGTAGGTTTGGACACCGTCGATGCGATGGTCTCGGTCCCGAACGGAGTTACGCCATATGTCGGCTTGAGCGAGGCGAGACGCGTCTTGATCAGCAGGATCGACGAGTCACTGATCGTCTTGAGCGACATCTCGTCGCGTAGGATCGAGACAAAAAGAGTGTCCGTAGCACCGACATCGGAGTCGATAGGGAAGCTCGACTGCAGTTTTAGAGCTATTTTCCCGTCGGTGAACTTCCACTTGCCTTGGATTCGCTCAGCCTGGCCGTCCGGCGGGTTAAAGAAGATGATCTCGAAACTTTCGCGGTCGAAAGTCCAGTCGGCATCGCCAGAGAGGGTGCGGCCCATCAAGGCGAATCCCGAGAAGGTTCCGCTCCANGTACCTCTTATATCATCTGTTTCGACGCCTGTTGGCGGATTCGATCTGCAGGCAGACAGGATCAGGAACGCGCCCAGAAGGACGCTCCATCGGGGGTGGATTCGCTGTCTCATGGCTAGCCTCGTTCAATCAGGTCCTTTGAATCGGGTTTGCTGGGATGTTGTTCCGGTTTCATGCGTGCGATCATTCTGACTTCGGCAACACCGATGTCGAGTTCGCGTGCGATCTCGACGGTCGATTTTCCCTGCTCCAACAGATCACTNACTGCGTCGTATGCGCCGGGCCCGTCCTGTGTTTCATCTATGACTGGCTCGTTTTTGGACGATTCACATGGTGTGGACTCGCCAACGGGTTTCGGTGCGACCGGTTCCTGCGGCGCGGGGGTCGTCCGGATGCTCTGGATCTGCTTTATTGAGCGTCTGAGATCTTCGAGCTGCTGTGTGAGCAGACCGTCGGNGCTCTGGAGCGATGCGGCGGTGTGATCGAGCATCTCGACTGCTTCGGTTAGCTTCCGGATCGAAGATCTGAGGGTTTGGACCTGAGTGTCGGTCTGTTCACGCTCCTCTCTGCGCCAGCTTCTACACCAGAGCAGGATCGAGAAGATCATGCCAACTCCGAAGAGCGCTGACAGTGCGATTGCGAGTAGTTCGAGACCTTCCATTTTNTCCTCAGATTTGGTTCCTATGATCCGGAGCTGTAGGCCGATTCCGCGCTGCACCCTCCGCCGCGTCGCCTTCGGGCACTCAGGATGACCGGTATTATCCTTGTCCCATAGGGCTACTACTTTAGTCTTCCTGAATGGCGGGGAAGGTGAGCGTGAATGTCGTCCCTTGGTCGAGGTCGCTGTCGACCTCGATTCGGCCGTTATGTTTCTCGACGATTCCGAAGATGATCGAGAGACCTAGGCCGGTTCCGCCGGTTTCCTCCCGCGTCGTGAAGAAAGGGTCGAAGATGCGTGGGAGGTTTTCTTCGGGAATTCCCTCACCAGTGTCTTGGACGCGAACGATGACCTGTTCTTCCGTTCGGTCTATTGCGATGTCAAGTTCGCCACCGTCATCGGGCATCGCCTGGAGAGCGTTGATGATGAGGTTCAGAAAGACCTGCTCCATCTCGCCCGTGTTCCCTGCGATCCGTGACCGTTCGTCTGCATCGACGTGGATCTGCGCGTCGATCCTGCTCTTCTCGAGCAGGTGGTGCATAAGGTTGAGCGTCTGGTTTACGAGGTAAACCAGGTCGATTTCTTTGTGTTCCTCTTCGCCGCTGTTGTGCCTGGCGAAATCAAGCAGGCTTCGGATGATTCGTGAGATCCGCTTTACGTTGGACTCAATGAGATGAAGGTCCTTGACCAGACCGTCCTGAGCTTGGTGACGCAGCACCAGTAGCTGTACGCGGCTGAGGATAATCTGAAGCGGGTTGTTGACTTCGTGGGCAACACCCGCTGCCAGTTGTCCAACAGCCGCCATCTTGCCGGACTGGACGAGCTGTGCCTGCGAGGTCTTGAGTCGCTTCTCGAACCTTTTGTTTTCGAGGGTGAGGCTGTCGATGTAGGCAAGCAGTTCCTCGACGGCCGGATGGCCGGCGACATCGGGTTCCGCGCCTTCGAGTATCTCGCGAATGTTTTTACGCGTCGTCGTCATTCGCCCTATGCCCCGACCGTTTCCGGCCCATCTTCGTCGGGTCCGTCAGACCCTGTTTCGAACAATTCTGTTTCCAGCTCGTTGAACACGCGTGCCTTTTCGAGTTCGAATTCCAGCCCCTCGCTCAGATCAGCGAGAAGATCCTCGTCCGAGACGTCCCGACCGCTCTTGAGCATCGCACTGACCTCGGGGCTCAGCGAAGCACCGAGCGAATCGCCGGCCTGACCGATGTGGTTGTGCCGTGTGAGTGCATTCGCGGCGTGTGTGACCATCAGGATCTCGCTTGGCTCTTCCACATCCATCGGGTTATGGTGGTAGGTGATTGCCTGAACGAGCGTTTCAGGTAGGTTCCACTTCTCGGCGAGCCATCCNCCGATTTCCGCGTGTGTGACGCCGATGACTTTCATCTCCGCCTCGGAGATCGTCAGATACTCGTCACGCGCCATCTCTAGGGATTCGCCGAACTCGTTTGGGAAGTACTCGATCAGGATCAACTTGCCGATGTCGTGGACTACGCCGGCGACAAAAGCTTCACCCTCGAGTTTGCGGTCTAGCTTCCGGGCGAGCATTCTAGCCGCGACACCGCAGCCGATAGCGTGTTCCCAGAACTGCTGGCGGTCAAAGAGCGGGTGCGCTTTGCCCGCGTGGAATCGTTTGAGCACCGCGACGCTGAGTCCGAGGTTCTTGACCGTCTCGAACCCCAGTACGACGATCGCGAGTTGAACTGTCGCGATCTTGCGCGGGAAGCCGTAGAAGGCTGAGTTTGCGACCTTCAAGATCTTCGCGGTGAGCGCCTGATCCGCAGAGATCAGTTGTGAGATGTCGCGCGCAGAGGTCGCAGGATCACCGACGAGGTTGATCAGTTGCGTCACGACCGTCGGCAGGGAGGGAAGGCCGATCACCCGTTCGGTGACGTGCCGCAGCCTCTGTTTCTGGTCCATCTCCTGCCGGGGCGTCATCTCGAATTTTTGAGCGCGTTTGGCCATCGACCTACTGGAGAAGCCTCATGCGAAGCTTACCGCGCAGGCTGAGCACGGCTTTTGTGTGGATCTGGGAGACACGTGACTCGGACAGCTCCATGACCTGCCCGATCTCTTTGAGTGTCAGCTCTTCGTAGTAATAAAGCGCAATGACCAATCTCTCCTGCTCGGTCAACAGCCCGATCGAGTCGACCAAGAGGTTGCGCATCTCTTCACTCTCTAGGTCAGTAAGGGCATCGTGCTTGTCCTGNGACTGGAGCGTGTCCAAAAGCGGAACGGGCTTGTCGTCGGCCGAACCGTAGGTGAGCTCATCCAGAGAGAGCAGCGTTGTGGAGGACAGGTCGTCGAGGAGCTTGTAGAGGTCGTCGAGCGAGACGTCCAGAGTTTCTGCGACCTGCTGGTCTGTCGGACTCTTGCCCATCTTGTTCTCGAGCTCAGCGATTGCCCTTTCCATCTCTCGCGACTTCGCTCTCGTCGAACGAGGGGCCCAGTCGATCGCGCGAAGTTCGTCCAAGATGGCCCCTCGGATGCGCATTGAGGCGAAGCTCTCGAACTTGACGTTCTTCGACGGGTCGTAGTTCCCGTGCGCCTCGATCAAACCGACCACGCCGGCGTTTATGAGGTCGTCAAGTTCGACGGACTTCGGTAGGCCGATTGCGATGCGTCCCGCGATATACTTCACAAGCGGGAGATACTGCATCAAGTTGCTCTCGCGGTTTGGGTCGACCGAAGCCTGTGCTTGCGCCTGGTAGGCTCGGGCGGATTCGGCTTGGCTCTTGTTTTTCTGCATGCAGTCTACTCTTCGCGTTGGCCGTTGGGGCTAGGCGATTTCCTGTTTTACGGTCCTCGATGCCAGCCGTTCAAACAATCCTGGCTGACTTCGGTCCGTGGCGTCCAGATCACCTAGAAGCTCTTCTCCGAGCTTCTTAAGACAGCGAGCCGCTTCGGTTTCGGGTTCAGACACGACGACCGGATTTTGGTTCCGTGTGGCGTGCTCGATTTCGAGATCCTCGACTACGTGCCCAATCCTGTCGATCTGGATGTTGAGGAACCGTTTCGTGATCTCTTCGAACTTCGTGTGAAGCTCGTGCGCTTCGCGCGGGGACTTCGCCCTGTTGACGATCAGGCCGACGGGCAGGTCGGGACGGTCGGAGGTCGCCACTTTGACCATTGCGTAGGCGTCAGCGATCGAGGTCGGCTCCGGCGTGGCAACGATGAAGGCGCGATCGGAAGCAAGCACGAAATCGGTCACCTTGGTCGAGATGCCCGCACCCGTGTCAATCAGGATCAGGTCGAAGGCGCGTTCAAGCCTGCCCAGTTCCTCGCTTAGACGGTCCGCGTCGTCCGTCTGCCACGCATCCACCTCGCTGATGCCCGATGCGGCCGGGAGGACGGACAGACTTTCGGGTCCTTCGACGATGACGTCGAAGGCCGATGCACGGCCACGGAGCAGATCCTGAAGGTTGTACTCCGGCGCGATCCCGAGGAGGATGTCAATATTCGCCAATCCGAGGTCTGCGTCCACAAGAAGTACACGCTTTCCGGCTGCGGACAGCGCGATCCCGAGGTTCAGGGACAAGGTACTTTTTCCGACCCCGCCTTTTCCGCTCGTGACCGCCCAAGCGACGGCTCTGGGGCTTTCAGCTTCCTGCTGTTCCATTCAGGGTCCTCACGAATAACGCTTTGCTCAGCGTCGCAGGTTCCGTGGCGTAGATGTCGCCCGGGACCATTCGGCTGNTTGTCAGATAAGAGACCGATATACTCGATTCGATCGCCACGCTGCAGGCTGCACCGTATCGGTTGGTCTCGTCGAGTCGCGTGAAGAGCAGCCTGTCGACTCCGACGTCTTTGAATCCTTGGATGGCGTCTCGCATCTGACGCAGACCCGTCGGCGCACTCAGGACGAGATGGATCTCGTTCGGAGCTGCCTCNCGGAGCAGTTCTTTCAATATTTCNTTCTGCACTTCGTCGATCGGGCTGATGCCGGCCGTGTCGACTATAATCAGGTCCGCATCGCGACGGTTCTGCATGGCCTCCCGCATCTCGTCGGCCGTGTACGCGAGGTCGACGGAGAGGTTCAGGATACTTCCATAGGCCCGGATCTGTTCGAGTCCGCCGACGCGGTCGGTGTCCGTCGAGATTAGAGCAACGCGTTTGTCCTGAGCCACAAAGTGGGCGGCGAGTTTCGCCGCCGCTGTGGTTTTTCCCGCTCCGGACGTCCCGACGAGTGCGATGACGGTCCGCACGTTGCCGTTGACAACAGTGGCTGTGGGCGGTGCCATTGATTCGGTGAGAATCTTGACGGCTCTTGCCTTGAGGGGACCGGCCGCCTTGTAGCCTTCCTTGCCNGGATCCGTCAGGAGGTCCTTGACGATGCTCTGTGTCAGTGATGGGTCGAGATCATCCTGCTCCATCTGTTTAGCGAGGGCGGCCAGCGCCTCCGGCAGCAGCTCGGTCGGCACCAGCTGTGCTGTTGTGCCCACGCGAGACTTGAGATCGTTGAGCTGGGCGGATATCTGAGCCAGAGTGTCGGGATCCTTTGCCGGGTTCCTTGGGGCGGCTGGTGCCGGGGTCGAAAGAGCCGGTGTAGGTGTGGCGGCTGGTGGAAAAGTCGCCGCCGCCGGTCGAGTTGTCTCGGGCTTCTTGGTGGGGCGAGTCTTCTTTGCGGCTTTCACGCCGTCATCGATCGCGGCAGTGATTTCGACCTGACCCTTCTTCCCGAGGATTCCGGTCTTGCCGATCGTCCGTGTGTTCAGGACGACTGCCATCGGTCCCAAGTCGTCTTTTACGAGCTTGAGGACTTCTGGCATGCTGTCGGCGACGTATTTCTTAATTTTCATCGGCCGTCTCCAGTGAGATCATCCCTACGGAGTATATATCCACGCCCGGCACGATCTCGTTGTAGGATAGGACGGTCAGGCTCGGAAACGTCGTTTCCGTGACGCGTCTGAACGCGAGTCTGACGTTCGGTGACGTCAATACGATCGGTGTCTGTCCGTTTGATACCATCGTGTCGATTCGCTCGCTTAGCTGCTNGGACAGCTCGTTGAGCGCGTCCGGCGCGAGTATTACTTTGATTCCACCCGCCGTACTCTGCATCGAATCGGCGATGGTNTGCTCGAGATTCGGTGTAACGGTAAGNACCGGGATGCNGCCTTCCTCGTTCTGGAAGAGCTGGCAGATCGTCCGAGCTAGCGAACCGCGAACATACTCGGTCAGGACATCCGGTTCCTTCGTGACGGTCGCATAGTCTGCCAGACACTCNAGGATAGTCTGCGTGTCTCGGACCGGGATCCGTTCCTTGAGCAGGTTTTGCATCACCTTCTGCACGCCGCCGACGGACAGGTTTTCTGGGATCAGCTCCTCGACGACCGTCGGGNTCTTCTCTTTGATCCTGTCGATGTGGGCCTGCGTGTCCTGACGTGTTAGGACCTCGAAAGCGTGCGACTTGATCACCTCTGTAAGGTGCGTTGCGAGGACTGCGGGCGGCTCGACGACGGTGTAGCCTATCAGTTCAGCCTGCTCGCGTGCCGTATCGGCGATCCACTTGGCCGGGAGTCCGAAGGCCGGCTCAATCGTGTCTGTACCTTCGATCTCGCCTTCCACATAGCCCGGGTCCATCGCGAGCAGCTGTTTTGGCTCGATGTCGCCTGTTGTGACGCTAACGCCACGGATCTTGACCGTGTATTGGTTCGGTCTGAGCGAAACCATGTCATCCCGTATCCGAATCGGCGGGATGACGATGCCGAGGTCCAGCGCGGTCTGCTTGCGCAGCATGGTGACCCGATCAAGCAGATCCCCGCCCTGNGCAGGGTCGACCAGCGGGATCAGACCGTATCCGATCTGGATCTCGAGCGGGTCGACATGCAAGTAGTCTTCGACACGCTCTTCAGGCTGCACTTCCTCTGCCGCCATGACGTCCGCTTCTTCTTCTTCGCGATCCTGTGCTCGCTGAGCCGAAAAGGCAACAAAGCCCGTTGCGGCGGCCAGGATTAGGAATGGTGTTGATGGCAGACCCGGGACCAGGGCAAAGGCGACGAGGACGCCTGTGGCGACCATGATCGCGCGCGGTTTGGAGGTCAGCTCTCTTCCGAGATCCGTCCCGAGGTTGTCCTCGGACGTAGATCTTGTGACGATGATACCGGCAGAGATCGACGTGACCAAGGCCGGGATCTGGGATACGAGACCGTCGCCGATCGTCAGGATCGTGTAGGTCTGTGCCGCGTCCGCTGCGAGCATGTCCAACTGGAGGACACCGATCGCCAAGCCACCGAGGATGTTGACCAAGGTAATCAGGATACCGGCAATGGCATCGCCGCGGACGAACTTGCTGGCACCGTCCATCGCGCCGTAGAAGTCCGCTTCCCGCGAGATATTTTGACGGCGGTTCCGCGCTTCGTCTTCGGTTATGAGTCCGGCATTGAGGTCGGCATCGATGCTCATCTGCTTGCCGGGCATCGCGTCCAGCGTGAATCGCGCTGCCACTTCAGCGACGCGACCGGCACCCTTCGTGATCACCACAAACTGAATGATGACGATGATCAGGAAGACGACCATACCCAGGATGTAGTTGCCCTTGACCACGAATTGCCCGAAGGCATTGATCACCTCCCCTGCGTAGGCTTCGCCGAGGATCAGCCGCGTCGAGGCGACGTTGAGGGAGAGGCGAAATAGGGTGAGGACGAGCAACAATCCCGGAAAAACAGATAGCTGGAGGGGATTGGTGATGTAAATGGTCATCAGGAGGACGATCAGGCTGAACGCGATGTTGAACGCCAGCAGGATGTCCAGGAGTCCCGGGGGCATCGGGATGATCATAACCGAGATCATACCGATGACGGACAGCGCGAAAAGCACGTCCGTATACTCAGATATCCTGTCGAAGAACGCGTTCATCGCGTGCCTCCAGACAACTGCAATTCACGCATAATATACTGACAATTCAAGAGTTTAGTCAACGTTGGGCCCCGCTCCGTGCCACCCGAGTAGGGGAGTGGGGGAGCGGGAGAACAAGGCAGAAGACTCAAATGCTGCACGAATGTCTTAATTGTGATCATAATCCGAGTCAATGCCTAGTTGGCCAGGGCGGATTCNCCTCGGAGCCGGAAGACGTAGGCGAGGACTTCGGCCACGGCCTTGTAGAGATCTTCCGGAATTTCCTGACCGATTTCGGCGGCCCGAAAAAGGGTCTGCGCCAGTGGCTTATTCTCGACACACGGGATGTCGTGCTCTCGAGCGATCTCCTTGATCTTCTGGGCGATCAGATTCTGCCCCTTTGCGACAACGACCGGGGCTGCCATCTCCTCGGGGTCATATTGGATGGCTATGGCGTAGTGGGTCGGGTTCGTGATGACCACGTCGGCCTGTGGAACGTCGTCCATCATCCGTCTACGTGCGGCCTCTCGCTGTAGGCTTCGAATGCGCATCTTGACTTGCGGATCGCCCTCGGTCTGCTTCTGCTCTTCCTTCACTTCTTGTTTCGTCATTTTGATGCTGTTGCTGTGTTCCCAGCGCTGATAGGCGTAGTCCAGAGCGGCCAAAACCAGGAGCACGATCGCCGTACGGAAGCCGACGCGCATGATCATCATCGCGATGTAAGCGAAGGTTTCGCCGATCCCCACATCTAGGAGCGTGGCCATCGTCCCCAGCTCGGGCATGATGGTGATGTAGCTGATGTAGCCGACGATCGAGATCTTGAAGAGACCCTTGACGAGCTCGACGAGCGAACGCTTCGACACCAGGCGTTTTGCACCAGCGACCGGGTCGAGACGCTGCAGCTTCAGGCTCAGCGCCTCTTCATTGATGGTGAAGCCAACCTGAGAGATCGAGACGACGAATGCCGCGACACCCAGGACGATCATGATCGGTCCGGAGACACCGAAGTAGAAGAGCGCCCAGTTAAACGCTAGCGTCCAGATGTTCCCCAGGCTGACATCGACCAGTTGCGGGCCAGACAGGATGTTCACAGTGAACCCGCTGAGATCCCGGTACATCATGCCGCCGAGCATCCAGAGCCCGCCGAGTCCCGCCATCAACACGACAGCAGAGTTCAGCTCCTGACTCTTGGCGATCTGTCCCTTCTTTGCCGATTCCTCCCGGCGTTTTGGGGTCGCCTGCTCTGTTTTTTCCTGGAAAGACTCTTCAGCCAAGGGACAAAACCGAGTTCAGAGTTCAGAGTTCAGAGTTCAGAGCCAGCAATCCGGCCCCAAACAAACGATCTAAGGCATTTGCATCTGTGTCAGCAAAAGGCTCAGGTTAGGCCCGATGTCGCTGAACAGCTTGATTAGGACAACTTGGAACAGGGGCAACGTGATCATGATCATCGCGACGCCGACGCCAATTTTGAGCGGGAAGCCAACGATGAAGACGTTCATCTGCGGGACCGTTCGGGCGACGATGCCGAGAGCCAACGATGTCAGGAACAGAGCCGTGATGACCGGAGCCGATATCTGGATCGCCATGATGAATACCTGGGCCGTCATGTCGATGATTCCCTCTCCGACCCCCGAGGAGAGGTGGATGCCGCCCAGAGGCAGCATGTGGAAGCTCTCGATGAGCGCGTTCAGGAGGACGTGATGCCCGTCGATTGCGAGAAACGTGACGATGGCGATCAGGTTCTTGAACGTAGCGATGACCGAGATTTGCTCGGCCGACAGGGGGTCGATGATGTTGACGACGCCGAAACCGATGTCGATGCCGATGATCTCACCGGCGAACTGCACGGCGAAGAACACGAGCCGGGCTGTATATCCAAAGAGCATCCCCAAGATCAACTCTTTTGCCACGAGTATCAGGTAGGGAAGAAACTCTGTTTCTGGCTCTATATGCACGGGCATCGACGAGAACAGCGTGACGGCAATGACGAGCCCGAGTCCGACCTTCGCCTGACTGATGATCACACGATGGCCGAAGAACGGGCTGACGGCGATCACCCCGATGATGCGGACGAAAACTAGCAGGAAGACCTGCCAGCGTGCGACGGAGAAGTCGAGCCAAGTCAAGTCCATTGGTCAGTACAAAACGCAAGATGAAAATAACAAACGTCTAAACCACAGCTAGTTGGCCATCATGGGTATACGGGACATCAGGAGCTGCATGAAGTCGAGCATCTTCTGCAGCATCCACGGGAGCGCGACCATCAGGGCCAGCGATACGGCTAGGATCTTCGGGATAAAGGTCAGCGTAACTTCGTGGATCTGCGTGACGGCCTGCAAGATGCTTATGCCGAGACCGACGACAAGACCCGCTATCAGCATGGGCGCCGAGATCAGGAGCATCAGGAAGATCGCTTCCTTTCCAAGATGGACGACGAATTCAGGACTCACGTTGCCCCCCTCCGCCAAGTGGGAGCGTGAGAGATGGGTAGAGCGGGCGAAAGAGCCCTCTCCCGACACGCGTCGTTCTATTACCAAGAATGCAAAGCGCCAGAGGGCGAAGTGTTTGAGGCTTTTGGGCAGCACGGTATCGTCGGCGACGCATGCTGGACCTGTCTGCCGAATCCCGGTTCTCGACTGCTGTTTTCGCTTTCATATCCGCCTCTACTGGAAGCTTTGCACGATCGACTGGACGATCAGATGCCAGCCGTCGACCAGGACGAACAGAAGGATCTTGAACGGCAACGAGACCGTGACCGGTGGAAGCATCATCATGCCCATAGATAGTAAGGTGCTTGAGACGACCATGTCGATGATGATGAACGGGATGAACAGGACGAAGCTTATCTGGAAAGCCGTCTTGAGCTCGCTGATTACGAAGCTGGGGATGAGGACCCGATTCGAGAGCTCGTCTACGTTTGCGGGTCTCGGCATGTTGGCCATCTTGGTGAACAGAGCAAGATCCTTTTCCCGAGTGTTCTTGAGCATGAATCGCCTGATCGGAGCCATCCCGAGGTCCAGCGCCTGCTTGTGGTCGATCTCTTCTTCCATGTAGGGGAGGAGGGCCTCGTCGTAGACCTGCTCGAAGACGGGTCCCATCACGAACATTGTCAGGAAGAGCGCAAGACCGACGATCAACTGCGTGGGCGGGATCTGCTGCGTTCCGATCGCCATCCTAAGGAAAGAGAGGACCACGACGATTCGGGTGAACGAGGTCAGCATGATCAGGATCGCTGGAGCCAGCGATAGGACCGTCAGAAGGGCGATGATCTCGAGGGTGACCGAGGCATCCTCCGCTGACTGTGCCTCGCCGACTTCGACGCTGATTTTCGGGAGACCCTGTGCCTCCGCGATCGCCGGAAACAGCAAGAGGCCGATGGTGAGAACCATCAGCCACATCGTGAGGTTGCGCCGAATCACGTCGCCGGTTCCTCCGTCTGCCTCACAAAACGAGCGTTCACGGCCTTGTAGACGTCGGTGAATCGCTGGGATACGGGCGTGCTTTGGGTCGACTGGTATTGCGCGAGCGTTTCCTCGAGATCGAGGTCGGTCAGCGTGGTCATCTGATGATCGGAGACGCCCAATGCAAGTGCCTTTTCGCCGATCTGGACGACGTATATGGATTTCTTCGGCGCGATGTAGGCCCTATCGAGGACCCGGATGCGGCTACTGCTGCCTGAGGTCGAACTGCCAGAGCTGAACCGCTTGAGTATCTGAACAGTACCCCAGATCAGCGCGATCACGGCAAGGAGTGACAGCCCCATGCGCGTGACCAGGCCGACCGTATCGGGGAGCGCATCCCCGGCTGGGAGGACTGCGTTTGCCCCCGCGACGGTTTCGTTGCCTTGGGTTGTTTCGGATTCAGCGTGGGGCGGCCCACCGTCCGCGACAGACCAGGTGTCCGGGGTTGGAGGCGCTGTTTCCGCACTGGCCAAGCCGATACACGCAATCAGACCGAAAAGGGTGAGCGTGATGAGTGTCAGGTAGGGTTTCAAATCGTTGCTCCGATTGGTGTTTCCGACAAATGGTCGGAGACCTAAGGAGCAACGGTTATGCCTGCATCCTAGGATAGTGGGGCAGGCTAGAATTGGCAGGCATTGCAGCGAAGCCGACGGGGTAGTCGGCCGGGCCGGAATGCGAGGAATCCACTGTTTCAGAGGGTATTTGCGATCTCGAGAGGGCGGCGGGGTGCAAAAACTGCACTTCCGAGGCATGCAGACCCACCCCCCTACGACGGAGGTAACCTTTTCCTGTCGGGGGAAGCATATTCCGTTCGCGCTGAGTGAAAAAGGTGGATCAGATATCCATCGCAGATCGTGCCGGAGCCGGGGCGATTTTAATCAGTCGAACGCCAAAGTTTTCGGCGATGACGACGACCTCCCCACGCGCGTAGGGCTTGTTGTTGACGATCACGTCGACGGGGTCGCCAGAGACTTTGTCGAGCTCGATCAGTGATCCCTCGGTCCAAGAGAGTAGCGTTTCGATTGTTTCGTAAGTCATTCCCAGTTCGATCGTGACTGAGATTTTGACGTCGAGGACGCGCTTGATGTTCTCCGGCGTGGCGTCCTCCGGCAGTCCACCCATATGCTGGATGGCGGCCGCGGTCTGCTCGGTCGATGCGCCCGTCTCGGAGGCCATGGCCTGAATCATCTGCGACTCAAGGTCATCACCGCCCCCACCGACGGCCATCTCGTCCTGCATGGCCTTGAGCATCTCGTCCTCAAGGTCGGCATCCTCTCCGCCGTCGGCATCTTCCGCGTCTGCGGCATCGCCGGTCTCCTCGGCCATCATGCGTATCATTTCTTCAGCGACGTCGTCTGTGTTTTCTTCTTCTGCCATGTCATTTTCCGAGATGGTTTAGGGTTTTTCTGGGATGGGTACCGGCATCTGGCGGCCGTCCACCGAGATGCCCTGTGTCTCGATACGGTTGTAAATCTGGCTTGGCGTGATGCCGCGCTCGTTCATGTAGCGGATGTGGATCTCGACACGCCGATTCTTGGCCATGTTGAGATCCGAGTTATTCGGGGCAAGTGGGCGGTATTCGCTGAAGCCAGTGATCGATATCCGCTGGGGCGAGATGTTCCACTTGTCTATGAAGTAGCGCCCGATGGACAGCGCGCGCATCCCCGACAGCTCCCAGTTGGAAGCGAAGTTGGGTGAGTTGATCATCCGGCTGTCGGTGTGCCCCTGGATGTTCACGTGGTTCGGGATTTGGCTGATCGCCCGGCCTACGGCCTCTAGGACGGTCGAAGCGCTTTCGAGTACGCTCGCATCGGCGGTTTCGAAGAAAAGCTTGTCCGATATTCTGATGATGATCCCGGATGTAGATTCTTCGAGGTCGACGTCACCCTTCAGCCCGGCTTCCTCCACAGCCTGTTCCAGTTCCGACCCGGCCTTGTTCATCATCTCGGCTTGAGACAGGTTGCCCTCCGTCTTCGGCATGGACTGTCGGATCGGGAGGCTGAGCTGCGGTTCTCCGGACAAGACACCTAGTGCCCCTTGGAGTGCGCCCATGGCGTGCTGGAAGCTGGTGACGTCCATCGTGGAAAACGATAGGAGCAACACGAAGAATGTCAGCAGGAGAGACATGAGATCGCCAAAGGTGGCTAGCCAACCTGGCAGGCCTTCCGGGCAATCTTCTTCTTTGATCATTGCCATCGCAAGATCTCCCTAACGTTCCCAGCTTCTTTTCTTCAGGATCGAGCCACCACCGATACGTTTTCCTTGCACACTGGCCTGCTCGAAAGTTTTCGCGATGATCTCAAGGTTTCCATCGACTTCACCGGCATAAAGAATGTGGATCTCGACGCGGCGATTTTTAGCCCGATTCTCATCGGTCGTGTTTGGCACGAGAGGGCGATATTCTCCATAACCTTCAGCACTGATCCGGCGGCCGTGCACATTGGTCTCCGTGATCAGATAACGTACTACGTTGACAGCCCTCTGGAACGACAGTTCCCAGTTGGACGGGAACGAGCCGTCTGTTCGAACAATCGGTTTATTGTCCGTGTGGCCCTGCACAACGATCTCGTTCGGCAGCAGAAGAAGCATGTCGCCGATTTTGTTAAGCGCGTTCTGGATCGTGGGTTTCAACGCCGCTCGTCCGACATCGTAGAGGACTGGTGCTTGGATCCGTATGACCAGGCCGCTGCCCGTGCCCTCGAGTGAGATGTCTCCCTCGACCCCCTCGTCAGAGAGGGTTTTTTCCAGTTCCTCCGCGCTTTTCCTGATGTTTTGCGATTGTGCGATGCTGCCCCGCACTACTGGCATCAGGACACGCAGCGGTTGGCTGAGCTCGGGTTTAGAATCAAACACACCGAGCGAGCCACGTAGCGATCCCATGGCCTGCTGGAACTTGATCTCCTCCATAGACGAGAAGGAGAGAAGGAGTACGAAGAATGTCAGGAGCAGCGACATGAGGTCGCCAAATGTCGCCAGCCATCCCGGCAAACCTTCCGGACAATCATCTTCGTTTATAATCTTCGGCAAGCTTACTCTCCGTCTTCCTCGCCGACCGGTCTGAGTGAAGGCGCGATGAAGGTTGCAAGCTTCTGCTCGACGATCCTTGGGTTGTCACCCGACTGAATCGACATGATGCCTTCCATGATCATTCGTTTCTGCAGGAGTTCTTCCGCGGACCGGATCTTCAACTTACCGGAGATGGGGATGAAGATCATGTTCGCCACAACAGCGCCGTAGAAGGTCGTGATCAGAGCAGTCGCCATTCCGGGTCCGAGCGCCGATGGGTCGTCGAGGTTCTGGAGCATGTTCACGAGTCCCACGAGCGTACCGATCATCCCGAATGCGGGACCGGCCGATCCCATGTAGCCGAATATGTTCGCCCAGGCTTTGTGTCGATCTTCGACGAAGGCCAGTTCCGTCTCCAGGATTGTCTGGATGAGCTCGGGCTCGGTGCCGTCCACCGCGAGGCGGATACCCGTCTCCATGAACGCGTCGTCCACTTCCTGAACTGCCTGCTCAAGCGCTAGTATACCCTCGCGTCGTGCGGTCTCGGCAAATCCGACAATCTTCTCGATCAGCTCCGTTGAGGGAAGGCTCGTCCAGAAGAAGGACTTCATGCCGACGCTGACAAGACCGACCATCTGGCTGAGCGGATGGTTGATCAGCGTCCCGGCAAGCGTCCCACCCAGGGTGATCAGCAGCGACGGCGCGTCGACGAAAGCCGACATCGTACCACCGCTTAGGATACCCATCACGATGAGTGTGAAGCCGGCGATCAGGCCGACAATTGTGGTTATGTCCATAAGACATTGCCCTTTAAAATGCGGGTCATCTGCTTTTCAGATTAGCGGTTCTTGACCTCCGGTTCGAGCCGGAGAGCAAGTCTTTTGTATTCTACGACTTTGTCGATCAATTCGTCTATCGATTCTTTCGCAACGACTTTGCGACCCGTGTTTAGCGTTACGATGGTGTCTGGGGTGGCCTCCAAAAACTCAATCATGTCGGCGTTCACGACAAGGATCGTGCCGTTCAGACGCGTGATCTTAACCATTTTGCCACCCTTTCTGGTCGCAGCGACGGGGTGGGGCGCGCAGTAGACAGAAACTGCACACCCCACCGGCCGTGCTGAAATGCAGGCAGTCAGGAGACTGCCTTTTACGATAATCCTAAGAGCTCACCATAGAAGGCGGAGCCCTTTATGGATTACTGTTTAAGGTTCACCGTTTCAGCCAGGATCTGATCGGTGGTCGTGACCACTCGCGAGTTGGCCTGAAAGCCGCGCTGCGAGATGATCAGATCCGTCAGCTCACGGGCCATATCGACGTTCGAGAGTTCGAGCGATCCGGACACGACCTGTGTTCCAGTCGTGACCGTCGGAAGTTCCTCATTACGCGTTCCGGAGTTTTCCGTTTCGCCATAGATGTTACCGCCCCGACGCTGCAGACCGTTCGGGTTCTCGAAGTTGGCGATGATCACACGGGCCAGGTTCATCGTCTCACCGTTGTCAAACGCTCCCTCGATCACGCCGTCAGGCGAGACGAAGAGACGTTCCAAAGATCCAGGCATACGCCCATCCTGGAGGGCAACGCCTGCCGTCGAAGCGCGGGAAAACTGTGTCAAACCCGTGATGTCTGGGTCCGCCTGCCGCTCACCCGACAGCGAGATGCGGATTGTCTGAACGCCGCCTGCCGGTGCGAACTCGATCTGCGTGTCCACACCCTCGATCGGTTTGAACACGCGGTTGGATCCATCCTCGTTGAAAGTGACCGTCCCAAGCGATCCCGTCTGTGGACGCTGTCCGTCGATTTTGACGTCATAGGTCCACTTGTTGAATTCGAGGGACTCGGTCAGCGTCACGGTCAATGTTTTCGGCGCTCCCTGCGAGTCGAAGATCTTCGTGCTGATTCGGTGCTGCTCAGGCGGCACGGACCCGACCAGACCACTTGTCGTGGTCCCCGTGTCCTGCAGTCTGAAGTTTGAAGTAAAGCCTGTGACTGGAGAGGCGCCGGCGTCTGTGACCGTGATCTTTCCGTTAGCATCCAAAGCAGCCGTCACGCCACTACCAAACTCGTTTCCAAGTGCGGTCAGCAGACTACCTATCGTCGTGCCGTCGTTAGCGGCGCCATAGGTGAACGTACCTTCGTACGTCGTCCCGTTGGCCCTTGATCCGCTGAACTGAATGACGTCGCCGGCATCGAGGTCCTTCCCTACCTGAGACAGAGTGTTGATTTCAGTTGCCGTGGCTGCAGCAACACTGGCTGCTCCTGCTCCAGGGCCGGCGCCGAATATCCCTGCTACGCCACCGACTGTCACGTCAGCAACGTTCAGTGTCACGCCAGATCCGCCGGTTGCTCTCAGTTCGAGCTGCCCGGCTTCGTCGACCTGAGCGACGACCTTTCCAACCAATGATTCGTTGGCGGCGAT
Organism: Gemmatimonadota bacterium; assembly: GCA_002714465.1. The sequence continues at coordinate 48,690 of PAXL01000015.1, read as the reverse complement.
CGCTCCGTTGAGTGCGTCAGAAAGGTCGGTGAGCGCGTTGTAGGTCGCTGCCGGGATCGTGATCTGTCCCTCGATCGGCTGAGCCGAACTGGTTAGACGGATCTGTATCTGAGTTTCTGGGATTGCACCCGTCACCCCAGCGCCCCCGAATGTCGATGCCACGGTAAACGCTGTGTCTGAGATAAGAACCGGTATCGATCCTGGATCCAGGTTGCCTGACAGTTTGATTTCCGACGTCGCCTCACCAGGAAGCTCCTTCTGGAGATCGAGATAAATTGGCTCAAGATCCGTCGCACCGCCTGTGAACTCACCGTTGGCTTCTGCGAGGTTACCCATCACGAGCATACCGTTGCTCGTGTTGACAAAGCGGCCGTCGGCGTCGAAGCCGAAGGACCCATCACGCGTATAATACCGTGCACCGTTTCCTGCTGACAGGATGAAAAACCCGTCCCCCTCGAGTGCGAGGTCCGTGTTCTTATCCGTCGTCTGGAGACTGCCCTGGGCGAAGTTGGTTTCGATGCTCTTCAGACGAACACCCGTACCGGCCTGAATCGGGTTGGTGCCCGATACTGGACCTTCCGGACTCGTCGCTTCCTTAAGCGTCTGAGAGAGCTGCTCTTCGAAGTTCGCACGCTGGGACTTGTATCCTGTCGTGTTGATGTTCGCGAGGTTGTTGGCTACCACGTTGGTCCTCTGCTGATGGACCTGGATACCCGACAGTCCTGTGAACAAAGAGTTGAGTGACATACTCAACTGCCTCCGTGCTTTGGTCCGCTACGTCAATCAGTCAGTAACGGAGGAGCTTCCTCCTGAGGAGGTCCAGCTCCGGGGTGGATGTAGCGACAGAGTGGCTTATCCTTCGCCAGTCTGTCATGGGATGAGCAAGAAGCGAGGGTTCAGAGTTCAGGGTTCGGAGTTTAGGCCCCACACCCGTCCGCCAAAGCTCTTGCCAGTTGACAACGCTATGTGACAACCATGGCGCTGTCGATGTTGGTGAAGACGTTCGACCTGATGTGCTCACCGTCCATGGCGGTTATGACCGTCCTGTTGGTCACACTGACTACGAAGGCCAGGTCCTCACCTCTTGAACCGCCCGGCATCAACATCAGCGCCTCCTTTGCGCCTTTTTCAGCAGCCCGGGCGACGGCTTGATCAAGCCGCTGCATCGCATCCCTGCCAAGTTGAATCTGGCGTGAAGCCAGCTTCTGTTGCGCGTGCGCTGAGAATTTCAGCGCGCCGCTTGCTGGACCCGTCCTGGGTCCCGAACTCCGTTTGAGTTCGGTCTGCAGCAAATCCTGGAAGCCACCCTTGGCTGTCTTGTCGAAGGAGCCCGCAGGCTTCTTTGACCCGATGCCTTGGGTGCGGCCGATGCCTGGATCAATAGGCAGGGCACTATTCGGATAAACCTTGTTCATCGTCAGCTTCCTTCAGTGACTCGTGTTACTGCAGAGAGTGGAGTTTCCCCTTCGTCCGTGATGAGGATCGGTAGACCGTCCTGGTATCGTACTCCTGTTACTGTGCCCGCGGCACCAGAAGCGACCTCTACGGGTGAGCCCTGGTAGTTCGCGGAGGGTACCAGCAGGTATGTCCCCCCGGCGACCTGATCACCTTCGTCATCCTTGCCGTCCCAGCTGATGCTTGCATTCCCTTGCTTTGGGTTCCCGTCAACGAGCGTGCGAATTACGTTGCCCGCATCGTCGGCGATCCGGATGGTGACGTTGTCGGCCGGTCCTTCGAGGTTATACCCGATGCTTGTCGATCCGTCTCCAGAATAGTCGACTGTGTTCGTGGAGACCTGGATTTGGCGTCCGATCAGTCCGACCGCCGTATTGCTGTCGATCGCGAGACGTACGCCGTCTGTGGCCTGAGTCTCACTGTCGTTGGCGAGTGTTTCGTTGATGGACGTCAATTGCTCAAGAGAGCTGAACTGAGCGAGCTGCGCGACGAATGCTTCGTTTTTGACCGGATCAAGCGGGTCCTGATTCTGCAGCTGCAAAGTCAGCAATCTCAAGAAAGCATCCCGTCCGAGCTCCTGATCCGACGATACGGCATCGGTAAGCGCTGTTGCTTGCGCGATGGCTGCGTCGGACTGCGCGGTCGGTGATGCGATTCCTAATGACATTCTCTTACACCTCCTTTCATTCCGGTTTCCATCCCTTCCTTGGTCTGATCATCCATCACCCGATGAAATCCGTGTCCCAGGAGTGATGTCTGACGTGAGTCGTTTTGACTCGTACTAAGCGACGTAATCGACGTTACCGTCTGCGAGCGGCAGGTGCGGTATTCTGTCCTGCTGCTCGTCGTCACGATCCTCCGGCTGACGGTCACGGTCAGAAGCCTGGCCATCGCGCTCCGTCTGCTCGCGGCGGTGTGCAGCATTTCCGTCACGATCGACGTTCGAGCGACCACCTGATTCGACCGATACCTCGATATTGTCGACCTGGATGCCCTGACTGCCGAGCGATTCCCGCAGCTCAGCCATGTTCCGGTTCACGATCTCCTGAACCATCCGGCTTTCGACGCGGATCTCACCTGTGACAGTCTTGTTGATGCTTGACAACCGGATCGTTACCTCACCCAGTTCGGGCGGATCCAGCCTGAGTGTGACTTGGTTTGCCCCTTCCCGAGAGATGAACCGGGCGCCACGCACGATCTGACTCGTGACTTTCGACTCTTCCATTTCGGTCGGCTGGGCAATGGGCTGGTCGGAGAAGGTCATTGCTTCGACGCCTCCCTGGCCACCCCGGACAGCGGCGACGTTCGGGACGAATTCCGAACCTGACGCTGATGGTGTGCTGCTGATCGTTGGTGCTTCCGGTCTGCTCTGTGGGAGCAGATCCTGAATGGACACATCGTAGTCCGGAATCGGATCCTGCTGTCCAGGCTGAACGTTCACTGATCGATAGCGATCCGGGATGACCGGTTGCTCCGAACGGTTCAGGATCGTCACTTCTTCCGGCAATGCGTTCGCAGATGATCTCACCGTGCGATCGTGTGCGATGGTCGTGGATTCGGGACTCGCCACGTGCTGAGTGGGAGGCTCCGATCCGTGACCAGACTCGCTCCTGCCGACTGTCGGATGGCTCCGACCGGCGACATTTCTGACCAGACCGTCCAGATCCTCGATCGTGCCCCTAGTTTCAGGGGTCTGAAATGTCCGAGGCTGCTGGACGACATCTTGAAGTCCCGTGACTCGACTCTCAACTGTCTGTGGCTGAACGGTCCGTCCTGCCTGAACCGGACGCTCGACTGCGCCGTCGATGGATCTCAGGAGGTCGGCGACCCGAGGGCCGGTCTCCTCACCGAGGTCCTGCTGGCGAGTCTGTTGAGCGTTCAGCGTGGTGACAATGTCCTGCACGAGTCGGGGCGAGTCCGCCTGACGCATTGCCGTCTCAATCCGATTGTTCGACTCGACTGTCTCTGTCGGTCGTACTGCCGGCTGATCGGGAATGTCAGGCGAGACCTCCGAACGATACTGTGGCTGCTCGATCTGCCTCTCCACAACGTCAGCTTCGTTCGACGGTGCCTGTGTCATCGGCCTTGACAGACGAGCGACGTCGAGATCCGAAAGCATCTCTGTCTCTGACGAGTCATCGACAAACAGAGTGCCCTGGGTCGGGACTTGCCCGTGATGCTGTGTCACAGTCGTTCGCTCCGGGGATGAAGCGTTCGGCAGACGATCAGAAGAAGGAGTCTGAGACGCCTCGCCCTGAATGCCCACACGGGACCCGTCGTTACCGACGGATGGACTGATGACTGGACCTGATGACGAAGACGACTCGGATTTCCCGGTTTGGGGTGCGATGTCGATTCGCGGTGTGACAGCGAGCCTCTCGGGTTCCTGCCTGACAGTGGTAAAGTCTGGCGCGTCCGATTCGTCCGTAGACGACGTCGAGACGGGCTCACCAGACCTGTCAGACGAGCGTTGTGAGGGTGGCTGACTGTCTTTTTCCACGAGGACGTTTCGATCGTTTCCGGCCAACCCTCTCGAGGTGGTAACGATCTCCGAATCGTCACGATCGACTACGATCTGCCGAGCCTCATCAGGCGGAAGCTCGTCTGATGAAATCGCGGCAAAGGGGTCGAACGTGTTGGGTTGTGGTGATCTGCTGCTTGCGATCGGCTGCTCAGGACCACTGTCCGATTCGATCGATCCTTCTCCGAAGGGGATCTGTGTTTGCATCGGTGTGGTTTGAACCGCCGGGTCCGACTCGATAACGTGGCCGAGAGGGCTCTCCTGCAGAGGGGAGAGGGCTTGCTCTCGAGGCTGGACACGGGTTAGGCCGTTCGTGAGACCCGGTTCGATCGGGACTTCGGTGTCAAGTGGTGCCGCGGAAAGGGTTGCCGTTGCGGCTTGCCCCAGTGGGGTATGGACCGAAGCGTCCCGTTCAAGACCCGGTATCTGAGGAGGCATCGCTAGGTTCTGCGAATCATCCCCAGACCTCTGCGATGTATCTGCAGAGATGGCATCGGCGAAGACCTGCGCGAGAGACGGATAGATGGAGCCGGAGCTCTGTTCTCCATTCTGCGCACGCTGAACGCCGTGAAGTATCTCCCTGAACGGATCACCGGTGACGGTCCCTTCCGACGGCACTACACCGTCAGGAGGGGGTGCGTCTTCGGCGAATCCGAAAAATGGATTCAGGAGCATGGGATGGGTCTCCAATTGGGATTGAAGAGAACGGTTTTTGGGGTGAAGGGATGGGCCCGGCTGACCACGCCGGACAGGGACACGGTTTTCTCAATTATTCTCCTAGTTCTGTCTTTGTCTCAGAAGTTCATTCATTTTGGTGGTTTATGATCTCGATGCACCCTACGCCGAAAAGAAACGCGGCTCCGGACACTCCTACCTCGCCAAGGCAGGCAGGACGTACGGTGGTTCGGTGCTGCAATTACACCGAATTCTGGACGGGCACCCTAGTTCGCCTGTGTCTGACCGCTCAACAAGGCGGCGGACAGGCGGGCTTTGCGCTCGTCGTCTCCCAGGCCGTTCAGGATGCGGGCGGCGTTGCGATCGGGCAGAGTCGGGAGGATCTCGAGGACCATCTCGTCCGACATCTGATCCATGATCGCTGCCGCATCTCCCGGTCGCATCGCGCTGTAGAGTGTTGTCAGCTGTGTGAGTCGGTCCGCACGCTTTTTTGCTTCTTCTGCGGTTCCTTCCTCGCTTTCCTGCATCTTGGTCGACACGTCCGCCGAGAGCTCGGCCGCCTTCTGCTCGAGGACGGTCTGATTCTCGCGCAGCGTCACCATCTGTTCCTCGAGCTCGGCCTTCTGTTGCTGCAGGAGGATAAGACCGTTCTGGGCCTGCGCGACTTCATCGGGCTTGAGGTATGCGCTTTCACCTCCGGGGAGCTGGCCGCTGAGCAGCTGTTTGGCTTCATCGATGCTCTTGACGGCTCCCGTGGTGAACATGATCATCAGACCGATCGCCAAGAACGACAGCGTCATGCCGATGACTAGCAGTAGGACGAGGGCTATTTTTTTCACGGTTCCGAGTTTTCCTGTCTGCTCCTGTGAGCGGTCCGGTTCGCGGTCTCATCGCTCTCGGCCTGCTCGCGTCTGCGCCCTTCCTTCTTGAACGACGCGTGGTCTCGGGTCCTGAGGTTCTCCAGGACCTTGTTTTCTTGGACGGCTTTGACCAGGTTCTCGTGGCGATCCTCCGTTACCTGTTTCGCCTGATCTACGCGCTCCTGCTGTTCCTCAATCTTCTTGTCCAAGTCGCTGATATACTCGTGGGCCGCCTGAAGGTCGCGCGGGTTGAGCTTGCCCGACTGATTCGACCTGAGACGATCCGTCTGCCCCTGCTTATGATTTTGCAGATCAGAGAGTTTGCCTTCCTCGATGTTCTGCGCGCCCTGCGCCTCACCGAGAGCCTGCTTCTTCAGGTCTTCGTGGCGTTCCCTGGCCTTCCTGACCGAGTCGAGACGCCACGTGAAGCGCTTAGCCAATGCGGTTTCCTGTCCTGTCCGACGCCGGCAGGGGCGCGATCGGTTCGCACCACTCGCTCATTGCTGGACTGCTTCTGTCACCCCGTAATGATCTTGCCTCGTGGCTCATTTCTATTCCTGGCGGCGGTGCAGGGGTGGAGTAACCAACCGCCGATCGGTTACTCTGCCAGCAGCCCGACCATCTGTTCGAAGGTTTTCTGGAACGGTGTGTTTTCGTCGATGTCTTGTCTGAGGAAGCCGTTGATGTCGGCGACATACCGGATTGCATAGTCGATCTCGGAGTTACTGCCTTCCTGGTAGGCGCCGACGTTGATGAGGTCCTCTGCTTCACGGTAGTTGACCAAGATCTCTTTAATCCTGTTCGACGTTTTGAAATGGGCGTCTGAGACGACGTCGACCATCACTCGGCTGACGCTTTCGAGAACGTCTATTGCCGGGTAGTGTCCCTGCGACTGCAGCCTGCGTGAGAGGACGATGTGACCGTCGAGGATCGACCGAACCGTGTCGGCGACGGGCTCGTCCATGTCGTCACCCTCGACGAGCACGGTATACAGACCCGTGATGCTGCCGGTCTCGCCCATCCCTGCACGTTCGAGAAGTCGGGGTAACATGGCGAAGGTAGACGGTGTGTAGCCTCGCGTCGTCGGTGGTTCACCAATGGCTAACCCCACCTCGCGTTGAGCCATCGCTACCCGTGTGACGGAATCCATCATAAGCATCACGTTTTTGCCCTCATCGCGGAAGTACTCAGCGATTGCGGTTGCGACCTGCGCTCCCTTGATCCTGACCAGAGCCGGCTGATCGCTTGTTGCGACGATGATGACCGAACGGTCAAGACCTTCCGGTCCAAGGTCACGCTCTATGAAATCTCTGACCTCGCGTCCACGCTCGCCGATCAGGGCGATGACGTTGATATCCGCGTCAGCGTTACGGGCTAGCATGCCGAGCAGAACGCTTTTTCCGACGCCGCTACCAGCGAAGATGCCCGCTCGTTGACCCTTTCCGCACGTGACTAGGCTGTCGATAGCCCGGATCCCCGTGCCCAGCGGCTCCGTGATCCGCTGTCGCCCCAGGGGATCGGGTGGGGGAGCGATAACCGACCGCTTGTCCGTAGACCAGATCGGTCCCTTTCCGTCGATCGGCTCACCCAGACCGTTCAGAACGCGTCCCAAGAGGTTTTTTCCGATGCTCACTCGGAAGGCCTTGTCGTGCGCTGTGACCTTGCTGCCCGGAGCGATGCCTTCCATCGGGCCGAGTGGCATCAGAAGGACGCGGCTCTGTTTGAAGCCTACGACTTCCGCGAGGACGGGCGGACCGCTGGCCGCGTTCGTGATCGTGCAGAGTTCTCCGACCGACACGGGCGGTCCGTCTGACTCGATTACCAGACCGACAACCTGGTTGACCTTCCCGCGTATCCGGACCGTGTCCGTGTTGTCGAGTCGCTGGTTCAGTCGATGAGCGTTCACGCGTCCGTTGAATCCTCGTGCGGTCTGTTGATCTCTTCGATCAGCGCAGTGTGTAGTCGCTCCAGCCGCTCCTCGATCTGTGCATCCACGTCGCCGATCGGTGTGTCGACGACGCATCCGCCTTGAGTCACGGTCGGTTCGGCCTCGATGAGCAGGTGGTCGATGCTCTCGAGCGATTCGAGCCAGTCATTCCTGTGACGGCGTACTGCGTCCAGGTCATTGGGGTTGACCCGAATGATGATTTTTGTCTTGTCTTCTACGTATGCGAGGCAGTCGTGGACCGCCTGGAGAACAACCTCGTTGTTCTGTTTGATCTCGACGTTGATGATCTTCTGTGCGATCCGAACCGCAAGATTCGTGACGGTCGAGTCATACGTCCGGAGTGTGTCCTTCCACTGACCGGTGAGCGTGTCGAAGAGTTCCTGAAACCGAACGACCTCATCCTCACTCTGGTTGAGGCCCTGCTTCATGCCCTCGTTCGTGCCGTCTTCGAATCCGGCGTGATACGCGTCTTCTTTTTCCTGCTGGAAGCGCTCCTCGAATTCTTTGAGCCGAGATTCGACGATTGACTCGATCTCTATTGCGGGTGCAGGCAGGGTGGCGTCCTCCTGCGTGTCCTGATCCGTTTGCTCCGGAAAAGGGCTGAGACCCGCGTCAGCTTGGTCAAGGTCGGCAACGTTCTCGAGACTGATCGCGCCTTCTGGGTCGGATTCTTCCGTGCCCTCGTCGGCCGTTCCTTGCGATTCCTCGCTAGCGGACCCGCTTTTGTGTTCGTCCGCGGAGTCAGGCGTCCCGCCTTTCTCTGCGTCGCCTGATTCGCCACCGACTGAGCTGACCGTCGGTTCATCCTCTGCGTCTGTGTCTTTGGAAGACACCTCAGTGCCCTCATTCTGAGCGATGCCATCTTGCTCAAAGGCATCGTCTTCCTCGACGACCGCCTCACTCGGATACTGGGATGTCTGAACCGAAATGACGACGCTTCTTTCGGATACTTCAGGTGAACGTAGAACGCGATTCATCGATCGTTAACCCTTTTGGGAAACCACACCCAAGGCACCGCTCAGCGATTCCTCTGCCTGCTCACGCGGATGGTTCATCAGGTTGCACCGCGGTCGCGCTGTGACTCCTCGATTAGCATCGTGCGGATCAGCTTGGCTGCATCCTCCGGTCGATCGGATATGAGCTGAGCGATACGGCCTAGGATGATTTCGTGCGGGGTCTCAGGCAACTCTTCGCCTGCATCGTCCTCTTCGAGCTCGCGTTGAGCCTCCATCGCAATCTCTTCCTCGCGTGCCACACCGCGGCCGATGGCGCCGATGATCGCGCGCAGAATCAGGAGGGCAACGACGATGGCGATACCCTTGGCGACTTGGAACACGATCGTCATGATCAGTTCCTGTGTCTCTTCGTCCTGCTGCTCCTGTGCCGCGGCCCTCTTCAGGTCCTGGGTGGCGAACTGGAAGGTGCTGACCGTGATCAGGTCGTTTCTGCTCTGATCGAACCCGATGGCGCCCCTGACGATTCCTGTGATGTTCGTGATATCGTCCTGTGTTCTGGGCTCGGTTTGGAACTCTCCAGGATCCAGCCCGATGACGGGCTTCTGCTCGTTGATCATGAGAGCAGCAGTCATGCGCTTCAGACCGCCAACGGAACCGGTAATCCGCCGGATCGAGGAGTTGATTTCATAGTTCGACACCGTGTTTTCCTTGGTGCCCGCTTCGGCGGAACTCTCTTCGCTCCGCTGCTCGCTTCGGGTGACGGACTGTTCTGGATCGTAGCTTTCCGTCGTTTCTTCCCGCTGATCGAAGTCGAGCTCCGTAGTAATACGAACAAATGCCTGATCGGGGCCGAGAACACGGTTCAGGATGTCCTGGGTCCGCTTTTCCAAATATGCCTCGACATCGCGCTGAATTTCAAGCTGTTTGGCTGTGACGCGTGCGAGCGGGTCCATCTCCTCAGAGAGCATGTTCCCGAGGTTGTCGACAACTGTGATCCGGTTCGGATCCAGCCCTTCCACGCTGCTTGCCACCAGTCGCTGTATGCCTTGAATCTGCGCGCGGGAGAGCTTCATGTTATGGCGCAGCGTCAAGATAATCGAAGCGGTAGCAGGCTTTTCCTCGTCGGTAAATAGACTCGCCTTAGGCAGAACTACGTGCAGTCTGACGTCGTCCACCTGCTTGAGTTGGATGATCGTACGGCTAAGCTCGCCCTCGAGTGCCTGCTGGTGCTTGACCTCCTGCAAAAACTCGGTCATTCCTAGCGGTATTTCGTCGAAGACTTCGTATCCGATGAAGCCTGTTTTCGGAAATCCTTCCGTGGCAAGCGCGTTCCTCAGTGTGAGGCGATCCTTTTCAGGAACCAGCACGATCGAGCCGTCTCCGCCGATCTTGAAGTCCTGGTTCATTTCCCGGAGTCGCGAGGCCAGTTCGCCTGCTTCCTTCATGTCAATGTCGGCGTAGAGCGGGAGATATTCGGTGTTGCTGCTCTGGTCGCCTGACATGGTCAGCAATAGGAGGACGAGAACGAGAGCGCCGGCGCCTCCGCCGACGACCATCTTCTTCGTTCGGTCCATCTCGCCGAACATCTGGTTAATCTTTTCTAAGTATTCCTTTAAGGCATCCATCGATACGCGTCTTGTGTGTGTGGTGTGTGTTGGCGCGTTTTGGTTTTACGTGTCAGGCCACTAGACCTGGATTCGCATGATTTCCTGGTAAGATTCCATTACCCTGTTTCGAATCTCGATTAGCAGGTCGAGCGCGACACCTGCCTCTTTGCTCGCCACCATGACCTGATGCAGATCCGTGATCTCACCGGCGACAAATGCCTTGAGCGCGCTTCCCGACCGATGCTGGAGGTGGTTGACGTCGCCAAGGAAGTCCTGGACTAGCCCGAGGAACTGCTGATCGTCCTGCGGTTTGTCGACACCGAGCGTCCGGTTTTCTCCGGACCTGATGATCTGTCCGGATTGCTCAAGCTGTCCGAACGACTGTGTGCCTCCGTGTCCGCTGGAGACACTCGAGATGATGCTTCCGCCCAAGGCCACGTCAGGCTCCCTTTCCATCGAGGATCGACTTGATCCGAAGAACGTTTGGGATGTAGAGCTTGGTCTGCAGGGGCAACTTCCTTCGTTTAACGGATCCTGGACCTGCGTTGTAACCCCAGAGCGCGAGGTCGATTCGCTGGAACCTCTTTAGCAATTTGCTGAGGTACTGGGTCCCCCCGTAGATGTTCTGTGCCGGATCGAAGCTGTTGCTGACACCGATGTCGGATGCTGTCCCGGGCATCAGCTGCATCAGGCCTTCAGCGCCCTTGTTCGACACCGCATCCTTGTCTCCTGCAGATTCGACATAGATGACCGCGCGAACGAGGTTCGGTTCTAGACCGTTCATTTTGCTATAGGTGTCGATCAACGGGTCGTATGTGGCGATGCGGTCCAGGATGACGTCACTCAGGCCGTTGCGGTTGCTGTTGGCGAACTCAAGGGCTTCCTGGCCGGGTACGAAACCCTTGAGCGGATCCTGCTCGCGTACGAATGGTGTATGCGAGATCGTGATCTTTTCCACCGATGGGCTGAGCTGGGCCGGGATCTTGCGCCCCGTGCTCTTGTAGACGATGTGACGGAAGGTGTCGTGCTGGCTGCTTCGAGCCATGACGGCGCGCGCGCTGTAGTGGTTGAGCTGGTCGGCCACAGAAGGCGATTCGTTTGCACCGGACTCGCTTGAGACGATGGTAATTGCGGCCGAAATCAGGATGTGTTTGCGCATGATTGTTTTGTCTTGAAAGGACTAAGCCTGAAGGTCGAGTTGGGTGCCGAGTAAGGCCGGTGGGTCGCTGACTGTTCTGCCCGTCCCTGTGTAGACAGGCGTCTTCTCCGTGACGAAAGCGGCCGCGAGGGCCTCCCTTTCGCCGGTGCTCAGGACTTGGAGCAGGTTCGCGCCGGCGGGGAGTTCGGAAGCCGCAATTAGCGGAGCGGGTGACTGTTGATGGGAAGCCGTCGGCGCGTCGGAGCGAACGTCAAGGCGCCCTCCGACCGATTTCGACTCGATCGTCGCGAGCGAGGACTGGAGAGACTGGATGTTCATTTCAGGCTACCTGTATGTTATCTGGTGATCTGTCCACTTATGGCCTTCTTTAGTCCGCGGAACTTCTGACTGACGAGATGGCTCCCGATATTGTACATCAGGTGGTTTTCTGCGAGGTCAGCCATCTCAGCGTCGATGTCGACGTTGTTGATGCCTGTCGTGTTCGGGCCGGGATCCTGCTCAAAGATCTCCGGTTTGGCCAGCGGGTCGGGGTTACCGACCGGAATGTGACGTGAGTTAGTTTTCGACCCGACGACAGCAGGGGGAACGACGGCGGCCTTCAAGTATGACGCGAAGTCCACCTCTTTCCGCTTGTAGTTCACTGTGTTGACGTTGGAGATGTTGTTCGAGATCGCACGATGACGAAGGGACGTAACGTTCAGCACCTTGTTCAGGAGCGGAACGGTCGTCTTGTCCAGAATCAGGTTGCGAACCAGCATTGTCACGACTCCACTAAGGGGGGTGGGTATACGCATCTGATTGCCTTGCAGTCAGAATGAACCGGAGCACAGGGGAGCAAACCCTGTACCCTGTCCTAGCAGGATCGGATCCATCAGTCAGCATGCTGGAAAAGTTAAGGTTTTACAGTCAGTTACGAATAGAAAGCAGGAAGTGTGTCGCGCAAGCTGGGAATGGGACTCCGAGAAAATGTTTCCAGATGCGCGTATGTATCAGGGGGTGATTCGTGCCGAAGAGAGGTGGCGACTAGAGAGGCAGAACGGTCTTGAGGTAAATAGAAAGGACGGCGCCCACGGGAGACACCGACCTATACAAAAGACTCCCGGCCAGAGGCCGGTCCCACAAACCACAAAGTCAAAAGGGCAGCTCCGCTTGGAGCCACCCTTTCTGGTTCGCAACAGACTGAGGCCTTCTACTCTTCTTCGATTTCTTCGGGAATACCGTTGTCACCGGCAGTGACGCCTTTCTTGAAGATGCCGGACATGCCGTATTCGTGAAGCTTGTTGCGGAGGGTTCGGGAACTAATGCCGAGGGTGTCGGCGGCGTTGGTGCGGTTGCCGTCGCAGCTTTCGAGTGTCTTAAGGATCAGCTGCTTTTCCATCTCGCGAACCGTGGTGCCCACGACGATGCCGCTTGAAGAGCTCGCCGTTCGGGGTTCGCCAGTCAGGATCTCGAGCGGGAGGTGGCTCTCGCTGATCTGCGGTTCTTTGCAGATGACGACGGCGCGCTCGACGTAGTTTTCGAGTTCGCGGACATTGCCCGGCCAGTCGTAATTTATCAGGACTTCCATTGCCTTTTCGCTGAAGCCGGAGATGTTCTTGTCGTTCTCTTCGTTGTAGCGTTCGAGGAAGAATTCGGCGAGATGCATGACGTCCGGCTTGCGCTCGCGGAGAGCTGGCATCTGGACCGGGATAACGTTGAGACGGTAGAAGAGGTCCTCTCGGAAGTTGCCCTTCTCGATCTCGTCTCTCAGGTTTCGGTTTGTCGTGGCGACGATGCGGACGTCGACCTTGATCGTTGTACCGCTGCCAATGCGCTCGAATTCGCGTTCTTGGAGGACGCGCAACAGCTTGGCCTGAAGGGGCGGTTCGATCTCGCTGATTTCGTCGAGGAGGAGGGTCCCGCCGTCGGCCAGCTCGAAGCGTCCCTTAGTCTGCTTGACCGCTCCCGTGAAGGCGCCTTTCTCGTGTCCGAAGAGCTCACTCTCGATCAGGTCCTGAGGGAGAGCGGCACAGTTGAGCTTGATGAAGGGTCGGTCGGCTCGGGGGCTGTTGTAGTGGACAGCACGGGCGACGAGCTCCTTACCCGTACCGCTTTCACCGTTGATCAGGACCGTCGAGCGGCTCTGCGCGACGGACTCGACCATCTCGAAGAGCTCTTCCATGACCTTGGTCTTGCCGACCATGTTTCCAAAGTTGAATCGCTCGCCCAGCTCGGACTTGAGGCGTACGTTCTCGCGTCGGAGCTCTTGGTTCTCAAGCGCTCGCTCGATCCGGACGATCAGCTCCTCGCCTTTGACCTCACCTTTGACTAGGTAGTCGTAGGCGCCCTTTCGCATCGCGTCGACAGCGTTCCCTATCTCACCGAAGGCCGTGATCATGAGAACACGAGTGTCGGGTCGGAGGACGGTAACGCGTTCGAGGAAGTCCAAACCGCTCATTCCCGGCATCCGGATGTCAGACAGGATGACATCGAAATCCTGCTCTTCAAGCTTCCGGAGCCCCGACTCTCCGTTCTCAGCCTGGTCGATCTCGTACTGCTCGTCCAGCTGGGCTGCGATTGACTCGCGTGAATAGGTATCGTCGTCTACGATGAGGATTTTCTTCTTGGCCATACGTCCAGTCCTTAGGTGTCGGCTAGTTCAACGGTAGGATGACGTCGAATTGAGTTCCTTCTCCGAGCGCGCTTTTGACCTGCGTCACGCCTCCGTGTGCTTCTACGATTTTCTTTGCTGTGGCAAGACCGAGACCATTGCCGTCTTCCTTGGTCGTGAAGAACGGTCTGAACAGCTTCGATCGGACCTCTTCGCTCATACCTATTCCTGAATCTGCGACGCTGAGCACCAAGAAGGGAGGCGTGAGTTGCTCTTCGATCGGCTCTCCTTCCGTCCTTACCTCGATCCCGATTCGGATCCAGCCGATTCTTGGGATGGCCTGAACGGCGTTGTGAAGTAGGTTGAGGACGATCTGCTGGATCTGCTCCGGGTCGACCTCGCAGGCAATCTCGTCGGATTGGTACTGTCGCTGAATCTCGATCTCTTCGGCTCGCGCACCCGAGTCGATTTCGAAGAATCCCAGACAGTCCTCGATGACCTCGACAAAGTTGACCGGTCTCGTGGTCAGCTGCGTCGGACGCGTGTAGTTGAGCAGGTTCGACACGACACTGTTGAGCCGGTCGATGCCTTCGAGGATTCGAGTGATCAGCTGTCTGCGCGGGTCGCTTTGATCGAGCTTTCGGCTGAGGACTTCTGCGAAGCCGCCGATCCCGCCAAGCGGATTCCGGATCTCGTGAGCAACGGTGGCTGACATCTCTCCCAAGGCCGTCAGCGTGCTCACGCGGCTCGCCGCATCGGCCAGTTCGCGGATTTGCGTGATGTCTTCGAAGATGCCAAGACCGCCGATCACCTCTCCTTCGGAGTCCGTCAGGCAGGCTGTCTTGAAACGCGCGGGGAACTCCGACCCTTCGATCGTTGTCAGGACGCGTTCCTTATCGACGCTCTGCCCGGTCTGGACGGTCAAGTCCAGAAGGTCGGAGGAATCACCGAGTGCGTGCTCCGCGCTCCTACCGAGTATAGCCTCCACATCCCGTCCCAGCATTTCGGCTGCCGCCGCGTTGCAGTGAGTGACCTGATTGGTCGGATCGACGGCGATGACGCCAGTTCCCAAACTCTCGAGGATATTCTGTAGGTAGGCGGTGAGACGCTCTTTGTCTTCGAGGCTAGTCTGCAGCTGACGGTTAGTCTCCTCAAGCTCTTGGTTGAGCGAGTCGAAATGGGACTCGAGGCTCTTGTGTGAAGTTTCGAGCTTGGATAGTGCCTCGTTGAACGCTACATAGGAAGAGGCGAAGGCCTCGGCCTCATGCGCATCTTCGTTCTCGCTGCTTGGGCGATCCTTGTTCTTGGCGTCGCTCATTTATGGTCGGGACTGCGCGCCCTTGATCTTGTGAACTTTGGGGGTAAGCCGGATACCCCTAAGCGTGGAGTCCTTGTGGGTCTGGTCCGTGATGTCGACGAGCTCCTTGGAGGTGCGTTTGAGCTCGTCAAGCAAGGGACGCGTCAGGCCTTCCCTAGTGTTCGCGAGGTCGGCGACACATTTCTGGAGCGAAGTGACGGTTTTGACCTGATCTCGAAGCGTAGAAATCAGCTTTGCCGGATCCTCGAGCTGGTCGGTAATCTGCTTGGCCTGATGCTTCGCGATGCTTTGTAGGCCCGCAATCTTCTCACAGAGTTTAGACACGGTATTAGCCTTATTTAAGGGATGGGGGAACGTCCTCGGCAGGGTACGCATCCATCGGGGATAACTGAGCCGGAGGTGCGCCTCCATATGCGCCAGGAAGTCCTGTCGATCTGCCGGCGGGTATCGGTGGTGCCTGACCCGCAGCCACTGGACTGCTGGGGGCGATTCGGTGGCTCCCTCTTGGGCCGGGCAATGCAGTGCGCTCCGCTTGGATGGGTCTTGGGGTGTCGGAAGCAAAGGGGAATCCAAAGTAGGGGGACAGACGCTAAAGTCCTGTATATAACTGAGTTGAATGTAGGATTCACCTACCGGATAGTCAAGGATTTGGCGGAGGAATTTTCCGGGACAAAGGAAGGAATTTCCGGTCATGGAGAACACGGAAGATACGGAAACCTAATAACCGCAGAGGACACGGAGGGCAAAGGAGAATGCCCTTTTACTTCGCTCGGGGCAAGGTCCCTGACAATACGGAACTAGAAGACCTACGGAACCGGTTCCGAACAGACCCGTAGGGTAATCAAGGGGGATGGGCAATCTCTCTCGTGTCTGGGAGGAGAAGGACGATTATGAAGTGATCAGGGTGAGGGCGGACAACATACGCGTTGCTTTGAGTTCTTCGAACCAGTTGTGATGGTTGGGAGAGAAGGCCCCGGCTGATGTAACATCCCGAGCGGAGTCGTGTGGCACTCCCGCATCTAACACCCGCTTCTACTTCTGACTTTGTATATACACTACGTCCCCCTCCTTACAACTGATATCCGTCGCCGCGTGACCGAAGCTGATGGCGATCTGGAGTTTGCCGTCGTCGATCAAGGCGACCCACCTGCCACGGTCGACGTCGGTGTAGGTTTTGGCCATCCGTGGGGCGACGATGCGGTCCTTGAAGCGGACGTTGAAGAGAACGCCCTGGAGGATGCCGTGTTCGGAGAGTTGGGGTTCGGCGATGTTCGTGTTGATGTTCGCGTACTCCTTGCTGATGCGGGTGACCTTGGCCGGGAACCAAACTGGTTCCTCTTTGCGAGCGATGCTGCAGCCCCCGATCAGGAGGATCAGGGCAAGGATCAGCGGGAGTCTTTTCAAGGACACCTCCAGTGGTGATCAGGCGGTTTGTGCGGTTTCGCGGAATGCAGTGAAGACGGTTTTGTAGACGTGATCGGTTGCGCGGTGACCGGCGTTGAACGAGATGAATCTGGCGTCAGGTACATCCTGCCTAAGACTGGCGAAGAAAGCTCTCGTTCGTTCGTATCGCACGTCCTGACGGCCACAGCCGGTGAACCATCTGACGTTGGCGATGCCCCTTTTGGCCTTTCGGGTCGAGACGTGATATACATAGGGTGTGTTGTAGGGACTCTTTTTGACGTAGCCGGGTTGTCCGGGGTGATCCGAATAGGTCCCGTCCGGATAGGTCCAGGAACCGGCAGAGAAGACGCCCACACAGGCGACCTTGTCAGGATGTACGTAGGTGAATCGGTGTGCGAACTGAGCGCCTGCCGAGAAGCCGTAGATGCAGAGCTTCTGATGGTAGGATGATCGCTCTCGCGTGAACCGACGGATCTCGGACAGGAGCTCTTTGTCCTCACCGTCGCCCAGGAACTGGTAAGGCGCGGTGTAGGTCGGTAGGACGAGGAGTGTGTTGATTTTCAGGTGTCGGTCGATGTGTTCGATGCAGCGATCCAGCATGCCCTCGGCTTTGCCGTTAAGCCCATGTACGAGGACGACCGGCTGGATTGGGGCGTCATCGTAGACACGTTTGATGAAGATGTATTCGTGCTTCATGCGATCCCTTGGCTAGGCGCGCTGGTCGATGAGGATCGGGTTCACATCGGAATCGACGATCAAGAAGCTTGCAGGGCCCGATTCTTCCTTGATCTCTGAGTCGATGTCGATGCCCTTTGACGTCAGCTCGCTGTGGGAGGTCACGGACATTGGTATAGTCGGCGACGGTCGATGCGTTCTGGTCCCATCCGGGATTGAAAGTCAGGATGTTCCTTTCGAACATCTCTTAGAATAATCCGAACGTGCAGTTTCCGTGTCTAAGGATAAGCCAGTTCTGGGATTCGTCGCGACCGGAGAGCTCNAAGCCTAGATTCGGTTAGAAGGTCTTCGACACTTGGATGTCGTTGACGGTAGGCTGACGGAGAAGGCGCCCAGGTTCGTGGTGTGTCCTTTATTCGGTTTAGAGGGCAAAAGAGAAGGTATTGGGCACCGAGACCGTACTACTGACAGCCCAGAATGCATACAGCGGCTTCTCGATGTCTTGGTGCGTTTACCACGAGCTTCCGTCTGCGCGGCCCTCAGTCGGCGAGCCCGTGGCTATTTGCGCAACGCCCCGTTGGGCTGCCCGCCCAAACCACCAATGACAAACTAGGTTTCAGCTTATTCGGAATCGCAGCAGCATCTGCTTGGATAGACTCGCAAGGGTGAAGGTGATTCGGGTGATGACTTCGTCGTTTTTGCCGTCTGTCTTGGCGGCTTCTTCCAGGCGCTCNATCTCGAAGCGACCGTCTATGTCGACGGGNTCTACTGTGAGGCCGTTCTGTTTCGTGCCGATTCGGACTGATTGTCCATCTTTGGCGATTATTGCCTTGTCGAAGGTGATGAAGGCCTCCTCAATCGAGCTCGGCGGTTTGGTAAACGTGTAGTCATCCTGCAGTANGAGCGTGTTAGAAGTCGGATCGAGGATAAACGTACGAACGAGGCGCTTTACGGTTCCGCGTGGATAGGCCTTTGTCATGTCTATTACGATCTGTTTGTCGCCCTCGCCATTCAGATTCTCTGTTGACAGCACACCGTGGTGTTGCGAACCCGTTTGTTGCAGTCGGCCGTTGATCACTGGGAGCGAGTGACCGTAGGAACTGCAGTAGGGGATCTCGTAGCGTTTCGGTCCGAAGGTGTCTTTCCGGTACTTCGGTCCTCCCGGATCCACGAGATGGATTCGGCTTCCCCTGTGCACGATGAAGCTTCCGATGTCGTTGTGGTTGTGTGGCATGCCGTTGTGACCGGCGATGGCCATCACGGTCATCTGCTTATGGTCTGATCCACCGCGCAGCTTGACCTGACCCAGATCCTCCAAGATGTAGTCCCGGTCGTCTGGCTTTTGAGGCGCCTTCGCGTTATTGTAAATTGCGAGGTCGTGCATCAGGCTGTGATCCTCGATCTCGAGCTGGAGCGTTCCGTCCTCGTGGAGCGGGCAGAAGTCGTAGAGCTCAGGCAAGTCGTGGAACTCGTTGACGGTAATCGCGACTCGCGACGGGATGTATCCGTGGCCCGAGTCGGCGAAGGTTGAGCGATGCTTGCCGTCGATATACGCGGCGAGAGGGTAGCGACAGATGCGTTCGACCTTGGGGTTGGTCATTATGTTTATCTCGCCATCTGTCTTTGAGTGGAGCGCGTGTGCGACGTATAGGTAGTGACCGAATCCGAATCCCCAGTAGCCAGGGCCTTCTTCACATCCGCCGTCATCTGAGAATCCATCTAACGCGTATGTCAGGTTCTGGATCGCCGCGTGTGTCATCAGCGCAAGTTCCCGTGGGTCTTCGAGTTCCATCAGCGCCGTCCGGATGAGGCAGCCGTTGCAGACGTGGTTCCAGTTCATGCGAACGGTCTTCCAGAAGTCATGCGTGTGGTGCTGATTCCAGTAGTTCTGGAAGATGCGTCTGTCGATCTCCGAGCGTAGCCGGACGGNGACCTCTTCCTCGATCCGATCGCCGAGGATCTGTAGGATCTCCGCGAAAAGAGTCGCAAGTTTTCCGGATCCAAGGTCGATCGAACAGCCTTCGTGTGCGGCGCGGACCCAGGTGTAGTTGTCGCAGTAGGACCAGAGCAGATCCTGCAGGTACTCGACATCTGCTTTCGGATGTTCGAGCCAGAGTGCGTGAGCGGCCAGCAGCAGGTCCNNCAGACGCTCGGCATCAACCTGCTGTGGTCGGNCNCGATCCCCGACACGNTGGTATTGACGGAAGTCCGATCGTCTGATGACCGGAATGTCGGATGCAGGATCGAAATTGTCTGTGATGTCGTCCCATAGCCCGTTCTTCTTTGCCAGTNGCCTGGCTTGCCGTAGGGAAGNCGCATCGGAGAGGAACGGAACGGGGGACCGGTCGGCGTGTCGAGNAAAGATCCGGGCGAGTTCGTCGATCGTGATGTTGCGAAGCAGCATGTTCATCGCGTCCCGCAATCTTTTAGGTGGTTCGGTGTCATTGTTGTTGCAGTTAGGNGGTCAGGTTGTCCGCGAGGTTGTGTTCGATCGCGGAGATGCATCGCGGCAGAAGCATGTCAATATGCATCTGAATCTGTTCGGGTGNAAACGGCANNGCCTCAATCGTTGAGATAAGCGAAACGGGGCAGGATCGAGCGAGGAGGGCCATNGAGTGTAGCCTCACCGAAGAGGAGAGTAAAGTTGTCAGCCTTTTGGGGTCAGTTGTTCGGGATTGCGTGGGATGTGCATCGCGACTTTCGTTGGGTTCGGGGATATGAATCGAATGCTACAGGATATGCAGAAACTCCCGGGTGAAGGGAAACTGTTCGAGGTCGAAGGATGTTCCGCATTTCTGATCTCGCCGGAGAATACCGACACCAGAGATTGGGTCTGGTATGCGCCNACCCTGCCAGCTTATCCCGACGAGAACGAGCGTTGGCTGTTCGAGCGGTTTGTAGAAGCNGGGCTTTCTGTCGCGGGAATTGACGTCGGTGAGTCTCATGGCAATCCCGAGGGGCGACGAATNTTCGGATTCCTGTTCGGTTATCTGACCGAANNACTGGGCTACAGTCACAGACCCGCTCTTCTCTCGAGGAGCCGCGGAGGTCTGATGCTCTACAACTGGGCTGCTGAGAATCCGACATTGGTGTCGTGCATTGCGGGGATATATCCCGTGTGCAGCCTCGATAGCTATCCCGGCACGACCGATGCCTGCAAAGCCTATGGGATGACCGAAGAGGAGTTGCTGGGCTGTCTGGAGGATCACAATCCTGTAGACAGACTGGAACCGCTGGCGGGAGCAGACGTGCCGATCTATCACATCCACGGTGATAAGGATTTGGTCGTTCCGATCGAAGGGAACTCGGGGCTGCTGGCCGACCGTTACAAGTCACTCGGGGGCCGGGTAACCCTTAAAGTCGCAGAGGGCGAAGGTCACAGTCTGTGGCCCGGCTTCTTCCAGGATCAGGATCTGGTCGACTTCGTCATCTATCATACGAGAGGAGGTGGGCGACGTGTTTGAGTCAACGACGATATCGGTAATCGGAAGCGAGCGTGCCACTGTCGGTGATGGAAACAAGATCGTGACGTTCAACGGCAGGACGCACGTTGTTTGGCAGGATATCAGTCGGGAGGGATATCGCAACAGGATTCGGACATTCGATCATGGTGATGCGGTATGGTCGGAGCCGGTGACGCTTGGTCAGGGGTTGGACAACCACGCGCGCCCGATCGTGACTATGGACAGTGAGGGATTTCTGCACGTCGTGCTTGGCGGTCACAACTCACCTGTGACGTGGCGACGGTCGACCTACCCGAACGACAGCAGCTCGTGGTTGGCTCCCGAGCCAATTGGGGAGGGCACCTATCCGGTGATCGTGTGCGATTCGGAGGACACGCTCCTCCTGACACTGAGGGCCAACCGACACGCGGGCGTTGATCTCTATACCATGCCGAAGGGTGAGCCATGGTCGTTGCGGAGCAGGATCGTTAAGAACGCAACCGAGTACCGTGATGCATACGGCGCGTTTCACATGCAGATGNTGGTTGGTCCTGCAGGCTCGCTGCACGCAGCTATTGACTTCTATGAAGGCGAAGATGAGGCTGGACGAGGGTTCCACATGGCCTCGTGCTACTGCTGGAGTCCAGATGCAGGCCATAGTTGGCAGAAGGCAGACGGGACGCCGNTCGAGATACCCGCTAGTCCCGAGGGNATGGATGTGCTGGGACGCAGCATTGAGTCACGCGTCGAGCAGCTGCCNAGGATGGTGGATGCGAATTGCGGCATTCTCCTGGATTTNCNGGGTAGACCGACGATCGTTCATCTCTCGCATCGAGAGGCAGCGGGACAGCTGTTCCTGACCACTATGGGCAATGATGGGAAACAGCACCGGCAGGCACTCCATCCGGCGTTGGAAGAAATTTGGCCGGACATGCGTGTGACGGAAGCTAAAGGCACAATTGATACCGATGGAATGGTCTATGTCTTGGTCACGCTATCGGTCTACAACGAGGAGTGGATCCAAGGTAAGCCGTCGCGAGCGATGGGGATGGTCGAAAGGAACGACCAGAGGCTCGTTCTTNTGAGGACTTCGGATCGCGGACTGACGAGCGAGATCGAGACCGTCATAGAACCGGGTCAGAGCTTCAACAGTCCGAATATCGAGAACGCCGTCGGTGCGAACCGGATAGAAGCGGGGCGTGTGCCCACGATAATGTACTTCGACGGGACGAGCGGGTATCCGGGGGGGGGAGACTACTATGATAAGCCGGTGGAAGAGTATCTGGAGGCTGGCGAGTTTGCGGAGAACCGGGTTTTCGTGGTCATGTCATTCTGAGCAGCGCGAAGGGTCTTTTTGAGTTCTGGACCATCCCTTTTGAAGCCTAGCAAGCGAGGCCGCTGCAGGCCTGCGCATGATCCCTTGCTGCGCTCAGGATGATGGCCGGATATTCTGTTCATTGCTGTCCAAGTCGTCAAGGATATTGGACCAGGGCGTGGTTACTTCGCGGCAGATTTCGCGTGTGAGTTTGAGATTCTCCGTGTTCTCCAACGATCCCGAACGAATCCAGACAGAGCGATTCCTGACCGTGAACAGGGGCAAACCACACGTCCCGCAGAGTCGTCGCTCAACACACTTCTGGTGACGCGCTTACAGACGCCGAAAAGGCGCTAGGTAATCGTTTCAGGTTTGGCATCATACTCGTATGTGGTTTCAGCGCAGAGATGGGGCCCTGTGAGCTTCATCGGTAGAGGTCCGGGTTTCTGAAGGGTATCAGGGCTAGAACAACCGCATCTTCGTAAAAGCGCGTGCGATCGATCACGTCTCCTGTCAATAGACCGACTGCACCGTAAGTTTGTTTCGAGTTTTCCTTCCCGAACACGATGTCGTCGGCTTCACCCAGTTCTTTTCCCTCCCTAACCAGACGTGCGACCTTCTCGGGCAGAAAGAGCGTGCCCGTTCGGGCTTTGCCCACCGTGCCATACGATTGGATAATAACCCACGCGAAGGTGGTCATCGTGCCCGTGTCTTCGATACCGCCTTCTATGCCGACGTAGTAGTCCGCCTCCAATGCTTCGGAGGCGGACAGAGCGCGGTGAGTGGCTCCCCGAAGCGCTTCCGCGTCAGACTGGGGTTGGTCAGAGACGCCGGATGGGACGTCAATGCTCTTGAGTTCCCAGTCGTCGAGGGGGAACATCTTGTTAAAGCCTGCGAGTGTAGAGTCGCGTTTGACGGGGTTATAGGAGGCTAAGGCGATAGTTGGCATCTGTATTCGTCCTCTGGGCGATCGAGCAATCGCTGGACTATTCGTCTCCGATATACTCCCCTGCGGCGGGCACTCGGGATGAAAGGTTTTCCACCACGGTTAGCTGAGGACGTCGCGGGAGACTCTCAGGATGTTTTTGCCGATGATCTTTCGGATATCGGTATCGGAGTAGCCGCGCTGGACAAGGCCGACGGTGATCATCGGCCANTTAGTCCACATCAGGCTCTGAATCTGGTGCTCCTGCCGCCATTCGGTGCTATGCGCGCGGGATCCCTCCGGCCACAATGCTTCCCAGCGTTCACGGATACTGCGTGTCTTCGGTACCTTTGCTGCTTCAGCGGCTGTTAGCTGAGAGCTGTAGCTACTGTCTGTTCCGATGGTGACGTGGTCGGTGCCGAAGGTTTTTGCGACGTAGTCGATGTGGTCGAGCATTGTTCGGATGTCACCCTTGCCTCCAAGGAAATAGGGGACGTTGGTGATTCCGATCGTACCCCCGGTGGCAATGACAGCGCGGATCGTTTCGTCATCCTTGCAGCGGATGTGGTTGCTCAGGCTCGCAGCACAGGAGTGGCTGATGACGATTGGTCGCTCCGATGCGGCTGCGGCGTCGAGCCCGGTCTGCCGCCCCGAATGGGCGATGTCGATCAAGACACCGACACGATTCATCTCCTTGACCGTTTCTCTGCCAAATTCGCTCAACCCCGCATCAGCGGGCTCGCCACANCCATCGCCGATCGGATTCCGGCGGTTGTAGGTCAGGTGCATCATCCGGACTCCGAGCTGGTAGAAAACGCGGATGAACCTAAGCTCTTCCTGCGTGTTCGTTTGGTTACCAGCGAGCGGGATTCCGTTCCCGGTCAGGTAGCGGCAGACCTTGCCATTCTGCTTTGCAATGACGATCTCATCAGGATGAACCGCACGCATCATCGTGTCAGAGAGCTTGTCCGTCACGTATGTATGACGGGCGAGACGTTTGAGCAGGCGCAGCGGGTCGTTGCCTTCCTCGCCGGCATTCTGGAATGAACAGGTCACACCCGAAGCCTCCCAGATCTCTCGATACTCCTGCCTGAGCTCGGGTCGGTCGGCCCATCCCGTCATTCGCATGTCCTCACTGAGATCCTGCAGCTCGATGTCGGTCGCGCCGTCTTCAATCTTCTGTGAGAGGCGCTTGCCGTCCAGCGGGGCCATCACACCGAGGCTGTAGGATTCGACGACAACGGACTCCTTGTGAATGGCGAGTCCGTGCTCAAGTTCGGTTTTGCTCGGGTTTAGGATTCTGATCGCAATATCACGTGCGTGTTTAATCTGTTCGTTCATATACCTCCTGGTGAAAGCGTTCAACCCCTAAGACATCAAGATTACAGAACCAATCCCTCTCCTGACGAAGCNGAATAGGGTGAGGTCCATGCAATCCAGAGCAGCTGGCAATACACAGTGCCCCCTAAGCCGGTTACCCGATACGGACGGCTACGCAGTTCTATGCGAAGACACGGTGCCATTCACGCCGCACACAGCTGATTTGCACCATCCACTCTAAGGATCTGACCACTCACGAAGTTCGCTAGAGGAGACAGGAAAAACTGAACCGCAGCGGCTATCTCGTCAGGGGTCGCATAGCGTAGAAGTGTCGGTTCGTCCATTGCGTCTAGGTAATTCTGATCGGCCTGACGGGTTGCGAGGAAACGNGCGCTCAGAGATCCGCCCGGAGCGACCATGTTCACGGTGATGTTGTTTCCGCGCAGCTCGGAGGCTAAGCAGCGTGTGTAGTTCGCCTGCGCGGCTTTTGCNGAAGCGTAGATAACACCGTTCGAGCGTCCGATGAACCCTGCGGTCGAGCCGATGTTGACGATGCGGCCACCGCCCCGTTCAATCATCTTCGGGACGACTTCTCGACAGCAATCGATCGTCGTGATTAGATTGCGGTCCACGATCGACTGGACATCTTCCGGTTTGATTCCATAGCTGTTGTTTGGGTCAGGCTTGTCGCCTTCGGCGGCGATGTCTCCGCCAGCGTTGTTGACGAGCATGTCGATCGGTCCGAGATCCGATTCGATCTGCTGCACGGCCTGGTTGACCTGGGNAGCATCGCACACATCTGCAAAAACGGTCGTGACTGGATTGCCGATGGCAGCCATCTCCTTGGCGACGTGGGATGTCGAAGGTGCTTCGCCGAACTCGGCGGCAGTCTTCTCGGATCGCGAGTGTACGACGATCGACGCACCACAGCGAGCCAGTCTCTCCGCGATTGCGCGTCCCAGGCCCCGCGCCGAAGCGGTCACCCAGACGACTTTGTCAGCAAGCAGGTCAGGATCGGTTCCTTCCATCGTGTTTCCTTTCGTGTCTACAGCTCGTCGATCAGGAAAAATCCGGAGGGTTTGGCCAGTTGGTTGTCTTCTCGTATGAGTGACCGACCCGTATAAGCAGCGGTTCTGACAGGTGTTTCCCGACGAGCTGAAGGCTCAGTGGGATTCCGTCGTTCGAGAGGCCCGTCGGAATCGATAGGGTCGGAGAGCCACTGTAGTCGAAAGGCGCGGTGAAGCGCTGGAATCGCGCAACTCGATCCTCCGGGAGCGGGCCATACAGGATTTCACGGGTAACGGGATGTGCGGGAGCTGACATCGATGGGCAGACGAGGATGTCGATATCGTGCAAGACGCGTCTAACGTGTCCGTTCGATTCGAGCCTGAGCGTGTTGGCTTCGGCATACTCCGCGGCTGTTATGCTTGCTCCGAGATCGAGCCAGTCTCGGAACCAGGGCCCGTAGTCCTTACGTCGCAACGGGTAGGTCTTCCGGTGGGCGGCCACTGCTTCGGCCGAGCAGAGGATCTTCCAGGCATCGACATAGGGGTCCATGTTCGGCAGCTCGACTTCGACNAGTTCAGCACCCAAGCCCTCCAGCACTTTGATCGCGTCGACGACCGATGCTGCCATCTCCGGGTCGATGTCCTGCGTCACGTATCGCTCGTCGAAACCCAGGCGGATACCTCCGACACCCCTGTTCAGATTTGCGAGCATGTCTGGAACGGCATCGGAGAGTGATGTAGGATCATTCAAATCTTGCCCGGCGATCGCCTGCAGGACGATTCCTGCATCGGCAACCGAGCGAGTCAAGGGGCCGACGTGGTCCAACGACTCGGCCAGCGGGAGTATGCCATACCGGCTGACGCGACCCCACGTCGGCTTCAGACCGACGGTCCCGCAGGCGGCGGCTGGGAAGCGTATCGATCCTCCTGTATCGCTGCCAAGGGATCCAAAACAGAGACCTGCTGATGTTGCTGCGCCAGAGCCGCTGGATGATGCGCCAGCCCATCGGTCCGATGCCCAGGGATTTAGGGGAGCGTCGAAGGCAGGGCTGTAGCCGCCCATCGCACCTTCTGTCAGGTTCAGTTTTCCGAGCAGAACGGCACCCGCTGCCTTGAGCTTGCGGACAACGGTTCCATCGTATTCAGGGACGTGATCCGACAGGACCTGGCTGCCGCCCATCGTCGAAACACCTTTCGTGAAACATAGATCCTTGACCGCGATCGGCACGCCGTGCAGCGGACCACGGATTTTTCCTGAGACGATTTCGCGGTCCGCCCGTTCGGCCGATTCGATGGCGCGCTCGGTCATCACAGTCGCGTAGCTCTTGAGTTGGCCGTCGAGTGCTTCGATCCGGTCGAGCAGGTGACGCGTCAGGTCGACAGAAGTGATCGCGCGCGATGCGAGCATCTCCGAGACGTGGGTGATGGTCTGGTAGTGTAGCGGTCTGTCTGCCATTTGATTNCATCACTTGGCGGNNAANGGTTTCTACCCGTAACAGAGCAGAGACGGGCACGGTCACAGGATGGCATGAAAAAGGCGGAGTCGAAAGAGATCTCCGACTCCGCCTTCCCTGAATGCGCTTGAACCGTCCCCCGATACAATCCGCTANGCTGCACTCCTGCTTACGCTGCAAGCTTCGGCAAGGCAGGCGGGATGAACGATGCACACTTGCATGAGCTAGCTCTGGCTGTGTTCGTGNGGATTGGGCTGCTCGGCTTTCCACTTCTTGTAGAGTTCGTAGGTCTCTTCGTCCGGCGGATAGTACTTGCCTGGTGAGAGATGCTCCTCATCGAGCCTTCTGCGAATCCACTCTTCGAGATCGTCATATTCGATCGCCTTTTTCGCCATCTCTGGGGCAACTGCGCGGGGAATGACGACGACACCATCATCATCTGCGACGATGTAGTCGCCGGGGCGGATCAGGATGCCATCTACGTTGACCGAGTCGTTCGTGGAATAGGGAGTACCAACGCGGGTACCGAGGTTCGATGTCTTCCCGTATCCCCAGAGCGTGATGCCGTAGTCTTTGACCGTGTGCATGTCACGGATGCCGCCGTCGCAGATGAGACCATCAACGCCACGCTGCTTGAGCCTCAGGAACTTGATGTCGCCACCTATCGACATCAGCTTCGTGCGCATCGACTCCATCACGATGACGTCACCAGGACCGGCCAGCTCGAATCCAGCGTATTCCGGAGATTCCTCGTCCTGTGGTTTCTCGGCATCTGCGTCCGGACGTGATGGGACGAAGCGGATTGTTACCGCGCGCGCGACGAGACGTTTGCCCGGGTTCATGGTCTGCAGGTTCGGCATGTAGGTATAGCGCGCGTCGTATCCATTCCGAGCGAGTACATCGACGACGGCTGTCGTGTTGACCCGCTTGAGCTGCTCTCGAGTGTCCTCGTCGAGGACGNGCTCGGGGGTTGGCTGGATTACGGCCATTCTGTCTCCTTGTCGTTCTGTGGTGAGTGACTGAGGGCTTTACGTAAGGATATCGGNGACTCTGAGGCAAGCAGAAGGGTTTCGAGTGTTTGACTGGCGGATGGGAGTCGACGCTTGAGGACTATTGCTACTTAGATCGGATCCCGACTGTTCATCCGCGCTCCTTCAGGTCATACATCGCAATCATATATGGGTGCTCGGGATCGAGATCCGTGAGCGTGACCGGGTTCTCGACCCGGCCTGCCGGTCTGATGTTCGCACCTTCGATGCCGAGCGCACTGTCCCCGATGTCCTGTCGACAGGCCTCCGCTTTGGCGTTGAGGTTCGCCACAACGTCAGGATGCTGGTTGTAGACGTTCTTCGTCTCACCGATATCCGCATCGAGGTCGTAGAGCTCGTTCAACTCCTCTGTCTCTGGTTCGGCACCTCGATCGATCGTCGGGTTGCCCTTCTCCTTGGGCTTCTCCCGACGCAGGTGGAGTTTCCACTTTCCCGATCGTACCGCTTCAAGCGTGTTTCGTTTGTAGTAGAAGAAGGCTTCGTGTTCCGCCTCGGCACCTTCGTCGTCGAACAGAATTGGTCGAATGTCGTTGCCGTCTATAATTCTGTCGCTCGGTGCTTCGGATCCTCCAAGGGTGGCGAGAGTCGGGCATAGATCTAGGGACAACGTCAGCTCGTTACACACGCGGCCTGCGGGGACCTTCCCGGGCCATCTTGCGATGAGCGGTACGCGCATCCCGCCCTCCCACGTCGTGCCCTTGATCCCTCTGAGTNGTCCGTTGCTACCGCCTTGTCCCTGCATCCGNGATCCATTGTCGCTTGTGAANAGAACGATCGTGTTCTCGTCGATACANAGCGCCTGGAGTTCGTGTAGCAGGCAGTCTGTCGCCCAGTCGATCGCAGCGACGGCGCCGCCATACGGTCCGTTCTGAGACTCACTAAGGAACCGCTCCGGCGGGTAATGGGGGAGGTGGACGTGCATGTGAGCGAGATACAGAAAGAAGGGCGTTTCCTCTTTGACACTTTTTCGCAGAAACCGGACGGACTCCTCCACGTAACGTTCCGTGATTCCTCGTTGGTCCGGCTGTGCTTGGATCACCATCTCGTCCCTCAGAAGAGGGAGGGGCGGATAAGTATCGTCCTCCTTCTGGATCCCCATGTCGTTGCTGTATGGGATCCCGTAGTAGGAGTCGAACCCGTGTCGTGTCGGTAGATGTTCCTTCTGGTCTCCGCAATGCCACTTACCGACGATCTTCGTCGCGTAGCCCGCGTCCTTTAGTAGACTTGCGACGGTGACCTCGCTCGTATTCAGCCCAATCGGCATGCCCGGAAAGAGCACCCAGCGATCGTCGAACTCGCCAAAGCCAATTCGTGGCGGGTAGCATCCCGTCATCATGGCACCCCGGGAGGGGGAGCAGACAGGCGAGGCCATGTAGAAGTCGGTGAACCGTGTGCCTTCTTCGGCCATACGGTCGAGGGCGGGCGTTTTGTTCAGCTCCGCGCCATAGCAGCCAAGGTCGCCGTAGCCGAGGTCGTCACAGTTGATGAGGATGATGTTGGGTTTCAAGAATTGTTCCTGTTTAAAGGAAGAAGCTGGCCACTATAGACACGTAAGGCCACTAAAGAGGGTATTCAGCAAGCAATTCACGGTGTATTCTGGCCACCGATAAAATGATCGGCCTGACTGCTCGTCGCCGCGCTTTGCGCGGTGACGCCATCACCGGAGTAATTGCCGCGTTCTGCTAGCTGACGGGTTCGCGGGCGAAGACTCGGTCGTAGTTCTGTTTAGCCACGCCACCCAGCCTATCGGCGATGGCGCGGAACTCACTGCGTTGGAAGTCCCACNTGTCCGATCGTTCCACCTGCTCGAGCCAGTCGCACAGNTGAAGCGTGCAAAGATCGTCGAAGGTCTGGCGATCGAGTTCCATCAGTTCGCTGGTTTCCCGATTTTCGATCGCGTAGGACTCTCTGTTGTCAGAGAGCTGACTGTAGAGTGTCTCTCTTTGCATCAGGCTGTTCAGATAGCACAGACGTTCTGGATAGTCACCGATCAGATTGCGTATCTCGCCGCGTCGGTCGAGAGAGAGTGTGAACCCTTGGAATTTNTGGGTGCCGTAGATAGAGTGGAAGAGGCCGGAGCGTGCAAAGCCTTCGTCGTAACCCCATTTTTTGAGGCCGTTATAGACGCCGATAGCGTGGGTCAGATAACCCTTCTTGGTGTGTGAAACTGAATCGGCTCCTGTCTCGATGAACCAGTTTGTGAGCTGTTTGAATGTCGGGGCCACAAGGTTCCTCCTCTCGCTGGGCTAGAGCCGAAAAATAAGCGGGGATAAGGAGCTGCGCAATTCGGACGAGAGGAAAGGCATCAACATCAAGGCGCGAAGAAGTAAAGGGAAAGGAAATGATCATTCCGTGATGGGGTTTTCCAGCAGACAGTTGCTGGCAATTGCGACGAGGTGGCTGCCAGCTCAAGGGGTTGGGTGGAAACCAGCCTAGAGGATGGTCTCCGCCCGCTCCAGAAGCAAAAGGATGGATACTCGTCGCCGTGCTCCTCATAGGGATGAAGATTTTTCCGACGTCAGCAGATTTGACAATGAACTCGATTCTGCAGACTACGGCAAAGTAGTCAACGGGACAAAACTACAGGCTGTCGATCTTGAGGTCGAGCTAGGGCATTTCGATGGGGGTCAGTTCGACGTCGAGGGTGGCGATGTTCTCGGCATATTCTTGGCGAGTGAAGACAGCGATGATNGGGTAGATGTCGAGATGTTGATTCAGGATGAAAGCAAGGGCGACCTGGGCTTGCAGGCAGGATGAACGGTTATAGGTTTGTAATAGAGTTGAGGCCTTCGGGATCTGGGAGGACGTAGCGAACGGGTTGAACCGAGCCGTTGGAGTTATGAATTGCTTTTACGTGCTTGCATTGGATGACGGAGTGTTCGATGAACAGGTCGTCATCGACGGTGCAACCGTAGATGTAGCTNGTGCCCTTGACGGTGACTCGTTCTCCGGTGCGTAGTGGATGCTCATCGCTTCCAGTCATGATCACCCCTGACTCGATCCTGCTTCTGGCCCCGATCTGCAGGTTTCCCTTTAGGATGTTCCGGCTGAGTACTTGGACCCCGTTTCCGAGCTTGAGCGTCTGGTCTGGATACGTGCTCATCGCGACACCCGCGCCTATCTGAACGTCCTCACCCAACACGATGTGGCCTGTTAGTTCGCTTCGATCACCGATGTGCACCCGTCGGTTGAGCTCCACTTCCGGTCCGATGTGGGCGCCTTTTCCGATCACGATGTCGGTCGGGCCCTGTGCCTCGTCGAGTNCCAGGATCNGGNCGACGACCTCGTCCGCTATGTAGAAGTCTTCTTCATCGACGATGGTGATCGTGTCGCGGAGTATTTCGTACACACGGGACCGTGCGATCGATTCCATCTGCCGCCAGACGCTCTTGACGTTGAACGCGAGGATGTCCTCTTCTTGTTCGGCCATCGTGGCACGGACTACGAGACCGTTTTGATTGAACAGGTGAACGAGATCCGTCAGCTGGAGTTCGCCCTGTGCGTTGTCGGTTGTGAGCTCGGCTATGTGTTGGCGGAGCGCTGCCTCCTTGAAGGCGAAGGTCAGGGTATCGATTTCGCGCGTTTCTAGGAGTGTCTGTCTGTGGAAGGCGTGGGTCCGCCCGTTGAATTCAACCTCGTAAAGGGATTCCGGATCCTGATCCAGGATGTCGCGATGTTGGNGGATTTCGATGACGCGGTCTTGATCGTCTCCAGACGACTGTCCGGCCGCATCCTCCTCTGGGACGCGCAGGATCCGCCCGTAGTAGTTCGTCCTGACGGGGCCGCTGTATTCACCCGTGAGCATCATCATGTCTGCACCGGAAGACTCGAAGATTTCCCTGAAGCGGTTGACGACCTGGCTGGACAAGAGCCCCATGTCGCCGGGAAAGACATAGATGTCTCGATTCTTCCCGGTGTCGCAGAAGGCGTCGAGGGCTGTGCGCACAGCGTCGCCTGTTCCCCCAGGGAGACCGATCACTGGGTTCTCTTGGTAGGCGAAGACACGCCCCTTTTCAGAGCCGGTCGAGCGTATGACATCGATTCCCTTGATGCCGACAACGACGACCTGATTCGGGCTCTCCAGNCCCTCACGCGCGGCGGTCGCCACACGCAGGGCCGATGGACGTCCCCAGATCTGATGNAGCATCTTGGACGTTTCGGATCGGATGCGTTTGCCGTGACCCGCNGCGAGCACGATCCCGACTCTCGATGTATTCGGTTCGAAGGTCGAGTTGAACTCGGAGAGCAGGTCGGGTATGTGGCCGTTTTCAACCATTCATTTTCCCACGTTATCAGGACACCACAGAATATAGGAAGCTCCGAGCGGAGCGTTGAACGCAAAGTGAATCAGGTGACGACGCCTTTGTCCCAGATGTTTACGACAGCGTATCCGGTCTTCTCACTATAGGTCTTAGCGCCACTGGCGATCGCGAGCGTGTACTCGAANATCGCTCGACCTACGTCTTCGAAGCTGTCGACACCTTCGGCGATTCCGCCTGCGTTTATCTCCATGTCCTCGACACGCTCGAAGGTTTCGCTGTTACTGACCACCTTCATCCACGGTGTCAGGATTCCCCCAAAGCAACTCCCTGCACCGGTGCTAAAGATCCCGACCTGCGCGCCTGCCGCCGTCTGGCCGGTGCAGGACGCCGGATCGAATGCTGGGCTGTTCATGAAACCGAATCCCTTGTCGGTGATCCGGTCGGCGTAGTCACAGACCCAGCTGAGTGCTGTGGTGCCGCCCTTCGCGATCGAACCAAGGGCTTTTTCCGCGACGGTAGATAGTCCTCCCTGGATGTTGCCGTGGGCGAGGTTGTTCTCGGGGGTACCTTCTCCGCGGGCGAGGTAGGCTCTGTATCGATCGACGTGATCTAAATACGCCCGAGCGATCTCAGGTGTTCGAGCTCGCTTTGTCAGCAGGTGACCGGCACCGAAGGTTTCAGTCGTTTCGGATATGAAGGCTGTCCCCCCGCTGCGGACGAGAAGGTCCGATGCGTAGCCGATTGCCGCATTTCCGGTGAACCCGCTGTTCGCGTTGCTGCCACCGCACTGTGTGGCTAAGATGAGCTCGCTTGCCGGAATGAGCGTTCGACGCAGCCGGTTNGCGCGCGGCAGGAGCGTTCGCTCGACGAAGGCTACAATACGGTCAACCGTGTTCCAGGTTCCACCGGTGTCCTGAATCGTGATCATCGGAAGAGCGTGCTCGGCATCGTCAGACTGGCCGTCAACGGGTATCAGGTTGTCCTCGCCGAAGATCAGAGCGGCCTGTCCCTTCTCGCATCCGAGCTGGACGATCGCACGTCCTCCGACNTTCGGGTGTTCCATCAGGTTCTGGATCGTCCGGTTCTGCTGCTGATGGCCGTCGCTGAGCGTGACCAAACCGCATCCACTGTCGTGCGTCAGACCGACGACACCGTCGACGTTAGGATAGCGGCGCGTGTAANCGTCCTTCTTGCCATCGAGTTCGCGCAGTACGAGATCGACCACGTGAGCAGAGCAGTCCACGGTGCTTCCGATCAGGATGTAATTACGAGTTCCGGCGCGTCCGTCGGNTCGACGGTAGCCCATGAAGTAGCGGTCGCTGATGGAAGGTGGGTCTTCAGGGATGTCCGAGCAGAGGTCCGTGACATCGACCTCCATTAGCTTGCCCATCCCGAGGTTGTGGGTATGTATCCACGCGCCCTTTGCGATCGGCGCTGTGGCGTAGCCTATGATCTGCCCGTATTTGTATACTGGTTCGCCTTCGCCGATGTCTTCCAGCGCCACCTTGTGATACTGTCTGATCGGCTCGGTCGCCTCGACACGGTCGATTCTGTCACCCGTGTCAAAAGCCTTCAGAGCGATCGCAACGTTGTCGGCATCCGGTCGCAGCACCATCCAGGTTCGGTTCTCGCCTTTCATCCCAGCTCCCGTGAATGTTTTGTAAGAATTTGATGGAGTTGAAGAAACCCTCAGGAACAAACGGGGTCAACGCTTCTGATGTGGCTTGTGCACCAACAGTGAAGAGCAGATCTTGTGGCGTTCAAACTGATCATCACGATTTACTAAAGGACGCCACGCTATGCAGCTTTCGATCTTCACCGATGAGCTAGGTATGGATATCACAAAGGCCGTACCCATCATCAAGTCTTGGGGCCTTGACACGGTTGATCTGCGAGGACGTGTCTACGGAAAGTCTTTCGAGACGCTCGACGATGGACAGCTGAGCGACCTCAAGACGCTGTTCGACGATCACGGTCTGAAGGTGGGGTGTCTTCAATCGTCGCTCGCAAAATCACATCAGCCTGGACCTGAAGAGCGCGCACCTGAAGCTGAGAAGCTCGAGGGTATCATTCGGGCGGCCGGTGCCCTGGATTGTAGGCGGGTCCGGTCGTTCTACTTCTGGCAGAAATATAGTGACGGCCAGGGTGCCCTTGCGAGGCAGCCCGATCAACTTCAGCGGACGTGGGACATGTTTGCGCCACTCGCCGAGCGAGCGAAGGAGGCGGGCCTGATTCTCGCGTTCGAGAACTGCGGAACGACAACAGACGAAGTATTCGCGATGCTGCAAATGATGGATATGCCAGAGTGGGGACTCGCTTGGGATCCGCATAACAACTGGGGCAGCGAGGAGTGGGCGGCCGATGGAGACGCCTATTTGCAACGTATGATATCAGGGTCGATCATGCTCCACATCAAGGCTCGCTACGCGGTGGAAGGCCTGAGCGATGATCTGATCCCTTATGAGCGCGTCCTCGAGTTGTTCCTCAATCGTGGCCTTGATGGACCTGTCAGCGTGGAGACACACAATCCAGATCGATCCGTCAGCAACGAGGAGATGTCTAAGCGGACGGTGCTCGCGATGCAGCGTGCGTGGCCAACGGCAGCGCTGGGCGGTGTCGTCGCCCAGAAGTCNGGGAAGGGTCTCAAGCGTCCGTGGCACGACGATCCTGTCGGGTTCGCCGTGATCGGCCTGGGGATGGGCTTCAACAGAGCAAGACAGCTAACAGAGACCTCTGGCACGCGTCTCATTGGTGTATGCGACCTGATTCCCGAACTGGCGCAGAAAGCGGGTGGCACCTTCGATGTGCCGCAAACGACAGAGATGGACCGCTGGCTCGAAGACGACAACGTCGATGTGATCATGGTCATGACGGAGACCGGAAACCACGGTAAGGTCNCCGAGAAGGCGCTGGATGCNGGGAAGCATGTCCTGACGACGAAGCCGATGGACGCGAACGTNGAGAACTGCGACGCCATGATCGCGAAGGCCGACGAAAAGGGTTTGTTGCTGGGCGTCGATTTCGAGATGCGCCATACGCCCGGGTTCTGTGCCCTCCAGAAGGTGATCCGTGACGGTCATCTCGGGAAGCTGCGTGCTGGCAACCTACACCTAAAGGTACAGCGCGAGAAGCCATACTTCGAGCACAACAANGCCTGGCGAGGTACACGCGAATTCGATGGTGGCGGTGTGCTGTCCAACCAGTCGATCCATTACGTCGATATGGTTGCCTTTTCCGCAGGTATTCCATCACGTGTAAGATCGACCGTCTGGAACCAGAATCACCCCTACATCGAGGCGGAAGACCTGGGAACGGCTGTCTGGGAGTATGATGACGGCCATATGCTGACCTATACGGCCACGACTTGTTATCCACAGTCTACTTGGTATTTCCAATACGAGTTGCACGGCGAGAAGGGCGCCTATTTCGAAGCGGGAGGCGGTCCCTTCGAGACACAGATGACAAAGTGGTTCTACGACGNAGCGTGGCGAACCGACGCACCCGTCGAAGATGAGCCGGAATGGTTCAACTCAATGGACAACTTTGCTGCCGTGATCCGTGATGGNGCCGAACTAACAGCAGCTGGTCGAGACGGTCGTGTCAGCCGAGCCATTCTTGATGCGATGTATGAGTCCGCGTTGGAGCAGGACGGTGGCTGGGTAGACGTAAAGGCGTAAAGCCAAGCAGGAACCACATAGGACACGGCAAGAGTGTCTCGATCAGGGTTGGTGTGAATAGGCGCCTAGATGGAAGTCCTGGAAGTGGAGGAAGGTGAAAGACAGGAGTCGCTGTATACAAGCTAGGCGGGGAGTAANGGGATCACGGTGCTTCTGAAGAGCAGTTGATACACAAACCGACTAAATGCGGGGCATCGTGTGCCGGCTTCTCTAGACAGGCTCGGGACAGGTCTTGATACGCCCCGAACTGCGTTCGGGCCTACTCGAAGACACGGTGAACAGTTTTGGAGTTAGAGATATGGTAGATGTGAGATTTGGAATAATGGGGCTCGGCCGCGGGCGGAAGGCGGCGGAGCAGATTATGGAAGCGGATGGTGCGGTCCTGNCGTGCGTGTGCGATCTGCAGGAGGAAAAGGCACGCGAGAAGGGTGAGGAGCACGGGTGCGACTGGACGACCGATTATAAGGAAATGTTCGCGCGAGACGACATCGATGCGATCGGTGTTTACACATCGAGTGGGACGCACTGCGATTACGCGATCGAGGTTATGCAGGCGGGGAAGCACGCGTTTGTGACCAAGCCGATGGATATTCTGGTCGAGAAGTGCGATGCGGCAATTCGGATGGCGCAGGAACGCGACAAGATACTGGCCGTTGACTTCGGGAATAGATACTCGCCGGAGAATCAGCGATTGAAAGCCGCGATTGATCAGGGCGTGATTGGGGACGTGATCCTTGGCGATGTGAAGATGAAGTGGTGGCGTGAGCAGAGCTACTACAACGGCGGATACCCTCTCGCCTGGCGGAGTCGAAAAGAGACCGAGGGTGGGTCGATCGCGAATCAGGGCGTGCACTTCGTCGACCTGATCTACTGGCTGCTGGGACCGGTTAGAGAGGTCTACGGTCGGAGTGCGACAAAGACGCACGACATCGAGACCGAGGACATGACGATCGCACAGCTCACGTTCGAGAGTGGCGCCTGGGGTCTAATCACGACAACGACCTCGAACTATCCGAANNTNGGAACGAANATTGAGATCACGGGGACCNAGGGAACCGTGCGATGGGCGCAGGGCAAGGGTGCCAGCAATCGCGGGATCGAGATCATCACGAAGGATGACGAAGCTGTCGATCTGAGCCAGTTCGAGATCGAGGAGACGGTTGCCGATATCGCGGAGGATATGGTCTCAGCGATTTCGAAAGGAACACCGCCTGTGGTGTCAGGTGAAGAAGGGAAGCGGTCGGTGGAGATATTCTGTGCGGCGTATGCTTCAGCCGAGAGTGGGGGGCCTGTTTCGATTGGGTAGGAGAGGCGGGTGGCCGCTTTAGCTGACCCCGCTCAAAGGAAATCCGAATCAGGCACCCAGCTTGTCTCTCTCGCCCAGATCTCCGCACCCTCAAAGATGATATCCATCAGTGGGTCCTTGATATAGAGGTAGCCGTCGATGTTCTCGGGAAAGATCCTCGCCAGCCGACGTTTGATCTGTTCATAGCTCAAACGGACGGTCTCGTTGCACCTGAGAAAGTCGCGAAAGAGGATGGGGTAGCGCTGGTTGAGTCGCCCCTCGCAGCGCACGTGGATATTGACTCGTCGCTGTCCTTCGCCCTCGCAAAAAAAACGCTTCTCCCATAGCGAAGCATCCGACATCGTGGGGCCACAGAAGACGTCCGACGTATTNCCCTCACGGTAGACCCAACCCGCATTCACCATACTCTCAATGAACGTCTCTGACAGGTGCAGGTCCGCGACGGTGGCCTGAATGTCGATGATGTCTTTCGCTGCGAGACCAGCTACGGATGTCGACCCGATATGGTCGATTCTGAGCGCATCATCGCCGAGCGTCTCTCGGATCCTGGCACCNATCTCTCTAAACTCCTTCGGCCATTGGTCCTGGTAGTCCACAATCACGATCGGTCTGGACTTGCGAGTGATATCGTATTCAGGTTCTGTCAACATTTCTCCGAGTCTGGTGATGCCGCGAGCCCATAGCAGGTATGCCTGATCCCTGCTTCTCCTNGCCTACGCGGGAACGACTCTGAAGAGGCAGCGGTTTCACGACGACCTCTAGTGCCCCGCAGCCTGGCCGTCCTTGCGCCAGTCGGATGCACCGCAATAGCCATCGTCAAGTTTGTAAATCAACTGACCGCCTCCGAATCTCGATGCCGGCATCTCCTGGATATCGTGGCCGCGTGATCTGAGATCATCCGTGACATCGCTCGAAATTCCGGCTTCGACGCCCACCACGTTGCCGGCGAAGATCTGCCAGCGTGGGGCATCGCATGCGGCCTGCGGATTCTGGTCGTAGTCGAACATCCGGATCATCATCTGTGCGTGACCCTGAGGCTGCATCGGTCCACCCATCACGCCGTAGCTCATCAGTGGCTTGCCATCGAGAGTCGTGAAGGCTGGGATGATCGTGTGGTACGGTCGCTTTCTTCCTCCAACCTGATTCGGGTGATCCGCCTTGAGAACGAATCCAGCGCCGCGGTTCTGCAGACTCACACCCGTTCCCGGCACGACGACGCCTGACCCAAACCCCATATAATTCGACTGGATGAAAGAGATCATCATCCCGTTCTCGTCCGCGGCCGTTAGGTAGACGGTCTCGCCCTGCCCGGGTTTACCGAAGGTGGNTGAGCCGGCTGCTGACAGGTCAATATGCTTTGCACGATCGGCAAGGTAGCCGGAGTCGAGAAGCTGACTATACTCGATGTCACGTGTATCGGGATCGGATACGTATCGATGGCCATCGGCATAGGCGAGTTTCATCGCTTCGACCTGCAGGTGAATGCTGTCAGCCGAGTCGACCGGATGAGAGGCCAGATCCAAGTGATCGAGTATCCCGAGCATCAGCAAGGCAGCGATGCCTTGACCGTTTGGTGGCATCTCATGAAGTGTGAGGCCGCGATAGTCCTTATGTATCGGGTCGACCCAATCCGCCTGGTGATTCGCGAGGTCTTCCTCTGTCATTGCGCCACCCGTGGCGCGGGCATGCCCTGCGATTTGTTCGGCAATCGGACCACGATAGAAGGTTTCGCCTTTGGTNTCTGCAATATCCTCGAGTGTTCGTGCCTGATCTTCGAACACAAAGGTCTGACCGACCTGGGGTGCNCTGCCGTTGGGCATGAACGCAGCCTGAAAGTCGGCAGATCCACCGAGAGTCTGAACCGCTGCGCCCCAAGAGCCTGCGACGATAGGGGGCACGATCCAGCCACCTCTTGCGTGACGAATTGCGGGACCAAAGAGATCCGTGAAAGGCAGCTTGCCGAAGCGATCCGACAGTGCGACCCAGGCGGAAACACNGCCAGGTACGGTCACCGCATCCCAACCGTACGTGGGCATCGAATCATGGTCCTTGAAGTAGTCAAGAGACCAGGCCTGCGGCGATCGTCCGGATGCATTCAGTCCATGCAGCTTCCTACCATCCCACAGGATCGCGAAGGCGTCGCTCCCGATGCCGTTCATCGTCGGCTCGACTACAGTCAGCGTGATTGCTGTCGCCAGAGCCGCGTCGACGGCGTTTCCGCCTCGCTGGAGCATTTCGAGGCCGGCCTGTGCTGCCAAGGGCTGGGATGTGCAGACGAGGTTTCGCGCAAACACAGGCATGCGCTGAGAGGGGTAGGGAAAGTCCCACGAGAGAGGCATGGATCACTCCGTTGGGTTCGTTTGATAGAGAATGCGAGGCCGGGAATTAGTAATGAAGGATCGNAGTCTGAACAAAGGTCATCCGGATTCGTCGGGTGAAGGATCTCTTGCAGTTCTGCAATGTCTCTGCTCACTAATCGGGATCACCCGCACCNTCACTGTGAGACTAGATGGACCAANTCAAATAGAGCCTTCGCTACGCTTNGGATGANACTACTTCTTCCGGGCGCAAAACANGAAGCTGTGGCTGAGGACCGATGTAATGACAGGTGAACTGGCGAGCTGCGTGTTCGTCACCACATCGTGCGAGAGAATATCGAAGCCTGATGACCTGAACAAATCCATGATCTCTTCACCCGAAAGCATATTGGCGACATCGCCACGCATATACCGCAGCGGTCCGCAGTTGATGAACAGCCCGCCTGGTTTGAGCGTTCTCCGGATTTCGTTCAGATGCTCTTTGATCGGGACGATGTCGATGAAGTAGATGCAGGCGACTGCCGAGAGCGAGTTTCCTGGCATCGGGATGTCGAGTGCGTTGCCGACGAAGTAGGAGAGGTTGTTGCGATCCAGATGATTCCGGATCCTGCCGTCACCTGTGGGGTCCAGAGACAGGTCGTAGGCNACGACCACATCGTCGGTTCGAACGACGTTGCTGCGGAAGTTGATGCGGTGAAGCGTGAGGTCCCGTTCGACGAGATCGTAGAAGATCTGTGCCATATGCAGTGANTAATCGAAGGCGTNGCAGCTGTCATAGANCCCNGCGAGCTCACATCCGAAGCGTCCTGCACCCGCACCCGGGACCAAGANCGAGTCCACGTCATCTGCGTATCGATCGATCTGTGACCGGATCGCATCNAGGATGGTGCACACTTCCTGCTCCGCGCGCTCTGATCCGCACCAGTCTCTTGGGAAGAAGGCAATCCCCTCACCCATCGTATACTGCTTCGGGAGGCGTCCCTCCTCTTTGAGTTCCTCGATCTCTTTCTGTGGCAGGAATGCTTCGATCCGTGTCTGCAGGTCTCGCAAGTACTCGTTGTCGTGCTGATACGCACAGATCGCGCGGTCTAGGAGCGGAACACGTTCGGGCTGCCGACCCAGCGCGTCTTGGACTTCTTGGAGGCGTTCTTTGTTCTCCTCGATCAGGGCTTTGTGCTGCATCCAGGAAGCGGCNAGGTTCTGACCCGCGTCCTTGACGAGCATCGGAATTTGGTCGATGACGGTGTATCCGTAGCTGCACTCGGGACACGTCAGGGTGCTGTCACCAGCGGTGAGGTCCACCGTGTTGCGACAGTTGAGGCAGGAGGTCGACTTCAAGTTCTGGTTGAGGAGCATTTTCAGGTTACGACCGAGGTNCGAGACGATTTAGCTCGATAGATGGGGCTTCAACGCGCCCAGATTGGGNACCACCCCGAGTCNTGGACCTGATGGGATCGCATACGCGCCGTTCTGCGGGGAGACCTTCGGTGTGAAATACGGCTCCGCCGCATTCACTTGGGTGGGCTGGAACTCGACTACTCGCAGGTTTGGATGTTTGTGATTTTCACAGTGGGTCAATTGTGGTTGATCAATCCTTGATTGTGCTTTGATGAGGTAGGTTTGGGGACCCTAAGCGCTACCAACTAATCACTACTGACTTGCTTCAAACNGTCTCGCCCAGCTTCAAGATCAACTCCTCATTCCACTTGATCCCCAGCCCGGGCTTCTCATCCATAATCACATAGCCTTCCTTGAACTTGGNGCCAGCCACCATAAATGATCCGCTTGGTTCGTTCAAAANGATACGNATTCGTGTTCTACTTCAGGCCCAACGGCCGCNACTCATGTTCGATCGGTTGAGCATNCCCGTCGTATGAGACNCTNAGAGGCTCAAGTAGGTGTTCAATGGCTTCCGATCCCTCTTCCACCTCACCCGTTCGCTTCTCTGCCAGTGCGACCGTTGCCTTTGTTCGCTCCGGAAGGTTCACAAAGTCTGGGTAGTACCACATCGTTAGCACTGTTCGCCGTTTATCAGAGCGATTCGCGTGGGACGCGTGCAACAGGCTGCCATATCCCAGGACGACATCACCGGCTCGCAGAGGGACGTCAATTTCGTCTTCCACGAATGAAAATTCGGGATCTTCAGGGTTCTCGAATCGGGATAGCTGATCTGTGTGTCGCTCGGATATCTGGTCGTGCAACAAATGACGCTTAAGATGGGAGCCCGGAATTACGCGCAGACATCCGTTTTCGGGCCGTGTGTCTGTGAGGTAATACATCAGGAAGACCTGGATGGGCTGTGTTGTATAGCTGACTGGGTCGTTCCAGAACCGCCCATCCTCGTGCCAGAAGAGCTGTGGGCTGTAAGGCGGCTTACTGATTATGCGGCCGTGACCGAACTTGGGCTCGTCAAAGCCAAGGTTGGCGAGGGCTACGAGTGTATTCGGGTTGGTGATGAATTCGGCGAAGAGTCTGTGTTTGTGCGACAAGGCCCAGTCGATCATTACCATACTGCCCTGGCTGATCTTTGACGCGAAGTGCGATTCATCCTGTTCGGCGAGGATTGTGTCCGTTAGGTCGGAGAGGTCTTTTATCATCTTCGCGGGGAGTACCTGTTCGAAGACGCAGAATCCGTTGCGTGAGAAAGATTCGAATGTCGGTGTCGCATCAGTCAAATGGATCAAGCTCCCCAGAAATCTTAGTCAGGTAGGCACCGTAATTTGCCATTTGACGAGTGAATGATCAACTGACATATGCCCTTGAGTCGTTGTCGGTAGCTAAGTTCTTTTTGGCGAGAACTAGCTGCGAGCTGTTGAAGTGGTAGTCTGCCATGAAATCAATCTTGGTGGTAGCCTTGTTGTGCTATTCCAACACAGTTNAGAAAAAATCGATCTCCTTTAGGATCTCCCGGACGATCTCTTCCGGGGTCCGATCGTTTGTCTCGACACAGAGGTCTCCTACTTGTTCTCGCTCGAGAGCCTCAGCTTCCNGCGTTGCTTGTTCTGCTATCCGGTCGAGTTCCTGAGTCGAACGGTCTCTCAGTTCGTCTCCCGGGATTCCCGGGCCGCCACCCTGTCCTCGAAGCTGGATCCGAGCCTTCAGATGCTCCTGATCTGCGTGAAGCCTGCACACGGTAGCCTCGCATCNAGAGACTGACTGCAGATACTGATTGGCCGACTCGTTGCCGCCGGAGGAACCAGACACGACCAGATACCTGGCTCCGTCCACTTGATGCGAATCCCAAAGGGCTCCAAGGTTGTGAGCTTTCAAACGGTGATTATCGGGATCATTTTCGCTGAGCGGCCGACACCAGCCAATCTGCGCGAGATCGATGTAGGATGCGCGGTTCCCGCCTGCCAGTAGACGTCGGAAGACCTGGAAGGCTATGGTGGANTTGCCGACACCCGTTGCGCCGCACACCCAGACCATCCGTGCGTCGGAGGAGTCGCGCGCGGCTGAGGGAGACGGGGCCTCGTGTCTGACGTGCTCGTGTCGTCGCGTTCCTGGCCAGTCGCCGAGTCGCTCGAAGACAAGCCCGACCACGTCGTCGATGGATCGTCCGTTCGTATCGACTCGGGTTTCCGTGATCCGGTTCTCTTCAAGCTCTTGTGTTTCCTGGTAGGCTGCCTCGATCAGGTCTGCGCCGGCACCTCTACCGACAAGCCTTTCACGGAGTCGTTCGGGATTGGCCGCTAACTGGCAGAGTGTCAGGGACGTCTCGGGCACCTGATTCGCATACATCGAGACTGTTTCTGCATCAGTGACGCTTCCCGACACGATGAAGCACTCCGGCGCGGCGGTTCGATAGCCCGACCAGACGGCAC
The DNA here is from genome assembly GCA_002714465.1 of Gemmatimonadota bacterium. Next base: position 5,622 of record PAXL01000015.1, on the reverse strand, counting down.
CCAGACCTCTGGCTTTCACGCGATCGTTGCTTGGGTTGTCTGAAGGCGGGGGGTAACACATGCCAACCTGATCGCAATCCACGTAGGCGGCCCTGATCCCTCGACTGGACAACTCGTCAAAGACTCGCCAACCAACCGTTGATTTGCCGGATCCGGGAGCGCCGCAAAACCAGAGGAGGGGGATCAGTTCCATCGTCATTGGATCAGGATCAGATTAGCCAAAGAAGGTTCTGGCTGAGTGCTGCGGAAGCATTGTCGTACATNTCGAAGAAGGGCTACCCAAAGGACGACTTGGTCTCCNGTGTTGTGGACGATATAGTCCTCTGCCAGATTTGTCCCTGAGCGGCCAGATGGCTTCCTCGATAGGGTTCTAGAACCTTGAGTGTCAGGATGCTAGGCATGTTTCTCTCGTAGTTGAAGCTCAGGTAGTGAAGCCAGCATTGTCGTCGCGCTGTGCGGCCAGAAAGGTGTCCCCTGCTACCTTGGATGCGTGCCGTCTACCGTCGCAATAGCGACGCTACAGTATAGAACCGTTGTGGCACTCATCGTAAACTTAGACCTGTGAACCGGCGTTACCTGGTTAAGTTGGCTGGTTTCTTGGGCTGAGGACGCGCTCGCGGTGTTAAGTGTACGTGCCGGTGCCACTGCTTTTGCAGGAGACAAGGCAAACGCGTTTTTCTGAGCCTTCGCTGCGTTCTGTCAGTCGCCCTAAGGTTGGTGTTCAGCTCGAAGCGACAGCGCGAACTGCCTCGCTCCAGTCGTCCCAGAATCCGGGACCACCGGAACGTGGTTCGGGCGGCTGGGCGGGCGGACTAAGTGCCAGCGCGTGGTCCTTTCTGACCGAGGGGGGGGGAGACGGGTGGGGGCCCCTGATATACCGTCCCGAATAGACCTGCTCATACACGGACTTCTTGTAGGCATCATACAGGATCATCTGTCGGATCTGTGGTGGGTTGTTGTAGTTCGGCGTGGCTGAGTGATACATGCATCCGTGCCACAAAATCACGTCTCCNTCGTCGCCATAGAACTCGACGGGCTCGATATCGTTGAGCGCGTCTTTGAGGTCGGAAGGCTTTGGCAGCTCGAACGCTGCGGCGCCGCTCTTCGGATGTGGNGGGTGGAGAACGGCGTAATGACCNATGTCCGCGGAGCTCGGTTCAGCCTCGTAGAGCAACCGGTGACTGCCTGGGAAGAGAGCTATCCCGCCACCGCCCTCTGGAACCTTGTCGATGTAGGCGCTAGCCACCATCTGCATTGGTTGTGGGTCGATGTGCGCACCTTTTCGGGCGGCTTCCGCGAGCGGGGGTGATTCGTCCGTGCGCTCCTGCGGCAGAACGCAATAGCAACCGCGCAGCTCCTTGCCGCCCCAGACCGGCCAGCCCCGCAGTCGAGTGCCCCGAGGATCCGGATCGGCGGCGGTGGATGTAGGCTCAGGAGTTACAACTTCGCCCTCTCCTAGGAACTGCTCAAACCACGGGAAGACACGGCGAGGAAGCAAATTGATCAGGTCTTCGTCTCCGGAGAGTTCGCGCAGCCGCCATCCGTAGTTGCCCGTGCGGTCGTTCAGGCCATCGGGCGTGCTCAGCCGGTCCGATTCCGGAAGTCCGCCGACCCAGGTCTCGGGATCGTCTCTCCGAAGATGACAGGAGGTGTTTCCTGCCCACAGTCTGTCCCTAGCGGTCGCACAGAGCTCTGGATCAAGGACGCCTCGTTTTATGATGAATCCGTTTGTGACGAAATCCTGGATCTCTTCTGACGTGAGAGGTTTTAACTCAGCATTCATGTGCTGATCTTCCTTCTGATTGTTCTGGGTAGCAGGGAAGATGATTCACCTGTCGAGCTGGTAGAGAATGAATGTTCAGATTTGGTCTGTTGCAATATAAGCTGGATCACAATTCATGGGTGTTCATGCCACGCTGCCGATGCCGTAATTTGCTCTTCAAGCACTTTTGATGCGACAACAGAATGAAGCCGGNAGGAGTTGTCATGAATTCAGACAAATATCAGGCGCCCGACAAGGCTTTCGAGCAGCCCGTCCTGAAGCGTGAGCTGTTTGCAAATCCGGTCGTGATCGAATCTGTCGAGCTGCTGNGAGACCGCCAGGGCACATTCAAATAATTGTGCTTGCGGACAGCGGATTCTCTGAAAGCGCGACCTCGGTGATAATNAGACCAATTAGTTCGCGCCCTAGCCACCTCAGTTTTCCGCAACGCTCGTGGGAGAGCTGGGGCAAATGGGTTGGGCAGCTCCAAATCCTGATCTTGAATGGCCCAAACAGTCCTTTCAGCACTTGTTCATCCTTCAAAGTGATAGCAAATTTGCGTGTCAAAGGTGTACCCGATTCGGGTTGCTTCGGGAGCGAGATTCGCTTGCCGCTCGACTGGTCACTCTGTATTCTAAGCCCNTGGAATGTCGGATGGGTCCATTGCTATGCTGGGCGGTTCAAGTGCGTGGTGTCCCGGCCGGCTTCTTATGAACTCATCATTCCCCGCGACGTTGCCTCACCTCAACGACTTTGTTTTCCGAGGCTCCCTCAGAGGCCGTTACCTTGAATCATGGAGACCAAACCGAAAACAATGCTAAACGAAAATGAGATACGAGAGTTGGTGGCCGGCAGCGGCTCGCTAGTTAACGAGGGGCGCCCAATCAAGCAGATCATCGAGGATGGCGATATCCCGCGGCTAAATGGCTGCACGATACTCGAGGGGAAGGTGTCAGACTCGGTGTTCGGTGAGAGCCTCNTCAGCAGAGGCGGGAAGCCGATTCGTCTGATGTATCGGAATAACCGGATCTCGACACACGACGTCAATCGTGGTGCGATCCCGTTCAAGGATCAGGTGCTCGCGAACAATCACGACCACATGCTGCGCCTNNTCGAATACCTGCTGGGCACCTCCCAGTTCAAGGTTCCCGGTCTTCAGCCCAGCTCGACGGTAATTCCATCTGAGAATCTGAAGCTGGTTATGGTCGAGAATGTACTCCGGATGTATAACGCTGAGAGCAGCACCTCGACCTCTCTCTACCAGCACTGGCTGGAGGCGAAAGAGGCGGGNGAGACGACACTCGATTATGCCGGCCACCAGATCGAGGTGGATCAGCTCTCGGCCAACGGGGTGCTTCCGTATCTGATGGATACGCCGAGCACCAAGGACAAAGTGGATCGCACGATCGATCCACAGTATCTGTTCGATAACGCTATCTGCACACCGGGTCAATACAACGAGATCCGCAACGCATCCATCATGGCCTTCGGCATGGTCTCGCAGTATCTGTCCGAGCGCGGTATGATCCTCGTCGATACCAAGACGGAACACGGTGTTAACACCAAGGGACGTATCGTGGCCGCGGACGAGTTGTATACGATGGATTCCAGCCGCTTCTGGCGCATGGATGACGATGGTCAACCGCTGACCCGGGACGGGAAACCCGTTTCGTTTTCCAAAGAGTTCGCCCGCGGTATGGTCACGGAGAAAGACCAGCAGTTTACTGATGAACAGGCAGGCGAAATCGCAGTTCGATATATCCAGGGACTCCAGCACCTAACGAGCACGGCGTTCGAGCCGGATCTAAGGCCTCGTGATCANCGAATCGTCGAATCGACGAACATGATCCTGGATCACCTACTATAGAGACTCGTCAACTTGGGCCCAGGCTTTGGTTTGCCCGGCACTCGATCCAGAAGTCAGTCGCATCCACTATTTCATAAGCTTTCGGGCCGCAGACAGGCTGAGGCAACTTTACCCTGTATGCCTGAGCCCCTGCATGGTGCATAAATACACATAAATATATTTGTGGGTTTGTCGAGCAGTTGCGTTTTGTGAACTGCTCAATGGCGAGCTCTTCACCACAGATGCTAGTCTTAGAGCGCAGTGTGAGGATGTGTATGCCCATCACTACCACACGATCTACCAACCTGTAACTCTACGAAGGAAGGACGAGTGCATCATGGCAGCAGTAGATCTGGCTGCAAACGAAAAGGGCAGACAAAAGATCCAAGACGTCAAGGTGATGATTGTTCAGGGGCCGTCCCGGAACTATACGTTGGTGAAAGTGATCGCAGATAGTGGCCTCTACGGCATCGGGGAATCGTATGGGAGCCCGGCTGTCGGGGTGAAGGATCAGATCTATGACATAAAGCCGGCTCTGATCGGGAAGGACCCGCTTGAGATCGACGTGCTTTACACGCTGATGGGTCAAACACCGCGCGGAGGATTGGGTTGGCAGGGCCAGACGCGGACAGATGGGTCGGCACACGCACTGATGCGCGCAGCAAGCGGGATCGAGATGGCGTTGTGGGACCTTGCGGGTAAGATCTTGGGCGTGCCGTCGACCATTCTACTTGGCGGCAAGTTCAGGGACAAGGTGCGGGTATACGACCACTCGAAGCCGGATGACATTCTCGACAAGGCTTCCTGTGAAGAGTGGGCGGCAAAGGTGAAAGCGGATCCGGCTGGCTTTACGTGCCATAAGTTCGGGTTTCCGCATACCACGCCCGAGACGGATAAGGGACGTGATCTGGCAAACCGCGTGCTGACGGTTCGGGAGCTGATTCAGATCGAGGAAGGGTTTGCGAATTGCCGGGATGCGATTGGTTACGACCACGACATCATGGTCCATTGCCATTGGGAGTATGATACCCGGACCGCGATCCAGATCGCCGAAGCTGTGGCTGCGATCAAGCCGTTCTGGCTCGAAGACGCGATGATCGTGAATTACACGGACAGTTGGCGGCGCCTGACGGAGCGTTCACCAGTCCCGATCTGCACGGGCGAGAATCTTTGGCGACGTCAGGAGTTCGCGGATTTCATCGTAAATCAGGGTTGTGACATTCTCCATCCGGATCTTCGGAACAGCGGCGGGTTCCTAGAGAACAAGCGGATCGCGGATATGGCCGAAGTATGGGGCCTGCCGATGGCGACGCACAACACTGGCAGTCAGCTGAATACGTGGGCGACGTGCCAGTGGGCTGGCTCGATCCGTGACTTCCTTGCCTGCGAAACGGTTACAGGCAAGGGTGATTGGATGGATGACCTGCTGATCCTGGACGGGCCTTACATCGAAGATGGCTTTGTGAGGATTACGGAAAAGCCGGGATTGGGTGCGGATATCAACCCGGACGTGGCACACGCGCATTTGGCCGAGGGCGAGGAGTGGTGGGGATAGCGTTTGAAAAGACCGCGCCGCCGCTCTGCGGGCGGTGTGGGTAGTTGAGCTGGATGGGGTGCCTGCGGCTCCGGTTTTAGCGGATCGGATACCCTCCTTAGCGGTGCCGGCTAGGGAAGGCGGGCACCACATCAATAGCGAAAAGGGTCCTCTACCTGTCGGGATCTCTTTCGGATTACAGGCTCATGCGTTCGACGCATCGTCGATCAACACGTTCGAACATCTGAGACCTATAACCTTGGAGGGGTCACCATCGCTTAGAACGCTGTTGGTATCTTTAGAAAACCTGTGCCGACTTATACTCGCCTTACTGTGACATAGTAGGCACCAGCCAAGCGATTTCCATCCGTGTCGATCCACCAGGTCTGAAGTGTCGTCGGTCCTCGGGTCAGATCAGCGATCATCGAGACATCCGTATCCCCAGGCTCGACTGCCACCTCGCTTTCACCGGTCCCGATG
>PAXL01000014.1 GCA_002714465.1 Gemmatimonadota bacterium | reverse complement strand
CATCGACACACCCACCACGTTCAACTCCTGCAGCGTACCCGCTTCGATCGATTCAGACACCGTGATCGACGGCAGAAACGCCACGCCGACACCTNCCTCAACGAGTTTCCTCATCGCCTCAGGGCTGCTCATCTCCATCACTCGACCCGGCGATAGTCCCGCCTCTGCAAGATGTTCGTCGACGGGTTTCCTAGACACCGACCCTTCATGGAAAAGAATCAGCGTCTCCTGAACGACCTCCTGAAGCCGGATCCGACGGCGAGAGCCAAGCGGATGACCGCTCCCAACTACGAGAGAAAGACGGTCCTCGTGGAGCGTCAGCGTTTCAATCTTCGGGTGTGAGAAAGGCAGCGTCATCAGCGCGAACTCTGATCGTCCTCTGAGCAGATCGTCTGCGAGAAAGCGCGATGCGTCGACCTGGATAGAGATGTCCATGTTCGGAAACCGTGCGTGATACGACTCCAGTATCCCCGGGATCAAATAGATCACCGCTGCATCGATCGNACCAAAACGGAAGCTCTCTCCGGGCTCGACCTCCAGTCGATGGATCCTGTCCTGCGCCTCGGTCCTTAGATCGTGAATCTGCTCGGCGTAGGACAACAGTAGACGGCCTTCCATGGTCAGAGAGATCGATCGCCCGGATCGGTTGAACAGCTTCACGCCAAGAGAGCGTTCGAGCTCGCTGACCCCGCTGCTGACGGTGGGCTGCGTCAGGTGCAACTCATTGGCTGCCCTCGTGAAGCTCTGGAGTCTTGCTACCCTCAGGAAGGTATTGAGATGATGCAGGTTCACTGNAGCCTCCTATATAGANATTCTCAATATTTTATATAAAANATATTGATTTNNCCTATNNGTGGCAATCGGCCNACTTNTANTCTGTCACANNTTCAANCGATCACCTTTNNCCAGGAGAACATCCTTCGTGGGACGACATAAACTTAGNGTTGCTATCGTTGGCGTCGGNAACTGCGCTTCATCATTCGTACAGGGCAGGCAGTACTACCGGGATGCGTCNGAGGATTCATTCGTACCTGGTCTCATGCACCCGAACCTCGGTGGTTACCACATCAGTGACATCGAGTTCTCGGCCGCTTTCGACATCGACTCGGAGAAAGTCGGCAAAGACCTGAGCGCAGCAATCTTCGCCGGGCCGAACAACACGTTCAAGTTCAGCGAAGTACCTTTCCTCGATGTTCCTGTTCAGCGAGGTATGACGCACGACGGTCTCGGGAAGTATTTGTCCGAGGTCATCACGAANGCCGACGGCGATACAGTCGACGTNGCCGAAGTCCTCAAGGCCACGAGAACGGATGTAGTTGTCAACTACCTTCCCGTTGGCAGTGAAGAAGCCACGAAGTGGTATGTGGAACAGGTCCTGCAGGCAGGCTGTGGTTTCGTGAACTGCGTGCCGGTTTTCATCGCCAGCACTGGGCATTGGCCGGAGCGATTCGCAAAACGCGGTCTCCCCATCGTAGGCGACGACATCAAGTCGCAGGTCGGTGCCACAATCACGCACCGTGTCCTGACGCGTCTGTTCCGTGAACGTGGTGTGAAGCTGAAACGCACTTATCAGCTGAACTTCGGGGGCAACACCGATTTCTACAACATGCTCGAACGCTCACGTCTCGAGTCGAAGAAACTCAGCAAGACGCAGGCGGTCACATCCCAGCTCGACTACGACCTCGGTGACGACAACGTCCACGTCGGCCCGAGCGACCATATTCCGTGGCTTCAAGATCAGAAGTGGTGCCACATCCGGATGGAAGGCGAGACCTTTGGAGGCGTGCCTCTGACAGCAGAGCTCAAGCTCGAGGTCTGGGACAGTCCGAACTCTGCCGGTGTCGTGATCGACGCGGTTCGCTGCTGCAAACTTGCGCTCGACCACGGTATTAAGGGCCCGCTGCCGGGACCATCGGCCTATTTCATGAAGTCGCCCCCGGATCAGTTCAGCGACGACACCGCTCGCCAGATGGTCGACGACTTCATTCTTCAGTACGGGCANAAGTAGGCCGCTTGGTTTCATGCGACCACACCTAGTGTACTCACTTCCCTCGATACGCTTTACCCTAACAGAATCGGCGGGTACTTACATTCTAGTGTCCGCCGTTGTACTTTCCCGTTTTTACTCCTAGTTTGGAGATTTCCATGTCATCTTGTCCATCGTTCCTCGTTCTTCACCAGATCGTGGCGTAGGGTCTGTGAAGCAATCACGGCGTAAAGTAAGNCCGATAAAGCTTGTTAGCGAATTCGGCTTGGAAGTTCAGCGAAGACGATATGGTGTCAAACAAAGTGAAGATAGGATTCATCGGTGCCGGGTGGTGGGCTACCAGCAATCNCCTGCCGATCCTGGTGGATCGTGATGACGTCGAAATGGTTGGGGTCTGCCGTCTCGGGCAAACGGAGCTGAAGCAGGTTCAGGAACGCTTTGGCTTCGCCTATGCGACTGAAGACTACCGTAAACTGCTCAATGACTGCGAGCTTGATGGTGTGGTCGTGGCTTCCCCGCATACGCTGCATCACGAGCATGCGTTGGCTGCTCTGGATGCCGGTCTGCACGTGATGTGCGAGAAACCAATGACGACTCGTGCCCATCACGCACGCAAGCTAGTCAATAGGGCAAGGGAAAAGGGCCGCCACCTCCTGGTTCCGTATGGGTGGCACTATAAGTCTTTCGTTCAGCGCGCGAAGGAACTTCTTGATGCGAGCAGCGTGGGAACCATCGAGTATGTACTATGTCATATGGCTTCACCCGTCCGGACGCTTCTGTCAGGCCAGGAATTCGATACGGGCGCAGACAGTGGCAGCTCTGGCCCCGGCGTGTTTGAACCCGATCTGTCCACTTGGTCCGATCCCGTCAANTCAGACGGCGGCTATGGCCACGCTCAACTTTCTCACGCCTTGGGTATGCTGTTCTGGATTACGGGACTGCGAGCCAAATCGATCTTCGCGTTGATGTCTGGACCCGGCGCCGAGGTAGATCTTTACGACGCCATGACGGTGCGTTTCGATGCCGGTGCCATCGGCACGTTCTCCGGATCGGGAAGTATACCCGTTGGGCAAGGCTTTCAGGTGGACCTGCGGATCTTCGGCGACGAAGGGATGCTCCTGCTGGACTGCGAACGTGCTCGAATGGAACTCATCCGGCACGATGGTGGGAGTGAGTCTGTAGATCTCGAACCCAACGCGGGGGCCTACGCCTGCACGGACCCACCGAAAAACTTCGTCGACCTTATCAGCGGGGCGACCGAGGTCAACTACGCGCCCGGTGAGGTTGCTATGCGCAGTGTGGAGGTTTTGGATGCCGCATACCGATCGTCGGTTTCTGGTAAGGAAGAGGATGTATGACTAAACTAAGCCAGCGCCGTTTTCTCGTACTCTCAGAAATTCCTGTCCTTGAGCCAGTCTCTAACAATCTTCGACTTGCTTGCTCGCCTGTTCGTGCGCCGCATCCCCAGTAGGGCTCAGCCAAGAAGGATCCGCACCTTTCTCGAGCAATCGCCCATCAACCGAAACGTGTCCCTTCCAGCACTCCGGCTCAACCGCACCGTTGAGAGCCTCCTCTGAAGCCCCGGATCCGACCACTTGGGCGGCCATCTCCCCTTTAGCATTGCCCCCCATCACCTCGGCCCACCTCTTCCAGANGCGTCAACTTGTATGTTGTGAAAAGATGGNCGGCAACGGCGCGACCGAGTGATGAACAGGTGGATGTGCTCAGCAACCTCACCTAGTTCGTTCCCCAGAACGTTGTGTCCTGCATCTTCCTCACCGTGTGCACAAGGCTGTCGACCATATCTACATCCTCGTATCGGATCACTTCTCCTCTTGCGACATCTTTCAGAAGCCTGGCTCCCGCGCTCAACCCGAGTGGAAGCAGCCGCTCTCTCACAGAAACGTCTGCTCGTTCGATCAGACCGTTGACCGTGTAACCGCCTCCACCATCCAAGATTTCGCCGGTCTCCAGGTCCTTCTTGGCCANCGTGATCACATCGGAGGTGTGACCAATCGGAGCTCCCGTCGGAAGCCCATACAGGGCTGCCTTGGCGATCGTGATCGGAGCCTCAACGGCCACAAGGTGATACGGGCGGTAGAGCAGATGATTTGCGCCGTTCCCGCCCTCGATCGAAATGTATCCTTTGAGGTCCTCTTGGATAAACGGGTGGTCGGTCCGGATCACCACGAACACGCCCATATTCAGTGGTCTCTCGAGCGGCGTCTTACTGTCTTCGGCGATACTGTTTGCCAGCTCGACAACACCGCTGCTCTGGAGTATGCCGCCTTCCGAATCCAAACTCATCACTCGTGCGATATCCGAGATGCTGACCGAAGGCTCGTGCATCCCGCGGCAATCGGGCGGCAGACCTGCCATATTCGAGAGCGACGTCATCTCGACCTGCGCCTTGGTACCGTCTCGGAAGGAGTTGTACATCTTAGCNTTGATCTTCCGTCGAGCGATCATCTCCTCGTTGAACCCAAATCTTTCCGGAACCGTATCTGGCAAACCCTCTCGATCGTCGCCCAACATAATCGTGCCGCGTCCCGCTGCCACGATCTCGAACCCGAGTGCAGACGCCCAGTCGATCATGTTCATCGTGCATCCTGGCTGGTCGCCGTCCACAAGCGAGTAGACTACGCCCGCAGCGTCCGCAAGCCGCTTCAGATACGGGCCAACCGTCACATCCGCTTCGACGTTCACCATCACGATGTGCTTGTTGTTCGCAATCGCATCGTGAGCCGTTCGGGTTCCGACAGAGGGTAGACCGGTCGCATCCACGACCACATCGATCTGGTCGCTCGTCGTGATCAGGTTCGCATCGTCCGTGATGGCTCTCTTCCCGGTCGCCAACGCATCCTCCAACCCATTTCCGTTCTGAACGACATACGTCTGCTCCGCAGCGTGTCCNCCTGCTCCAAAGGCCTCCCTCGCGTTATCAAGGTTGATATCCGCGATCGCACAGANATCCATGCCGCGCATGCCTGCAACTTGNGCGACCAACCCTGTCCCGAACTTGCCTGAACCAACAAGTCCGACTCGGATTGGATTCCCATTTCTCTCGCGTTCGGCGAGCAATCCGCTCAGCATACTCTGGCCTCTCGAACTCTTTCTCTAGAAGTTGCAGTAGCGGGCCGCCGTGTAGACAGGGCGTGTGCGTTCACGCAAGGAGCTCCTGCGTGTAAGCAAACAGAGCAGGCGTACCACCGGTATGCAGGAAGACCACCGTATCGTCCTTGCCCAACTCGCCCTTTCGAACCAGATCGATAATCCCGGACAGCGCTTTCCCCGTGTAGATCGGATCGAGCAGAATCCCTTCCTTCGATGCCATCAACCGGAGTGCCTCGTTCCCCGCCTCCGAGCAGTAACCGTATCCTTCTTCGCCTATNTAGGCTGCCGAGTTCCACACGTCATCTGATTCGAAGCTTACATCAAGCTCGAGAATCTCCGCCATCCGAGACAGGAGTCCGAGGAACGCGTCGGTGATATCGTAGGACCATTCGATAGGCGCGATNCCTCGGATCTTCGCATCCACCCCGAGCACCTTGTTGCCGAAGATCATGCCCGGCTGCGTACAGCTTCCGGAACAGCCGACGATCGCGTCGATTGTCTCTCCCATCTGCGCCATCTGCTCCGCCATCTCGGCCACGGCGAGCGCGTAACCCATAGCACCGTAGGGGCGGTTTTCTGGCTGCATCACGATAAACGGTTTCTTCCCCTCCGCTTCCAGCTCCTTTGCGAGCTCCTGCTTCGCATCATCGAGCAGCTCCTGTGTCGGCACATCGATCATCTGCACNGAAGCCCCCAGCAGATCATCGAGTAGAAGGTTCCCCTGCATGGTCTTCGACTTGTGGTCCGAAACGACCGCGACTGCACACTCGACACCCAGCTTGGCAGAGGCGGCGGACAGCTGTCTACAGTGATTCGACTGTGATCCCGCGCCCCCGATCAGCACATTCGCGCCCTGATCGATACCAAGACCGACGGTGAATTCGAGTTGTCGCGTCTTATTTCCGCCAAAGGCAAGCCCGGTGCAGTCGTCACGTTTGATGAAGATCTTCGGTCCGCCTAAGGCGTCAGACAAACGCGGCAGGTATTCCAATGGTGTCGGGAAGTGTCCTAGAGCAACGCGCGGTAGCTTCGAAATACGGGAACGAAGGGCTTCGATCGTCAACACGGTTGATCCTCGTCAAATCAGGTAATTTTGGTGGTATTCGGCGCGCTCTTCTATAAGGAAATNGCCTGAACAGAGCAAGCCTCCNGAGGCTCCGGGCCTTGCTCATCGTGCGCACATGGCTTATCCATAGATTCCCCTTTCGATGGAAACGGAGACAGGAATGAAGATTCTGATCACGGGTATCACGGGTCGCATCGGAGCGAACGTCGCAGCGAAGCTGAGAACGGAAGGTCACGACATTCGTGGCCTCGTCTGGCCGAAGGATCCGCGGATCGAGAAACTTGAGCCGCTGGGTATTGAGCTTATCGAGGGTTCGCTGACGAGCGTGGACGACGTTAACGGCGTGGTGGAGGGTGTCGACGCGATCTACCATCTCGGGGCCGCCTTCCAGGGAGGCGGACCTTTCAGCGAGAACGACTACTTTGACATCAACATCCGAGGCACCTTCAACGTCCTCGAGGCGGCTCGAGCGAACAAAGGATTAAAGCACCTTCTGTTCGCGAGCACCGACGCCCAGTATGCAAAATATCCGCCGGAAGGGCTCGACAACCCGATCCGNGAAAATGATATGCCGCGGTGTCCGACGGGCTGGTATGCACTCTCNAAGTCTGCCGGNGAGGAGCTCTGCAACGGGTACATCCGAACCTTCCACACGCCGATCACGATCATCCGCTTCTGTCTGGTCGTCGGCGCCGGAGAAATACTGACATTCCGCCAATTCTACCTAAGCAGCGTGAAATCAAGCCCGGCTCTGGAACAATACTGGAAGGGCGACGAACGTCTCGTCCTCCTTCGGGACAAGAAGAACCGACCCTACAAGAAGCACATCGCGGATGTACGGGACATCGTTCAGGGCTGCGTTGACGCGCTCGACAAAGAGCCCGCTCACGGTGAGACGATACAGATCGCCGGGCCCAAGCCCTTCACCTGGGACGAAACGATCCCATATTTATCCGAGAAGCTCGACATCCCGTACATTGATGTGGTGTCTCCCGGCACACCGACACACTATCAGTTCGACCTGTCCAAAGCACGCAACTTGATTGGGTTTGAGCCGCAGTATGATATCATCACAATGATCGATGACGCCCTCAGGTATCAGAACGGCGAAGACATCGATGTTCTGCCCACATAGACCGATCTGAGACAATGAAAAACTTCTGGCCTGACGACATCAAGGGCGCGGTCTCTCTGACTTTCGACGACGGCATCGTCACGCAGTTGGACAACGCGATCCCTCTCCTGGACACACAAGACCTCAANGGAACCTTCTACCTGAATCCAGGCAAAGGCGATCGATGGAAGACGCTTCTACCTCGGTGGCAAGAAGCCAGCCAGTCAGGACACGAGATGGGGAACCATACGTGTAGTCACCCCTGTTCGTGTAACTACGGGTTCAGCAGCGAGCACTGTCTGGAAAAACTGACGCTCAACGACATCGCGTCTACGATCGACGAGGCGACACAAGCGATGAACCGGGCATTTCCAGAGCAGAAGGGCCATCGAAGCTTCTGTTACCCGTGCTATCAGAGCTACGTTGGATCTGGACGCAACCGGGAGTCGTACGTGCCTCTAGTCGCAGAACGNTTCGTGTGCGGACGAGGCGGCGGTGAGCGCGTTNACGATCCTCTCCTAATCGACCTCGCATACACCTGGTCTTGGGCGGTCCAGCACATCCCAGGGTCTGAGATGATTGAGTTTATCGAGTTGGCAGCAGAGCGTGGACACTGGGCGATCATCTGCNTGCACGGTGTGGGCGGCGAACATATCCCTGTCGAAACCGAAGCACTTGCCGAAGTCTGCGAGCACCTGGGCGCAAACCGGAATCGCATCTGGACAGGAACGGTCGTCGAGGTCGCTGATTATATGGCGGAACGACGGAAAGAACTGGGCGTGGTTGCGCCATGATCAATCGATAGAGGCATCATAGGGCCGATGATTCCAAGCCTGACGCCAGAGTACCTCCAGAACCGCCTGAGAACGTCGGGTGCGCTGCCAGACGGAAGTGTCACGGCCATCCTGCCGGGTGACATGGGCGATGATCTCATCCGATTCGATGCCCTCTTCTCTCCTGACACACCACCCACCGTTCCCCNAAGCTACATCATCAAAACCAACACAGACGGTTTCCCGAAGGCTTCCTGTGAGTTCGCCTTCTACGCGAACATCGCCCCGCGCATAGTCAAACTCGTCAGCCCGCCGACTTACGACGCACACCTAGACGAAGAGTCGGGCAACAGTTTCATTCTTCAGGCAGACCTCAGCAACACACACAGCTTCGCAGTCACCTCCGACCGNGAACCGACCGTCGAAGGGCTCGGGGCCGTTGTCGATCAAATCGCATCGATCCACGCAACGTGCTGGGACCAGCCCTTCATCCAAGACGATACCTACACCACGAAACGGAACGACATCTGCGACATGGCGCAAGCGGGCGATCCCGCCGACCTGTGGGCGACGACCGAACGGACCGCGACCGAACATCTTGAGCGTATGTTCAAGATCGCGCCGGATCTGCCTGCCGACCTGCTTCCCGCGTGTCGAGCCGCCATCGAAGCTTGGCCATCGATTATCGAGAATCGGTACTGCGCCCCGAACCTGACGCTGATACACGCCGACCTGCATCCCTGGAACATCTTCGTCCCAAACGAAGGCAGCGGACCGCCTCTTATTTTCGATTGGGAGCTCCTCAGTCGCGGGATAGGCGTCTACGATGTCTCGTATCTGATCATCCGGTGCCGTCTCAATCCGGAAGAGCGTCACTCCTTCGAGGAGGCTCTAATCCCGCGATATCACACCCAACTTTGTGAGTGCGGTGTCGATGGATACTCACTCGAGGCTTGTCGCTCTGACTACAGACTCTCGATCATCCCGAACATCCGTCCGCCTNTGATATGGAGACGCCCACTGAACCTTGTCTCGACGATNGANGCATTCACGGACTGGAAATGCCGTGAACTCATCAGTTTGATCTGAAGAATGCCACCCGGCTCATCCGTCCCCGCATCTATCCTCTGCTCGCATCCAAGGACGCGATCGTCATCCTAGTTCTTGTAGGCCAAGGGCCCTACGANGGGCTCTGGAACCTACCTGNTGGGGTATCGAGTTCTGCGAGGCACCTGAAGAAGAGCTACGACGCTAGCTGCAAGAAGATACCGTCTGACGGATCTTCCTAAGCGGAAGCTGGTTGACTACCTTTCCGCAAGCGAGAAACGCCCTGAGCTCCCGAAACCAAGCTGCATCTGCTGAGATTACTGCTCNGGCTGGAGTGTCCGTGTCGGATGTCGGTGAAGTCACAAACTGACGGGAACAACTCGCTCGACGCTGAATGGGTCGATNCTTGAAAGATTGGTCGGCTCGCACAACGTNGCGTCACCGTGTAGCTGCCTGAAAGGAGAACCGTATGATTCTGTCGTGCTGTGCCTGGGCACTCGATGACCCGGAACCCGATATCCTGACGACGCTCTCCGATCTAGGTCTTGGCGCCGTCGACATTCGACCCAGCTGGCTCCGGTCAGAGGCATCACGTGATCGTCGGCAGGAGCTCGGGCTCGACGTGCTCTGCCTTGCAGCATCACATGAGCGACCGGAAGGCGCCACCTTTGATTCCGAAGACTCTGCTGCAGTCAAATCGATGGCCGCACACATCAAAAACGCGCTCGATCACGTGGCCGAACAGGGCGCTGGGTTCGCNTACGTTGTCCCGGATCGCCCTNTAGATTCGGGCACCTATTCTCGCTATGCTGAACACTACACGGACATCGCCTCCCATGCGGAACCGCTTGGGATCANGGTGTGTATCGAGCACTTTCCGGGTACGGCCTTCCCTACCGTAAGCGAGACAATGTCGTTCATTCGGGATACGGGTCACCCGAATCTGTATCTGCTGTTCGACATCGGTCACGCACAAATGGCCGACGAGAATCCGGTGGAGGTATTGGCAGATGTGGGCGACCGTCTAGGATACGTGCACCTGGATGACAACGATGGCGATAACGACCTGCATCTGGCCCTGACGGATGGCGTTCAGACGCNGGAATCGCTGGAGCGTCTNTTCGATGTGCTGCGTGGAATCGAATACGATGGTCCGGTCAGTCTTGAGATCAAGAATGACCTCCCCGATCCGTTGGATGCAGTGACGAGAAGTTTTGCGATTACGAAAGATCTGGTGGGTTAGGTTGCCCCGTGGAGACTCCAGCCCCCTTATAACCGTCCATTCGTTGCCTTCCAACCTTGCACACCGGCATAATCCTGTCTAGGTCCGACCACTTGAGCGCAAGACGACGCCACGCACCCGCTTACAAGGTCTGATATCAATCCCACCTGCACTTCCTAACGAGCATTTTTGTGAATTGGATCCCGTTGTTCATTGATAGGGATCAGGTCGACGTGCTCGTCTCTTCAATCAGATACTTGCACGATGCTCAAAGGTTGATTCTCCGTATATCCGTCACCATAAGAACCATTCCCATCTAATTGCAGCAACGACCGCTTCCANNGGGATATCCAAAACCTCAAAACTTTTACTGCCACACANAGCATAGAGCCAATCGTTATCGATCGAGGCTAGACGAACTCAGGTGGAGGAAGCTTCAGCACAAGAAGGGCTAGACCTTTAAGGTCTAGCGGGATGGTATCCTGCCTATCGAGACGGTAAAGACCTAAAAGCAGAGGAAAGAGCCTCGTGGGCGACGACGCCGTTTGCCAGGACGAGCCGAGATCCCAGCAAGTTGTCTGTTTTCTCGGAATACAGACGGGACTCTGCTAGAGGCTCCTCGTCACGCTCTTCCCTGCCTCGCCACCCTGGGGATACTCAATGGTCAGTTCACGGACCGCATCTCGCTCTCGTAATTCAACCTCTATCCGCTCTGATAGCTGATTCGGATTGGCAACGGTCAGCTCNGCATCTCGCACCATCAANACACAGCCCTGGTTGACTGCCACCGATCTGCCCTCTAACAGCTCGATCTCTCCGGGCTTCCAGAAGACGGCCTGTGTTAGGCCGCTACCCCACCTGACGGCTTGCATATCAGCGGTGTTTGCCACGATTTCGAATGGCGGTGACCCGCTCACATCCGCCGTCTGCTTGACATCGACACCCATAACGACGGCATAGGCGTAATGTGCGTCCAGCGGGCCTATGCCGTGGTCGATCCAGAGGCTGAAGACATCGCGCATCACACGATCGGCTGATGTGTTGCCGTTGATGTCCTTCCACGCTCCCCACTGGGGTTCCTTGCGCAGATCGACGGCCATCTGCTGGAGGAGCAGGTAGCCGATCCCGTCGTGATGAACCCACGGGAGACCGCCAAACAGCCTGTCGGTATATAGAAACTCCTGAAATCCTTCTGACGTGCCGATATACACGTCGCTCTTCATCAGACACTGGTTGATCGACGTCGTCACAGGATAACGAGCGTGGGATGCGATGTCCGAGCCCAAACATACGAGTGTTTCATCCTGACAGAACCAGGCCTTCCGAGCCGATACACCGTCACGAACAATGCGCATCCCAGCCGCCCCGTCACGACCATCGCTCGCGCCACCCACGAACAGATCCGACCCCAGATCCTTGCCCACACTCAGCGGATCCAACGGTTCATCCGATCGCTGGCACGTCACCCCCGGAATACGCTTCCAATCCCAGGCAGGGAAGATTCCGTCATACTCGTCGCCACGCGTCACGAAAAGGGTGACGCCATCGCCCATGTGATAGTTCTGCAGGCCTTCAGAGTTGCAGGACTCGCTCCGTACTGTCCGCGTAGAACTCATGCGGATCGAAAGGTAGCGTTCTTGGGCCCGGTGGACCATAAAGTCAGACCTCCAGAAGTAACGATTGCCTGCGGGTGCACCTTGACCCGGAGGCACACTGTCTTCGAGTCGATCTCTGAATGCCAAGAGTGATTCAGATGCCCCGGCGTCTACCTCTGCAAGATGCTCGCAGGGCTCAACCAGCTTCTCTGATTCCCATCGACTCCGATGCGGGCTCGAGATGAACCGACCGACAACGTTGAAGTCCATCCGACTCCCCCACGTCATCCAGCTCGTACCTTCGAGCGTCAGTCGGGTCAGCAGACCGACCTGTTCGTGAGACAGCTCTAACTGCGTTCCATTCAGAAGAGTCGCATAGGGAGCCACCGTCTCTAAAAAATGCGCGCCATAGTTGCCCTGATAGAGCTGGGGTCCATGCTGATGGAAACTCCATCCGGGCTGAATGCCCTCAGGGCCATCCGAAACGGCCACTTCACCAAGCACTTCCGCGAGGGCGACACGAACCAGCTCCTCGTCTTCGATCAGAACACTCCGCACGAAGTTGATCGTGGAAACCCACGCACGGTTCTGACCCGTCATCCCGATTTCGACATCTGCCAGGATGTTGAGCGTCGCTTCGCGAAGATCCGACTCCAGATCCTCACCGAACAGAATCAGAAGGCGCATCAAAGACGAGGGACCACCGATTGTGTTATGCCACCAGTTGTCGCTTTCCGGTCGTCGACCGAGCCAGAACCTTTGGGCCGAGCGAGCGGCGTCCAACAGTGTGAGGCGATCTACATCCGCAACATCCCGATGTCTCGCACCCCGAAGCATAACGTTTGTGCGACCCAGATGCATCGCGGGCAACCACGTTGATCTCCCCCGATCGTNGTAGTTAATGTCCGCCCAGCTTCCGGCATCCTGAAGCGCGGATGCGTAGGCAATCGCAAGACTCCGATTGAACGAACTACGCTCGTGATATCCGTAGACCTCTCGCTCTAAGAGTCTCTCACGNATGGTTTCGAAGTCACTCATCCGTCTGTCTTAAGATTCTCGTCCATCCACGTTATCGACCGACCTACATAGTCAGGTACGGGCTCGTCGGCTCCGCCAAATCGTGCTCCGTGACCGCCCCCGGGAATCGTTAGCAGCTCCGATTTGACGCCTGCCCTCTGCAGCGCTTCCAGCATGATCACGGACTGGTTGTATGCCACGACATCATCGTTAGTACCATGCGTGAGCAACGTTGGTGGCGAGTCACTCGTCACGTGAGATATCGGTGATGCCTCGTAATGGATGTGATATTCCAGAGATGTCCTATCGTCAGCTGCGGGTGGGCGACAGCTTAGGAAGCCATACAGACTCTGGTTATCAGCCAGGAAATTCGAAGGCGCCGCGCGCGCGACCACGCATTGTACGTTAGCACTCTCTCGGAGAAGCGGGTCCCCGCTCTCCGGATCACCATCCGCCGGCATACATCCAAGCATCAGAGAGAGATGGCCTCCGGATGACCCGCCAAGTGCCCCGATCCTGTCCTTATCGATCCCGTATATCTGGGCGTGACGCCTAATGAAGCGAACGGCGCGCTGCGNATCTTCGATCGCGGCCGGGTAGGTAAACCTCGGAGCNGCTCGGTGATTGATTGCGAAAGTCGTGTAGCCGGCCTCCATCAAAGGCACCGCATAGACCTGCTCCTGCCCGCTGTGCTTGAGTTCTCTCGACTCGAGTCCCAGAGGCGCACTCCACCCGCTTCCAGAAATGAANACTACAGCATATCCGTTGGGCTCTTCCGGCTCGTATACATCGAGCAGGAGCGCCAGTCCCGAATACATCCCGTAAACCACGTTGCTCTGCATACCTATCCCCTGTCTCGTAGTTAATGGCGGTGGGCGATTGCCTCANAGTTCAGCCTCTCGCCTNGCTCGGTAGTGTTTCACAAAGGCGATCCGNTTATCCGTCAGTATCGCCAGCGCAGCCTCGTCCTCTCGNCNTTGGTCTCGCGTTTTCGTGGCCATCCTTCCCTAGGGAACAAGGCTGCCCGCCTGAAACACTGCCCGNACCCGCCTTGTCGCCAGAATGTCCTTCGACGGATCGCCCTCGAAAGCGACCAGGTCTGCGACCTTGCCTGCCTCGATCGTCCCGATCGACTCGCTCAGACCGATCGCATCGGCTGAGATCCGGGTTGCCGAAAGGATCGCTTCCGCTGGCGTGAACCCGACCTCTACCAACAACTCTAAGTCATAGTCCAGATGTCCGAAGGCCAGCATCCCCACGCCTGAGTCTGTTCCGGGCAGAACACGCTCCTTTACATCATACTCCAGCAGCTTTCGCATCACANCGAGTCTACCCTCTGCCCGTTTTNCCAATCCCTCGAGCTCCAATTCGCCTTCGTGCGAAAGAGATCCCATGTCACGCTGATTCCGNAGCTCGACGATTCGCGAGTACTTGGTCCAAGCCTGGAGCGTCGGGCTGATCCAGATACGGCTTTCCTCCATCATAGCCGCGATCTCCGAATCAAACCGCATCTCGTCGTCGGGATCCAGAAACTCTGCGTGCTCCATTAGATCGATCCCAGCTTGAATGGCCCGTTTCATCGACTCGCGAGCGCGACAGTGTGCGGCCGTCGTTCTATCGAAATGATGGGCTTCGTGAACGGCAGCGTGTAATTCCGCCTCAGTGTACGACGCCCGACCAGGGATCGTTCCTCGTGTTCCCCCTCCCGAAGCCATGATCTTGATGTAGTCGGCCCCCTCGTGCACGAGGCGCCTGACCGACTTTCGGATCTCGTCCTCGCCGTCCGCCGCCTCGTTACAGAACCAGAAGTGTCCACCCGTACACGTGATAGGTCGTCCGCTGACCTGCATGCGTGGCCCCGGCAGATACCCTCGCTGAAGACCTTCCTTCAGTGCGAAACCAACCTGGTTCCTAGCCCCGTGTTCCCGAATCGTCGTAATACCTGCGCGTAGATGCTTCATCATATTCATCGCGCCCGTAATCACCATCATTTCGTCCGTTTCCGAGAACATCTCGTCGTAGTTGCGACCGTCTCCCGCGAGGCTGAGGTGTGTATGACCGTCGATGAGACCTGGACAGAGCGTCGCACCCGACAGGTCTACGGTCACCGTACCGTTCGGGCAGTCCTGCTTCACGCGCTCNGTCTCGCCGACACTCTGGATCACCCCGTGTTCGACCAGGAGAGCTCGGCCCGCCTTGGATTCACCATCACTTCCGTCAATTACGGCGTCAGGCAGGAGAAGCTGTGGATGCTCGATCTGTGGATACATCATGGCTCGGCCTCGTCATTTGGCTCAATCTGTTTTAGTCAATGCGCCCTGTCTACGAAGTCTTGGAGAGAAAACTCCTGTTGCGACNACTACGAGCAACGTGCCGATCCCGCCGCTTACGACCGAGACGACCGGCCCGAAGTAGTGTGCGACCACGCCAGACTCTAAACCACCAAGCTCGTTCGAGGCGCTGACGAACACACCGCTCACCGCACTCACTCTACCACGCATACCATCCGGCGTCGACAGCTGAATTAGCGTATGTCGGATCACCATACTCACGTTGTCGAACAGCCCCGTAAGAAACAGCATGGCGAAGGAAAGCCCGAAGGAGTCCGAGATTCCGAAGATGATCGTCACGACGCCAAAAGCCCCGACGGCAAGGAGCAAGTTACACCCCGCGCGCTGCATAGGCGGTAGATGGGCGATCAAGATCGCCATGCAGAAGGCACCCATCGCGGGAGCTGCGCGCAACCAGCCGAAACCCGTTGGGCCGACGCGCAGGATCTCTTCTGCGTATATCGGTAACAGGTATACGGCCCCACCGAATAGAACGGCGAACATATCGAGAGACATCAGCGTCAGGACCAGCCGATTCTCTTTCAGGAAGTGCAGCCCGCCGAACAGCGCCTGCATCGGTGCCTCGGCCTTCACACTCCCGGTCGCCCGGAACGACATCGTGAGAAGCAGCATCGCATAGATCGCCGAACCCGATGCAGCAATCAGGTAGGCACCCGGGATGCTCCAGATGATGATCACGCCCCCCAATGCGGGGCCGACGACCCATCCGAGCTGCATCATGCTCGTGCTCCAAGCGACGGCGTTGGGGTAGACATCACGCGGCACGAGTTGAGGTAGGAGAGCTGATCGTGCAGGGCGTCCGATCGTAGCAAACGTAGCGTCAATAATTAAGAACGCATACATCCAAGCAATCGATCCCTGAGAGGAGGACAGGACGGCCAGACAAATCGACGTTGCCGTCATGCCTGTCAGGCTTAGAATAACCAACTTGCGTCGAGAGAATAGATCGGCGAGGTATCCAGCAGGCAAAGCTAGGATCATCGTCGGCGCAGCCTGTGCGAGCCCGACAAANCCTAACGCCAGTGCTTCCCCCGTCCTCTGATACATCTCCCACGCGATCGCCACGCCCTGTATCTGCGTTCCGGTCAGGACCGCGAACCACCCGGACAGGTATCGACGGTAGTCTGGGATCCGGAACGCGGCATATGCATCGTGTGACTCTGACTCGATATACCCTCCCTAACATCTGATGAACCACACCTCAGCTTAACTCGCGGCAGGCTCCGACACCCAGGCACGAAGCAAAAGGCAGATGCACGAAACCCGGGGCAACCTATTCACCAGGGTCTCAGTATCAAGCTGTTACCGTCCTTCCGTGCTCTTGCGTGTTTTTCTTGGCCATTCTTTTCTTAGCCAACCAGAATGCCAACGTCTTCAGAAACTGCACGATCATACACGGCCTTTGCAGCAACCAGATCCTCGATAGCCAACCCCAACGATTTGAATACGGTGATATCGTTCGGATGGGTTCGGCCCTCTGCCCTGTCGGTGATCAACTCGCCTAGCTCTGCCAAGATGTGATCGTCAGTGATTGCGCCTGCCTGCTTCGGGATCAGGATATCCCCAGCTTCGACGCTTGCAGAGGCTCTCGAATCGACAAATAACTTGGACCGTTTGACCGTCTCCGTCGAAAGCTCTCTTGAAGAGGGCGTGAACGAACCGACAGCGTTGATGTGGCATCCCTGCTTCAACCACTCCGCTTGCACGATCGGTTCAGTCGAGGCCGTCACGGTACAAATCACATTGGCCCCGTTGACCGCTTCCTCGGCAGTAACGCACAGGGAGGGCAGTATTCCCGTCTCTGCCTCAACCCACTGTGCGAACGTCTCGGCGTGCTCACGCGTTCTGCTCCACACTCTAATACGATTAATCTCGCGAACGCTCCGTATCGCCATCGTATGGGTTCGTGCCTGTNCACCCGAACCCAGTATGCAGAGCGTCGACGCGTCCCGCCCGGCGAGGATATCCGTCGCAAGCCCACTGACTGCAGCCGTCCGCAGACCTGTGATGGATCCGGCCTCGATCAGGGCGAGCGGATCCCCAAGCTCTTCCCCAAACAGAAGGATGTGGCCTTGATGAGACTCGATCCCGAGATCATGGTTCTCCGGGTAGATGGTCATGACTTTGGCAGCTGATCCGTATCCAGGAGCATACACCGGCATGGATCCTAAAAAGCCCAGCCGATCCTGCATCCGGATCACCGTCCTCTGAGGTGCCTGAACAGTCTTACCCGCAAGGGCCTGAAATGCCGATCGCATGCTGTCAATNCAACTNGGCATCGACAGAAGCGACACCACGTCTCTACGACTGAGCACTCTCATCACATTCCTACAGGGGATCCGAATCCTGACCGAACGTCAGCAGGTCCAGACGCGTGACGGCTACGTGGCCGGACGACACCACTGCCGTGTCCGATGCCGGCGTTTCGTCAGGTACTGGCGAGTCGACATCGTGTACATAGATCTCTCCTCGTTGCTTAAAGATCGACCCGTAGAATGCGTGGCCGAGGAAAGCCGAAACGGGCTTGCAGTCTTCGGCAGGCAACACGGGCATGTTCACGTTCCAAGTGATCGGATCCCGGAGCCAGTCTTCGCGCCTCGACAAAGCCTCCCAAGTCATGTCCATCTGCGGCAGAATGCGGTCTCGAAGTACGTTCATCGTTCCCTCAGGGACTCGTCGATTGTCTGCCCAGTCGAAGAACACCGTCCGGTCGAGTGCCTGAGAGAATGCGATCCCAGGAACGCCTGCGATATTGGCCTCCAGGCAAGCACCCACCGTACCAGATGAACAGGTAAAGGAAACTCCTGTATTTGCGCCGATGTTGATCCCCGAAACGACAATGTCAGGCTTCTGTTCTTCGTAGAGATTATAGATCGCGAAGTTAGTGCAGTCGGCAGGGGTACCCGAAAAGGTGCATCCCTGGACACCGTGTATCTCGCAGGGCTCAGCAACCATGTCACTGAAGCGGGTGATCGATTTGCCTTTCCAACTCTGTTCTTCCCTCGGGACGACCACCTTCAAGTTTCCCTTCGAACGCAGGAAATCGATGGCGAGTTCNAGGAACGGTGAATCTATGCTATCGTCATTTGTCAGGAGTATTTGCAATGTCTAGCCCTCTTCGCGTAAAAAAGAATCAGAGTCACGATACTATCTTCTCCCGACACACCCGCTGCCACTCACCACGGCTGAGGCACTCGGGATGAACGGTGTGCGTTTGCCTAAGAATTTCAGGTGCAAAAATGCTGGGGAGTCGATGGAGGAGAGTATGTAACACGCAGATGATCGGTGTCGAGCCGCTTGTGGCCTNCCATCATGGAGTCAAGGCAGGATTCCAGTATCCCGCAGACGATCTGTGTGCGCTCGACGGGGATGGGAGACTNCTCCGTTTCGAGCATCTCGCAGATCTTGTGGACCAGTGAGGCGGAGTAGTTCACGTTCGGGATAGGTGTGACAAGGAACTGTGTGGACACGGGCTTGGATTCACCTTGGATGCGCGCGGCGAAGCAGTAATCGAAGATGCCGCCGTTTAGCATCAGCAGTGTCGTCCTTGTGCCGTCCAGATAATCGATCAGGTAGGCTGCCGGTTTTGGCACTCTCTGCAGAAGTTCTCCTGTACCGAAGAGATCAATTGTACGACCGTCTTCATCTGGGAGCCCCTTGGGTGAGTCGCATCGAGACAGGGCAGCGATCAGAAGTTCCTCAGACCAAATCCCATCACGCCCTGCCCGCCATACTGCATCCCCCTCGATCAACTGAACGGATCTAACTCCGGTCTCGCCACCCTCTCGATGCTCGACCATGCATTGCATCGCCTCCAAGCAGTGGTAGTCCATCGCGTCAGAGCCACCAACACCGATCATCAGAGCTTCCTCGATCACACACCCCGAATCCAGTTCGAGATCGGGCAGTCGCCAAGTGACCGGCAGCGACGATCCCGCGAGCATGGGGAAGCCTAGACGTTTCGAATCGGCGACCATCTCCTCCGCTTTCTGCCAGCTGTAGGAAAGATGCTTGTCATTGTATACGGGTACCGATCGGCCATCCGCCTCGAAAACTTCAACACATTGTTTGAAGAACTCGTACNGCGGATACAGCTTCTGGCCTTTCTCGTTCGAGGGATACTCCCCGTGTTCTGCAATGATCAACACACCGTCTACGGCGAGCTTATCCTCACCGCAGCGCAAGGCTTCGGCGATCGTCGGATACACATCGAACCCGAATTCACGCGATCTATCAAGNCTCTGATCTCCTTCGGGCTTCTGGTCTACATAGAGCGACACGACCTCGACATCTGGTCGAATCCATTCCCCTTCGTACGGATACCCGACGAGCAGCCGGTCGATGAAGTGTTGGGTGTGCTTCAGGTAGACATAGATCGTGGAGATGACGGCAACCCGCTTCATCTCAGCTCCTCCAGAAGGTCGACTGTTCAGGAACGGTGTATGTGATCGCGAGATGTGGCGTCTCAATTCTTGCGCCATCCTGATGCAGGCTNTCGACCCCGGCCGCGGTCAGACCGGTCGTGACGAGAGTTCGTTCGAGCGGATACGTCTCGCGCCCTGTTTCGAACATCAATTCGATGTTATTGACGAGCGGTGTGAAGAAGCTCGCCAGAGTCGTCCGCGCAGGCGGCATGGGTAGATACATCTGGGTCGACAGCTTGCTACAGTCCTTCATCCGAGCAGCAAAGTTGAAATCCTGAACGAGGCCGCTAACCAGAATCATAGTGCACTGAGTTCCATCCGAGTGCCTATAGACATAGGCTACCGGATCCTCGACGAGTCGCTTCATCTCATCCACAGTTGGGAACACGTGGTTGTACCCGTCACGCGACGGTGTGAGGGTATGGCTTCTGCAAAGCGCGGTATCGAAAAGCTCGCGTGACCAAACACCCTCANAGAANGCTTCCCAGAATGCATCACCACGATACGCCTGCAGCCAAGCAACCCCCGTTTCTCCTCCCTTTCTCCGCTCGACCATGCATTGCAGCGTTTCGAGCCCATGGAAGTCGTAGCTGTCCACGCCGCCATAGCACACGCATACCGCCTCCTCGACTTCCGCACCATAGGGAAAGTCTATAGACGGTGTCCGCCACGTCACGGGAAGAGACGAACCGGCCATAAAGGGAAATCCCATCTCTCGCGAGATGTCATACATCTCCTGCGCNTGTTCCCAGTTCCAAGACAGATGCTTGTCATTGAAAACAGGCACAGAGCTTCCGGAGGCCTTGAATACAGCGACGATCTGCTTAAACAACTCGTATCTCGGGTANAGCCGCTGTCCCTTCTCGTTCAGGCCATACTGACCGTGTTCACCGATCAGGAGCACACCGTCGACGGCAAGCAAATCCGTGCCCAGCATTAGGGCGTCCGCAACCGTCGGATAGATCTGCATTCCGGGGAATCTGCGAGCCCGATCCCGGCTCAGATCGCCTTCAGGCGTCTGGTCCACATACAGTGACACCAGGTCCATTTCTGGATAGTGATGGNTACCTTCCCATCCGTACCCCTCAAGGAACCGATCCACGATGTGTTGGGTATGGGAATACTTCCGGTATTCCGTCGTAATCGCCGCGATCCTGGGTCTACTCATTTCGTTCGCTCTCGTTATCCGTTTCCACACTTCAAAAAGGGTTGAGTGACCCGTCGGGACAACCCATTTCTGGTATGCACGGGTCGTTCGTGCTGGCCTGATCTAGGACAAAGCGCCATCTTAGGTTTAGGAGGCAGTGCCTTGAGCTTGCAGATCGTCACCAAGACCAAACTAACTGAGCAGGACAAGGAGTCGTTGTTTCGTTGGGGGACGGACCTCTGGGACAACGACCGCTATGCCTTGACCTGGCGGAGTACCGACATACACTGCGTCGGCTATGAGGAGAATGTAGCCGTCACGCAGGCAGGTGCCTGTCTCCANATCCTGAACCACGAGAGTAACGAACTCCGGATCGGTGGCCTGAACGGCGTGATCACCCGCCCCGAAGCTCGCGGAAAGGGTTATGGAAACCTTGTCGTGGGAGCCGCCGAGGCGCACATGCGAGACGAGATGGACGCGGACTTCGGGATGCTCTTTTGTCACCCAGAACTGGAGCCATANTACGACTCAAGNGGCTGGGTCAAAGTCGAGAGTCCCGTCACCATAGNTCAGCCTGAAGGTCCCAGGAAAACATCCCACACGGTTATGGTGCTCGCTTTTAGAAACGCTGTATGGAGCGATACACCCGTTGTCCTGAACAGCCTGCCCTGGTAGACAGGGCACACTCAAAGTCGACCACAAGATGAAGCTCGGCACACTGGTGTATCTGAAACAGAACGGAAAAACTCTGATGCTTCATCGCGTCAAGAAGGAACAGGACTTCCACGAAGGGAAGTGGAACGGGCTCGGTGGAAAGCTCGATCCGGGTGAGACACCCGAAGAATGTGCCATTCGGGAGGTAAAGGAGGAAAGCGGTCTCGACCTGAAGGNCCTGAAACTGCGAGGCATCATCACATTCCCTTTGTTTGACCAAGTCGACGACTGGTATGTCTATCTATTCACGGGCACGGAGTTCTCGGGTGACCTTATAGACTCACCCGAGGGGGATCTCGAGTGGATCGACAACGACAAGCTGCTCGATCTCAACCTCTGGGAGGGGGACTACATTTTCCTGCAGTGGATTGAGCAGGAGAGGTTCTTCTCGGGGAAGTTCGTATACGAAGAGAAGCAGCTCGTAGATCACTCGGTTGTGTTTTATTGAAAACCAAGAGAATCACAGATAGTTAGTCCTCTTTCCACTTCTTGGAGGGGCCTCGCGGCGGGCACTAACAGCACGAGGGCTGACCGAAGGCTATGGTAGACTCATCGTTTCTGCAACACAGTTGACTTAAGCCCCACTTCTCGCCTCTCCTTTCCGTTTCCTCTGCCTGCCCGCCNCAGCCTTGACGACGGCAGGCACCTCCATTCGACTCCACTGATTTGGTCATCGGAATTCTCCCAAGGTGTGGAATAACAAGAAATTATACGCTTCAAATGGTCGTTTTTATTACTTTTCTGCCTTCGAGAAACCACAGCACAAATCCGAGGGTGACCGGCATCGATCCATCTAGAATCCGCAACATCGCGATCATCGCACACGTCGACCATGGCAAGACTACGCTGGTCGATGGGATGCTCAAGCAGACCAACGTCTTCCGCGACAATCAGGAGGTCCGTGAACGCGTCCTAGACTCGAACGACCTCGAAAGGGAACGAGGGATCACGATCACGGCCAAGAACACCGGGATTGTGTTCAGCGATACGACGATCAACATCGTCGACACACCGGGTCACGCGGATTTTGGGAGCGAAGTCGAGCGAATAATGAACATGGTAGACGGCGTTCTGCTGCTCGTCGACGCGGTCGAGGGTCCTATGCCGCAGACACGATTCGTCCTTCGCCACGCGTTGCAGAGAGGTCTCAAGGCGATCCTCGTCGTCAACAAGATTGACCGCCCTGCAGCGCGACCGGACTGGGTCGTCAACGAAACCTTCGACCTCTTCGTCGAGCTCGGAGCAACGGATGAGCAGGCAGACTTCCCCGTCCTCTATACGCAGGCCATAGAGGGACGTTCCGGGCTCTCTCCTAACGAACTTGCCGACAACCTCGTCCCTCTCTTCGACGCCATCATCGAAACGCTCCCCCATCCCANGGTAGCCGTCGACGGCCCCCCGCAGCTTCTGGTGACCACGCTCGAATACAGCAGCTACGTCGGCAAGATCGCTGTTGGTCGTTTGAGCGGAGGATCGCTCGCGACAGGTCAGACTGTCGCCCTCGTGACGGCCTCTGGGGATACGCGATCGGCAAAAATCGGTGAAGTGTATACGTTCAGAAATCTGAAACGAGAGGCGCAGACCATCGTCAACGCGGGGAACATAATCGCACTGTCTGGCCTAGAAGACGTTGCGATCGGAGACACGATCACGGACATCGACGATCCGCAGCCCCTTCCCCCGATCGAGGTAGAGCAGCCGACCGTGCGGATGGCATTCAGTGCCAACACAAGTCCCTTCTCCGGTCGGGATGGCAAGTATGTGACGAGTCGCCAGCTTCGCGAACGACTCACGCTTGAGCTCGAGAGGAACGTAGCCCTTCGCGTCGATGATACGGCATCTGCTGGTGAATGGAACGTGTCGGGCCGCGGCGAGCTACATCTGGCGATCCTGATCGAGACCATGCGTCGCGAGGGGTATGAATTCTCAGTCAGTCAGCCGGAGGTCATCTACNACGACACAGAGAATGGCCGGGAAGAGCCGTTCGAGCAAGTCTACATAGAAGTCTCTGCCGACTGCATCGGTTCGGTGACCGAGATGATGGGCCGCAGAAAGGGCAGACTCCTCGACACCAGACACGCCGATGACGGAACCGTGCATAGCACCTATCTGGTCCCTACAAGGGGAATGCTCGGTTTCCGGCAACCCTTTCTGACGGTGACACGCGGCAACGGCATCTTCCACGCAGTCTTCGATAGCTACGACACATTTTCTGGACAGATCGAGACTCGTGATTTAGGGTCCTTGGTCTCTCAAGATCAGGGCGTATCGACGACCTACGCGCTCACGAATCTAAAACAGCGCGGCACCTTCTTCATCCCGCCAGGATCGGACGTGTATTCCGGGCAGGTCATCGGTCAACACATCAGGGAAGGCGACCTGACGCTCAACATCTGTCGCCAGAAAGTCGGAACGGGGCACCGCTCCAANCCAACCGGGGATGACGAGCAGCTTTCGCCGCACCGCGCCATGTCGCTCGACGACTCGCTTGAGTATTTAAACTCCGACGAACTTCTCGAAGTCACACCGAATCATCTCCGAATTCGCAAACGAGAGCTCAAACACCACCTTCGAGAAAAGGCCGCCAAGAAGAACAAACCGTAGCGGGCCCCTTCAACCGACCCTTTGTCCTTGTCACGCAGCACGGCTATCTTTCTTGAACAGCTAGACGGGGAACGGTTTCTCTGGGAAGACACCCCTAAGTCCTACATCACTGACGTGTGCGTTTCTGCTCGGGCGTAATGGATTCAGCAACCAAGAAAGTGGGCCTCATCGGANTCGGCCTTGTCGGTACGGCACTTGTCAAGCGGTTCACGGACGCCGGATTCACCTGCATCGGATATGACATCGACCCGGGCGCTCTCTCGCGGGCCGAGTTTTTAGGTCTACAAAGCGTCGACTCCCCTGCTGAGGTGGGATCCGAAGCCCGGCGTATCGTGCTTTCCCTTCCGAACTCGGATTTCGTCGAAGAAGCGGTCGAAGGCCCTTCTGGGCTCGCCAGCACGCTCAGGGCTGGGGATATCNTCATCGACACGACCACCTCGGATCCTGAGCGCTCTATGGAACTGGCCAGTCGGCTCGGTCAGCAAAACATTGACTTTCTAGATGCAACGATACTCGGTTCTAGCAAGATGGTGGCTATTGGCACCTCGCTTGTCATGGTCGGCGGACAGGCTGAGCAGATCGACAAGGGGCGNGATCTTCTGGAGACCTTCTCGAACAGCATCCATC
The DNA here is from genome assembly GCA_002714465.1 of Gemmatimonadota bacterium. Next base: position 37,928 of record PAXL01000014.1, on the reverse strand, counting down.
ACGTCGGCCCAAACGGAAAGGGCGCCGAAGCTAAGCTGATCGTGAACCTGGTCTTGGGGTTGAACCGTCTCGTGCTGGCAGAAGGTCTTCTTCTGGGCAAGAAGGCCGGCGTCAATCTCGGGACACTCCTAGGCGTCCTCAAGGGTGGAGCCGCTTACTCGAAGGCGATGGATCAGAAGGGCAACAAGATGGTGCACGAAGACTTCGAACCTGAGGCTCGGCTTGCTCAGCATCTCAAAGATGTGGGTCTGATACTCGACATGGGTATGAAGCACGACACGAAGCTGCCGATCAGTTCGCTTCATGCGGACATACTGCGAGCAGGCGTTGAGGCCGGTTACGGTGAGCAGGATAACTCGGCCGTCATCAAGGCCCTGGAGCATTATGTGGCCAGATAGATGGGCGAACACTAAAGCACCGTTCATCCTGAGTGCTTTCTGGCGAAATTTTGGCCAAAGTATGTATCGTATCGCGGTCCNGAAACAGACTATCCACCCTAATCTTTAGATCTTCAATTCACGATCCCATGCGTCCCCACATCTTCGTAACAGCTGATCCCGTCGATGGTCTACGTTCGGTCGAAGACATCCGGCAGAACATTCGTTCCGGGCACGCTGGGAACCTCTGGTCTTCACAGAAGGAAATCGCAGACGCAGAGCTTAAAAACAAGGTCTACGAGCCGGGAGACGTGTTCCCCGGTCGCGACGCGATGAGCGCTGGACATTCAAATCGTGACTACACGATCGTCCATCGTGCCGGGACTCGAACGATGAGAGCGGCACTTGCCTGCCTGATCACTGAGGATANGCGATACCGTGACGACGCTCTCGCACAGATGTATGCACTCTTCGATACGAGCCGATGGCCTGAGTNGAGAGACATCGCACATACGGGCATGAACATTGACCTGCGTGCGGGACAGCTCAGTCGGGCTGTTTCGATTGCCTACGACTGGCTCTACCCTTTCATCGACGCAGATCAACGACGATGGATCGTCGAAGGGCTCGACCGATGTGGTATCCAGCCCTTCTTCAAGGATATCGAGGCCGGTGTCGGGTGGGCGAACGGCACGAACAACTGGATGACTTGCGTTGTAGGAGGACACGGGATCGCTGGGCTGGCGCTTGGCGAGGATCATCCTCAGTCGCAGGAGCTGATCGACTACGCGCATCCACGCCTCGACGCGTACTTCGACAACTACGGTCCTGAAGGTGAGTTCAACGAGTCCGTATCCTACGCGAACGCACACGCGCTGCCTCTGGTCTACTTCAGTGCGCATCGGTATGCATCAGGCGGGGGCGAGAACCGGCTCGCTTCGTTCCCAATCGCCGATACCTGCCGCTGGATGATTTACTTCACTGTTCCGCCGGGACACGTCGTGCCATTTGGTGACTCGCATATCGGGCTTCCACCTTCTGCTCCGATGTTCGCGACGGTCGCTGATGCGTCGCGTGACGCCGCTCTACAGTGGTTCTACCTCGAGCATTCAAAACCAGACGATCCAGACGCCGACCCCTGGGAGCTACTTTGGTATGATCCTTCTCTCGAACCTCGTGAACCCGATCTGCCTCTGGGACGTGCCTACCACGGGCACAGNCAAAACATCAGTGTTCGCTCGAGCTGGGACCCCAGATNTGCAACGTGTGTAGTCTACGGGAAGGGCGGACACGGAGCAGAAGGTCACGGCAACCACGATGCCGGCCAAGTGTGTATCGACGCGTATGGCGATCGCCTGATCACCGACCCTGGATCGCCCCCAGGATACCCTTTAGACTTCTTCGGAAAAAATCGCTACCGGTACTACAACGCGTCAGCCTTAGGGCACAACATCCTGACCTTCGATGACAAGGAGATGCGACGCGAACGCGCCGACCAAGCAAGGATCACAGACAGTCTCTTCGAAGATGAAAGAGGCGGATGGTGGCANATCGACCTGACGGATCTGTATGATGGTGTTACATCTGTTCGGCGGACCGTCTGCTATCTGGCACCCAATACTACAGTGGTATTTGATGAAGCAACTCTGCCGAGTGCTAGAACGATCTCCCTTCGATGGCACACGGTTACGGACCCGATCTGGTCTGCCGACGGCTCCTTCACGGTTGAGCAAGAGCGTGGCGCGCTAGATGCCCTGGTCACATCGCTCAGTGGAGCGAACCTGACCTGCTCGCTCGAACACCACGAATACAAAAATCCATACAACCGGTTCAGACTTGGTGACGTCTTCACTCAGGTCAACGAACCGTATCTGGACTTCCGGGAAAGTACGGATACTGTCAGCATCCTCTCCCTCTTCAGGATTCGNTCGGTGTCCGGTGCCCCTCAACCGTGGCAACCNACTGATGACGGCTGGACCATCAAGGATACATCAGTGACCTGTTCCACCTCGTTGCTCTCCATACAGAGCGGGGAGGGCCACTCTTGGGAGATCCAACTTTGAGCAAAAACGGCCAGATCCTGCTCGTTGGTTGCGGCGACAGAACTTTCGACGACATTCAGCAAGAGTTCGAGTCGGATGGCTTAGTCTATGTAGACGATCTTCACTTCGCTCAGAACAATGCAGATCGCTACGCTGCGGCTCTGGGAAACATCAACCAACGGGATTTCATAGAACGAGCAGATAACCTGAGGTGGATCCAATCGTTTAGTGCTGGCGTCAACGTCTTCCCGNTCGACCTCCTGTCAGAAAGGGGCATCACGCTCACGAATGCTGCGGGCGTGTATGGGCCCAATATCGCCGATCATACGATCGCGATGGCCTTGATGCTCTGCCGAGAGATCGAACCGATCAGGCGCGTTGCGCTGCACGAGGGCTGGCCAAAGCAGAAGCGTACACCGTCTCCGGGGGAGCTTGCTGGTCAGACCATGCTTGTCATCGGGCTTGGCGGCATCGGACTCGAAACGGCCAAACGAGCTTGGGGACATGGCATGCGAGTTGTTGCCACGCGACGCCGTTTGGACAGGAACAAACCCGACTTCATCGAGTCCGTACACCCACCTCAACACCTCCATCGCCTCATTCCTGACGCCGACTGGATCGCGGTCTGTGTGCCACACACACCCGACACGATCGATCTCATCTCCACCCCTGAATTTGGATTGATGAAACCGAGCGCTCATATCTTGTGTGCGACTCGTGGCGGGATCATCAACACGCTTGCCTTAATAGATGCGCTCGACGAGGGCACGCTTGCTGGAGCCGGTCTCGACGTCACGGATCCGGAACCCCTTCCGGTCGACCATCCGCTCTGGCGGTATAAGAACGTAATCATTACACCGCATCAATCTGGCTACTCCGGGGCTGCAAATCAGCGGCTCGAGAATCTGATCCGTCATAACCTCGGCAGCTTCCTGTCCGGCGCTCCGATGCGGAACGTCGTCGACTTGGACCTTCAGTACTAAACCTTGCGTGACCGACCTCGTTCCTTGGTCCGAAGACAAGATGGTCGCTCTCTTCCTGAAGACCAAGATCATCCCTGAGCATTTCGCTGAAGAGATTGAGGTGCTCCTCGATCGCGACGAACTCGATCGCTCCTTCATGTTCACCTTGACACCACCGACGCAGAATGNCACGCCAATCGTATTCCNCTGTTCGGAGACTTCAGAGGTTACTGACAGGATCGCTCACTGTTCAAGGACTTTCCGAAAGACGTCAGGCGGTTCAGCACATTTCTCTCTCCTCGTGGCCAAGGCACCCGGGGCGGGTCTGATCATCCTATAGGGCCAAGTCAAGCTGACCGAATACACACTTGCGCCCGACCATATTCCAGATGAGACCAAGGTCACGCTCGGTCTCTCACCAGACATCTCCGACTAAGACTAACCGAACCGAGGACCGCTATGATTGTCGACGCGCACACACACTTTTACGATCCCACACGGAAGCAGGGCATTCCCTGGCCACCAAAGGACAACAAGCTGCTATACCGCACGGTCCTTCCCGCCAACTTCAGAGATGTAGCAAACCCCTGCGGCGTGACCAACACGGTCGTCGTCGAAGCCAGCGTGTGGGTAGAAGACAACGAATGGATCCTGGAGCTCGCGAAGAACGATCCCACGATCGTCGGCTTTGTCGGCAACCTCGACACGGAGGATCCCGCCTACATCAGCAATCTGGATCGATTGTCACAGAACCAGATATTCCGTGGCGTTCGTTTGCGTCGAAAAGAACTTCACAACGTAGGTCGAGATGGGACCATCGGTGCAATGAAGGCCCTCTGTGATCGCGATTTAGAGATGGACCTGCTGGCACAGCCTGGTGACCTGAAAACAGTNGCCTCGATTGCAACCCAGATCCCGGATCTCCGGATTGTCTGCAATCATGTCGCTCATGTCTTGGTCACAGGGACAAAACCCGACCCGGAGTGGATCGCCGGCCTGAACGCCATAGCTGCACACGAGAACGTTTATATGAAGGTTTCCGGTTTCGTAGAGTGCGCTAAGCAGCAACCCGCGCCAGGGGATCCCGGTTACTACAAGCCAACCTTCGATGCCATGTGGGACACGCTTGGCGAGGACAGATTGATCTACGGTAGTAATTGGCCTGTCTGCGAACGATCCGGTTCATATGCCACCGTCTTTGGGATCGCAGACGCGTTCTTCAGCGATAAGGGCAAGGATGCAAGGAAGAAGTACTTTGTTGAGAATGGGAGGCGGGCGTATGGGTGGGTTGAAAGACAAGTTAATGAGGACCTGGTTTAGTTAGTGCGCAGGAGTGGAGCGGAAGATGCGGTAAAAGGAAAAACCACAACTGCGGAGGTTCAATAGCTAATAGAAAGAATCACAAAGATCTTGATGTTNACAGACTAACGAATTAGAAAGCGTTAGAGATCTTTTGGCTTCCAAAATTCTTTCCCCGACAGAAGACCTATTCGCTTACAGACCAGGAAGGCATCTCGTTCTATCTTGTCGAACATCACTGAGGCCTAGAGAAAGCGCCGCTACAAGGCCAGTTTCGTGCACATACTCAGCGATGCTAGTGCGGAAGGATCCGAGACGCAAACGTGGATAAAATTTCCCGTTGAATGCGATTACTGGAGGCCACCTGTAGGTAATAGCCTATCGCGAAACACTATAACAGGATACTGGGCAACCAAGTTTGAATGATGAACGTGCCAGAAATGTAGAACCTGGCCCTCCCAAGCGGGCGAAGTGATCCTGCTCCCTCCTCTTNCACTCCTCAAACCGAGAATATGAAAGCATGCTTCAGAACAAAATGAGAAGGAAACTTAAACAGAACCTTCCCACATTCGGTGTCTCTATCATGATCCCTTCACCTCAACTGGTCGACATAGTCGCAAAGCTGGGTTTCGATTGGGTCTTGATAGACTGTGAACACGGGACGATGAATCCGGAGACGGTCGAAGTGCTAGCGATTGCAGCACAGGCGAATGGGATAACCCCGATCGCGCGGCCCCGGACAAAAGACCCAGCCGACATCCAGCAAGTGATGGATAGAGGCGTGATGGGTGTGCAGGTACCTCACGTCAGCACAGCCGCCGACGCCCAGAAAATCGTAGATGCCGTGAAGTACCATCCCATAGGGAGGCGTGGGCTGGCAGCTGGGACACGACCGGCGAACTACGGGTTTGGAATCACGCAGAGGGAATACGTGGAACAGGCTAACAGGGAGACGCTGATCTGTATCCAGTTCGAGGACAAAGAAGCGCTTGAGAACGTGGACGAAATCCTGAAGGTACCAAACATCGATGTGTACTTCATCGGACCGTCGGATCTGTCACAGTCGATGGGATATCCGGGTCAGTATGATGAGCCGTCTGTCGCACACGCGATCGAATCTACGTTCGAGAAGATCTTGGCGTCGGGTCAGGTGGCTGGTATGCCTGCCAACGCGGACAATATTGTGTCCACCCTCGACAAGGGTGTTCTCTATACGTACACGCACACAACCAAGCTTCTGGGAGCTGGAGCAGATGGCTTCTTTGCAGCAGCAAAGCAATAGCACGCCTCTGATTGGAATTACAACGAGCTTCGAGTCGAAATCCGACAGCCAACCTGCGTTGATCTCGCTCAACGCGGATTACGTGTCGGCGATCGAGCGCGCAGGAGGCGTCCCGGTCGTCATTCCCGTGATGACATCGCTCGAAACGATGCAGATCGCGATCTCGCACATTCACGGCCTGGTAATCCCGGGGGGGCCGGGCATCACAGAGGGTCTGGTGGGTGATCTCCCTGACGACCTTCCACCTGCTGCCCCAGAGCGGACGCAGTCTGATAGGTTGGCCTTCGAGGCCGCGGTGGAATACGAGATACCCATCCTCGGTATCTGCTACGGTATGCAATTCATCAACAGCAGGTTGGGCGGGACTATATACGGGAACGTGGAGACCCAACTCGGCATCCGACCACATCATCACCACCAAACGGAACAGACCGATGTCGAACATCCTGTAAACATCGAGCCAAACACCCATCTTAGCGCACTAATAGGGCAGGCAGAACCGGTGAACAGCTTCCACGTTCAGGCAATTCAGGATCTGGGCAAGGGGCTACGCAAAACGATCTCATCCGAAGATGGCCTCGTGGAGGGTTTCGAGTCTGTAGACGGTCAGATCGTCGGAGTTCAGTTTCACCCCGAACGCATGGCCGACACCGTTTGGGACAGTCTGTTCCACGATCTGGTTAACCGCGTTAGGGAACATACACGTGTCTCGGACTGATGCCAAAAAATGGGACGCCAAGTATGCGGGGCCCGGTCGACCCGATCCTGACCCGATCCCATTCTTGAAGGACCATATCGGGAATCTCGGTTCAGGGCAGGCGCTGGTACTTGCATCCGGTCGAGGACGAAACGCGCTCTACCTTGCGGAGATGGGATTCGACGTCACCGCTCTGGATGTGTCGGTAGTCGGACTCGAACAGTGTCGGGTCGCCGCGGCGAGTCGAGGTCTTGAAATCCGAATCTTGTGCGAGGACCTGGACACGTATGAGCTCGGATCGGATCGATACGATCTGATCACNATGTTCTACTACCATCAACCGTCGTTGTTTCCATCAATTCGTAAAGCGATCAAGCCCGGCGGATACTTTCTTTTCTGTACTTTCGGCACTCGTCACGCAGAAATCGGAACGTTGGGAACGCTCAACCCGAAATTCCTAGCTTCCAGGAAAGACGTAGAAGACGCGTTCTCGCGTGACGCCATTCGGATCCTCGAAGAACCAGTGATAGAGAACAACGACGGTGTCGAAGCCTTACTTCAGGCGATTGTACAGATCAACACGTCCTGATCTCCGGGAATCGAACCTTCGATCTGTCTCTTCTATGCTATGGAGTCACCCAACCTAAAGGCCTTTTATGTAAAGAACCGAGACGGTTTCCGTTCTCGACAGCCCGGCGCCGAACCTCGTCTTCGGGCAGGTCGGGGGCAGTCCCAATCTGGGCCTCCTGCAGGCCTGATCCGAAAGAACGATTAATGACTCATGAGCAGTTCGAGATCTGTATCCGGTATGCCCGCAAGGAGATCCCGGAGGGTTTCAGAGACCGGCTCCAGAACGTCGACATCACCATCAAGGATGAGCCAAAAGCAGAGATGCTCGAATCTCTGTCGGGGCTTACGCCGGATTGGCTNCTTTTCGGTCTGCATTAGGGCACGCCGCTCATCGAAAAGAGCACCGACTATGGGATGGTCATACCCGATCGCATTATATCCTCTTCCAGCAGNCAATCGAAGCGGTGTCTGACTCGAACGAGCAGGTCGTCAATGNGATCCGGCTCTAGGCACGATGGCTCCCTGCAACGGTTGACACAGATTCGCCGGTCAGGGCCATTTAGACTTGATGCATAGCTCGCCGAACAAATTCTGGGGCAACATCAAAAACCTGACTGACAAACACTACGTCAATCATCTGAACGTACGGAATCCGTCCAGGGGCTTGGTCGGAGTGGCTGAGCCCGGGAGAACAGCGGACTACTGAAACGCCTCCGTCTCGATCGACAAGGAGCCTTGTCGGTGCAGGAACTGGCTTAGGGAAAACGAAAAGGGTCTGTGCAGCATCACTGCACAGACCCTNTGACATCACTGATGTGGCTCCCCACGAGTTCGACGAGCCCCGGGCTGCTTTCGCGATTCCGAAGCCCTAGAAACTGCCGACAGGCTCAGTCATCCCACACCAGTGCGCCCGAACTCGTATACTCCGTCACACGTGTTTCGAAGAAGTTCTTCTCTTTCGACAAATCGATCGTCTCACTCATCCAAGGGAAGGGGTTCTTCGCCCCCCACTTCGCGGCCAACCCGATGCGTTCCATCCGCCGGTCAGCGATATACTCGACATACTCACGAAACTGATCCGCGTTCAGCCCGAGAACGCCGTCCGGCAGACAGTCCCGCGCATAGGCGACCTCGTAATCGAGTGCCTGATCGATCATGTGCTCGACCTCTGCCTGCAGTTCAGTTGTCCATACTTCGGGGTTCTCCATTTTGATCGTATTGATCAGATCGATCCCGAAGTTCAGATGAATCGTCTCATCACGGAGGATGTACTGGAACTGCTCCCCGATCCCCGTCATCCGGTTCTGGCGGTTGAAGGACAGGATCATCACAAAACCGCTGTAAAAGAAGATCCCCTCCATGATCACATAGAACCCGACGAGGTTCTTGATGAACTCCTGCTTCCCTTCGAGCGTCTCCGTCGTGAAATCAGGATCGAGTACGGATGAAGTTAGGTCCATCACGAACTGATCTTTACCCTGAATCGATGCGACTTCGTTATACATGTTGAANACTTCACGTCCATCCAAGCCGAGCGACTCCACACAGTAGTGGAACGTGTGCGTGTGGATCGCCTCTTCGAACGACTGCCGTAAGAGATACTGACGGGCCTCCGAGTTCGTGATGTGCTTGAAGATCGCAAGAACAATGTTGTTCCCGACCAAGCTCTCTCCCGTGCTGAAGAATCCGAGGTTCCGCAGGATCACCTGACGCTCCGCATCGGTCAGGGCATTCGAACGCCACAGCTCGATGTCACGCTGCATGGGNACTTCCGTGGGCATCCAGTGGTTTGCGCACCCGTTCAGGTAGTGCTCCCACGCCCACTCGTACTTCAGGGGCATCAACTGGTTCACGTCGACGGACGCACAGTTCAGCAGTCGTTTGTCGTCGACATCGATGCGCTTCGCCAAGTCGTAGGATCCACCATTCGCACCACAGCATCCGGCGACCGTCACCGGCGTTGTCGGCCCATTCTGCACAATACCGTCTGCACTGACTCCTGCTGACATCCTCTTCTCCTCTTCCGGGGAGCTTCTTGACCTGACGGGGGAGACCGTCCTAGTATCTCTAACTTTCGATTCAGCTAATTCCTGATTTCCAGCGTATACACTTCCGGGGGCAAATCGAGTCGGTTCTCAAGAAACGACCTAGCGACCTCTTCGCCGCTCTTAACCGCTTCTTCCTTCGTTTCAAACAACTCTTCCGACCCCCACTTTCCCATCTTCCTCATCGTCAGATCGTGAACCCACAACTCGTAACCATACGAACTCGACGCTACTTCGTGGGCGCGCAGCTCGGCATAAATTTGCATATGCTCACTCCCTTTCTTCGCACGTCTGCAGATGCCCGTCGACGCGGCTTGGGACGGTTTATGAGCGATGTTGATCTCCTCTACTGGCAGGCCTCACAATCGGGGTCGGTCGGATCGCAAGTCGGTCCGACGACCGTTGCCGGAGGCATCTCATCCGGGATTTCGTAGGGACGGTCAAACGATTTGTCTTCGGCTGCCTGCGGCGGTATCGCTACGGCGGCCATCGAGGCTTCAGGACGTTGTGGCGGTTCCGGCGCAGGAGTAGCTGCCGACGTCGCATCGCGCTGGATCTGAATGTCGCTCGATGCGCTGCGTGACTTCATCCATCGGGGCTGGAGACCGCGCTTGTTGATGTCCACCGTCGACTTCTCGATCTGGGTCGGCGCCAATGAACGCAGGTAGTAGGTCGTCTTCAGACCGCGTTTCCACGCCAACATATACATATCGTGCAGCGCCCGACCGCTTGGCTGTGAGATATACAGGTTGAGCGACTGACCCATGTCAATCCATTTCTGCCTGCGGCTCGCAGCTTCAACGATCCATGTGGGATCGATCTCAAACGACGTCTTGTAGATCGCCTTTATANCTTCCGGTATCCGCTCGATCTCTTGGAGCGAACCGTCGAAATACTTCAGGTCCTCTACCATCTGCTCATCCCACAAGCCCAGACGCTTCAGGTCGTTGACCATATGCTGGTTGATCACCGTGAAGTCACCGGACAGGTTCGCCTTCACAAACAGGTTCCGGTAGGTCGGCTCGATCGATTGCGTAACACCCGCGATGTTCGAGATCGTCGCCGTCGGCGCGATCGCCATCACGTTGCTGTTCCTCATACCGTTCGCCTTCACTGCTTCACGCGCCACGTCCCAGTCGAGCGACGCTGAGCGATCCACCTCAACATACCCACCGCGTTCCTCAGCCAAGATGTCGATCGTGTCGATCGGTAGATGTCCCTGATCCCACTTCGAGCCCTGATAGCTCGAATAGGGCCCCCGATCGGCGGCCAGTCGTGTCGAAGCCATCACCGCGTGGAAGCTGATGAACTCCATCGTCCGATCCGCCAGTTCGACAGCCTGATCAGACTCGTTCGGCGCTCGCAGTATATACAGCATATCTTGGAAACCCATCAGACCAAGTCCGACCGGACGATGACGCTGGTTGCTGTTCTTGGCTTCAGGAGTCGGGTAGAAATTGATGTCGATGACATTGTCGAGCATACGGACGGCCGTATCGATCGTCTCGCCCATCATGTCGTAATCGACGCCTGATGGCTTCGTGTGCGCGGCCAGGTTGACCGAACCGAGGTTGCAGACAGCTGTCTCATCCTCGCTTGTGTTCAGCAGGATTTCCGTGCAGAGGTTCGAGCTGTGCACGACGCCGATGTGGCTCTGGGGGGACCGGATGTTCGACGGATCCTTGAATGTGATCCAGGGATGCCCGGTCTCGAACAACATCGACAACATCTTCCGCCACAGCATCACCGCATCGATCTGGCGGTAGTGCTTGATCTCGCCGGTCTCGACCATCGCCTCATACTGCGTATATCGCTCCTCGAAGGCCTTCCCGTACAGGTCGTGCAGGTCCGACACCTCGTCGGGTGTGAACAGCGTCCACTTACCGTTCTCCTCGACACGCTTCATAAACAGGTCAGGAATCCAGTTCGCTGTGTTCATGTCGTGCGTACGGCGACGGTCGTCACCCGTGTTCTTCCTCAACTCGATGAAGTCCTCGATGTCAAGATGCCACGTCTCCAGATACGCACAGACCGCGCCCTTCCGCTTCCCGCCCTGGTTCACGGCCACGGCGGTATCGTTCACGACCTTCAGNAAAGGCACAACGCCTTGGCTCTTCCCGTTCGTCCCCGCGATGTGCGCGTTGGTCGCCCGGACGTTCGTCCAGTCGTTCCCCAGACCACCAGCCCACTTCGACAGCTTGGCGTTGTCCGAAATGACCTTAAAGATGTGCTCGAGATCGTCCTGTGCCGTCGACAGGTAGCAGGAACTCAGCTGANGGTGGCGGGTGCCGGAATTGAAGAGGGTCGGTGTAGCCGAAACGAAGCGGAAGGAAGAAAGCATCTCATAAAACTGGATCGCACGATTCTCCATCTCGTCTTCTTCGAGCGCGAGGCCCATGGCCACCCGCATCCAGAAGAACTGAGGCGTCTCGATCCGGCGATCCGAGATATGGATCAGATAGCGATCGAAAATCGTCTGGAGACCGAGATACCCAAAATCGAAATCTCGCTCCGGCTTCAGGGCGGCCGAAATGGTATCCAAGTCGTAGTTGAGGAGCCGACCGTCCAGTCGCTTGGAGCGAACACCCGNTTCGAGATAGTCCTCGAAGCGATCCACCACGACTTGGCCTCGCTCATTCTGCGCGGGCTTCTCACCCAGGGCGTGCCGATCGATCACATTTAGGAGAAGCCGCGCGGCCACTTCACCGTAGGACGGTTCACGCTCGACACGCTGACGGGCCGCCAAGATCATTGCCCGCTCGATATCCTCGGGCTTGATGTCGTCATATAATGTGCGATACACCTCTTCGAGGAGATCGCTCGCATCGACTTCGGCCAGACCGTCGCAGGCNCTGTAGATCTCCATCCGGATCCGAGTCGGATCTAGTGGCTCCCGCTTCCCTTCCCGATTCAGCACACGGAGCTTTGGCGCTTCCGGCGGGGGTGCCTCACGACCACTCAGGACGCGTGCTCGTGTGTGTCCCTCTCGGTAGACGATGTATCGACGTGCGACGGAGTAGTGCTCCGCACGCATCAGCTGAATCTCCACCTTGTCCTGGATTCGCTCGACCTCGATCATCTCCCCNTCCCGGGCAGATGACTGGACATCAGCAATCACNGCATCAGTGATCTCTGAGATCTCTGCAGCAAGTGCGGGATCGAGTGGTGTCGTGTCTGGTGTGTTTGCTTCTGCTTTGAATGCCTTTGCAAGTGCTTCCTCGATCCTTTCCCGGCCGAATGGAACGGTTCGACCATCCCGCTTGCGCACATTGACACCCTGAGCCAGTTGAACCATGGCGGTGAGACCTCCCGAAGTCTGAAGACAATTCTATGAATAAAGCTAATAACACAGAGTAGCAAGCGACAGCCAAAGGAAAAGCAAGCCCGATCGCCGGTAAGTACTGGGAGAGANCTCACGGCATTCGCCGGACGGGTATTCCCGAACAGGGAAGAGACGGCTTGGCAACGGGAAGAAGCCGCGTACTACGTGCGAAGCACCCACAATATGTTGTATAAAGAAGCCGTCGTAGCCGGCTCGGGGAAGCCGAAGTGTGCGGGCCCGAGGCGGACCCGAATGTCACGGTTCATATGGCCTGTGCCTCACCGTGACATCGGTNACAACTGACAGCAAACACAATATATTGTGGGTCGACCGAAAAGTCAACCCTAAATCTTGACCATTTCGTAACATTGACGTAAATACCTGAAATTCAAGGGATACCGTTCAGACAGTTCAACTCTGGCCCTGGTTTAGGAAAAAGACAACTAATAAATAGCCCGCATCTTGTATCAGGTTTCCTGATCAACCGTGTGCCTAAACACATGCATNACNCAAAGTTGACACTATCATACTCAGGGACCGACCCGCCTGCTAGTAGGAATCACTGCGACACCAGGAAGCCTCGATATCGCAGAAGTGTACATTCTATACACACTTTCAAAGAAAAGGCTTTCTTGCGGACGGAAGTTTCTATTTATTATGAGACTTGCGTCATCTGAGAGGTCATTTACCCTATGAATCGCATAGAGAATGTCCCGACGAATACCCTCACCGGTCTGCTCGGTGTCGGGAAAACGTCGGCCATTCTGAACCTGATCGACCGCAAAANGCCCTCGGAAAAGTGGGCCATCCTCGTCAACGAGTTTGGAGACGTGCCGATTGATCAGACTGTCTTCGAGGAGCGACAGATCGAGGGCATCGGGATCCGCGAGGTTGCCGGAGGCTGTTTGTGCTGCACGGCCGGAGTCCCGCTTCAGGTGGCGATCACCCTGCTGCTGCGTGAGATCGCGCCAGATAGACTTCTAATAGAGATGTCGGGCATGGGACATCCTGGTGGTGTCCTGTTCAGNCTGCGCGAGGGGCGCCTGTCGGAAACTCTCGACNTGCGGGCNACGATCTGTCTGGTCGACCCGAGAGATGTGGACGAACCGAGTATCCTACGCTCGCAGATCTTTCAGGACCAGGTTCACCTGGCGGACCTGGTCATCGCGAACAAAACGGATCTCGCTGACCCTGAAGAGCTCGAAGCCTTCGACACGTGGAGCCGTGAGCTCTACCCGCCGAAACGTCTTATCGCAAAGACCACGCAGGGTCAGTTCGACCTGGATCTGCTGGACGTCGACTCGGACCCGATGAAGGTGCCGCTNTTCCCAGAGCTTCACCAAGCCGACGAGCACCCCCATCACGATCGTGATAATCCTGCCGAGAATTCTGAACCGGAACACCTCGAGCCCGGCACCCCTTATCGATCGATCAACAAGGGATACGGCAGGTATGCCTGCGGATGGATCTTCTCGCCGAAGGACGTTTTCGACGAGGAGGAGCTGCTGATGGCATTGGCCGAGGATGACAACCTCGACCGGATCAAGGGCGCCTTCCGAATCGGCGGGGACACCATACTGCTNAACCGGGCCGGGAACGAAATCGAGACGCGTCGCACGGCCTACTCGAGGGACAGTCGGGTCGAGATCATCAGCAGAAACGCAGAGACCGACTGGGATCACCTCGAAAGGGCACTACTCGCCTGCCTCAAGGTTCGCAGGACGGAGACGGAGGTCCGTTCTTGAGCNCGCTGTATCGAATGCTCAACCTCCCCTTCTGGCTGTTGATCCAGGCGTATCGCTGGGTCCTCTCGCCCGTTTTGCAAGCGCTGTTCCCGGGCCTAGGGTGTCGCTTTCAACCGACCTGTTCGGATTATGCACTTGAGTGCTTCTTGAGGAGACCACCGTGGACGGCGCTTTACTTGAGTCTTCATAGAATTAGTCGGTGCCACCCATATCATCCGGGTGGCTATGATCCCGTACCACCCGCAACCACAAAGNAGAGAATTTCGGACGCCTAGCACCGCNTTGGACATNACCTTCTACAATTCCCTGACAAAGAAACTTGAGCCCTTCGAGCCAATAGAGCCGCCGGTCGTGAAGATGTATACCTGCGGCCCGACGGTCTACGACTTCGCCCAGATCGGAAACTTCCGCTCCTTCCTGTTCGCCGACGTCCTCAACCGATTCCTCACAGCGACGGGTTACGAGGTGCGCCACGTCATGAACATCACAGACGTGGGTCACATGACGGATGACACCGTCGCCGACGGCAGCGGCGAAGACAAGATGGCGGTTGCCGGGCGTCGCTTGAAGGAAGCGAAGCAGTCGGGTGAGATCGCCCCGGATTCAGTTGAAGACCCCGACAACCCGTTCGAAGTCGCCCGCTACTACACGAAAGCCTTTGTCGAGGACGCCAAGCGTCTTGGGATGAGACTNGGCTGGGAGTACGGCGACAACATCATCCACGCAACCGACCACATCCCCGAGATGCAGACCCTTATTAGTCAGCTGATCGACAAGGATCANGCATATGTGGCGGATGACGGCGTCATCTACTTCGACGTCCAGAGCTTCCCCGAGTATGGGCGTCTCAGTGGCAACTCCCTCAACAACCTAAAAGAGGGCGAGGGCGGACGCATCCAGTCCGAACACCAAGCCAGCAAGCGGCACCCGGCCGACTTCCTGCTCTGGAAGCCCGACAGNAGCCACATTATGAAGTGGGATTCGCCCTGGGGCACGGGCTACCCAGGCTGGCACATAGAGTGTTCGGCCATGGCCATGAAGGCACTTGAGTCCGAAACGATCGACATCCATACAGGTGGCGAGGACAACATTTTCCCCCATCACGAGTGCGAAATCGCCCAATCCTGCAGCGCTACGGATCAAGAGTCCTTCGCCCGCTTCTGGATGCACGGCCGATTCCTGCTCGTCGAAGGTGAGAAAATGTCCAAAAGTAATGGCAACTTCTACACCGTCAGCGACATCGTGGAAGGCAAAGTCACNGGTCGACCGGTTGACGCAGCTGTCCTGCGATACGAGCTGATCAAGACGCACTACCGATACAATATCAACTTCACCCAGAAAGGGATCCACGACTCCGCAAGGTCGGTCAGAAGGCTGCGTGAGTTCCGCCAAAGCCTCAATCAAGCGGCACACGGCCAACCGGCCGANGATGGGGCAAACCACCCAGTGGCNAAGGAATTCCTTGACGCATTGGCCAGCGACCTTAATATGAGCGCTGCCTTNGCCGCGGTGAACGGCTGGATTACGCAGGAATCGGCCAATCCTGCTGAAGATCTGGCTGCTTTCGACGTGATCAACAGCGTCCTAAATGTTGCGCCTTTAGTGGACAATAACGGGAATGCGGTCGATACTTTGGAGGCNNCCGAAACCTCCNGTTCGATCGAGCCGGAGGAATGGTGCTGGCGGCTGGATGCAGCAAGGCAAGCGAAAGACTACGAAACGGCGGATGCCTTGCGACAAGAGTTGACCGACGCGGGATATGAGGTCAGAACCACGCCTGAGGGAACCGTCGCTCAGAGAAAGCTCGCCTGATGCGTTCTATGGGGAACGTCATCTAGGCCGGGAGAACAAGTGAACAANAAGANACAAGCGGACCAGTTCACGATACTGCTGGTGCCGCACCTAACAGGAGAACGTCGCGAGTGGATCGTCTCGAAGAGAGCGATTCAGATCACTTCAGGCGCCCTTATCGCACTGGTCGCGCTGACGGGCGTGATGGGCATCAATCGCTACGTGGCGATCATCAAGGGCCTCCACGTCGCGGAGATGAGAATCACAAACGAAGGACTTCGCGCTGGCCTGAATCGGATCCAGGATCGACTNTCCAGNCAGGACAACACCCTCAGCGCCCTCAACGATACGGATCAGATGTTCCGTATTTGGGCCGAGCTCCCNGAGGTCGACCCAGATACCCGTCAGTTGGGTGTCGGCGGTGGCAGTGACGCACCGCCATCATGGAGCGGACGTGTTTCTGAGGCGGCTGCCAACATGTTGTCGGACTCATACCTATCACTCAACCGGCTTGAACGCGAGTCCCAGTTCCTCGAGAACAGCTTCGCCTCGATCGAAGCAGAGATGGAGGAAAAGGAGGTCGATCGCGATCACACGCCTTCGATCCTGCCCGTCGCGCCAAACTCGGACTACTACGTCTCCTCGAGCTACGGCTATCGCGCTGACCCCTATACNGGGCGCCGAGAGTTCCACGGCGGTGTGGACATCGCCGGACACACTGGAACGCCGATCATCACCACAGCGGATGGCGTGGTCCAAAAGGTCTCCCGCGACCGTCGGATCGGTCACTACGTCGCGATCAACCACGGCCAAGGCTACCGCACAGTCTACGGACATCTGCATCAGCGGCCACCAGTAAAGGTCGGACAGGTCGTGAAGCGCGGTCAAACGATCGGCAAGCTCGGGAACTCGGGCCGGTCGACGGGTCCCCACGTCCACTATGCAGTACAGCGAAACGGGCGGCACAGGGATCCGTTTCGGTATATCTTCAACAACCGAAAGGTATCCAGTCCGTATGTAAAGTGAGGGGAGTGTAAGGGGTTGGGTGCGCCCCACTCAAAAGAAAGAAAGATGGGGTGATTCCTCGGAAGTCCCAGACTTTCCTTCTGTTGTCTGGCCTCCGAAGCCTTGGCGAAGGAGGCTGCGTTGTGAGGTTTAACCCAGCGCCGCCGCCGCTTCCTTCGAAAAGTAAGTCAGAATCATGTCGGCACCCGCCCGCTTGATCGCCGTCAGCACCTCGAACATCGCAGTATCCCGGTCGACNNAGCCCTTCTCTGCGGCGGCCAGGATCATCCCGTATTCGCCTGAAACGTTGTACGCGGCNATCGGAACGTCAAACGCCTCTCTGGCTCGTGCGATTACATCCAGGTAAGCGAGCGCAGGCTTGACCATCACCACATCGGCACCTTCCTCGATGTCGAGCGAAATCTCCTTCATCGCCTCGTCCACATTCGCAGCATCCATCTGATAGGTCTTCTTGTCTTTCGGCACGTTTTCCATCTCGCGTGGAGCCGACTTCAGCGCACCGCGGAACGGGCCGTAGAAGCAGGATGCGTATTTCGCTGAGTAGGCAAGAATTCCGACGTTTTCGAACCCCGCANCATCGAGCGCCACTCGGATCGCACCGATNCGGCCGTCCATCATATCGCTCGGTGCGACCCAATCAACACCCGCTTCCGCGTGTGATAGAGCCATTTTCGTGAGAGCCGCTACGGAAGCATCGTTGGCGATCTCACCGTCGATCAGGACCCCGTCGTGTCCGTGATCCGTGTAGGGATCGAGCGCGACGTCGGTCTGCACACAGATCTCCGGCACCTGGNCCTTTATCTNGGCAACCGCTCGCTGGATCAACCCGTCANGACGTGAGGACGCAGAACCCATCGNATCCTTCGCGTCCGAGTATCCGAACAGGTTGACTGCCGGCACACCCAAACCGACGAGCGTCTTACACTCCTCGACCAGGGCATCGATCGACATCCGGAACTGGCCTGGCATCGAATCGATCGGTTCTCGGACGTTCGTCCCGTCGATTACGAACAAAGGTTGTATGAANTCGCCCGGATGGAGTACAGTTTCCCGGACGAGAGTCCGGACGGCTTCGGTCCGCCTTAGACGGCGAGGTCTGTGTGTTAACTCCATTTAATGCCTATCATCCTTGAACGTTCTCGCAAAAACGGTATGTTCAATACTCGATCGAATTGTGGGGCTGGCGGCGATTCACACGCTCTCCCCATCGCCCGCTCGAGTAGCGGTGGAAGGAGGGCAATGCCTGAACTAACTGTCGACAGACTTATTCAGAACTTCGAGATACTGGGCAACTGGGAGGAACGATACAGGTATGTCATCGACCTCGGACGGAAGCTGCCCGATCTCGATGAAAAATACAAGNTTGAAGACAACCGCGTCAAAGGATGTGTTAGCAACGTCTGGCTGATCACNCNGGTCNACGANGACAAGACGCCGACACTTGAGTTCAAAGCCGACAGCGACGCACACATCGTTCGCGGTCTCGTCACCATCCTCTTGGCTATCTACTCAGGCCGAACAGCCAAAGAAATTCTTGCCGTAGACATCAAGGACATCTTCCAGCAGCTGGACCTNGAGAGTCATCTGAGTCCGAGCCGNAGCAATGGGTTCTTCTCGATGGTGGAGAGGATANAGGCTTTGGCTCAAGCGGCCGCTTGAGCCGAGCGGGGGTGAAGNGAGCCGGAGCAACGGCAGTTTCCCCGGTTCTCTCTTCCTCTGCTCTACCGCTCAGCTTCTTATACTTTCCACAAAACCCCCACGCTTGGGCCTGACCAGTCTGCCTGCCACACCTCGCTCGACCTTGGCAAATGCGTCGTGGTTGTGGATCGATTCAAAATTGTTAATCTCGACATAGTACCAGAGCATCCGATCCAGGTTCAGCATCTCGGACAAATCGCCGGCCACGTCTCGAACGATGTCTTCGACGAACTTGGGGTTATCGTATGCACGCTCAGTCACGAACTTCTCGTCCGGCCGTTTTAGAACCGGATACAGCTCACAGGACCCGGAGTGCTCGGCGATGTCGATCAGGTCCTCAAACCAGATCATTTCGCCTTCACTGGGACGAATATCGATAGAGACTTCGGACCGCTGGTTGTGCGCACCTCTCTCACTGATTTCCTTGCTACACGGGCAAAGACTGGCGACGTTCGCTTTCACACCAATCAGCTTGTCGTGTCCCCCCTCCCTGTCCATCATCGCGCGGAAAATGCACTTGTAGTCGAGGAGCCCGCTTTGCCCAGATACCGGAGCTTTCCGGTCAAGGAAAATCGGGAAGTTGAGATCCACGTATGCCTCGGCAGCGTCCAGCCGCTCGAGCAGCTCTTCGAGAACGATGTGTACATTCTCAGGATGGAAGTGATGGTTCTGCTCGTTCAGGGCAATCATAAACCGTGACATATGCGTGCCCTTCTGGTAGTGGGGCAGGCTCACGGTCATCGACACATCAGCGACAGTGTTGAATTCGCCACCTTCTCTGAGCGGTAGGGTCAGCGGATAGTGAACGTTTGACACACCGACTTGGTCGATTTCGATCCCGCGATCGTCGGGGAGCTGCTGGATATCCTTTAGCATTTGCTTGCGTTTCCTAATTGATTGAAAGGCTGTAGATTGACAGAACCGTTGAACAACGAAGACACAAATAAAGCCAAGGGATTGGGAGCAAATAGGAGCCTTGACTTCACTCCCAACTACCCTTCTGCGACTTCAGCGTTCTCTGCGTTGATAGGTTCTCCTTCTCTCGTCACCGGAACCAAGATTAATGTACGTTCTGCAATTTAACGCAATAGTCTGGAACGTCGACCCGGAGATCGCCCAGATCGGGCCGATCACGATCCGCTACTACGGGATCCTGTTCGCNCTGTCATTCATCCTCGGCTACAACATCATGCGGTCGATCTACCGGCGCGAGGACAAACCGCAATCCGACCTTGAGACACTCCTCACTTACATGATGGTCGGTACAATCGCGGGCGCCCGTATCGGTCACTGCCTCTTCTACGATCCCNCCTACTACCTAAGCAATCCTCTCGAGATCCTGATGGTCTGGAAGGGAGGTCTCGCCAGTCACGGTGGCGCGATTGGTATCCTGACAGCCCTCTACATATACAGCAGTCGTCGTCCCAAGCAGCCGTATCTCTGGCTTCTCGACCGGATGGTCATCACGATCGCCTTGGCAGGATTGTTCATCCGACTGGGCAACTTCTTCAACTCGGAAATCCTCGGCCTACCGACCGAAGTCCCTTGGGCAGTCATCTTCGACAGAATCGACTCTCTGCCCCGCCACCCGGCTCAGCTTTACGAGTCTATAGCCTATGGGACGATCTTCGTCGGTCTGTATCGCATTTACAACAAGCTCGGCAACCGCACCCCTGCGGGCTTCATCTTCGGTCTGTTTCTCACGTCGGTCTTCGGATTCCGCTTCTTCATAGAATTTNTCAAAGAGCGCCAAGCCTCCTACGGCATCGACCTCGTCCTCAGCGTCGGCCAAATCCTTAGTATTCCACTCGTCCTCACCGGTATCTATCTGCTGGTCCGATCGCTAAAGAACCGGATCGCGGCAAGTCCGATTGGGGCCACGGAGAACACGGAAGACACGGATCGTTAAGCCCAACCCGACGGTCTAGGGAGCCTGCTTCTCAGCGGTCACTTGGGGGTGAACCCCTCCGTGTAACCGACATACTTCGTGGCTCTCCCTCTAGATTNCAAGGATTTGTTGCGCAGCAGTGGCCGCTCCTGTAAATTTAGCGACTCTACNTATAAAAGATACGGAAGTCGGCTGTGTCGACCAGATTTGATCGGAGGACCTCGAAAAATGGCCAAAACAGGGAACCGTGTTAGAGTGGTGCTCAGAAGCACCGAGAGCGGACATAACTATTACACATTCAAGAACCGGCAGAACAACCCGGATCGACTCGAGATCAAGAAGTACGACCCGACGCTGAAAAAGCACGTAGTCTATCGNGAAGACCGGTAGCCTTAAACATCAAAGGCAGCCCTACAGCTGCCCGGATNCATCAACGCCTTCCGACGATCAGTCAGGAGGCGTTTCNGTTTGCTTATCCTTGGCCGGTCGCCCTTCGATACAACTCCGACCCAGGTAGGTCGGCACCACTCATCCCTTCGCAAAGCCTTCGGCGTTACAGGCAGGGCGACCGATATTACCCTTCGCCTAGCACCTTCCTCGCCAGTCCTGCCAGCACCTCAGGCGAATCCTCCGGGTGCGACAGATACCGCAGACTGCCTTTGCCGTCGACTAGATAAATCAGTGTAGTGTGGTCGACCAGGTATCCCATCGCGGTCTCTTCCTCGGACTTGCTGTAGAAGACACCGAAGTCCCCTGCCACAGACTTGATCTCTTCGGCCGTACCAGTCAGCCCGATCAC
This sequence comes from Gemmatimonadota bacterium, assembly GCA_002714465.1. The sequence continues at coordinate 16,385 of PAXL01000014.1, read as the reverse complement.
GGGAAGCTGGTAGTAGCTCAGATACTCTTTTAGCTTCTCGACCGTATCCCGTTCGGGGTCGACACTCACATAGACAATCTGAATCTGGTCCTCTTCTTGGCCGAGGAGTGCCGCAACCCGAGCAAGTTTCGAAAGTGTCATGGGGCAGGCGTCGGGACAGGTCGTATAGCCGAAGAACAGGAAGATAAGCTTCCCCCTTAGCGTCGAGGTGTCGAATGCTTGCCCATCCTGATTGGTGAGCACGAAGTCACGACCGAACTCTAGGTTCTTCAACTCCGGAAGCTCAACCGGTTCCGAGTCAACCTGTGCTGTCGAATGCTGTTCGGAGGGTTCGCACGCTAGACACGTGACGGCCAGCATGGATGCCCAGACTCGTGCCCTACTCATCTCTTACCCTCGCTGCCACAATCAGCTCCCTAGCGCTCTCGAACGTTAGCGCCAGCGGAATGTCATTCCCGGCTGCGATCGCGTATTGTGGACCGATCAGCATCAGATGGTAACCGCCACGCTTTAACTCGACAGGCTCATCCTTCTTGAGGTCGATCGGCCCGGACTTACGCATCCTCATCACGCCCTTGTCGTCGACGGCCATCTCGTGCATCTCGACCGTCTCAAACGCTACAGTCGAAACGGACACGAGTCGATCGTCGATGTGACCGGTGTTGGTGATCCTCATATAACCTGCCGTCACGCTCTGCGTGGGCAGGATCTTCCCCACCCAGGCACCTTCCACCTGTATCGAATGCTCGGACGAGCACCCTAGGGCCAGCAGACAGCTAATCAGACTCGCGTAGAGACGCAACATACTCGGCTATCGCTCTCCTCTCCTCCTCGGGCAGATGCGGATACCCAGGCATTCCCACACCTCGATTCATCACCCCGTTCTCGATAGTCTCCGAGATCGCTACGAGTGACTTCCCGTTCTTGAAAGCCTCAACATCACGAAAATCGCGGGGCCTGGGTTCCATCAATTTCCCAACCGGTCCGTCCCCCCTGCCCGAAACGCCGTGGCAAACCGCACACCCATATCGGTCATAAAGCACCTTGCCCTCCTCGATCGCTGCCCCTCGCGTCGCATTCGACACTTGCGAGTCATCGCAGGCCATCACTAGCACAGCCATCGCCAGAGGGGCCACAATCCCCTTCACAATCCGGGCCGCGTAAGCATCGGCCCGAGTCCCCGTCCACCCAGTACGTGCAGATGAATGTGGTAGACCTCCTGTCCACCATGTTTGTTGCAGTTGATCATCAACCGATACCCATCGTCGGCAATCCCTTCGTCCTTCGCAATCTTCGAAGCGACTGTCAGCATCCTACCCAAAACCGCCTCGTCATCCTCGGACACATCGTTCATCGTCGGGATAAGCGTGTTCGGGATCACAAGAATATGCGTCGGCGCCTGCGGGTTGATGTCCCGAAACGCCGTCACCAGGTCGTCCTGATATACCACATCCGCCGGGATCTCTTTGCGAATGATCTTGGAGAAGATGGTTTCTTCGGGCATATGGCTACCTACTTGATAGAGACTCTTAAACTCAAGGCACGGGAGGCTTACGGAAGCACTGTCTTCCCACGGACTGAGTATGCCGGAACGCACGACTGATAGCAACGTTTTCGGATGACACGACGCAGGGAAGGAGAACAAACCGCTTGCAGAAGAAACAGGTTATATGTATAAATATACACATATTATACACATCCATTGGGGTTCCCGCCTTCGTCTCTTTAGCCGATTCCTCGTGTTCAGACCTTTTCGAAATAGCCGCACACTTTGCCTTATCGATCGAATCGTTTTCATCGTTTCGACTACCCTTTGCGCTTTGAGTGATCACAACAAGCATCGTGGAGCGGAGACATCGCAGTATGCCATCTGTCACTGGAGGCTAGCCCTTTCTGCCTTAGTTGCCGCCTTCCTCATCGTGTTCGGAACACCTGTTCTCCGATCGACATTCGCAACACATCTGACTCGGATCTTCTTCCGTAACTGCGTTCTGCTAGGACGCTCGCCACCTGCGGCCTTTCTCTAGCCAACCGTAATCAGCATTTACTAACTCCTGAAACAATAGATCTGGTCGCCGCAATAGTTCTGCCCTTTCGGCCCCCATGGAGTTGCCATGTTTTCGATGCACAGCGTCGAGCACGCATATGCCGACGAGTCCGTCATTCACGTCGATGAGCTTTTCGTTCCCAAAGGCGGAAAGTTACTGGTAAATGGACCGTCCGGGAGCGGAAAGACAACATTCCTGCACGTGCTTTGTGGAATTCTGCGACCTAGATCTGGGCAAGTTCTTGTTCAGGACCAAGACATCTATGCCCTACCCGAATCCGACAGAGATCGGTTCAGGGGCCAAACCATCGGGATCGTACTGCAGCAGTTTCACCTGCTCCCCGCACTGACCGTGACGCAGAATCTGATGGTCGCACGATATGCCGCAGATCTGTCTCAGGATCCGAAAAAAACCAACGCTCTGCTGGCAGGTCTCGGTATCGAGGAGAATCGCGACGCATATCCTACTCAGTTGAGCTACGGTCAGCAGCAACGCGTTGCGATCGCCCGCGCACTGGTAAACGAACCGGCTCTGCTCCTTGCTGACGAACCCACATCGGGTTTGGATGACGAGAACGCCCACCGTGTCCTAGATCTACTTATGGAGCAATCGGATCGATGGGAAGTGACGCTTGTCGTCGCAAGTCACGACGATCGAGTTAGACTGAGCATAACGGACTCATACGAACTATGAATCTAACCGTCATCAGTCTCGCCTTCCTGCGGCGGAGAAGACTCAGCGGATTGCTGAGTGTCTGCCTGCTGGGCTTCGGGCTTGGGACCATCGACGCCGTCCTCCTCTTCAGCCACCAGCTCAGAGACGGTCTGGAGCGAAACATCGGAGGCATCGACCTCGTCGTCGGGGCTAAGGGCAGCCCGCTTCAACTGATTCTATCGTCCATATTCCACGCGGACACACCCACCGGAAACATACCGCTGGATGAAGCAAGAAAGATCGCATCCAGACGTGGAATCCATCAGGCAATTCCGGTGGCATTGGGCGACAGCTACGAGAGCCATCGGATCGTCGGCACCCAAAGGAGCTACGCCGACCTCTACGACGCGAGTCTCTCAGAGGGACGCTGGTGGTCCTCGCCACTCGAAGTTGTGATCGGTGACGAGGCGTCGAGAGAAACAGGCCTGTCTCTCGGAGATACGTTCGCAAGTATCCACGGATATGAACCGGACGGACATCATCACGAGGAACGGATGCGTGTTGTGGGCGTGATGAACAGGAGTGGCGCAGTCCTCGATCGGCTCATCCTGACATCAGTCGAGACAGTCTGGCAGGTCCACGGCATACACGCAAAAGGGGATGAACACGACGAGGAACGACGCGGCCACGAGGGGCACGGCCACGAGGAACACGGCCACGCGGAACGAAGCGGCCACGAGGAACGACGCGGCCACGAGGGGCACGGCCACGAGGAACACGAAGGACATCGGAGCGAGATGGACGTCCTGAAACCTGGTCCTCTTTCATCAACCGGGCTAGAACTGACGGCTATGCTGATTCAGTATACATCACCTGTCGCAGCGGCCACCTTTCCGATGAGCATCAACAAAAATACTGTCCTTCAGGCCGCATCACCCGCTTTTGAGACTGCACGGCTCTTCTCGCTCATCGGAGTGGGTGTGGACACCCTCCGCGCCTTCGGGATGCTCCTCGCCTTCGGAGCTCTACTCGGTGTATTTGTGCTTCTCCACGAGCAACTCAGCGAGCTCCTCCGCGATCTCGGTGTGCTCAGATTACTGGGCCTTCCCAAAGAAAAACTTTTGGGAATCGTGATCCTTCAGGGCGTCATGCTGGGGTCGGCAGGATCGATATGTGGCCTCGTCTTAGGACACGCAGGCCTTGCTGTACTAAACGTCTTTCTATCCGAATCCGGACTTGGTTCGACCGGCAACGTTGCGTGGTTACCGATAGAGTTNGGTGTCCTCCTCGCCGGACCNNTCCTCGGAGCGACTGCGGCCTTTGCCCCCGCTTGGGGCGCCTACCGGACACAGATCTCCCCGATCATCGCCGGGGACTGAGCATACAATAATTTATTAAACCGTAAGAGAAAATAATGACTACGATTCGACCAGAAACCGACGATCGGCTCCCGGTCACTGTTCTTTCTGGCTTTCTGGGTGCTGGAAAGACGACGCTTCTCAACCACATACTGAACAACCGCGACGGGCTTCGCGTCGCCGTAATCGTAAACGATATGAGCGAAGTCAACATCGACGCAGCCTTGGTCGACCGNGGCGGAGCCGGGCTGTCACGNACCGAAGAAAAGCTCGTGGAGATGTCCAACGGCTGCATCTGCTGTACGCTGCGTGACGACCTTCTTGCAGAAGTCTCCCGGCTGGCTCGCGAGANGCGATTTGACTATCTCCTCATCGAATCAACAGGNATCTCGGAACCCATCCCCGTTGCACAGACCTTCACATTCGAAGACGAGAACGGCATCAGTCTCGGCCAGATCTCTCGGCTGGACACGATGGTTACGGTCGTTGACGCGGTCAACTTCTTGCGAGACTACAACGCATCGGAGAGCTTAGAGGAACGTGGCGAGTCACTCGGAGAAGAGGACAACCGTACAGTCCCCGACCTGCTCATTGATCAGGTCGAGTTTGCGGATGTCATCCTGATCAACAAGCGCGATCTAGTATCCGACNATCAGGCACGCGAGATTGAGGCCACTCTCCGCGCCCTCAACCCCGGAGCACATATCCAGATGGCGACACGTGGGCACATTCCGATCGAGANCGTGCTCGGAACCGGACTTTTTAACTACGAGAAAGCGGCTGGATCAGCCGGTTGGATTCGTGAACTAGCGGGGGAACACACACCCGAGACTGAGGCTTACGGAATATCCAGCTTCACCTACCACGCGCCGGAACCCTTCGACNCAGAGAAGTTTTGGGAATTCCTACACGATGCGGGCAACTGGGGTGGCGTCCTTCGTTCCAAGGGCTTCTTCTGGGTCGCGGCGGACCATCGCGTTGCTTACGAATGGTCGCAGGCAGGTGGCGTCAGCACAGTAAACGCTGGTGGGGTGTGGTGGGCGGCTACCCCTCGAAAATATTGGGATCACCCCGAAGGTCAGCAGCCCGACGAACAATCCGGATGGCATCCGCGGTTTGGTGATCGCATTCAGGAGCTCGTATTTATAGGGCAGGAGATGGATGAAGCATCGATGCGTGCCCGACTCGACGCGTGTCTGATCGATAAGGATCTCCTCGACAAAGATAGCAGTAACTGGTCAAACTTACCTAATCCCTTCCCCGAGCTCCAAGCCGAGGAAGCGTCAGCCTGACTTCTTCTGTTTTCGCCTGATTCTAGCGGAAAACTGAAAGGATCCCACCATGAAGATCCGACTTTTGGTCCTGCTGTTCGGCGTTCTGTCGATGTCTGATTCTGTCGCTGCGAATACAGACGGGCAATCGGCAGAGGCGGTTGCTTGGGAGGTCTTGGGTGACATGACCTACACAGACGATGGTCACACCTTCCACGCAACCTTTTCGCCGCGTGTTAAGCGGCTGGAGGACGCGGACATCATCATGGCCGGATACATGATCCCGATCGAACCGACCGAGAAGCATTCACACTTCGTCATGACAGGCTTGCCGCTCGTTGGATGCACGTTCTGTGGCGGGGATGGAAAACCCGAGACTTACGTGGAAGTGAAAATGGTCAAGCCGCTGCGATTCTCATACGACCCGATCGTGCTGAGGGGCAAGCTGACGTTGACGGCCGACAATGATATGGGGCTTTTCTATACGCTGAAGAAGGCCAGACCTGCCTCTCTCCCCAAGGAGACAATAGAGAAGCTCTTGCCTCCCGTCACCGAGCCTGCATACCAGATGAAAATCGAGGAAAAACTGGAGGGAGGAGAGCAAACACCGTAAGTGAAGCATTTAAATGGAACCCTGCAAATCGGTTCGCGATTATCGGGTCTGCGACCTGCTTGATCCATTGAGTTGTTCTGGGGGGCCCACTCGTTCTGTTTCCGTCGTTGTTCGCTCTCGGACTCGAAGATGAGCACTTTCACATCACGCTCTTCAAACTCGTTCTCCCACTGAGTCTGTTGACTCTTATCCTGGGCTATCGGCGACATCGGCGTCCCTCGGTGCCGCTCTGGGGCTTGCTTGGTCGCGTCGTTCTGGGACTACCTGTTATAGCCGGACAGGAGCTACTTGGCGAGTCGCTTGCACGGGCATTCCCTGTCGTCGGCGGCATCACGATGATATCGGCCCACATCAGAAACCAATCGCTTTGCCGAATGAGTTGTTAGTCGTCCACCACAATCCGCCAAGGTTTTAAATTGAACAAGGCAACCTTTGGTTCGGTCTTGAAAGTATGTATATTCCTACACACCCATAGTCCACTCCTTGCCGAGAGACCTGCATGAAACGACTCAATTTCACCCTCGATGACGCTACTGTCGATCTCCTCGACACGTTGGCAGACAAATACTACCAAGGGAACAAGTCACGTACCATTCGGGAAGCGCTGCAGAGTCTTGCTGCCCATACGGGTCACGATGGCTGGGTGATCGCGGGATACACACCGGTCGAACTGAAAGAAGAAGCAGACTGTCATACGTGCGGAACGCATCACGAGAAAGGGGATGTGTTGTTTCACCCCGTGTTCGAGCGGGGAAGCAGCCCACGTGCGCTGGTCAATCTACCCAAGGAGCACTGGTTGGACTGCGGGGAATGTGTCGAGAAGAACGTCACAGAAGAAGAGCCTTAAATTATTTAAAAATAAATCTTTATAATCATATTCATTTTAAACTTGCTGCAACCTAGCTTCGCTGGTAGGTTTATACACACTCCATACGCACTTTGACTCAAGTGAACATAAATGCTCAATCGCGCCCGCATATTCAGCGACAAAGCCGCAATTCTGATCTCGACGGCTTGCACCGTGCACTGCCTCCTGATACCGGTTGTCATTGTCGCCTTTCCGGTAATCGCCTCAACGTTCTTCGGTGATGAGAGCTTCCACGCGATCCTGCTCTGGATCATCCTCCCAACCAGCCTTCTCGCCCTGACGCTCGGTTGTCGCGCGCATAAGGATGTCCGTGTCATCTTCTACGGGCTGATCGGCCTTGGGTTCATGGTAACGGCAGCTCTCGCCGGACACTCCCTGCTCAGCGAGTTTGGCGAACGGGGCATCACAGTAGCAGGATCCGCCTTCCTGATTCTTGGCCATGTCCGCAACCAGCACCTCTGCAGCCACGATCATTGCCACGATCACGACGCCATTACAGAGTCCCACCACCACAATTGATATGTTTCGCCTCCGCAACCAATCAGCCCTGACTGCCCTTGCCTTGGCCCTGCTGACTATCGCGTTCGGATTCGCGTTGTCGCACGGTCTCACGCCTGACCACGCGGACGAATGTCACGTAACCGACTGTGTTGTCTGTGAATGGGCACAGGTCCTGTTCCTCGGACCTGCGGCGCTATCTCTTGTCTTACTGATTGCTTCCGGCCAAAAGCGAATCTCATCCGCCGTCGGCCACTCGCCTACCCTTCGAATCTCCCAACAAGGTCGTTCTCCGCCTCCACAACGGTAGCACGAACACTCTGCTATACATAGATCCAGCTGTCGATCAAATTAGGCGATCGGCTATTTGGCTCTCACCAATGATCCGCCTTGGTCCATCACGGATTGGACCATCTTTAAAGTCCCTTCTGGTGGATCCTGTTCGTTGAGCAAACCGTATGTCAGGAGAACACGATGCTTTGCCGATACCAAGGCGCGTTTCTTGCGCTTGCCTTTACTATGGTCGCAGTCTTCGCGGGCTGCGGCAGTGATGATCCAACGTCTACTCAGGAGGTTCACTACGAGGCCGAAGGTCTAGTACTCGTAGACTCGGGGGTCCGTTTCTTTAGGTATTTCCAGGGGAACATTGATTCCACTGGAAACAATGCGAGCCACCTTGAAGCTAAGGTTGGCGAACTAACGAACCATTGGGGCATCCGATTCTTGGACTCAGCAGGGAGCGAGCTTGCACCCCCAAAAACTCCCGAATGGAAATTCACTTGGGTCATCGCAGACCCCACCGTTTTAGAAGTCTTTCAGGATCCAGGCGAGGAAGGAGACTTCGAGTTTCACCTCCGCGGTCTCAAGGCCGGTGAAACGACCATCATCCTCGAGATTACCCACGGCGAGCACGCAGACTTCCGCACAAAACCGATCCCTGTTCATGTGGAAGAGGAATTCGGGGCAGAGGGTCTGGTGCTGATCGACTCGGGCGTTCGATTCTTCAGGTATTTTCAGGGTGTAGTCGATACGACGGGAGGACTACGCGATCATCTAGAGGCTCCAATCGGCCTGACAGGTCACTTGAGCATCAAGTTCCTAGATGCAAATGGAACCGAGTTTGCCGCTCCCACGGGCAACGAGCTTAGCCTCGGTTGGACAATCGCTGACCAGACTCTTTTGGAGGTATACCAGGATCCAGGTGACGAGGGAGGCTTCGAGTTCCATCTTCGTGGACTCGCTGAGGGTGAGACGACGGTCATCCTATCCGTTCTTCACGATGGTCATTCGGATTTCTCTACGCTGCCGCTCTCGGTTCACATCGAATCTAAGACGGGTCAGCACGGTGAACCGGTTGGCGTTCGCGTCAAGGACGAGGAAAGCGGACAGGTGCTGACCGAATCCCCCTTAGCCGGCCAAGGCGAGACAACAGGATCGCTGACGGTGGCGCAAGGTGACAGCACCGATCACTTTGAAGCCAAGTTCTTCGACGACAAGGACGTTGAGTTTCAACCCTCCGTTCCGGCTCACTCGCTTGGGATTGCGGTCGCGGATACATCGTTGCTTGGATTCGATCCACCAGCAGATCCCGAATTCTGGGCCTTCCGGATCATCGGCAAAGCGGCTGGATCGACGACAATCACGTTGTCGATACTCCACGACGGGGACACAGAGGAAACGTTTGCGACGATACCGGTTGCAATTAGTGCACCGTCTAACTAGGCTCCGCGGGGACCGGAAGAGGAAGGAACCAGTCTACCCCTACTTCATCAGCGAAAGATGGATCGGGTCACTTGTCCTTCTCTTCCTCCTCGCGGGATTCTCTAACTCCGAACAGCCGGTCGATGTGGTGGGCTATGTCGTCGATAGCCAAACTAAACAACCGGTTGAAGAGGTGGCGGTGCGTCTGTCAGGCACACCGCGTGGGACATCGACCGACGACAATGGTCAGTTTATGTTCACGCTGTCGACCGGCAGTCATGTCCTCTCCTTCTCTAGGATCGGGTACCGCGGTTTATCGCGTGAGGTCAGCATCTCCGGAGAAGTGGTCTCAGCTCTTCGGGTGGAGCTGGAGCCCCGGGTGCTGCTCTTGCAGGGTATCGATGTCCTGTCCCATTCCCCGGACACGCGTTTCGAGGAGTTCCAGGAATCGTTGGGGATCCTAAGCGGGAAGGACCTGGAAAAGAACTACAGCCTTACGCTTGCTGAGACGATCAGGAACGAGGTGGGGGTCGGTATCCGAAGCATGGGGCCGGCCCCCGCTCGCCCCGTGATACGCGGCCTCAGTGGCGATCGCGTCCAGATCACTCAGGCCGGATTGCAGTCCCGCGATCTCTCGGGCACCTCGGCGGATCACGCGATGACACTCGAGATGTTCAACCTCGAGCAGATCGAGATCATCCGTGGGCCGGGATCCCTCCTTTACGGATCGTCTGCCAACAGCGGCGTGATAAACGTCGTCAAGAATAAGTTCCCCAGAACACTCCCCACACAAGCCTGGGGCACAATCGATTTACGTGGGTCGACCGTAAACCGCGGCGGCCTTCTGGCAATGTCAATCGTCGCCCCCCTCGGTCCTCTCGGTGTGTCCGGGGAAACGACATACCGAGATACCCGGAATCAGCAGACACCGATCGGGGAGCTCGATAACACAGAGATCAACACTAACACCCTGATCGCCGGCGTCTCCTATGCCGGAGAACGTGGGTATGTCGGTGCCAGTTTTGACCAGTTCAACACGGACTATGGGATTCCCGGTGGCTTTATCGGGGGTCATCCGAACGGGGCGGACATTGACATCTTGAGACGGGTCTTCGATGCGAATGCATCCTATAAGTTCGAGGGTGAGTCGCTGGATCGGCTCGAGGCTTCTTTCGCTCGTACCCACTACCATCACTTCGAGTTCGAGTCGAATGGGAACATCGGCGCGGAGTTCCTGTTCCATGACTACCGTGGTGATCTGAGTCTGCACGTTGGGCCTGGTGATGGCCGGTCGAAGACGATCCTGGGCGCCAGCCTCTCACACTACGAACTCGAGCTCGGGGCGTTCGTGTTCACGCCGCCAACCAGTCAGCTTTCTGGCACCCTGAGCGCGTATCACGAAGCATCGAGAGAACGCTTCGAGCTGCAGGTCGCAGGACGTTACGCCTTCTCTTTTCTGAACCCTAGAGACTCCGAACGCGCTCGCGAGGGGTCTGGGGATTTGGACAGAAACTTCCACGGCTGGTCTGCGGCGGTCAGCCCGCTCGTGTCGATCTCCGATCGGCTCGCGGCCGGATTCTCGGTCAGCAGATCAGAGCGGATTCCGACGATCGAGGAGCTCTACAACGAAGGCCCTCATCTGGCAGCGTATACGTTCGAGGTGGGTGACGCGACACTCAGGTCGGAGAGAAGCTTCGGACTGGAGGCTTTCCTACACTACCGAAATCAGGGCATCGATTTGCTCGCGACTGGCTTCTGGAGCGAGTATGCGAACTTCCTGACGCCGCGCAACACGGGTGACATCAACTTCGCGTTGCTACTCCCGATCTACGCGATCGATGGTGTCGATGCTAGATTTCTCGGTTCAGAGTTCCGTCTAGCCACCCGTCCCGCAGATCGCCTTCTGGCGGAAATCGGCGTCAGCTACATTCACGCCGAGAACAGGGATGACGACCTACCTTTGCCGGGGATCCCGCCGCTGAAGGTGAACGGTACACTCGAATACCGACATCCTTGGCTGACGGTCGGGGCAAATGCCGAGGTGGCTGCCCAACAGGACCGCGTAGACAGATTCGAAATGCCGACGGCCGCGTTTGCTGTGTTTGGTCTGTATGCGCAGAAAGAACTCTCAGGCGACCAAATCCGTCATAGCTGGACGCTAACTCTCGATAACATGGCCAACACGGAGTATCGCAATCACCTCTCGCGCATTCGATCGGTGATGCCAGAGTCAGGCCGCAACCTGCGTCTAAACTATCGGATTTCCTACTTTTAGCCTTTGAGAGAACTAGGCTTAGCTCACTTTCCGCTTCGGCTCGCCGCGTAATCCTGCCGTAACGTTGTTGTGATAGCCAGATTGTACACTCTTCCTCGCTGATTCCCGAAGAGACCCCGAGGCTTTCACAATGCGTAATCTCATTCTGTTGTTACCGTTTTCTACATCCATGGTACACGCCGGAAAGTCGGTCACGATCGCACAGGTCCAGGGGGGCAACCACAGCTCGCCGCTTGTCGCCCATTATGCCGTCATCAAGGGGATCGCCCACTTCAATTCGGAGTTTCCAGACCCCGCCAGCGATCACGATCCCGTCCTCTCACGATTCCAACTTCTCTAGCCAACCGGAACTGAAAAAAGCACTGAGCTTTTTTACTCGATACAATTATTAGCCTAGACTAAATATATTATTGACAGCCCGACAGAAGCCTTTTAGCTTTGCCGCTCCTCCAAAGGCCTACTGTATGGACGACTTACGACATATTCCGACATGCATTCTCAAGCTGGTTGTGCTAGGTCTGCTGCTTGCGATGCCCCTTTCAGCGGAACAGGGGCCGGTCAACGGTACCGTGGTCGACTTCTTAACGGGTGAACCTCTTCCTGGGGCAAACGTCGTCGTCTTGGGAACAGGAATAGGTTCCGTTGCCGACTCAGAAGGACACTTCATTCTCAAACAAGTCGTATCGGACGAGTTCACGATCCGCGTCTCGATGGTCGGTTACGGCCAGACGGAAGTTCAGGTTGGCCATGAGACAGGACGCAATGGTCTCGTGATCAAGCTGACAGAATCCGACCTGCGTGGCAAGGATATGGTCATCACCGCGACCCGCACCAAGAAACACAAGCGCGACGTCCCGGTCATCGTCAACATAGTCGACGACAAACTTTTCGCGGACACACAGTCCGAAACGCTTGCCGATGGCATCGTCTTCCAGCCGGGTCTTCGCGTGGAGAACAACTGTCAGAACTGCGGCTTCACTCAGCTCCGAATCAACGGACTCGAGGGGGGCTACTCGCAGATCCTGATCGACGGTCGACCGATCTTCAGCGCTCTCAACGGCGTCTATGGTCTCGAGCAAATCCCGACATCAATGGTCGAGCAGATCGAAGTCGTTCGCGGCGGCGGTTCGGCCCTCTACGGCGGTAACGCGATTGCTGGGACGGTCAATGTCATCACGCGAGAGGCGATCAAAACGGGCTTCGACGTCACCGCCTCAAAATCATTCCTCAACGGGGGAGCAGATGACCACAAGGTCAGCGTCTCGACCACCTATGTATCCGACGATCTGCGTGCCGGTGTCTCGCTGTTTGGTCTGGCCCGTTCGCGCTCGCCCTACGACCACGACCATGACGACTTCTCGGAGATCGTAAAGCTCCAGAACGCCTCCTTCGGCCTGCGCAGCCACCTTAGACCGAGTCTCCTGAGCAAGCTTACCTTCGAATTCCACAGCCTGAACGAAGACCGCCGAGGCGGAAACCGCTTCGAGTTCAAACCCCACGAAGCAGACATCGCCGAATGGCTTGAGCATACGGTCATCGGCGGAAGCGTGGCGTATGAGAACGTGCTCGCGACGGACGAACTGAACGAGGTCGAGTTCTACCTTTCCGCGCAGCGGACATCACGAGACAGCTACTACGGTGCAGGGCGCGACCCAAACGCTTATGGTGAGTCCCTGGATCGCACAATCGCGGCAGGAGGCCATTACTCAAGGTCTGCGTCCTCGACGAACGACCTGACCTTCGGAGCAGACCTCAAGTACAACCGTCTTGAAGACGAGATCGTCGGATACCAACGCTTCACGGATCAGTCGATCACAACGGTCGGCGCTTATGCACAGACGGATTGGAAGCCAGTCGAACTCGTGAACCTGCTCCTGGGCGCTCGCCTCGACAAGCATTCGTTCGTCGACAATCCGATCGTCAGCCCGCGTGCGAACCTGCTGCTTCGCCTGAACGGGGAAAGCCAGATCCGCCTTTCCGGCTCGACCGGCTATCGCGCCCCGCAGACCTTCGACGAGGACCTGCACATAGAGTCCGTCTCAGGCGAGGCTCTCCTGATCGAGCTCGCTCCTGATCTTGGCACGGAGCGATCCTGGAGCAGCTCAGGTTCCTACGACCACTCCTACAGTAACCCAGACTACTACTGGGGGTTCACGCTTGAGGGCTTCTACACGAAGGTGACAGACGCTTTTATCCTCGAGGACAACGGTGAGGATACGGCCGGCAACTTCCTGCTCCTGAAGAAGAACGGAGGCAGTGCGGTTGTGAAAGGGGCAACACTAGATCTCCGAGCCTCGACGTGGAAGACTTCGTTCCAAGCTGGCCTGACCCTGCAGTCGAGTCGGTATGACGACCCGGTCGAGTGGGCAGACGGACTGTTCTCGGATCTAATGCTTCGTACTCCGGGTCTCTACGGCTACTACGCCGCATCCTGGCAGTTCGCGTCCTTCGCGAGCGCGGCGGTTTCTGGTATCTACACAGGTCCGATGGATGTGCCACATTTGGCCGGCTACATCGCAGAAGATCGGCTCGAGCGATCAGATGCCTTCTGGGAGGCGAACGCATCATTCGATCTCGACCTAGGGCTCGGAGGACAGCTTCCGGAACTGGAAATCAAGGTTGGAATCAAAAACATCTTCAACGGCTACCAGAGCGACTTCGATCAGGGCATTGATCGCGACGCAGGCTACATTTACGGACCAAGACAACCGCGGACCATCACGGCATCGATGAAGGTAGCCTACTGATATGGGCTCCAGAACGGAGGACTTAGCTTACACAAGGAGGTGTGTGAGCCCTATTCTCAACCACGACCACTACACGGTGGTGGCGCCTGTCGGCATTCATCCGGGACGGGATCTCAAGTTCACCGTTGACAGGGCCTCGAGTTGGAATGCCACGACACTTCATGGGGGCGACGCTACACGACCCACTTCCCCCCTGCCTACCTTGTGGACTGAGATCCGACCGAGATAGGCCAAGCTTTAGAGGTTCCCAATTCGTCAGAAGACCCGCATCTCGGCGTTAATCTACACTTCCCTTCTACCTATGAGGCTTATGCGCAGCATAAGAGCCATCGTTTCCGGAATCGCGTTCGTCTCTCTCTTTGGTGGATCAGTCGAAGCAGAATGGCTTACCTATCCTAGAGGCTTGGTTCGCGCGGACAGCACGGACACGTTGGTTATGGTCGAGGTTTACACTGACTGGTGCGCCTACTGCAAGAAACTCGACCGCCGCGTCCTCTCGCGGGATGACGTCAAGGCTGTCCTCAAACAGCACTACACGACCGTCAAACTGGATGCGGAAAACGATACGCCGATGGCCCGCATCGGAGACGAAACGCTCAACTCGCGCAAACTGGCGAGGAAGTACGGCGTGACGACGATTCCCACCTGTCTGATTCTTGCACCGAACGGTAAGCTTCTCAAGAAGCTCGTCGGCTATCATCCGCCGGAAGACTTTTTAGCATTCCTCCGGTCTCCTCTGGCGTCTCAAACTCACTGATTCGTTATCCTCGTCGCATTCGATGCGAACGACGTCCGCGTGCCGCTCACCCAACGTGGCGACACGCGACATACTGCCAAAATGCTGGCGGACATGTAGCACGTGAATAAGTATGCCACCTGCCTGATACTTTAATCGAACGGTCAGTTGGACAAACGGATCGTGGGTGTTCAGCCTCGCAAGAAGCTGCTTCGATCGATGATGCCCTTTCGCACTTTTCGGACTAGTCACGTCGCGCGTCTCGTACCACTGCTAAGGTTGTCTCCCACTTGCCGAATATCCTGACCATCAGCCCCGGTTTACGACCCGACGCATAGCCGTTTGCGATCCCTGCGAAACGTCTGATCTTACATACTCGTTCTCAGGAGGCCCCATGAAACCACGTCCAGATCTCGTGCCCTCGGCCAATCGAAAGGCACTCGAAATCATCCAGCTAACGGATGAAGCGCTACCGTCTTCGCACATCTATATGGAGGCGCAAATCTTCACACCAGACTCGGAACGACTGATCATTCATCGATCGGCTCACCCACACGGGTCGGACCCTCGTGACCCAGAGCATCAGTTCCTACTCTGTAACCTTGAAGACAACTGCAGCCTGACCCCCATCACGACTGAGCCCGGTACGACCGGTCCATCGATCTCGCCTGACGGCGAATACCTATACTATTTCGTCGACGAGACAGAGACGAATGGTGGCCGTCTTACGCTGAAACGTGTTAAGCTCAGCGGTAGTGATAGAGAGACCCTGTTCGTGCTGGATCACGCGATCCCTGACACGAGCTACCGTCTCAGCCGCCCCTATCCGCTATCAACAATTTCGTCCGACGGCAAGCGGATCGCGATCTCGGGATTCCTCGGAGACGGGCAAACGGTCGGCGCACCTTGGGGTCTCCTCGTCTTCGAGATAGACGAACCATCGGTCCGACTGATCTTCGAGGGCACATCCTGGTGCAACATCCACCCTCAATACACACGCCAGACGGACCCGGACGCATCCCACGACATCATGATCCAGGAGAACCACGGGAACACGGTCAGCACGAAGGGCGACCTGATTCAGCTCGTGAGCGGAGCAGGTGCGGACATCCACCTGATCCGCGACGACGGAACGAACTTCAGAAACTTCCCCTGGGGACGTGACGGGAACGAACACTGTCAGGGCCACCAGTGTTGGGTAGGACGATCGGATTTCGCCATCACGAGCACGAACACGCGTGACCCCGAGGAACAGCAGCTCATCTCAAGCAAAGCAGTACCGCATTCGGGTCACGATGGAATCAACGCACCGAACAGCTGGAGAAACGACCTGTCCCGTGACTTCGACGGCCCCAACTTCTGGCACTTTGCCACAGACATCGGAGGGAGACGTCTGATCACGGATGTAGGACCGAGAGACGGGGGCGGCACTGTCTGGCTGTTCGACATGCCGGAGGAAGACAACGGTCCAATGACGAACGCACGGAAGGTGGCTGACCCGGGATCATCCTGGACGAAGGACACCCATATCCATCCGTTCCTGTCACCGAACGGGCGATCCGGATTCTTCAATTCGGATGAGAGCGGGGTGCTGCAGGCGTATATGGTGCGGGGTT